>NZ_PDZG01000100.1 GCF_002735645.1 Iodobacter sp. BJB302
ATATCGTCCACCTCAATCCAGAAAAATCACCGGAAGCGGAGACGGGTGCTGTAAGGAAAAAAGCAGAGCAAAGAACGGCATAAATATTAAACGATTAAGGCGACAACTGGTTTGACAATTACCGCTACCAAGCCGCCCGCTTGGCGCGTCCGGAACGGTGGCGTAACGCGACTCGGAACTGGAGCTGGCAAGATGAAGTGCAATTGAACCCAGATCGGGCGGTAATCCCTCCGTTTTTAAGCTCACTTTAAAGTAGAGGCTAGGCATGTAACGCTAGCATGTCGTGCTGATTACAAAAATGGCACAAGCCGCACGAATAGAAACTGCCTTGGTTTCAACGGCCCAGTGAGCCATCTCGCGACGCTGAGATGTTTCAGATGATTTCTGACATGGCGTCCTTGATGATGTCCACCTGCATTTGGGCGTCGATATACATCTTTTTAAGACGCCTATTCTCATCTTCCAACTCTTTCATGCGCGTCATCATCGAGACGTCCATGCCACCAAACTTAGTGCGCCACTTATAAAAAGAGGCAGAGCTCATGCCGTGCTCGCGGCATAAATCGGGGACGGTCGAACCGGCTTCGGCCTGCTTTAAAATCGCCAAAATCTGGCATATTCAATTGCCTACGGCTTTCATATAGAGCTCCTCAAAAGCTGCGAGAAAGTTCTACTTAAAAATGAGCTGGTTTTGTGGGGGGATTACCACACTTTTTATCAACAATTCATTAATGTTCTGGTGATTAATAGCTGAATCAAGTAAGTTTCGCCTAATAGTTTTCCACTGATGTTGAATAATACTTCATAGAAGTAGGTAATTAATTTGAAAGATTTTTAAATATTTTATTTTCAATACTAGTAAGCATAACCGTGAAAATTAATATGTCTATTCAATCAGAGAGAGTAAAAGGGAAGATTTCACAATGATTAGTGGGAACCATAAAGCGTTAGAAAATGCACTTGAATGCCGTGTGAACGCATATCCAATTATGAAAAGCATGGGATATTGCAAGCTAGATTCGGATGATTTTAGCCTTACCGATGAACAAAAATCAGATTTAAGTCATATTCAGAGACATTTTGATACGCTTGCGCTGGACCCATACGGCGAAAAATCGGGTCGTTATCGACAACACAGTAAGTATGTGTTTTTACCCTGCTTAAATCTCTTAGTTCCTCAGTCTTCTGAATACGCTTATTCTTACAAACAAGATATCGGGTTTAATGATGAAGTCGTAGATGAAGCTCGAAAATTTCAGTCTGTTCCAAACGACATTTTGTCAAATAAGCTTATTACTTCACTAGTTTTGCATGATTTTAAAAACTCTCCGTTACATCAGTATTCTTCCACAATCCCCATGGAAGTCGGCATCCATTTTATTCGAATGAAAGCGGAGGTTGGATCGCCGGGTGTTTCTGTACCCAATCGACTTCATAAAGATGGGGAACCTTGTACATGGGTACATTTGATCAATCGTAATGGCGTCTCTGGTGGTGAAAGCATCATCACGGACAACACTAAGACTAATATCCTTTGTAACCAAATTATGCTTAATCCGCTTGATTCTATTGGTGTAGTCGATGATTTAGTATGGCACCAAGTGAAACCGGTTCATGTTGATGGACACGGCAAGGTTGGCTATCGCGATGTCATATTAATTGATTTTACACCTATGTTTGCCATGCCAAACAACCCTTCATAATTGAGTATCCATATGTCATGTGCCCTCTGTCAAAAGATACTTGGCACTTCCTAATACTAGAAAATAGGTAGTAACCGTGTTAGCAAAAGAAACCATTGCCGTTCACAGCGGGACAATTATCGACGAGATGAATGGCGGAATTCTCTCTCCATTATTTCCGGCGAGTTCTCACAAACATCTGGATATGAACGAAGACGTGTACCCAAGACATGGCAATTTAGCCAATCAGCGTGCAGTTGCAAAGAAAATGTGTGCATTAGAAAGCGGCGGTGAAGCCGCTTTGGTATTCAGCTCTGGCATGGCGGCTTTCGCTACGGCGATGCTATCTCATTTAAAATCCGGCGATCATATTGTCTTACAAAATGGTGTTTACTCTGGCGCACTTAAATTCGCACAGAATCATTTCGCAAAGCTAGGAATCACATACAGTGTATCCAAGAGTTGCGAAGTAGAAAGCATTATCGAGTCAGTCAATTCGAATACAAGAGCGATATATATTGAAACGCCTACCAATCCATTGCTCAAAATTCTTGATATTGAGTTATTGGCTGGGTTTGCCAAGAGCAAGGGTCTGTTCACCATCATAGATAACACTGTGGCGACACCCATTAATCAAAATCCCTTGGAATATGGTGTCAATTTAGTACTTCACAGTGCAACGAAGTTTTTGGGTGGCCACGGCGATGTATCAGGAGGCATTGCGGTAGGAAGCGAAGAGTCCATCGCTTTAATGACCGAAAATATGAATGACTTTGGGGGGTGTTTAAATGCCCAGTCATGTCACCTTCTGGAACGAAGTTTGCGTACATTGGCAATACGGATGAATACAATTAACCGCAATGCTATGGAACTGGCTAGCCGCTTAAATGAGCACCCCAATGTAACAAAAGTGTATTACCCTGGGCTACCGGATCATCACAATCATAGCGTTGCTCGCGAGCAGATGCAGGGGTTCGGTGGATTAGTAAGTTTTGAAATTGCCCAAAGTTTTGATACGACAAGCTTTCAGAAAAAATTGAATTTAATCATCCCTTCAAATAGTTTGGGTGACTTAGAGACAACATTAAACTCTCCTTATCAGGCATCGTCATCATTCAGAAGTCTTAGTGATCAGGAGCAAAAAAGTTCAGGTATTACGAGGCAATTAATACGAATGTCAGTCGGTATCGAAGATATCAATGACTTGTATGAAGATTTGCATCAAGCGCTTAAATGAATAATATAGAAACGGAAACAAGCACAATGTTAAATAGTGATGAAGTTCGGTACATAGAATCTCTTTATGGTTTAACTGTAAAAAACAGCGCCTTCTTGGGGAAGGGGTCCGGCAATGCGAATTACTGTCTCGAAACTGATATAGGTCGCTGTGTCTTCAGCATCATTGAAGAGCAGAGCCGCGATGACGTTGAGATCATGGCAAAGACGCTTGTATGGTTGGAAGACCATCACTATGAGACCTCTTTGCTTGTTAAACCCAAAAAGCAAGAAAGCCATTCGATAGTATTAAGAGGAAAATACGCTCTATTGAGAACTTACATGGATGGTTCTGTATGCCAAGACTTTAGTGAGCATATGCTCAGGCAACTTGGCGTTGCAGTGGCGAAACTGCATAACATTCCTGTCCCAAATTTTTTAACAAATTCAATTTTCTATGAGCAGAAAAAGTTCATGGATGCCCTCGACGCCGATATTGATCAGGATTACGAGCGCTGGGCAAAGGGTAGACTTAGGGATCTTGACGTAGAAAGCATTAGTGGCTTACCAGTCTCTGTCATTCACTCCGATCTCTTCTATGATAATATGTTATTTAACGGCGAGCAGTTCGTCAGCATGATAGATTTTGAGTTGACCTGTATTTACCACTCTGTTTTTGATATCGCCATGGCTATTGTCGGTACTTGCAGCATGGATGGGAGATTGTTGCCGGAAAAAGCAGCACATCTTATCTCTGGATACAATTCTATAAGAGTACTGGAAGAGAGCGAGACAAAAGTATTCAAAATATATACTGAATACGCCGCCATACTGACTTCACTTTGGCGATATTGGCGGTACAGAATATATCAGCCGGGTGGTGTTAAGTCAGATAGATACCTAGAAATGGTGAGTTTGGCTAAAAGTATTGAAAAAACCGACTTCACAAAGATTACCGACATGCTTTCAATCAAGCCCGTCACAGGATGCCGAGTATAACCCTCGATGCTAAGACCCTCGACACTTAGCCCCTAATTCTAGCATGGAGTAACAAAGCTGCATGGACATCAAAGACTCGAAAAAGATAGTTATTCTCGTTGACGCTTACTCATCGGGAAATGGATTGGCTCCGGAATTTAATAAGAAAGGATACCGGTGTGCGCATATACAAAGTAGAAATGATTTACCTTCTAAACTACTAAATAGCTATAGAGCTGATGATTTTTTCATGAGTTTGCAGTACGCGGAAAGTGACACCATCAATCGATTAGCAGAATATGAGATTATCGCGGTAATTGCAGGTTGTGAAACTGGAATTGAACTTGCCGATCATTTGGCAGAAGTCTTATGCCTTCCTGGTAATGATACGAAAACAAGTCGCTCCCGAAGAAATAAATACCTAATGCAGGAGTGCTTGAAAAACAGCAACCTTCGTCATATACCCACTTATAGACTAACAAATCTGACAGAAGCCGTTCGATATGCTACTGAATTATTAGAGGGATATCAAAAAATTGTATTAAAACCCGTTGACAGTGCAGGTACGGATTCAGTATTTGTTTGTAAAACTGTTGAAGAGGTTAGGACTCATTCAAGCAATTTATTCGAGAAAAGCAATCAGCTTAATTTAAAAAATGAAGTCATTATTCTGCAACCTTTTATTGAGGGTGAAGAGTATGTGGTTGATACCGTTAGTTACAATGGCCGTCATAAGATCTGTGCGGTATGGAAAATGGGTAAAGGCAGTTACAATGGTGCCGATTCAATATGTGAGTTCACAGAACTGACCTCATTCGACGATCAAGAACACGCTAAGCTTAAAGACTATATTTTTAACTGTCTGGATTCTTTGGGGATTAAGTTTGGTGCGGCTCATTCTGAACTGTTTTTAACAAAAGACGGATGGACATTAATCGAAACGGGTGCCAGACCTCATGGAGCCGGTTTTCCTGCATTGTCATCCTTTGCATTGAAACGGACGCAAATTGATGAACTGGTACTGAGCATCTGTTCAACCGAAAGTTTCTTGGTAACAATTTCGGAAGAATACATGCCATCAAAATATTTGAAGATTAAAGAACTGATATCCTTTAGTTCGGGCATTGTAAAATCAATTAAGCATATCGATACCATTTCTAATTTACCATCTTATAAGAAATCGAATATGCTGGGTATTGATGAGGAAATAAAACTCACAACAGATGTATTCAGCTCACCTGGCTGGATTGCTTTAAGTCATAGTTGTGCTGATCAGCTCAATATCGATTACCAGCACATCGTTGGCCTCGAAAGGAAAGGTATGTTTGAACTCTATGAACAGTAAAAATCAGATGTCTGGCCCCACTTATATTCTTGGCTATTGTATCCTCGGTGCTGCAATAGATGTGTTTCTTTCTGGCATGTTGCAGAGTATCAATCTGTTTGTATTATTGTTTTGGACCTTTACCTTTACTTGGCTCGGGTTTTTATTGGTTTCTTTTTTATTTTTCCCTGTTAAGTTAAAAACATTCAGCAACTCTTTCAAGTTAATTTTTTTGTTGAACATATCTACATTGGTGTCTTGGGTCGGGCTATTTGTTGGTTTAAAGTGGACAGAACCATCAATACTAGTGGCGATACTTTTTGGACTCAGTCCGATTATTTCCTTTTTAATCGAGATTTATAACAAAAACCCAGTGGGTATGAAAAGCGCCGTCATATCAGTGTTGTTGACTTTTATTGTTTCCATCCTGATGATACTGGCCGTAAAAGGGCAAAGATCTAACCCATTCGATTCAAACCTTTTATTTGTTCTGGCGCTTGGTTTGGTTTGTATTGTGACCTCAACCGGTATGGCTGTCGGCACCTACATGGCAAAATCACTATCTAAAAGAGAGTTTAATGCCGTAAATGTTCAGTCGTTCAGATTTCCATTGCTCATCTGTGTCTGCTATTTATTGTTGCCGAGCGAGGGCGCGTTGGCAACGACGCAATCCAGTTTCTGGGTGTACCTCCCGATAATAGTGATATTGGGGAATATATTGCCGCTATGGATGCTTCAAAAGGGCATTGAGCTAACAAGCCCATTGTCGACGAATATTATCGTTAATATCTCCCCCTGTATTACACTGTTGCTGGAGTTTTTTGATCCGTCGATAGCATATAGCCATATGAAACTATTCGTATTAATAATGCTTCTGGTGGTGATATTGATAGCTAATGACGATGCTAACAAGTTCATTATCAGCAAGATAAGAGGCAGATCTGCCGGTTTCACAGGGTAGGTATGTCGGATAAGCACAGCCAGTGGCCTGGCTGTGTTCTCCTAAGAACAGTAGCCTGCCAACGGCAGGAGCTAAGTTTCTGTGAGTACGGCGTTTTTCAGGCTTCATTTCCTCGTGGTAATCCCCCCACAAAACCAGCTCATTTTTAAGTAGAATTTTCTCGCAGTGTTTGAGGAGCTCTACATGAAAGCAGCACGCTATCCCGATAGCCAGATTATGGCGATTTTAAAGCAAGCCGAAGCCGGTTCAACCGCCCCCGATTTGTGCCGCGAGCACGGCATGAGCTCTGCCTCTTTTTATAAGTGGCGCGCCAAGTTTGGCGGCATGGACATCTCGATGATGACGCGCATGAAAGAGCTGGAGGACGAAAACAAGCGTCTTAAAAAGATGTATATCGAAGCCCAAATGCAGGCGGACATCATCAAGGAAGCCATGTCAGAAATCATCTGAAACATCTCAGCGCCGCGAGATGGCTCACTGGGCCGTTGAAACCAAGGCAGTTTCTATTCGTGTGGCTTGCGCCAGCTTTGCGATTAGCACGACTTGCTATCGCTATATTCGTAAGCTGGATGCAGAAAACGTAAAAATTGCGGAACTGCTGATTCAGCTCACTGAAACGCATCGAAGCTGGGGCTTTGGCCTTTGTTTTTTACATCTGCGCAACGTCAGGAAAAAACACTAGAATATGGTTATGTTTTTAACTTAAGCGGTATTAAAACAGAGAATGAGTAGGCTTTGCCAACATATTTTCAATAAGGCAAATCATGCTCTCTTTTTGCATAGGTGTTGATTGCGCAATTAAAAGGGCTAATGCGGCTAGACCGACATCATTAATGATCGGCTCTCCATCCAGCATCAAGGCATTATTGCGATGTAGGAAATCAATAAACAAAAAAGCCCCAGCTCGTTTGTTTCCTTCAGACAAAGGTGTTTCTTTGATCACAAAATATAATAAATGGGCGGCCTTACTTTCTATGGTTGGGTTGCCCACAATAGTTTGATCGATATGCTCCAAAATAGTGGCTAACCTGCAGCCATGCTCACAACCAAATAACTCGCAAGCCTCTCCTCTGATC
Organism: Iodobacter sp. BJB302; assembly: GCF_002735645.1. Classification (GTDB taxonomy): domain Bacteria; phylum Pseudomonadota; class Gammaproteobacteria; order Burkholderiales; family Chitinibacteraceae; genus Iodobacter. The sequence continues at coordinate 7,237 of NZ_PDZG01000100.1, forward strand.
ATGAGTGCATCTTTTAGCCCTGCTAGGGCATGACGAACCTCGCTAAGCGAGGATAAGCAGCCTCCTGAAGTGCCTACTGGTTCAAGCAACACGCCTTCGTCATAACGTTGTAATAGCCTAAAAGTGTGTCTATATCGGCTAATGATTGCTGCAGAATTTTGCATGGTATTAAGGCTAGGGCTAGTGAGCTGGACAGCATCTTTAGCCGCAGCAAAAGCAATTTCAAGCTCATGAAGATTTTGCTCTAGCTGAGCCTTATCCACTGCCCATTTTTGCGCAAAGTGTTCATTGAGCATCTTGGTTGCCCATTGACGAAATACCGTGCTTTGTTTGGTATTGATTCTATAACCAACAGAAAGAATGGCATCAAGATTATAGAGTGTGAGCGAATCAGATTCCTCTTTGTCCGTGCAGGGCAAAAAAGGTCTAGAAACCATTTCTTCTATCAGTTCACCCTCATTAAAAACTTGGAGTAAATGCTCAGCAATCGTGGGTAAGCTACATCCAAAAAGTGTGGCCAATTGAGCTTGGCTTAGCCACAAAGAATCCCCTTTTAGTCGCACGATGATGGCGGAGCCCTCCTCACCAAAAGGGTAAATTTCCCAATGACTCATGATATTGGCCTTTACGAAGGGATTTGAATGAGGTTAAAGGTGATCAAGTTGCTTGGCCTAAAACCTATCTATATAGAGAGACCATTCAACACGATCACTCTTCTCTGCATAGTGCTCTATGCCCATAAAGCATTAATAGTGCGATCAGAGAGAAAAAAGCACCTGCATAGAAAGTTGTGCTTGAGCCGTGAAATTGCCATAACCATCCTGCAACCACACTTGCGAGTAGCATGCTAACCCCACTCACTAAGTTGAAAAGGCCAAATGCGGTGCCTTTCAAGTCTTTAGGGGTTGTGTCTGCAACCAAGGTGGCAAGAATGCCCTGACTAAACCCCATGTGTAATCCCCATAATGCAACACCGAGCATAAGACCAACGATCGAATTTAATTGAGCTAGCACGAAATCAGCCAATATTAAGAATACTAAACCTAAGCTTAATAAAGTCGTGCGACTGATGCGGTCAGACAGTTTGCCAACAGGGTAAGCTGACAACATATAAAACAAGGCCATGACGACCATAACAATGGGAACCCACATTGTAGAGAGCCCAATCTGTTGAGCACGTAATACCAAGAACGCTTCGCTAAATCGTGCCAAGGTAAAGATAGCGCCAATGCCGACTACCCACCAATAGGATTTAGAAAACTTACGAAATATTTCAACTTGTATTGGGAATCTAAATGGTTGAGCTGCTTTGCCCTGAATGGGCTCTTTGATACCAAACACAATTAAACCTACTGCCACTATGGCCGGAATAACAGCAACCCATAGCACGAGTTGAATATTACTTCCCCAAGCCGCCATGAGGACGATGGCTAACAAAGGTCCGAGGAATGCACCAACAGTATCTAGGGACTGACGTAAACCAAAACAAGCTCCTCGAATTTCTGCTGGCGCAATATCAGCGACTAAAGCATCTCGTGGTGCACCACGAATCCCTTTACCAATGCGATCCAAAAAACGAGCAGTAAACACGGTTTCCATACTAGAGGCTAATGGAAATAGGGGTTTGGTGAGCGCTGCTAATCCATATCCAAATAAGAGAAGCCCTTTACGTCGGCCAATATAATCACTTATTGCCCCAGAAAAAATCTTTACTAGCAATGCCGTTGCTTCGGCAATTCCTTCAATAACGCCAATCATTAAGGCACTGGCCCCTAGTGTTGTCATCATGAATATTGGCAGGAGACTATGAGTAAGCTCTGAAGATAAATCCATAAATAAACTCACTAAGCCTAGCGCCCAGACTGCACGAGGAATTGCGGGTTTTGGGGTAACTACTGGCATAGTAATACTTTGGAGAGGAGAACTAGCTGACATATGAGCTCCCTATCATGAGTAACCAAGCGATTAATGTTTAATCCAGCCTGCTGTAATTGCGCGGGCAAAAAGGTATTGATAAAACCGAATGCTTGTTTGCATGATGGGTGCACTTAGTTTGTCCCATACAGGGGTCACAAGGGCATAGGTGATGATGCAAACCAATACGGCCCCCAGCATATCCAGGGGGAAATGGACCCCCAGAAAAATACGTGACCATCCCACCATGAGCCCTAGCAGTAATGTAATGACGGCCAGCGTCCTTATTTTTCCTAGAAATAAAGTAATGCCAATTGACGCAAATATGGTCAGATGGTCACTGGGGAATGAAGGGTCAGCGGCATGAAGAATAAATGTATGTCCTAGCCCAAGCATAAAGGGGCGGGGATGTGGCCAAGCGAGACCAATCAGTTGATTAGTACCCAGTGCAACAAAAGTAACCACGCATGATTTAAGTGCAATATTACGACATGTATCTTCACGCCAAAACCAAATACCAAGTAATAGTAAAGGAATCAATAAAATCAAATCATCTGCAATATAACGAGTTAAGTTAATAAGCCAGTTAGGACTCCCGAGATTCGCGTTGATCGTCAAGAATAGTGCCCGATTAATTGCTTCGAGATGTTCCATGGGTTCCTTTTTTATATTGAAATTCACTGAGCAAAGAGTACGTGAAGAACCCAAGGTTAGGTATTAGACGCTATTCCTTGAGCATATCATCGCACTGTTGAGTTAGTGTGTGCCACTCTAAAAATTCTTAATGCAAACTTACCCAGCCATGGTAGCCAACGTATAAGCCCACAAGCAAAATCAAACAGCCAGAGAAATACGGCGCTTTACGCGCAAATTCACCAAATCCGCTCCAGCGTTTTGAAACATGTTTCACGCTTAAGGCCGCAACTACGCCTGAGAGCACCAAGGTCATGGCAAGGCCGATACTAAAACCTAAAACCAGCGTTGCACCGAGTGCAATTTTTTTGAGTTGCAAGCAGAGTAAAAGCACGGTGATTGAGGCGGGGCAAGGAATCAATCCCCCTGTCAGGCCAAACATGACGATTTGCCCCGTTGTGACTTCGCGATTTGCAAAGCGGCGACGGATATCGTTGGCGTGGGCTAATTCATGCGGGTCTTGATAGCCCGGAGCAGACACATCCAGCTGCGCGTAATCTGCGATCACATGATGATGCTCAGCAAACTCCACATCATAATCATGGCTATGATGCTCGTGCCCTAAGCGTAAGCGGGCCACAAACTGGTGCGGCTCAGGGATTTCTTGCCTTGATTCAACAAAGCCATCGCGCTGCTCAAAACTAAAAGCTTGCTTGCTGCCATCTGGGCGCTCTGTCTCGATATTCACTTGATCAGCACGCCAGTTTTGGCCGGTCGTGCTATGGCGGTACAGGCGAAAGCGCGGTGGCACGCCCTCTTCAAATACTTCTAAGCGCACAACACCATGGCCGGTATCGATATGTTTGACTTCGTCATGGTGATGATCGTGATCGTCGTGCTCATGGGCCGCACGCTGTTGCTGCCAAGTCCGCCACATCATCCACAGTGCCGTTGCAATAATCAGCAAGGCAGAAGCCAGTTGCAAATAAGGCTCGCTGGTCTGGGCACTCCAGCGCTGGCCAAAGTACATCCCCGCCATCGCAATCGCCCAGACGACGGCGGTATGGGATAGCGTAGCGGCCAAACCCAGCAGAACAGCTTGCGTGAGTGTGCCGCGCACGGCCACAATAAAAGCCGCCATCATGGTTTTGGAATGACCCGGTTCTAGCCCATGTAAAGCACCCAGCAAAATGGCACTGGGAATAAAAAACCAAGCATTGCCCTGCTGCTGCAAAGTTGAAAAATCCAGCATGATGCGTCCTTATAAATACTTGGTAATGGCTTTGAACTCACGAATGGTGTCGTCTGCACTCTGAATACGGTCACGCACCGCGTGTTCAAGACAATGATCAATGTGATCATGTACCAGTATTTTCTTGGCATTGGCAACGGCGCTTTCTACAGCTTGGAGTTGCTGAGCAATATCTAAACAGCTCCTCTCTTGCTCCAGCATGGTAATCACACTGGCAAGATGGCGGTAATTGTCAAGATAGTTGAGATGTTTTTACGATTTAAGCGACCTGTAATTCCTCGCTTGTTTTAGGCTCAATAGCCCGGTCGGGGTTCAATTGCACTTCATCTTGCCAGCTCCAGTTCCGAGT
>NZ_PDZG01000101.1 GCF_002735645.1 Iodobacter sp. BJB302
ACATCCATTACTATAACCACGACCGAATCAAACTGAAGTTAAAAGGGCTGAGTCCTGTGCAATACAGAACCCAGCCCTTGAGCGCCTAGCTTTTATACTGTCCAACTAATTGGGGTCAGTTCATAAACGGGCTTTTTTTATACCCGTCATCATACTTCAGCAAAGAATAGATGTTATTAAATTACAATAATCGGAAATATAAAACAGATCTGGTGTAAATTAAAAACTGACTAACATACACTTAAGTATCAGCCCGCTGTCATTATCTTACGCAAACTGCTTCAACAGTTTCAGTGGCATAAAACGACCTGCTGGCTATTTCGAGCCGCCTGCTTATTGCGCGACCCGCTCTTCGCCTTACTTACTTCAGGAGCAAATATGAATATTGCAGACATCCGGCGCAAGGCGTTTGCCATGCCACTGACCAATCCCGCTTTTCCACCCGGGCCTTACAGGTTTGTAAATCGCGAATACCTGATTGTTACCTACCGCACTGATCCGGATGCGCTGCGCGCCATCTTGCCTGAGCCGCTCAGCTTTGATGTGCCTGTGGTGAAGTATGAATTTATCCGTATGCCGGACAGCTCCGGCTTTGGCGACTATACCGAATCGGGCCAGGTGATTCCTGTTCAGTTTGATGGCAAGCCAGGTGGCTATGTGCATTCAATGTATTTAAATGCAGAGGCACCGATTGCCGGTGGCCGCGAGCTGTGGGGCTTTCCTAAAAAGCTTGCCTCGCCTTCACTTTCTGTCGATAAAAGCACCTACCTTGGCACACTGGATTACGGCCCTGTACGCGTGGTCACCGCCACCATGGGCTATAAATATCAGGCTTTAGATCATGCCAAAGTGCGGGAAAGCCTGCTGGCGGCCAATTATCTGCTTAAGATTATTCCGCATGTAGATGGCAGCCCGCGCATTTGCGAATTAGTTCGCTACTATCTGGAAGACGTTACCGTAAAAGGCGCATGGACAGGCCCTGCCGCCATAGAGCTGGCACAACATGCCCTGGCACCTGTTGCACAATTGCCTGTGCTTGAAGTGCTCAGCGGCACCCATATTCTGGCGGATCTCACTCTGGGAATGGGCAGCGTGGTATACGACTATCTGGCGGCTCAATAATAGCGCTGGGGCGGTCTGCATTCACGTCAAAAACCGGAATATAAATGTAAGCACATTGCAAGACAGCTAACAACAACAGGATGAATAAATAACAAGCACGCCAATAAAATCAGCCGCGTGAGTGTGAATGACCAGCCAATTGGCATACAATCATTTATCACTTTTTACTTGTCACAATGTGCGCGAATTTATTCTGACTACTCAGTGGCATGAAATCATGGGCATTGGCGTGCTGTTTTTTGCCGCGCTGTATTTTGGCATTGGCGGGCTGACCTGGTTTTTAAGCCATTGGCTGCTGCCAAAAATCGTCTATGGCCATGTGCTTGAGGGCCGGAGCAACTGCGCCGCGAACTAAGCCTTTCACTGCTCTCCATTTTTTTATTTGGCACAGGGATGATTTTTCCATGGGGCTTATTACAACTGGGCTGGGCGCACCTGGCCTTGCAGGCATCAGCGGTACAGTTAACCCTTGAGATCAGCGCCTTAGTCATCTGGAATGAAATCCATTTTTATATCAACCACCGCCTGCTGCACACCCGCTGGCTAAAGCATTTTCATCTGCCCCACCACCGCTCAATTGTCACTACACCCTGGTCAACCTATAGCTTTCACCCCATAGAAGCCATCATGCTGGGTAATGTGATTATGCTGCCGATGCTGGTGCACGATTTCTCGATTTACTCACTCGCGGCGGTGCCTGTTTTCAGCATTATTTTCAATAATATCGGCCATTCCAATTACGATTTTCTGCCCGATGCCCATCATGATCGCTGGTGGCTTAATGGTGCGCGCCGCCATCATTTGCACCATGCTTGTTTTCACGGCAATTATGGCTTTATGTTTCCGTTTATGGACCGCTTATTAAATACAGCCCTGCCGCCGGATGCCGCTGACAAGCAGATTAAACGCCATGTTACGTAATCAGCGTGACTGGCAAAGCCTGAGCTATTTAATCCTGCAACCACTGCTAGTGGTCTGGCTATGGCGCACCGGGCTGGGTACTTTAATCAACCTGGCTCTTTTCGCCATGATGCTTTTTCTCACACTGGGCATCAGCGTTATTCACCATAATCACACCCATCTGCGGATGTGGCACAACAAACGTCTCAACCGGATTAGCGACTTCTGGATCACGCTCTTGCAGGGCCACCCCACCTTTGTGTTTTATCCGGCGCATATCCGCAATCATCACCGCTATCACCACGGCCCCAAAGATGTGGCGCGCACCTATCGCTTTGGCGGCGACAGCAACAACCTGATTGGCTATCTTTTACACCCACTGCAAGCCACGATCGTGCTTTATCCGCTATTTACGAGCTGGCTACTGGGCTTAAGGCAGCGACATGCTGGCGTGTTTTATTACTGCCTGCGCCAATACGCCGCCGTACTGTTACTCTGGGGCATTCTGGCCTGGCTTAACTGGCAGAAGTTTCTTATTTTTGTCTTACTGCCGCAGCTCTATGGCCTGCACTGGCTGCTGGCTACCAATTACCTGCAACACGCCCATGCCGACGGCAACTCGCCGATTAACTTTGCCCGCAATTTTGAAGGCTGGGTGAACCCGCTGCTGTTTAATATTGGCCTGCATACGGCGCACCATCGCCATCCACGCGCGCACTGGTCGGCACTCAACCAACTCCATCTACAATACCGTGATCAAGTCGATCCCCGCCTTCATGCCGGCCCACTGCTCTGGTATATGTGCCGCAGCTATTTTCTAAGCGCTGTTTGCCCGCGCTGGCGTAGCTATAGCCTGATGAAACCCACTAAGGAATCCTGATGCCGATTCAGTTTGAACATGTTTACCTTGCCGCAGCGGGGCTGCATCTGCCCGGGCCTGCCATCAGCAACGAAGAGATGGATGCCTATATTGCGCCCATCAACCGTATTTCCATGCGGATCAAAAGCCGTATTCTGGCTGAAAATGGCATCCAGACACGGCATTACGGCATTGATGCACAGGGCCAAACTGTTGAGAACCACGCCCGGATGGCCGCTGCCGCAGTGCATCAGTGTTTAGACAGAGCACAAGTATCGCTGGATAAAGTGAGCTTGCTGGCCGTAGGCTCATCGGGCGGCGACGCGCTGATGCCAGGCTTTGCCAATATGATTCAGGGCGAGCTGGCCGCGCCGCCGATGCAAACCGTTTCCTGCCAGGGCGTATGTGCGGCAGGCGTCAGCGCGATTGAATTTGCTGCACAAGCGATTGAGCTTGGCGCTCATCAGCAAGCGCTGGCTGTAGCCGCCGAAATGCCATCACGCATGTTCAAAAAAAGCCGCTTTGCCCCGCGCGGCTATCAAAGCGATTTTGACGCGCACTTTTTGCGCTGGATGCTATCTGATGGTGCGGGCGCGCTGCTACTTAGCCGCCAGCCCAAGGCAGGGCTGAATATCAAGCTTAAATGGATACATCAAAAAAGCTTTTCTGGTGATTATCCGGTGTGTATGCAGCTGGGGCTGACGGAAGATCGCAGCCGGTCGTTCCTCGATTTTGCTTCTTCCGGCGAGGCCGAAGCGGCAGGCGCAATGTCTCTGCGCCAGGATATTCGCATGCTGCCGCAGCTGTTTGATGTGTGTATTCATGAGTATGTAAAGCTGGTTAATGAAGGCTGGATTACGTCGAGCGATATCGATCATTTTCTTTGCCATTACTCGTCGGCTAAATTTATGCCAGTGGTTGAAGATTTACTCGCCAAAGCAGGGCTGAGTATCCCTGCAGAGCGCTGGTATAGCAATCTGGCAACGCGTGGCAACACGGGGGCGGCGTCTATTTTTATTATGCTGGCCGATTTTTTACAAACCAAACCGCTTAAAGCCGGTGAGAAGATTTTCTGCTTTATCCCGGAATCAGGACGAATCAGTGCGGCGTATATGTTGTTTGAAGTGGTTGATAGTAACAGCAGCAGTCAGCCTGTCGCTCCAGCCCTTACCACCGCCCCAACTGACACCTTCGACCCCAATATCCCCGCTCCGCATCAGGCGGAGAACGCCCCGCTTGCGTTGCAACCCTTACTAACTCAACTAGCCAGCCTCTGGCAGGACTATCGCTCGCAAGTCTGGCGCAGCCCGGTGATCTCGCAACTGGTGAACCAGCATTTTGATATAGAGAGCTACCGCAACTGGACCGCCGCTTGGGTGCCACAAGTACGCGAAGGCAGCTTGTGGATGAGAGAAGCTGCGGCCTCGCTGAGTGGCGATTTTGCCCCACTCGCCAGCCTGATTGAGCTGCACGCCAATGACGAGCAGCACGATTTTGAAATCCTGTATCAGGACTACCAAGCCGCCGGTGGCGGGCTGCCGCTGGCCGCACTTAAACGTAACCCCGGCGGCGAAGCGCTCAACAGCTATCTGCATGCACTCGCCGCAACCCCCAACCCAATCGGCCTATTGGGCGCAATTTATATTATCGAAGGCACAGGCCAGCGCATCGTGCCCGCCCTTTTACCGATGCTGCGCCAGCAAGTGGCCCTGCCTCCGCAAGCCTTTAAATTCTTGGAATACCACGGCGCTAACGACGAACACCATCTGGCCCGCTGGCTGGCCGCAGTCGAAATCACCCTCGCCATCGATCCCAAAGCTGCTCACGCCATACTCATCACCGCAAAACGCTGCGCACAACTTTATTTAATGCAGTTTGAGCATATTTAGTAAAACCCAGATCTTGAAACACGGAGTTTCACGGAGAAAAAAAGCTTTGAATCAAGTTGTTTTTCCTTAGGTTTAAGTATTTTTGAAGCCTAAATAATCTGTAGTTCCATCACTACTGGTTGCACGGGGCTTAAATCTCCCCCTTGAAACACGCCGGAGCGAGGAACGAGCCAATCCCGCCCGCCGCCGACTCGTTTGTCCGCAGCGCAGGGGCCTTCGTGTTTCGTGGGGTGGCCTGCTTTGGCTTCGTTTCTTGGCCACACAAGAAAGGAAGGTCCAGCGGGACGCCCGCACCAAAATCAACGTGCCGAAGGCACTAAAAAAGATCTTTTTGAATTTGCTTGTGGATTTGAGACAAGACCATTCATTTATCTCAAATACCCAGTGCTCGAACCCCATCAAAATATCGGAACACCCCATGCCTAAAGACGACTTCTTACAAGCCGCCCACGACCCTCGCGATCCTAATCCCTGGCTTGCCATGTATCTGGATCAAAGCACCCCGCTGCCCGATCATGTAAAACGTGCCTGGCTAAGCGAGCTGGCCTCGCCTTCGCGCCAGTATCTGCTGCCTTTCGTACGGCCGATTGCCCGGCTTTGCATGATTCTGATTCAAATTTTAAAAGTCATTCTGCCCAAGCACTGGTCTGCCTCCAAAATGCTGCACCGTATTTTGGTCTGGGGGCTAAAGGGCTTTGTGTCCCCCGAAGCCAACTGGCTGATCTTGCGGCACTTTCATTTAGGCGCGCAGATTATTGAATTTATCGAGCGCAATGCCCCCGTCAGCGTGCCGCTTTCATCGCTGCGGCCACTGACAATTGATGATCTGACCGATGAATTATTTCTGAAACACGATTTAAACCTGTTCAACTTTATCATCCGGCTGAACCAGGCCTTGCGCAATGAAGACAAAACACTCGCGGCCGTTGCAGACATCGATTTCAGCATGATCAGCGAACCACCTCTGGTGCTAAAAACCATGCCGCAGGGGCGCTTAAACTGGATAGACGTACAAACAGCGATCGAAATATTCACACCGGTCTATCAGCTATTCCTTACAGACAATGATTTCTGGCGTGCGGCCAACTCGCTGCAAATGGATGAAACCATGGGCGTCTATGTGGCAACCCTGCTCAATACGCCGCAGCATTTATTACTTTTAAATAATAAACACCCGCTGGTTCCGCTCTCTACCTTACATGCAGGCCACCGGCTGGTTTTACATGGGCTATCAACTGAAATGCTGCATTGCCTGCTTAGCCAGATGAAACACACCCAATCCTGAATGCATAATGCTTTTTCTTGCTAACGTCATTATTTCTGACAAAGAAAGCCACACCACGGGCTAAAAAACATGCTCTTTGAGACGACCGGCAGCTGAACGAAAGGGATTCCAACATCATGCGACATCTTTTCGATATCATCTTGGAAGCAAATTCAGTTCATATTTTTAAGTGTAATTATTACGCTAAACCAATGTTAATAAAGGAAGTTTGACGAAAATTAGCATTCTGTTATGCTGGCAGCCGGTCGGATTTAAGACTGTTCATGTAACAAAAATCAGATAAAACTTATCTAATGCCGTTACTCCAGCCATTCACCCTTGCAGCCTGCCGGCCTTAAGCTGTGTAAGCGGGCAATCCCCTCACAAGCGCCAAATTTACCGTGTAATGCCCATAAAGCGGGTCAGCAACACGGAAAACATAGGCAGGCAGGGTGATAGTGCCGCCAGCTGATGCGATGCCAGGCAGTCTGTCAGACGCATGAAACCGGATCAAACCGCCCTTTCTTCTTATAACGTACGCCCTGCTACCCAGATAGCCAGTGCATTTTATCGGTCATCCTATGCCTCGAATGATTCAGGATTTTGTTAAAAGAATAAGTACCCGCTCTGCCAGCATCACCCCCCGCTTTATTTCACGCAGTTGGCTTATTGTATTGATTCCCTCCTGCATTACCCTTACCGCCTATGGTGTGGCAGAGTTTGGGCCAAAGGAAGAAATCACGCTTAATACCCAAACCGAGCTGATTGCAACACCAACCTTATCATTCGCCCAAAGTGACAGCCCCATCTGGCACGAAGACGTCATTCGCGCAGGTGACACCTTGTCAGCAGTGCTGAACCGGCTGAATGTGGACGACAAAGAAGCCAGCCAATTTATCAAAACCGATCCAGTTGCCAGATCGCTGTATGAGCTGCATACCGGGCGCAGCCTGCGCGCTAAAACAGAGCGCTCTGGTGCCTTGCTTGAGCTGCATTATCTCAACAATAAAAGCCAGGAAATCAAAATCACCCGGCAGAAAGACGGCTTTAAAGCCAGCATTGATGAAGCCACTACCCAGCAGCACACAGTGGTTAAATCCGGCACGATTAATAGCTCGTTTTACGCCAGCACCGATCAGCTGAATATTCCTGATGATGTCACCCGGCAATTAATCGATATTTTCTCCGGCCAGATTGATTTTCACCGTGGCTTGCAAAAAGGCGACCGTTTCAGTGTGGTTTATGAAAGCTTTACCCACGACGGAATTGAAATTAAAACAGGGAAAATCCTGGCCGCCGAATTCAGTGATAAAAACAAAACGCTGCAGGCACTCTGGTACACCCCGCCGGGCAGCACAGAAGGCGCGTATTACACGCCAGATGGCAATAGTCTTAAGCAATCTTTCCTGAAAAACCCGGTTGAATTCTCCCGAATCAGCTCAGGCTTTAAGCTGCGCTTTCATCCCGTGTTAAAATCATGGCGCCAACATAAAGGCATCGATTTTGCAGCGTCCACCGGCACCAAGATTATGTCCACAGCAGATGGGGTAATCAGCAAAATCACCCAGGACAATAGCGGCTACGGCAAGCATATTGAAATTAGCCATGATGGCAAATACAGCACACTGTATGCGCATATGTCGGCATTTACTCCGGGCTTAAAGCAAGGCTCTAAAATCAAGCAGGGCGAAGTCATTGCCCTTGTAGGGGCAACAGGCCGCGTGACAGGCCCGCACCTGCATTACGAATTTAAAGTAAACGGCCAGCAGGTTGACCCGATTGCACTGAAGCTGCCGACTGCAAAACCCATTGAAAGCCGCTACTTAGCGCACTTTCAGCCTATCGCTGCTCAAACCAGGAACCAGCTGGCTTTCTTGCAAAGAATTGAGCAGGCCCGGGCCGAATAAGTATGCAATTCACGTTAAAGAATACATAACAGAGATCATAAATTGAACGGGCAACGGCTATTTTTAGGTTTAATGACAGGCACCAGCCTCGATGGCATTGATGTCGCCCTGGTGGATTTTTCCAGCACGCCGCCCCGTTTGATTGCAGCCCGGGGCACGCCATTAAGCGATGATCTGCGCAGCCAGTTGCTTGCCCTGCAATCGCCTCAGCCCAATGAGCTGCATCTGGCTCAGCTGGCCGCCAACGCTCATTCTGATGCCTGCGCCGATGCCATCCATGCCTTGTTAGCAGAGGCAGGCTATGCTGCCAGCGATATCGAAGCCATCGGCAATCACGGACAAACCATTCGCCACCGGCCGGAATGTGGCTACACCCTGCAAATTGGCAACCACGCCCGCCTGGCCGAAAAAACCGGCATCAGTGTGGTGGGGGATTTCAGATCGCGTGATGTGGCTGCGGGCGGGCAAGGTGCGCCGCTGGTGCCCGCGTTTCATCAGGCGCTGTTTGCCAGCCCCGCGCAAAGACGCGCCTTGGTCAATATCGGCGGTATCGCCAATATCTCGCTGCTTATCCCTCAACAGTCGGCCTGCGGTTTTGATACAGGGCCGGGCAATGTACTGATGGATTTGTGGATTAACCGGCATCAGGGCCTGCGTTACGACAAAGACGGCGCATGGGCGGCCAGCGGGCAAGTCTTGCCGGATTTACTTGAGCAATTTTTGCAAGACCCCTATTTCGGCCTCAAAGCCCCCAAAAGCACAGGCCGGGATTTATTTCATCAGAACTGGCTGGAGATGCATCTAAGCCAGCGCAGTGATGCCCCCTGCGATGTACAAGCCACGCTCTGCGCCCTCAGCGCCCGCAGCATTGCCGATACGCTCAGGGCAGATGAAATCAGCACGCTTTATGTCTGCGGTGGCGGCGCACACAACCCAACCCTGATGCGCATGCTGGCCCTAGAGCTGCCACAAACCCAAATCACCACCACAGCGGCGCTGGGTGTTGCACCAGACTGGATGGAAACCTACGCCTTTGCCTGGCTAGCAAAGTGCTGTCTGGATCGTCAGCCAGCCAATCTTCCCGGCGTCACCGGCGCTCAGGGCTTACGCATACTCGGGGCGATTTGGCCTGCATAAGCACAACACCCCATTAGCCCATCAGATTCAAAGACTTAAGCAGGGCATTGCACGCTTTACCGCGCATAAAACGGCATAAAAAGAGCAGATTCAAACCACAAGCAAAAAAAGCCGTTCTATAACGCCCCCTTCTCGGTTAGACTTGGGCGAAATTCCCTGCGGATAAGATTTTATGCACCAGACAAACCAGTTCGATCTTCTGAAGTCACGTCGTTTCCTGCCCCTCTTTATTACGCAATCCCTGGGCGCATTTAATGACAATTTATTTAAAAATGCCTTATTGGTGATGATCACATTTCATGGATTATCCGCAGCAGGGCTAAGTGCTAATGCACTGGTCAATGCCGCTGCAGGTATTTTTATTCTGCCTTTTTTTCTATTCTCTTCATTTGCAGGGCAATTAGCCGAAAAATACGATAAAGCCCGTGTTGCACAATGGGTAAAGCTGCTTGAGATTGCCATTATGCTGGCGGCCGGCATAGGCTTCTGGCAAAAAGATGCCGCCATCCTGATGGGCTGCTTATTTATGATGGGCGTGCATTCCGCACTATTCGGGCCATTAAAATACTCCATATTGCCGCAATATTTAAAAGACCAGGAATTATTAGGCGGTAATGGCCTGATTGAAATGGGCACTTTTGTAGCTATTCTTCTGGGGCAAATTGCCGGCACCATGATTATTCAACACCAGCCGCATGGTGAGTCTTTAATTATCTGGGCCTGCCTTGGTGTCGCCATTTTAGGCTGGATCAGCAGCAGAAGTATGCCTGCAGCCCCTGCCCCCGTTAAAGACCTTAAAATCAACTGGAATGTTTTTTCAGAAACATGGCAAATTATTAAGCATGTTAAAGAGAATAAAACGGTATTTAACAGCTTATTAGGTATTTCGTGGTTCTGGTTTTTTGGTGCGGTTTATTTAACCCAGCTTCCCAGCTTATCCAAAAACATATTAGGCGGTGATGCCGCAGTTTATACCCTGCTTGTGGCCCTCTTCTCGATTGGCGTAGGTTTAGGCTCTGTGCTTTGCGAGCAGCTTTCCGGGCGAAAAATTGAGCTGGGCCTGGTGCCATTTGGCTCTTTAGGCCTTTCTTTCTTTGGCATTGACCTCTTTTTTGCCATTGGCCAACCATCAGGAACGCATTACTCATTTTCCGAATTTATCAGCCTAGCCTCACACTGGCGCATTATGGCCGACATCGCACTGATGGGCGTATTTGGTGGTTTATTTATTGTGCCGCTCTATGCGCTGGTGCAAATGCGTACAGAAAAAGAATTCACATCACGGGCTATTGCCGCCAATAATATTCTGAATTCGCTGTTTATGGTGGTGGCTGCCGGTGTCAGCATTGCCCTGCTAAGCAATGGCATTTCTATCCGCGGATTATTATTAATTGTTGCGCTGATGAATATCGGCGTATCCATTTATATCTACACACTAATTCCTGAGTTTATGATGCGTTTCCTCGTGTGGGTCATGACGCACACGCTGTATCGCGTCCGCCATCAGGGCCTGGATAATATTCCTGAAAAAGGTCCGTGCGTATTGGTCTGCAATCATGTAAGTTTTATGGATGCCATGATTATTGCAGGCGCCATACGCCGCCCTGTGCGCTTTGTAATGGATCACCGCATTTTTAAAATCCCGGTGCTTAATTTTATATTCCGCACCGCTGGCACCATTCCTATTGCCCCCATGCGTGAAGATCCAAACATGAAGGAACAGGCATTTAATAAAGTAGCTGAATACTTAAATGATGGTGAAATCATTTGCATTTTTCCAGAAGGTAAAATCACTCATACAGGTGAAATTAACACCTTCAAACCTGGCATTGATGAAATTATTAAGCGCACCCCCGTGCCTGTTGTGCCTATTGCATTGCAAGGTTTATGGGGCAGCTTTTTCAGCCGCAAAGATGGCGCGGCCATGATGAAGATGCCACGCAGTATCTGGGCCAAAATTGGCTTTATGGTTGGCGAGCCTGTACCAGCAGAGCTGGCTAGCCGCCAATATTTAGAACAGCAGGTCAGAGCATTACGTGCCGACTGGAAATAAAAAACAGCCAGAGAAATTCTGAACTGACCCCAATTAGTTGGACAGTATAAAAGCTAGGCGCTCAAGGGCTGGGTTCTGTATTGCACAGGACTCAGCCCTTTTAACTTCAGTTTGATTCGGTCGTGGTTATAGTAATGGATGTAA
>NZ_PDZG01000102.1 GCF_002735645.1 Iodobacter sp. BJB302
ACAGCCCCTTTTGCATCTGGATTGGGTTGATTGCCATGACGACCACTCCACAAAAGAACGTTCGTTCACCTTAGGCCTTTTAAGTGGTTTGAGCAAGGAGATTGAGCAAGAGACATAATCAGGTAAATTTAAATTGCATCTGGTAGCCAGAGCGCCGGAATGCCTCGGTGGCAATCTCGATAACAGGGCCGTTTTTGGGAAGGCTGCGGCTGTTATAGGGCGGGAAATCACCGATGCATATTTGTATGGTATTGCTGGCGTGGGCGTTGCCGGAGAGGCAGAGCAGGGCCGCCAGAAATAAAATTCGCACGCTCAGGCGCTCAGCATTTAAAGCGGCTGCATGGCTGATTTGAAATGCTGAATAGTGGCCCATGATTGTTCCAGAATTTTATTTAATTAATTCAACATTTAATTAAAGTATCCTGATCACGCGCCGCCGTGACAAGTAATCCATATTATGTATAAAGCCTGAATAAGAAAAAAGCCGCAAGAGCGGCTTTGGGGCTTAGGCTTTGGAAATGCGTATGCAAATATGCGCAGATCTGCGGGCAGGCAAACAAATTTGATTTCCCCGCCCCTTTAATCAGAGTGGTGCCTTTATAAAACAGCCAGCGTCACTTCAATATTGCCACGGGTGGCATTGGAGTAAGGGCAAACTTCGTGCGCTTTATGCACCAGCGCCTCGGCTGCGCTGCGCTCCATTCCCGGAATAGTCACATTCAGTGCAACTTGTAAGCCAAAACCACCTTTACCGTTCGGGCCGATACCCACCAGACCATTCACCGATGTAGTAGCTGGCAGTGCAATTTTTTCTGCAGCAGCCACAAATTTCATTGCGCCAATAAAGCAGGCTGAATAACCGGCTGCAAACATTTGCTCTGGATTGGTCCCTTCGCCACCTGCGCCGCCCAGCTCTTTGGGCGTGCTTAATTGCACATTCAGTTTTTGATCATCAGAAGTGGCGCGGCCATCGCGGCCACCTGTTGCTGTTGCATTGGCTGTGTAAAGAATTTGCATGTGATGCTCCCTGGTTGGAAATACTCACGATGTGATAACTATAGTACACAATTAAATTGTGCACAACTTAATTGTGTAAAAAACAGATTATTTGCCGGAATATACGGGGGCAATCTGGCTTGCTGCCCGCTGGATTTTTACGCGGAGGTGCTTAAATCATCACGAATCTGTGTCAGCTGGCTGCGAAGCTGCATCAGTGTGTCTGCACTTTGCCCGCTGGCGCATAACAGCTGCACGGGGATTTCTTTAGCGGCTTCTTTAAGCGCCTTGCCATTGGCGGTCAGTGTAATACGCACCTGGCGCTCGTCTTCTGTATCCCGCTGGCGGCTGATAAACGCCGCGCTTTCCATGCGCTTTAACAGGGGGGTGAGCGTGCCGGAATCCAGAAACAGCGCCTCGCCGATGTCTTTTACCAAAACATTGTCTTGCTGCCACAGCACCAGCATAACCAGATACTGAGGGTAGGTAAGGCCAATTTTGGCGAGCAGCGGCTTATAAGCCTTGGTCATCGCAAGAGAGGCTGAATAAAGAGAAAAGCAAAATTGCTTATCAAGGCGAAGCAGGTCTGAATCTGATGGCATAAATTTTTTAGTCAGAAAATAGGGCCATGCCAGTTTAGCAAGCATGTTGCGATGGGATACAGGCAAATTGAAGAGGGTGCTTTCTGATCCGGCCCAGTGATGGCGTAAACCAGGCTATTTGCTGGCACAAAAGCTGCGCTAAGTGCCTGCTGTTAATCAGCAAATGGCTTGTTAGTGCTCATGGGGTGAAGAGCAATCTTATCTGCTTAAGCAAAACCAGAAGGCAGAATGTTTTTTGCAGGAGTGGCTATCGCTGTGAAAGCACTGGGTATTAAAAAAATGCGGCTAAAGCTGCTCCTGCCTTACTAAACCTGCCCTGTATGGCAGATCATCACTTAAGCCAGCAAGTTTAATTCCGCCACATCGATATTCGCCAGTGGGGCAATGCTTTCAACCAGCTTTTTAAAATGCTCGGTCTGCATATGGGCATTTAATGCGGCTTTATTCTGCCATTGTTCCTGGATCACAAAGCGATGATCATTGCTATTGTCCAGCAGTAAATCATAGCGGTGGCAGCCTTCTTCCTGCCGGGATGGGGCCAGTACCAACCGAATGGCATCAGATACTGTTTGGGCATGATTAGGTTTGGCAATAATGGTGGCTAAAACAAAAAGCGGGCTGCTCATGGTAAATCCTTTGTGGTTGATTAAAGAAATTAAGCGAAGCGTACAGGCTTTTATTGTTTTGTTTTAATCAGCCATTCTCTGCCTTTTAATAAGCCATGCCAATACACAATCGCAAGGATATAGCGCTTTATAAACCAGTTAAATCTTCTGGGGATATTCGGGGTAAGGCATTTAAATGTAGGATCCAGCACGCCCTGATAGGCAAATTCTGCCAGCACAATTTTGCCGTTTTCTACAGTTAAAGGGCAGCCGCCGTAACCATTATATTGGGCTGTTAAATTTAACCCTGCTAAATAGCGAATAATATTGATGGCAACAACGGGCGCTTGTTTACGAATGGCCGCAGCCGTTTTTGCGTTAGGGCTGGAGGCGGCATCACCCAGCGAAAAAATATTGGGGTAGCGGATATGCTGCAGGGTTGAGGGGTTTACATCCACCCAGCCTGCCGCATTGGCCAGCGGGCTGCGGGCAATAAAAGGATGAGCAGATTGTGGCGGCACAATATGCAGCATATCAAAGGCAGTTTCTGTTGAAATAATATCGCCATTCAGATCTGTATGGCTGAATGTAGCTATTTTGTTTGCGCCATCTACTTTTGTTAATGTGCTGGAAAAATTTAAATCAACCCGGTAGCGGTCCATATATTGCTTAAGAATTGGCACAAAATATTCAACCCCAAACAGCGTGGTGCCTGCATGATGAAACTGCACTTTTATATTTTTTAATACCTGATGTTTTTCCCAGTGAAAGCAGGATAAATAAACGGCTTTTTGCGGTGCACCCGCACATTTAATGGGCATGGCAGGCTGGGTAAAAAGGGCTGTGCCGTTTTTTAATTGCTGCACCATCTGCCATGTGTAGGGGGCCAAATCGCTGCGGTAATTGGATGTAACTCCGTTCTTGCCTAATGTTTCTTCAAGGCCCTCAATGGCAGACCAATTTAAGCAAAGGCCGGGGCAAACAATCAGCGCGCGGTAGTGCAAAATTTCGTTGTTTTCTAAAGTGATACAATGATTATCCGGATCAAACACCATTGCGGCAGATTTAATCCATTTTACAAAGTGTGGCATCACTTTATTCATGGGCTTAACGCTTTGGCTGATATCGGTTTCGCCAGCACCTGCCAGCGTCCAGGCCGGCTGATAAAAATGCTGGGAGGCGGGCTCTGTAATTGCAATTTTTAAGTTTTTTTGCCGCTTATAAATAGATTGCGCCACGCCTAATCCAGCTGCCCCGCCCCCAATAATGACAATGTCAAACATATCTTCTCCCTTTGCGTGATGAGTAGTCTGTTTTATTGCAGGCTGCCGCTAAGTCGGTCATTCTGTAGAAATCAGTTATAGTTGAATGCAATTTTGTTTTTTGATTTGCCTGCTTAGGGTCTGTTGACGTTTCATTCACAATTGCGCTGAGCCGGAAAACGATCAGGCACAAGGCATGTGACGAAGGCAATAACTGCTTATTGTCGAGGAGCATAACACCGTGAATGGCCGTTTTCCGGCTCAGCCCACGCTTTGCGAGGAAAAGCCAACGCAGCCGAGAATGAAACGTCAACAAACCCTGATATTTACGCAGTTTTTATAAACCCATTCTTAAAACTGCCCATGAATCCAGACATTATTCTTCCGCCTTACCCCGGTATTTCCCTTGATCATGTGCATTTAGTGCAATCCATGGCCGATGCAGAACGCGCTTTAGCCGCGCTGCAAGTGGCGGATGTGCTGGGCTTTGATACCGAATCCAAGCCCATTTTCTTTAAAGGCCAGCAATCCACCGGGCCGCATTTAATCCAGCTTGCTACGGATCATGAGGTGTTTTTATTTCCTGTGGTGACTGCAGGCCACAGCACGGCGGCAATCAAAGCGGTGCTTGAGTCGCCCACTATTTTGAAAGTAGGTTTTGGTTTAAGCGATGATCATAAACGCCTGCACGCCAAACTGGGTGTTACGCCCCGGTATGTGCTCGATTTATCTAGGGCGCTGCGTGAAAAAGGTCAGGGCGATTTGGGGGCCAGGTCGGCGGTAGCGAAGTATTTTGGCCTGCGGCTGCAAAAATCTAAAAAAGTCTCTACCTCCAACTGGGCGGCGTCGCCTTTAAACGAGCGGCAAATCAAATACGCGGCAGATGATGCGCATGTGGCGCTTCTGGTGTATCGCAGGTGGCTGGCATTGCAATAGATACATGCAGCTCGTCGGATCTGCTCATTCATCTTGTTGACTTATAATATATTTTTTAATATATTGTAAGTATGTAAAGTAAATGCACTTCGCAGCTACTTACTCATCCGATTTATCAGTCTGGAGCAAGATCATGAACGTAGGCGGCATTGACCGTATTTTACGGATTGCAGTGGGCTTGATTTTGATCGTACTGGCGCTGCTGGGGCACATTGGCGCATGGGGTTTTATCGGCATCGTGCCTTTGGCAACGGGGCTGTTCAGGTATTGCCCGGCCTATAAACTTATCGGTTTCAGCTCCTGCCCTTTAAGGAAAAGCAGCGAGTAAGGCTACTTAAATTGGCTCTGTTTACAATTTTTTAAGTACTAAGCAGGGAAGCTTTGCTTGATTAATCCTCACTTTTATGCGGAATGATAATTTAAGCAGAGCTTTTCTATGGGATATATTTTTTGTTTAAATATCTGACATGTTTCTTATTATGCGGCTCATTAATTGCCTGCTCTGAAAAAGTGCCTTCCAGCGAAAAACTCGACCGCGCTTCTTTGATGAAATTGGTTTTTCCTTCATGGAAAAATCAGAAGGAGGCGCAAATACAGGCCCTGGCTCTGGATGAGAAAGAAGGCGAAATCCCCGATTCATTAGTCGCAACGGCAGAAGGGAAAGAGCCAGCAGGCTATCTTTTTGAAATCTCTGCAGAGCAGCTTATTCGTTTAAATGAGCATCGTGCGGTGTTAATTACGTCAGGAAAACCAGTTAATCAGCAAGATGAGCCTGCCGCATTACATACAACTTCTGGTTTATTAAGTGCATTCTGGTTTAAACAAACAGAGGACCGCTGGTACGCAGATGGTCAGCAGACTCAGGTTGATTGGGTAGGGACAATTGGCTCAATTGGCAAAAGCAAAGTCGTGAAGCTGAGTCAGAGCCAATTTGCCCTTGGGCTTGAATCGGGTGATTGTTACAGCGGGCAATGCTTTGCAGATTTAATGCTGTATGAATTGGGGAATGACAAAGTTAAAAGCATGCTGAAACACTGGGTTCGTATTGAAGCCGATACCTTAGGGGCCAGAGGCGATTGCGAGCAGATTTTTAAACAAGCCCCAAATAAAGTGATTCGTCACCATTATGCAGAAAGTGAGCAATCATCATTTGATTGTGCTGCTGTAAAAGGGGACTGGCAGATTAAAGCGGGCGGTAAAAATCCGGGTGATTTGCTGATTCGTTTTTCTGGTTTTATTGAAAAGCAAAACACAATTGAAGAAATCGCAGCAGAGAGCGATGGGGATGAGGCCACTATCGTTGTGGATTCAACATTATTGCCCGTGAAACAGCAGCAGTTGTTTCGCTATCAAGGGGGAGAATATCGCTTAATCAGCGGTAAAAACCCAACGCCTGAGTTTTAGTATTTTTATGCCGGGCGGGGATCTGAAAGAGGCCACCAAAGCCCTGCTGCGTTTTTAAGAAACTCAGCAGGGCTTGGCAGATGTTGCGGCTTGATCAGCGCCTGATTACGTCTTAAGACTCGTGTTTAGTAGCGCGGCGGCTGTGCATAAGTGCTGTCTGCCGGAAATGGATTAGCCTGCATTGCTTTGGATTTATCTTTCAGGGCAACCCGGAAAACAGCAACGCCAATCACGCCAAGATTACGGGTGTCGCCCGCTGGGGTATTGGCTGCATAAGCCAGATCAGGCGTTGCAAAGCGAAACGCGGCGACTTCATCCTGGCTTTTGCGAAAGCCTTTAATGGTGAGTGAGCGGTGTGCGTTAAGTAAATAGCCGGTATTGTTCAGGCGGCCTGCCTGGCCATTAAGCACATCCAGCCCGTCTACGGTGCTCACAATTTCATAATCACGGTTGCTCAGGTTTTGAAATTTGAGTGTGTAGCGTGCGCCATTTGTGCCACCCAGTACGAGCTGGCCCTGCGCGGTGCGTAAGAGCGGAATAGGGCGGTCATTTTCATCCAGCACAGACCATTCAATGGCCCCTTGCAGCAGCGGCAGATTGAGCTGGCGTGCGGCATTGGGCAGTGCCTGATTCAGCGCTTTAGCATCGCGGTAAGTGAGAGAGGCCACCTGCTCTGCCTGCTGCGGGCTGATACGGCTGGCTTCAACATTTTGTACGCTGGATTCCAGCCCTTCACCCCATTGAGTGCCAAGCTGTGCGCTTGAGGTTTCTGCTTGCTGTTGCGCGGGTATGCCGGAGCAGGCAGCAAGCAGGCTGAGTAAGCAAAGGCCGCCTAGTAATTTAGCCCATGGTTTTTTAGCTTCAATATTTAAAAGATGATGCATTGGGTATTTCTCGTTATTAAAATTAGTTTTAAAAATAAAGTGTTTACTGCAGGTTTGATCATTACTTTGAGTATTCATCATGCACTATGTTTTATTTACAGGTAAATCTATTTTTAAATATTTTTCTTACGATAAATATTTATATTTATGCTTATAATTTTTTATTGCATGTTAATCGGGGTTTTTATTTATATATTGACGTTTTATTGGGTGGTTTTGTAGGGTTTTTTGCTTATTGTTTTTCTTTGTGAATTTGTTTTTATTTAATTGAAAAGAAAATTTTCTTAAAAAATCAGAAAACGATTGAAGCTAAAATCATCCAATATAAAGATCAGGCTTACCCTCACCTGGGAATAAGAGCGCTGAATCAATCCGTACATATTTTATGGGCAGCAAAGGCCATTAACCGGGGAGAGGATTGGTTTAAGCCGCAATTTTGTAAGGAGCAGATTTGTGCGGATCAGCCCAATATTGTGTGAGTGTTTATATTCAGCCCGCTGAGTTGCCCTGTTTGCTGGCCTGCCTTGGCAAGGTTTTTTCAAATTTGGCCCATACGCGGCGAAAATCCCTGACTGAGCTGAAGCCTGCTAATTCGGCCACTTTTTCTATGCTGTGCCTTGGGTTTTCGAGCAGGTTTTTGGCGCGGGCGATGCGCAGGCTTTGCTGGTACTCCACCATGCCCACGCCTGCGTGCTGGCGAAACAAGCGGCTAAGATTGCGCTCGCTCATCAGGGCAATCGCGGCCAGATCGGCTACGCGCCAGTGTTTTTCGGGGGCGCGGCTGATGGCATCCTGCACACGGTGAATATTAGGGTGCAGGTGGCTGCGGTGCGCCAGCCACGGCGAGAGCTGGGCATCATGGCCATTGCGGCGCAGATAAATCACCATATGCCGCGCTACTTCCTGCGCCATTGGGGCACCTGCCAGTTTTTCGATTAAAAACAGCGCCAGATCTATCCCTGCGGTAATGCCTGCGCTGCTGAATACCGGGCCATCTTCAATAAAAATGCGATCGTCTTCAACTCGTGCCAGGGGGGCTTGCAGGCGTAAACGCTCAATCAGGCTGTGATGCGTGGTGCAGCGCCGGCCATCAAGTAAACCAGCACGGGCAGCCAGCTGGGCTGCCGAGCAAATACAGGCGATGCGCAGATCGGGGCTTTGTATTGCTTTAAGCCAATCCACCACGGTTTGTGCCTCTGGCCGCTGATAGTGCTCAGCTGATTTAACGACCCCACATAAAACCACCAGGGCATTTGCCGGTATGCTCACTGGCAGGGGTGCTAAGTTGCTGATATCCAGCCCCAGCGAGCTGGTGAGCGTGGGGGTTGGGGATATCGTATGCAAATCAAAAGGCGCACCAAGCCCAGCCGCAATCCTGAATGCTTCGGCAGGGCCCGCATAATCAAGTAATAAAAATTGCGGGGTAAGGACAAAGTAAATGGGGCAGCGGTTCATGATGGGATTTATCGTGGACTGTTTATGCAGGACGGGAGAAAGCCGCCAGTTTTATATATCAAAAGCGCATAAACGGTGGGTTTCACGCCATGTGCGCTAATCAAAATCAAAAAGACCTTTTTAGTGCCTTCGGCACGTTAATTTTGGAGCGGTTGGCCACCGCGGGGGCCTTCATTTCTTGAACGGCCAAGAAACGAAGCCAAAGAAGGCCGCCCCGACCAGCACGAAACCCCTCACTGCGGACAATCGAGTGGCGGCTGCGGAACTCGCTTCGCTCAAACAGTCCTCGCCGAAACCCCACCCGCTTGTTCCTCGCTTCGGCGTGCTTCAAGGGGACTTTAAAAAGCCCCGTGCAAAGAGCGAGGTCAATGCGTTTTTCTCTGTTTGCTAATAAAAAAACAAGTTGCTTAGCACACATGGGGTTTCACCCGTCCAATGAATGATGGGGCGTGGGCTCAAGCTCGTTTTAACTTCAGCAAAATCATTCCTTTTATTCGCCCGCCAAACAGATTAATCATCAGCCCCGACATCAGTAGTAACGAGCCTGTCCATTGGAGTGCGTTGAGTGTTTCGCCAAATACAAGGTAGGCGGTGATGAGGCCAACTACGGGGACAAGCAGGCTAAAGGGGGCGACTTTATTGGCGGGGTAGAGGCTAAGCAGGCGGCTCCATAAGCCGTAGCCCAGGAGCGTGGCGATCCAGCTGAGATAAGCCACAGCAGCCAGCGAGCCCCAGCCCAAGTGGGATATTGCGGCCTGAATAGCGGCTGGGCCTTCGATGGCAAAAGACAGTGCCAAAAAGGGCAGCGGTGGCACAAGGCTGGCCCACACCACAAAGCCAAACATATTGACTTGCCCTATCGCTGCTACTTTGCGGGTGACGATATTGCCCAAGGCCCACATGCAGGCGGCGCTAAGCGTGAGCAAAAAACCCAGCAGCGGCATGGATAGCCCATGCGCCGAGCCTATAAAGGCCAAGCCTAAGCTGGCTAAAATCAGCCCAGCCAATTGCGCCTTATGCCAGTGCTCATTAAGGAGGAGCGCCGATAAAATCAGCGTAAAAAAAGCCTGTGCTTGTAATACCACCGAGGCGAGGCCAGCGGGCATGCCCAGATGAATCGCACAAAATAAAAAGGCAAATTGCCCGACTGAAATCGTTAATCCATAAGCCAGATAAAGCCGTAGCGGCACTTTGGGGCGGGCGATAAATAGCACCGGCAGCGCAGCAAGCACAAAGCGCATTGCCCCCAGCAAGAGCGGTGGAATACCGCTCAGGCCAATTTTGATCACCACAAAATTCATTCCCCAAACCAGCACAATCAACAGGGCAAGCAGCAGGTCTTTAGGTTTCATAAGGGGCCTTGTGGGTGAGTTGCGGGTGAATTATTGCAAGGGCTTGTTGATGTAAGTAGGTACAGATTTGGGGTAATTTCTTAAACAGCGTGCTTAGGTTGGGTGAAATCCCATGTGCGCTAAGCAATTTTTTTTTAGTAGCAAACAACGAAAAAACATAACAATCACGGTCTCTGCATAGGGCTTGAAAATCCCCTTGAAACACGCCGGAGCGAGGAACAAGCGGGGCGGGGTTTCGGCAAGGGAGCGAGGCAGCGAGCCAATCCCGCCCGCCGCCGACCCGATTGTCCGCAGTGCAGGGGACTTCGTGTTTCGTGGGGTGGCCTTCTTTGGCTTCGTTTCTTGGCCACACAAGAAAGGAAGGTCCCGCGGGACGCCCGCACCTAAATCAACGTGCCGAAGGCACTGATCTTTTTGACTTTGCTTAGCGCACATGGGCTGGAACCCGCATATTTTTCAGCCTTGCTCGCGGGTAAGCACTGGCCCTACACAATTACATTGCAGACAAAGCCGCTACAGAATCCGCTGTACTCACAATATTGGCAAAGCGCCCCGCAAGCACCACTTCTGTTCTTTCTTTGATGTCGTTCGCGCTCAGGGTGCGGCCAGTGGTGGGGTGGGTCATGGCAAAGGTCAGGGTAGCGTCGGAGATGAAATCGACTTCATAACCCATATCGCTACCAATCCTTGCCGTGGTTTCGCAGCATTGCTCGGTGCGTATGCCGGTAATCAGCAGTTTACTGATATTGCGTTTACGCAGCCAGTAATCTAAGCCGGTGTCACTAAAGGCGTTGTGTACATGCTTATGAAACACTACATCATGCTGTGGTGGCATCCAATCGAGTGGCGTGACCAAGCCTGATTCGAGCGCAAACGGGCCGCTGGAAATATGAAAAATACGCACGATGGGGACATTTTTTGCCACGCAGGCTTCGATCAGCTGGCTGATGTTTTGCTGAAACTCAGGCACATCGTCTTCTACCCAAAATGGGCGTGATAAAAAGGATTGCTGTACATCGATCACGATCAGGGCTGTGTTTGACATGGTTTTCTCTCTGCGTTGGGTGTTTGGGTAAGACAGAGATTAAAGCAGCCCATACCTTGCGGTAATGGGCTGGTCGGCCAAGGTTGGGACGGATTACGCCATTTTGATTTGGTGAGGTTGCTTATCCGGCGATTTGAAGCTGGAGTACTGAAATCGATGGGTTTTGTCATGGTCTAATCCCAACAGACACCTCGATAGGTGCATCATTCACCTTAACGAGAAATATTAGATGACTTCAATGCGTAAAAAGTATGATGCCAGCTTCAAATTGGAGGTCGCCCGAATGGTGGT
>NZ_PDZG01000103.1 GCF_002735645.1 Iodobacter sp. BJB302
CTGATAAACCTTGCTCAATGCTTGGTGTTTAAAGTCGTCAGAATACGTAATTTTTTGCATGATGAAGCCTATGTTTTTTTCAAGCCCATGAAAATTCAGAGGCGACAACTAGTCTGACATAGGGGGAATAAGAGCGCGGCGGGTAATCGCCCGATAGTTTGAAATCTACCGTTTGTACTGAAGCAAACACCGGGTTTTTGGCCTGATGTTCGGCCAGTACCTGTTTCACAATATCGACGACAGATAAATCCTGAAACACCCGGGAAGTGCGCCGATATCTAAGCAGGGCAAAAGGTGGCTCTACCGTCAGCGCATACTTTGCAAAGCCTCCGTCAGATCCTAAAAGCTGTGCCTTGCTAATGACCCCGCAACGCTCAATTGCATCCGCATTGGCGTTTTCTATTGCCAATACCACCGGCAAGCCTAATAGCGATTTGAGTTCCAAAGCGCCATCGGGGGAGAGGCAGTCTATCTGATAGCAATAAGCCTGATTGATCCCCTCGCTGCCTGTTACCCGCTGGGGTAATAACTGTTCGCCCCATACTGCACCATCGCCAAGCTGAAGAGAAATAAGGCGCTGATCCTGATTAAAAGCAGCGGCGAAAGAAGCAAGCAGATCAAGGGCCATGAGAAACCAAGGACTTACAGGAAGATAAATATATTACACGAAGCTTTGTGCTTGCTGATATGTTCTTCAGGTAAATTCAGGGTGTAATTATGAACAAAACAAGAATTTGTAAGGTGAATGCTGTACGAGGGGATGCAGTACTTGGAAAAGAGTATTCCAATACCGTTGTAAGGAAGTATTTTGATCTGTTTTTTCTTCTAATAAGAAGAAAACGAGCCAATAAAAATGCGGCTTGAGGATGTGTAAATTGATGTTGCTATATTAGTAGCTATTTATGTTTTTTTTAATAAAGCCAATTAGCTTCAATGCTTTGAACTACCGCCAGCTGCGTACCGTGCCACACCAACAGAAATGCCAGTGGGCTGCACATCATCCCATTCCGTTTCTTTGCCATTTTTTTGGTACACCTGTGGATTGAAGCAGGTGGGTGCCGTTTCGCGGGAATCAATACTGATGATTTTTTATCTTTGGCAGAATAAATCAGCATAAAGCCGCCGCCAATGCCGCAGCTGAATGGATCGGTCACACCCAGCGTGGCCGCGGCTGCAACGGCGGCGTCTATGGCATTGCCGCCTGTATTTAAGATGCGTATGGCGGCCTGGCTGGCAGGGTCGGAAATCGTCGCCATTGCGCCACCACAACCCGCAGCAACCTGCCTGGCCCACGCAGGTGCAATCATAAAGACGATGAGGTTTATTCATTGAATCAACTCTGGGTTAAGGAGTTGACCATGCTGCACAAGCCGCGATGAGTGGCGTAGTGGGGATGCCGCAGGTGGCGGCTTATCCGTACTGGGGTTTGTCTCTGCTATATCGCGCCAGCCTCTGTGTCAGCGTGCCAGTGTGCAGCTCAAACAAGTGGTTATCAAAATCGTAGAAGTAGAGCGATTGCCCTTCGCCTTCTACCCTGGGGCGGGGTGGTTTGATTTCAACGCCCAGGGCTTCAAGCCTGGCCTGGTAGCCTGCCAGCTCGTGTTCTTCAATTTTAAACGCCACATGCTGATAGCTGCGTTCTGCCGGTGGATTACCCTGCATGGCGGCAATCCACAGGCTGCCAAGGCTGAAGAATTTTTCATGGGAAAGCGAGAAGTGCTGGCTCTGGCTGTCGTAGATTTCAATCGCGCCTAAGCCCTGGCATAAAAACTGCGCCATGCGATTGAGGTCTTTAACGATAAAAGTGAGGTGGCTGAGATGTTGTATGGGCATGTTAATGTTCGATCAGATCTGAGAGGGCGTAAACCTCAAATTCGTGTAAGGGCAGCGGGCGGCTGAACAGATAGCCCTGATAGGACTGGCAGCCCTGGCTGGCCAGGAAATCACGCTGGGCTTCGGTTTCTACCCCTTCGGCGATGACGCTCAGGCCCAGACTGTCGGCCAGCACAATCACCATTTTTGCGATGGCAGCATCGTTGCTGTCGGTCAGAATGTCGCGGATAAAGCTCTGATCAATTTTAAGCTGATCCAGCGGCAGGCGTTTTAAGTAAGAGAGCGAGGAGTAGCCGGTGCCAAAATCATCAATCGAAAATCCCACGCCCTGCTGTTTCAAAATACTCATCTTAAGAATGACATCTTCTACATTGGCAATCAGTACGCTTTCGGTGAGCTCAAGCTTGAGCTGCTGTGCACTGGCCCCCGTGCGGGCAAGGATATTAAGCACCTGCTCAACAAAATCGGCCTGATGAAACTGGCGTGGGCTGACGTTCACGGCGATGGTAAGGTGGCTCATTTCAGGCGAGTTGGCCCAGCGTGCCAGTTGCTTGCAGGCGGCTGATAATACCCAGTTGCCCAGTGCCAGAATCAAGCCGCTTTCTTCCGCTAAGGGGATGAATTTTGTGGGGGAGATCATGCCTTGCTGAGGGTGATGCCAGCGTACCAGCGCCTCAACACCGGTGAGCTGTCCGGTGCCTTTCACTTGCGCCTGATAAAACAACGTAAATTGCTGGCACTCCAGTGCCTCCCTTAAGCCCGCTTCCAGTGCTACCCGGTGGGTGACATCGGCCTGCATTTGCGGATCAAAAAACCTCAGCGTATTGCGCCCCGCAGCCTTGGCCTGATACATGGCCAGATCGGCGCGTTTTAGTGGCTCGTCTATGCTTTCGGCTTGCTCACCAAACAGCGTGATGCCTACGCTGGGCGTGCTGTGATGGCTGTACCCGGCAAGCTGGTAAATCTGATTGAGGGTGCTGAGGATTTTTTCACCGACAGCTTCTGCCTCTGTGGCCGCTTCGAGTGCATTAACGCTCAGGTCTTCCAGCATGACCACAAACTCGTCTCCGCCCAGCCTTGCTACGGTATCGCCCTGGCGGGTACTGGCAGAAAGCCGCTTGGCGACTTCTACCAGTAAGAGATCCCCTTTATCGTGCCCGAGGGTGTCATTCAGAATTTTGAAATTATCCAGATCAATAAAAAGTAAGGCGCCTTTGCTTTCATGCCTTGCCCCCAGGGTCATGGCCTGGGCCAGCCTGTCCATCAGCAGACGGCGGTTGGGCAGGGCGGTGAGCGGGTCGTAAAAAGCCAGGCTCTGAATTTGTTCTTCTGCGGCTTTGCGCGAGGTAATGTCGGTAAGGGTGGCCACATAGTGGGTGACTTCGCCATTTTCGGCTTTAACTTCGGTCAGAATCAGCCAGGCAGGGAAGATTTCGCCATTTTTACGTTTGTTCCAGATTTCCCCTTGCCAAGTGCCTTTTTTCCGGATGCGATGGGTCATCTCACTGTAAAAAGCGGCTTTATGGCGTAAAGAGGTCAGCATAATCGGCGTTTGCCCCAGTGCATCTTGCGGGCTGTAGCCTGTGATGGTGGTAAACGCATGGTTTACCCGCAAGATGCGCCAGTTTACATCGGTCACAAACATCCCTTCTTGTGACTGAAAGGCAATCGCCGCGATGCGCAGCTCGGCCTCATCCTGCTTGCGCTGGGTAATATCCCGGGTGATGCCGTAATAGCCGGTAATCTGGCCTTGCGCATCACGCTCCGGGGTAGAAAGGATTTCGGTCCAGATCAGCCGCCCGTCTTTACACCGCTGCTGAATTTCTAATGTGTAAGGCCCGGTTTGAATGCCCTTGTTTTCTTCCTGCTGCCTGTGCTTTCTTTTTTGTTTGATAAAAGCGATTCCCTCCGGGGTGAGGTGCTCAAACATAGGGTGGCCAACCACTTCGTGTGCATGGTAGCCCCGCAATATTTCATCTGCCGGGCTGATATAGGTGTAGTTGTTGTTGATATCTTGCCGCCATGCCACGTCAGACACGTTTTCGGTGAGTAAGCGATAGTGTGCTTCGCTGGCTCTGAGCTTTTCGGCCACAATGTTTCGTTCAATGGCGATGCTGGCTAAATGGGCCGATTGCTCAATGATCCTGATGTCGTGAGGGTTAGGAGAGTGGGCGATGGCATGGTAAATAGCAAACGTGCCCAGCACCTGGTGATTGGAGGCCATAATGGGCTGAGACCAGCATGAGGCAAGGCCTGCGTCAGCAGCAAGCTGCTTATACTGATCCCAGAAAGGATGGGTGGCGATATCTGCGGTAATTACGCGCTGCCCTGTAAATGCCGCTGTACCGCAGGCACCCACCCCGATTCCTATGGCTACCCCATCAATGGCTTCATTGTAAAAGTTGGGCAGGCTGGGGGCCGCGCCATGCCGCAGATGCTGGCCTTCCTGGTCCAGTAATAAGATGCTGCATTTGATGGAGGGATAAAGCTGCTCTACCCCCAGAGCCAGCGTCGTTAGCTGCTGTAAAAGAGGCGCGCCGCTGGCTAATACCTCTAGTGTCCGGTTGCGAAATTGCTCGTACTGGCTGGCTTGTTTTCTTTGGGTAATATCCCGGATGAGCGCATGGATAGCGGGCTCGCCATCCAGGGTGATTAAAGTGCTCTGTACTTCGATATCAACCACCCCACCATCAGGGCGAATCAGCTTGATTTCGATCATGCGCTCGGCCACGCCGCCCTCAGAAATAAGCTTGGAGCGGTTTTGCACTGTCTGGTGATAATCAGGGTGAACCAGATTAAACAAAGACTGGCCGATAAGCGCTTGTGCATCTCTGGCACCAGCCAGTGCAATGGCGGCCGGGTTCATATAGATCAACGTACCCCGGCGGTGTACGGCAATGGCTTCCGGTGACCATTCCACTAAAGTGCGGTGGCGCTGCTCGCTTTCTTGCGCCAGTGCTTCAGCATGTTTGCGCTCATTAATCAGCAAGGCCAGCAGTACGCCTACCAGGTTCAGCACCATGGCATAGAGCCAGACATTGAGTAAACGATGCTGAGCCAGATCTGCAGCAAAAAAACTAATGCCGTGTAAGGCACCAAATAAGGCCTGCGTGGTGGTCATCACAACCAGCAATAAGCTGCCATGCCGGCCAAAGCGCGTGGCAGCCCAGATCACAAACAGAAAGGCCCAGTAAGGTTGAGCAATATGCCCCAATGACTGGTGCCACCATCCAGCAAAAACAATTTGCCCAAGTAAAAAGGCCAGGCCAAAACAGAGGGAAGCTTCAATTTTTCGCTTGTGCCACATGCTGGCGCGCTGCTGCCATACCAAAAACAGGGGGCAGATGGTGGCAATGCCCAGTACATCACCCAGCCACCAGTTTAATACGCTGCTGAAGAGCTGATGCGGCCCTATCAGCCCGTTTAACCAGAGGGTACCCGCGCCGACAAATGCCCCGGATAAAGCACAGGGGGCGGCAATCAGCAGTAAATAAATATAATCACGGCTGTGGCAGAGCAGGGGGTTGAATGAGGTGTTTTTTATTCTTAATTTATTCAGCAGGGCCGCAATCAGCAAGGCCTCCAGCACGATGGTGATGGCAATAATCAATGAAGGCAGTAGCGGTGTTCCCCGGTACAAATCACTGGCCAGCGCACTGATAAACAGCGCAGGCCAGTATTTTTGCCCTTTGATTAACAAAATAGCTAAGCCTAATCCGCAGGGAATCCAGAAAACAGAGGCATTGCCATCAAAGCTCAGATAAGCCAGGGTGAGCTGAGTGGATAGAAAAAGCAAAAAGCTGAGGGCTGCGATACGGGGTAAATCAGCCTGGCGATAAATAGACAGAATATTCAAAATAGGCTCGGTGCCACGTGAAGGGTCGTTTTTTTATTTATTAATGACTATGAATAAGCAAGATTAATCACAATATCGGTAATCAGCTGTATATGGGTTTTCGATTACAATTTTATGTAATCATCCGCGCCGGCTTTTAATACTTCACGATTCTATATGATGCAGGCTATTTAAGTAAAATTGTGAGTTTTGGAAGATGTTGCAAAAAACAGAAGCCGTGATGAAGAGAATCCCCACAATACACCACTTCGGCAGCTTGTAAGGAAATAAGCCCTGCAGAACTTGTTTGAACCTGTAAAAAGCATGGGGGCTTGCCTTTCTGCCTGCAGGTGGCTGATTTTAATAAAAAGCGGCTTATTGCTGTAATTGCTGGTTTTGTTTTTTGTTCAGATAAAAAAATTGAATGGTCTTGAATGGCGGATGATTTTTTTGTGGCGTTATTGTTTTATTAAACATTTTTTTTATTTGGGCACACAGTTTATTTATGATTTAAATAAATGCTTAAGTTAAAAACTGTAAATGTGAGCTGATTCTGGCTGGTTGAACTCCGGTTTAAATAATCTTGCAGCCGAAATTAACAGAAATAACCGGGTCAGATCTTACATCTCACAAAATTAAAATTTACAGCGATTTGTAAACCAGTTTCAGCAGACTCGATTCACCTCAAGCTTAAAACCTTACCAAATTGGATTTTGTTGGCTGCTTGCGATTGAAATACATAAGAACTTTTGAAGTTTTAGTGAATGGCGTCAACCCTTACTACATGCCAGCCAAATTCCGTTTTAACGGGCTTCGCTGATATCTGACCAATATTCAGCTGCTTTACCTCATTTGCAAAATTTGCAGAAAAGGCGTCGGCAGCGGACCACTGAGCGATTCGCCCGCCCTTGTTTTTTGTACCCGGGTCGGTCGACATGGTTTTAGCCACATCCTCGAATGGCTCTCCGGCCAGCACACGGAGACGTGCTTGATTGGCCTCTTGTTCAGTGGCACACATGATGTGACTGAGCAAATATTGCTTTGGCTTTGTATCAGTCGACGCACAAGCTGCGAGGATGAAAAGGCTTAACAGAAACGACAGAACTTTCATTTTTTTTACCTGTATATTCAAATTGCTAATGGCTCAAACGGGCAAGATACTCAGGCGTCAGGATCGCTTTGTGGCTTGCCATAAGAAGCCCCATGGAGGGATTGGGTAGCTGGCTGTGGTGGCAAAGGGACGAAAGACACCCGCTTGCCAAGGCAGATGGCTTCGGCCCTGCCGGTGTAGCGGCCGAAGTTGGGGATTGGGCGGTAGCCATGACGCTCATAAAACGATACTGCCCGCTCATTAACCCTTCGCGTTTCCAGCCAAAGCTCGCCATAGCCAAACTCGCTTGCCATTTGCTCAAGAAACGCGAGAACAGCAGCGCCTGCACTTTTAGAATTTGGCACAGCAAACATGCGCTTGAGCTCGGCCACACTAGGCTGGAGCGGACGAAGAGCGCCGCATGCAACTGGAACACCGGTAGATAAGCGGCAAATGGCGAAGCAAGCTCCTTCAGCCTTAACATCGCTTATATCGAATGACGCCGTACCGCTGCTGCCCGTAATCTGCTGTAGCGTCTGGGAGAGGCTGGCCAGAAGCTGCTGAGCTTCTGGAGATTCGGGATCGGCTAACTCAACTTTCACGCAAGACTCCTTCAGATTGCTAAAGTTTTATTTAGGGCGCTGCAGACCGGGCTGCCTGAAAACAGCAGCGGGTCTACGCTGCACTTGGATCAAAAGCCCATACGTTCCGGCCAGTCAGCCTGATTGATGAGTCAGGCTTTGCCCTTGTTGAAAAGCTGTTTTTCCCAGCGCGAATTACGAAGCAGATATATGCCGATGAGCGTGCCGATTGGAATGCCAAGGAGCATAAATAGTGCAACGATAATGGAGGCTGTTTGTGCTATTGAGTTTGCGCGGGCGGCGCCATAGGCGATTAGTCCATGGACTATAACCGGGATGCAGAAAATCAAAGGAACGGCGAAGTCCTTAATGCTTTCAGATCGAAATACGAAAACAGCAAAAACAATAGCGGCAATGGCCGTATAGAAAATGGCCAAAATTCGATGGGCAGCCATTGCCTTTTCATTTTTTGGGATGCTATTGCTTTCGTATGTTTGTTGATACTCATCCATGTGAATCCCCTCTGACGTCTGAATTAAGCCGATTCGCGAAGCGGATTCGGCTTTAATGAATTGTTTGGCCCTGCTTTTGCGATACGAAAGCCGGTGGCAAAACCTAAGCCCGCGAAGAACCAGATAAGGGCGCTGACCACTTCGAAGGTGTTGCGCAGCTCGGGATGATTGATGGCCAGCGGGGGGAGGATCATGGCGCGAAGCAGGCAGACCACTGCCATGCCCAACAGGCCCAGTCGCTGTAGCGGTGGCCGGCCAACCAGCCCTGCCACGGATGCGGCATACAACGCGCAGATTGCCATCAGCCCGGCAATAGTCAGTGCGCTGACCGGAGCCAGCCAGGTTCCGGCCCGGGCAGATGCAACCACGGATGGCGGGGCATTGAAAAAGGCGAACCAGGACGGACCGGCAATAACGGCGCCTGCATGAATGACCACACCTGCCACGGCTATCAGTATGGCCAGGTAAACCAACAAGATGTTCAGTTGTTTCATTGCTGGGCCTGACGTTTGATATTAGGGGCGCGCTTTAGCGCATCCCGCTTGATGGATGGGTAGGGCTTGGGTGGCATTTAGAGTGGCTCCAAATCGGTGGGAAATTTTGAGGACTCAACCCATTCGGACCCGGAAATATCTCCGCTTTTATTTCGATGATGCCAAGCCCGGTTTAAATGCGAATAAACATGGCCTAAATCAACTCTCAAATTGACTTCATCATATTCCGGGGTGTTTTGAGATTCCGTAATGAGGTTGCTTAGATGCTCTCTTGCATCATTTAACTCATGCATCAACATGGCCCAGCCGACAGGATTTTGTTCTTTATTTATCATCGCCGAAATGCTTGTACCTAAGTTGCAAGTGAGGGGCCGCCGGAGCGAAGCACAGGGAACCAAAAGCGCAGCGGTTGCCCCGCCCGGCTGCAGGGTTATATGGCATTACTCGTAAGCCTTCAGCGTTTCGAAAATGTCCTGTACCAAAGTTTTAAATTGACTGTGCACTGATTCCGATAACTTTTTTGCATTATCAAAGTCCGGTGCCAATAGCAGAGGAGCTTCGAAAATTGAATACTCCGGCATTGCCTCGTTATTCACCCACTTCACATCGCTTAGTTTTTTCCAATAAAGAATCTGCACATCCTTTGTTTGTCCAAGCAGCCACAATTCAAAGTTTGCGTTTTTATGGTTTAGAACCAATGCAAGCTTTAGCTTTCTAGTCTTGAGATAATCGTTTTGTAAGTAAAAGTATGTGAAATCTATGTAACCATGCAGCACATTCGCTACCGAGAATTCACCTTGGTATTTTTTTAAGAATTCAGTTCTTAGATTTTGAACAATACCAACTAAGTCTTGATAGGTTTTCTGGAGCTCTCCGCTGGAAAATGCGCTTTTGTAAGCTGGTATACGTGCATTAAGACTATTGCTTGGCATCACCCATTCCTTTCAAAATCAACTGCACATAATGTTTGAGCTAACCGGCCTGCGACGGCAGGAAGCCGCAGGGCCAGAATGAAATGGTGCCCGAAGGCGGCATGCCGTTGCGGGCCGGTTGAGCGATGGGTCAGGCCATGCTTTGTAACCTGGCAGCGCCACGATAAAAAAGCAGCCAGAAGCCGAGCGAGGCCTCGTAGATGAACATAGGGAGCATGCCGGCGAAAAAGTAGTCGCTGGTGTTGGGCGACAAGACGACACCGAAGGAATAGCTGGCGAGAAGAACTGACGCAAGTACCCCCCACGCAGCCAAAATCTTGGGGACGTAGCCTGAACGGAACAGCAAAAAGGCGAAAACTGCGGAGCCCAGGCCTAGTGGAATAAAGCCAATACCAAGCCCTGCCATCTGACCGCGCAATACCATGCCCACCATGCTGTGAAGTTGAGATTGAGTTAACCCTCCCGTGTACTCGCCGCCACCAAGCAGCGACATGCCTACCATGCCGAAGGCGATGGCAGAGAAGTGGACGCCAAGCTCAATCGTTCGGAACACGAGCGCCAAGACCGCCAAATGAGAGTCGATTTCTCGGAGCAAGAGAAACAATGCCCATACAAGAACTGCGACCCCAACAAAGGTGAGAAGATCAGTCGCAAGGCCGATCCGGTACAAAGAATTTGATGCAATCAAGTTTGCGGCTGACCGTGCTGCGCTACTGCCGTCCAGCAGCGAACTGCGAACGTATGCTTCACCGAAGAGAGCGAATGCAATGGCCCCCTATGTCAGACTAGTTGTCGCCTCTGAATTTTCATGGGCTTGAAAAAAACATAGGCTTCATCATGCAAAAAATTACGTATTCTGACGACTTTAAACACCAAGCATTGAGCAAGGTTTATC
>NZ_PDZG01000104.1 GCF_002735645.1 Iodobacter sp. BJB302
TTTTGATACCTGCTTCGCCAGTTAAATATTGCTGAACGACAGAGAGCTTGAATTGCGTTGAGTACTTGGACATAAAAACACCCCAAAAATATGGACGGGTGTCCAACTTTTGGGGTGCAGTTCACATCGCTGGAAGGCTTTTTTGTATTGGACCAGGCATTAGTGAATGCCACCGCTGGACTGGAAGTGTTTCTCCAGCTTATTTACACCCGCAGCCATCAGCAAGGTTACGATAAGGTAGAGGAATGAGATGGTGAGGTAGGGCTCCCAGTAGCGGGAATATGCACCCGCTACGGTTCTGGCTGCATAGGCCAGCTCAGCAAGGCCAATGGCGGAGACCAGCGAGCTGTCTTTAAGCAGCATGATGGCTTCGTTACCCAGTGGTGGCAGCATGCGGCGGAAGGCTTGCGGGATAATCACAAAACGCATGGTTTGCCAGTAATTCATCCCCAGGGAGCGCGAGGCTTCAAACTGGCCTTTGGCAATGGACTGAATCCCCGCACGGAAAATCTCGGTGATATAAGCGCCCGCATTGAGGGTAAGTGCCACAAGACCTGACATAAACGCGCCGTAATCTTGGCGAAGCGTAGAGGCCAAATCGCCATTAATCAGCAGGCCATCTGTTGGGTGAACCAACATGGGCATGACGGCAAAGTGGGTTAGCAAAATTTGCACAAATAAAGGCGTGCCGCGAAAAAAAGTGACGTAGGCCGAAGAAGGCCAGCGAACCAGAAAACGAACCGGGTATTTCCACAGGCCATGTTTTACATCTGCCAAGCGGGCCATCCCCGCAAATAAGCCGATCAGCGTACCAAAAACGACCGCAATCAGGGTAATGCCGATGGTCATCTTCATGCCATCGATAAAGAGTGAGCGATATTCCCAAACAATCTGTAATTGAAAATTAGAAAGAATGGGAACGGCGGTTTGCATCTGTTGCCAAAAGGTAATGAAATCCATTGTCATGCCATATTCTGATTGCGGAATAAAAAAGCGCAAGCCCAGCAGGATTGCGCTTCTGAAAGATATAGCTTCGATTTTAAATGATTAAGCTTAATTACCGAAGTATTTCTTGTGGATTTTGTCGTAAGTACCATCGGCTTTAATTGCGGCAATGCCTTTGTTTAACTTCTCCAGCAGTTCTTTATTACCTTTCTTTACAGCAAAGCCATAGAATTCTTTTGCGAAGGTTGCATCGTCGATGGTTTTTAGGCTGGAAGACTTGTTATTGGCGATAAAGTTAATGACTACGCCATTATCCGCCACAACAGCATCTACACCGCCATTGAGTAATTCTTTAATGGCAAGCGGGGTTGATTCAAAGCGTTTGATGTTAGGGCTGGTCTTGCCCAGCAGCTTTTGCACGATTTCATCACCGGTTGTGCCGGTTTGAACCCCTACTTTTTTGCCTTTCAGAGCGGAGAAATTATTGATATTACTTTTTTTACCCACGGCAATAAGTTGTTTGGCTTCAAAGTAAGGGTCTGAAAAATCCATGCTCTGTTTGCGCTCTGGCGTAATAGTCACTGCAGAGGCGACTAAATCGCGATCACCTGAGCTAAGCGTCGCAAAAATACCTTCCCAAGGCGTGTTGTGCAGCTGAACTTCGATGCCCGCTTTAAGCGCAACAGCTTTAATCACATCCATATCGAAGCCGACAATTTCTTTTTTATCATTTACGGATTCAAACGGTGCATAAGCTGCGTCAGTTGCAACTTGATAAACTTTTGCAGCATATACAGGAGTAACAAACAGCGTGGCACTGGCGAGCAATAGAATTATATTTTTTTTGCTGAACATGTTAAATCTCCGCTTTGGGTGGTTTACCGATTCTCTGCTTTTAAGCATCCGGCAAGACAAGACTAAGTGCTGCCTTATGATTTGAATATCAGGCTTATCCCGCATTTTAAACGCAAAGTTTTTTTGATTAAAAAGAAGTATGTAGCTGCGAATTAAATGATTCAAACCATCATCAGTGCGCTGCAAATGCCATTAAAAAACCGGCGAATTGGCCGGCTTTTTAATGATGAATAAATACTGTGCAGGGTGGCCTCAGCCTATCATTTCTTCCATGCCTGATGCGAGGTCTTTAATCTCTGCCAAGTGAACGCCAAGGGCATCCGTATCAAGGGCAAGGACATCAAGTGAGGAGGCGGGCAGGCTGGCAGCAAGTGCTTTTGTATCTACGCAGCTTTCTTCATTTTTGGTCAGATGCAGGGCCAAGTACAGGATATGGCTTAATTTAGAAGCGGGCTGCTGATCATCCGGGGTGTTTTGGTATTTAACGGCCATTTGAATTTCAACCGGAAAATTCCAGCGGCGGGCTAATTCTTCACCCACCATGACATAATCAAAGCCAATATTATTTGTTTCTAAAGCAACCCGGTCTGCAGCACCATTATCGACATACTGATCAATTTTTGCGGCTAGCTCGGGGGCCACAATATGAATAAGCATTTCGCCGATGCTATGAATCATGCCGGTGGTAAAAGCGATTTCACCATTATATTTGGCATGTTTGGACAGCCATTTGGCCAGCGTGGCCACACGCAGGCTGTGTTTCCAGAAACGCTTACGATCAAAGCCCGGTGTTGTAATAAAAGCACCGGTGACCCCTGAGGCAACCACTAAGGTACGAACCGTGTTAAAGCCAAGGACAACCACGGCCTCGTTGACGGATGCAATTTGTCTGGAAGCGCCAAAATGAGCTGAATTAGCCAGGCGCAGTACTTTAGCGGTGATGACCTGATCGAGTGCAATTTTTTTTGCGATGGTCTCGATGTCGATATCGTCTTTACTAAAGCTATCGATGAGCTCTTGAACAACCTTGGGTATGGTCGGCAGCTTGTGCGTTTGTTCGAAGACTTCTTCAAGTTTCATGGTCTTGCTCTCCCGTATTGCATGCATTTCTATGTGAATGCCGTCTTTATCCTAGTTCAAGGCAGGGCTATTCGCTAGCGAATCCAAGGCTGTCGTTTTAAAAAAAAGGCGACGCAAGGGTCGCCTTTTTAGATTACGCCATTATGACTCTTACTTTGCTTCGCCTGCAACGACTTCGATCACTTCCCACTTCCCACCCTTCACCTGGTAGACCGTAATCGGGCCGTTTTTGATGTCGCCTTTCTCATCAAAGCTGATGATGCCAGTAACGCCTTTGTATTCGATTTTGTGCAGCTCAGGTAGGTATTTGGCAGGATCAACCGAGCCTGCTTTTTTCATGGCTTCAATCATGACTTTAGTAGCGTCATAGTTGTAAGGCGCATAAAGGTTAACATCCACACCAAACTTTGCTTTGAATTTAGTTAAAAATTCAGTGCCGCCAGGCATGCTTTCTTTAGACTGACCAGGGCTTGAAGACACCATGCCTTCAGAATCAGCACCCGCCAGTTTGATAAATTCCGGGGTTTGCGTGCCATCGCCCCCCATGATTTTTGCCGCAATGCCGAGTTTTTTGGCTTGTTTTTTCAGTGGAGCAGCCTGCGCATCCATCCCGCCATAAAAGACCAGGTCAGGCTTTGCGCCCTTAATGCTGGTCAGAATGGCATTAAAGTCGGTTTCCTGATTGGTGGTAAATTCGCGTTTAACTACTTCAGCGCCAGCGGCTTTGGCTGCTTTTTCAAACTCATCTGCTAAGCCCTGGCCGTAAGCGGTACGGTCGTCGATAATGGCGACTTTCTTTGCCGCTAGCTTTTTAACCGCAAAGTCACCGAGTACCTTCCCCTGCTGAGCATCATTGCTCATTACGCGGAAAGCTGATTTAAAGCCCTGGGCTGTGTAAGCCACAGCAGTGGCTGAAGGGGAAATTTGCGGGATGCCGGCATCAGCATAAATTTTGGACGCTGGAATGGTGGTGCCGGAATTCATATGGCCAATAATGCCGGCTACTTTCATATCAACAAAGCGTTGTGCCACTGTTGTAGCTGTTTTAGGGTCGGCCTGGTCGTCTTCTGAAACCAGTTCAAATTTAACTTTCTTACCGCCAATATCTGCACCGCCTTCTGCATTGACTTCGTCGATGGCCATGCGTGTACCATTTTCGTTGTCTTTACCAAAGTGAGCGTTATTACCGGTAAGCGGTGCGGAGTGAGCTATTTTTACGGTGTCCCCGCTGTTGCTTGCGGCGGGCTGAGCGGTTTCAGCTGCGGCCTGACTGGCCACTTCTTTGGGGGCTTCTTGTTTTCCACAGGCGCCAAGAGTCAGAATGGCAGCCGCGATAAGGCTGTAACGTGCAATAGTCATGTCTCTATTCCTTGGTGTGAATTATTGCTTCAGCAGGCCGATGCCTGCCTTATTAGAGGCTATTCACTATTACCGTCGCAATCGAATTTCCGCAAACTGTGATGAGCTGTATCAAAGGCGCAACAGAACAGTTTGCGCCTCTTAGTTTAAGATCTTGTTACGCTTAAACGGCAAGATCGATTTGCTGCATACTGCCGCCGCTGCCATCTTCTCTCAGATAAATGCCTGAAGAGCGGATCTGCCCCAGCGTTTCATTGCTTGAATTGTTTAAGTTAAAGCGGGCCTGGGCATGGCCCAGAAAAAGTGCGCCTATTCCCTTATCGCTCAGCGGAACAAGCTGATCCTGGCCGCTGTCGTCTTTTATCCAGAGCTTTAAATGCGCAAATACGGCATCCCCTTCATCGATCCAGCCATTCTGATCGTTGTCGTATTGAGCTAAATCAGCAAAGCCATCACCGCTTTGTGCTCCAAACAACTCGCTTCCCTGGTTTATTTTTCCGTCTTCATTCCGATCCAAAGCAAGAAAGGCGCTGCCTTGTCTGAGCAGGCTGATTTCTTGCGGCCTGCCATCACTGCTGAGGTCAAAGTTAAATTTCTGATCAGAGAGTGTGGCTGCTGCCGCAGCGTAATTAAGAATAAGCGGGTCTTTTTGTGGCCTCGCCATGCTGCCTGAGTAGATTTCTGTCTGGCTGGAAAACGCATAGCTGCGGCTTAAAGAGAGTTCGGTGGAAAATTGGATTTCCATGCCCGTGGCGGTTTTTACTTTTCCTTTGGCCTGAAACTGGGCGTTTTCAGTTTCTGCGTAGGTATATTTTGTTTCTAATGAAAAGCCTGCTGATTCAGCTTGCGGGGATGAAGATGGAGTCTCTGGTGGTGTCAGCTCTCCGTCAAAACCCCAGAATTTTATTTCGTAGCCCAAAATACTTTCCAGTAAGCTTTTAATTAGTGAAACATGCTGGTCCATGTGGTTGAGGGAGCGTGGCTGATGCGCTGCCGGAGAAAGGGTGACTTCGGTGCTGGGGGCTGGGGCGCTCTGCAGGCGTAGCGTTGATGATTGCTCTGCAGAAAACTGTCGCTCAGCGCTGAGGCTGACCTGGCTTTGAGTGATACGCATGGTGGCGGCTCCGGAGTATGCCGCTGTATCGGTTTGCTCCGGAGCTTTTTTAGACCAGGCCGAGTTCTGCCATCGAGATGACCTGATGTGCGGCAATAATGCAGTGATCCAGTAAGCTTACATCGATGATTTCCAGTGTATTGCGTAATTGCTGGGTGATATGGATGTCAGCATCTGATGGCTGCGGGCTGCCTGAAGGGTGGTTATGCGCCACAATAACTGCTGCGGCATTCAGGGCCAAAGCACGCCTTGCCACTTCGCGCGGATATATTCGTGTTTCCGACAGCGAGCCTTTAAATAAAGTTTCTGCACTAATCAGCTGATGGGCTGTGTTTAAAAACAGGGCGTGAAATTCTTCGTGGTCTAAACCACGAAGCCGTAATTTTAAAAAAGCTTTGACGGAAGCGGGCGAGGTAAACGCATCTGCTTTGCGCAGCTCTTCCTGGAGAGCACGCTTGGACATCTCTAATACGGCTTGTAATTGACAATATTTAGCTGAGCCCATGCCGTGAACCTGGCAAAGTGCATTGTGCGGGGCCTGAAAAAGTTGTTCTAAAGAGCCAAAATACATTAGCAGATCCCGTGCCAGATCGACTGCGCTTTTGCCTTTGACGCCCACACGCAAGAAAAGCGCCAGAAGTTCAGCATCACTAAGATATTCTGCGCCATGGGCCAGTAGTTTTTCTCTGGGGCGCTCGTCTTCGGGCCAGTCGGTGATTGCCATTTTTTGCTGCTTTGGAGTTGCCGTGTTCCAGTTTAGGCAGCACAGATTTACGTGCCGTTCTGTCTGTTGTTTGCAGGTATAAATGGCAAGGGGTGGTGTTTTTTGCTTTGGTATCGGGCGGCTATCAGCAAAAGCCTGCCCGCTTGCGTT
Source organism: Iodobacter sp. BJB302 (assembly GCF_002735645.1). Lineage (GTDB taxonomy): Bacteria > Pseudomonadota > Gammaproteobacteria > Burkholderiales > Chitinibacteraceae > Iodobacter. The sequence continues at coordinate 6,228 of NZ_PDZG01000104.1, forward strand.
GGCGTCTTTGCCGATAGCAGGTAAGATCTGGAGCGAATCTTTACTCGCATTGTGTCTGTTCAATAAGACTTTATAAGGCTTTCGCCAAAGTAAACCTGTGTGTTTTTATGTGCCGCAAGCATGGGCATCAGAAATCACCGGTGCTTTGTGCGTAAATGTCCGCTGCGCTTGTATTTCTATTTAAAGACTAGCAAAAGGTTGATTGGTATGAAGATTGCAGTATTGCCAGGCGATGGCATTGGCCCGGAAATTATCAGAGAAGCCCGTAAAGTATTGGAAGTGCTGCAAAAAGAAGGCTTGGCGATCACGCTTGAAGAAGCGCCTTTGGGTGGTGCTGCTTACGAGCAGTATGGCTCGCCTTATCCGGAAGTCACGCAAAAATTAGCGCGTGAGGCCGATGCGGTGTTGTTGGGTGCAGTAGGCGGCCCTGCTTACGATAACCTGGATCGCCCGCTGCGCCCGGAGCGTGGTTTGCTGGCGATTCGTAAAGATTTAAACCTCTTTGCTAATTTACGCCCGGCGATTCTTTACCCTGAGCTGGCGAATGCTTCCACACTCAAACCAGAAGTGGTCAGTGGTTTAGATATCATGATCGTGCGCGAGCTGACGGGGGATATCTACTTTGGGCAGCCTCGTGGTATTCGCGTCAACGCAGCGGGTGAGCGTGAAGGCTTTAATACCATGCTCTACGCCGAATCAGAAGTGCGCCGCATTGCCCATGTGGCTTTCGGTATTGCGATGAAGCGCAATAAAAAATTGTGTTCGGTGGATAAGGCCAATGTGCTGGAAACCACCGAGTTTTGGAAAGAAATCATGACCGATGTGGCTAAGGAATATCCTGAGGTGACACTCAGCCATATGTATGTGGATAACGCAGCCATGCAATTGGTACGTAATCCTAAGCAATTTGATGTAATGGTTACGGGTAATATCTTTGGCGATATTCTGAGCGATGAAGCATCGATGCTGACTGGCTCGATCGGCATGCTGCCTTCTGCGTCCCTGGATGCTAATAATAAAGGCTTGTACGAGCCAAGCCACGGCTCAGCGCCGGATATTGCCGGTAAGAATCTGGCGAATCCATTGGCGACGATTTTGTCGGTGGCGATGATGATGCGCTACAGTTTTAATTTAGAAGCAGTGGCGCAGCGGATTGAAAACGCGGTGAAAAAAGTACTGGCTGATGGTTTACGTACCGCTGATATTTTTGAAGCGGGTACCACAAAGGTATGCTGCTCAGAAATGGGCGATGCGGTAGTCGCAGCTTTGTAAAATATTAGGCTGGACGCATGGATAAGCAGGGCGCATATTGCGCCCTGTTTGTTTTATGACAGTACCGCTTATCGTTCACGGCAAGTACGAGCAACGTGGCTAAAGCCTGATGTGAAGCGCAATGCCGCCAGGGATGAGTGCATTTTTTCTGGTTTACCCTCTGTGTTGTTTAACCGTGCGCTTTGTGTCTGCAGATTTTGGTTTTTGTATTTTTATATTTTCAAAGGATTTGATCATGGCTGTAAAACCGCTTTCTCTGGCTGTTGTCGGGGCAAATAGCACTTCGGGCGAGACTTTATTAGAAGTGCTGGGTGCAACATCGCAGTCTTTCTCCACCTTTTTTCCTTTGGCGGTGACAGATGAAGGCGAGATGGTCGAGTTTCGTGGCCAGGATTTTCCCATCCTGGGCGTGGATGAATTCAATTGGGAAGTGCCTGATTTAGTGGTGTTCTGCGGGGAAGATCCGGCATGCGCCATTCGTTACGCCAAAATTGCCGCAGAAGCTGGCGCGGCGGTGGTTGATTTAAGTGGCGGGGCTGATGTGCCTTTGGCCGAGCCGGATACGCGCCTGAAGCGCGGTGGCGTGGCACGTATGCCACATGAAGTAACAACTATTTTATTGCCGGTGTTAAAAGCGCTGGCTAAAGCAGCACCTTTCTCGGGCTTAACCGTAACGGCGATGTTGTCGGTTTCGCAAGATGGTAAGCAGGGTATTGATGAGTTGTCGGAGCAAACACGCGCTTTGTTCGCACAAAGTGAAGTGCAGATCGCCCACTACGCAAAACGGATGGCGTTTAATTTGCATCCTTCAATTGGCGCTGTGGATGAATATGGTGCAACGGCTGAAGAGATGCGCATCATTACAGAGGTCGGCAGCGTATGTGTAGATGTGCCAATGTCGCTGACTTGCACCCGTGTGCCGATGTTCTTTGGTCATGGCATTAGCCTGAATGTGCGTTTTGCTGAGGATGTCACTCTAAATACGCTGAAAGCGGCATTAACTGATGCAGAAGGCGTTTATTTGTTAGAAGCACAAGGCGCAGCTGGCTTGGTTACGCCGCAGGATGTGATCGGCGGTGACAAGGTTTGGGTGAGTCGTGTGCGCGCCAGCGGCCAGGGTGTATCGCTTTGGCTGGCTGGGGACAATACCCGTCTGGGTGCAATGGCTGTGCTGCGTTTGTTGGGCGCTGCAGCTTAAGGGGCGAGGGGTAAACCTCGCAAGCTTAGATAATAAAATATAAGTTTTTTTAGGAGCGGCTTTGCTGGCGAAAGCCGCTCCGGCAGTGTTTTTTCTTAAACAGGTCAGATCAGATCTGCATGGCACTGCGCCCTGGCTGTCACTGCAGTGTCATTCGTGATGGTTAGTATCTGAAGCTTACAAGGAAAATCACTGATGAAACTTTCTGCTGTTTTTGCGGGCTTACTGTTCTGCTCACCACTGCCAGGCTTTGCGGCTGAGGCTGATCCGGTTGTGGCATCGTTTGCAACGGTGGGGGATTCCCGTGCCGAGCCTTCCAATATTCTGAATGGCCAGGATCGTATCTGGCTGCAAAGTACCAAAGCATGGTCGCGGATACTGCGTGAAATTCAGCAGCAAAAGCCGCATGCGCTGTTTTTTAATGGCGATATGATCATGGGCTACACCACTAATAAAGCTGAGTTAAACCGCCAGTATGCCTATTGGCGGGGGATGGTGACCGGCTTGCAGGAAGGCGGTACTTATGTGGTGCCGGTGCCGGGTAATCATGAAGTGCAGGAAAAATTCAAAGAAGACGGCAAAACTAAGAAAATCGCCCGCCAAAGTAATGAAGACAGCTGGCGCGAGAATATGGGTGATTTGATTGTGGATGCCGCGCGTTGGAAAAACGCCGTTGGGAGTCATTTCAGCGCATTTAATCCCAAAAATGCACCGCAAATTGGCAGTGCAGACAAAATCAGCACCGATCAGTCTCAGCTTTCCTATTCTTTTGATTTTGCAGGCGTGCACTTTGCCGTGATCAATACCGATCCAGTGGGCAACGATGGCCATGCGCCGGTGGCCTGGCTGAAGGATGATCTGGCTCAGGCTAAGGCTCGCGGCGCAAAGCGCCAATTTGTGTTTGGCCACAAACCGGCTTACACCTATTTTTATAAAGCAGGCATAGAGCTGGAAGGCCTGGATAAATTTCCTGAGCATCAGCAGGCGTTTTGGCAGGTGATTGAAGACGCTGATGCCATCTATTTCTGCGGGCACGAGCATATATATAATGCAGTGCAGCCCACAAAGAATAAGGGCGGCAAGGCGTGGCAAGTGATGGTGGGCTCTGGCGGATCCCCCTATAGTGCGGATGTGGGCGAAACCAGTCTGCCTGAAGATCGTTTTTATGCATGGGCGCTGGTCAAAGTGCGTGCCAGTGGCAAAGTTGAAGTCGATAGCTATGGCTTTGATGATCAATATGGCCCGACCAAATTAATTAAACATATTGATATGTAAGCTTTGCCATTTTCTTTGTGGGAAAAGTTGCTGGAAAAAAGCCCCGGTGTGAACTGACCCCAATTAGTTGGACAGTATAAAAGCTAGGCGCTCAAGGGCTGGGTTCTGTATTGCACAGGACTCAGCCCTTTTAACTTCAGTTTGATTCGGTCGTGGTTATAGTAATGGATGTA
>NZ_PDZG01000105.1 GCF_002735645.1 Iodobacter sp. BJB302
GATATTCGAATCGAATCTTCCAAATGTGCAGCTCTGCTCGCCATACTTCATGATTAATGAAAAAAAGAAATTATCTATCAATTATCCATCATTTGACTATAAAGTGAACAGCATTGGGGCAGAGCCTTTAATGGCCACATCGTTGCCAGCATTTACGCTGATACTGCCGCCACTGACTGCTGAGCCGGTGTTGGTGGTTTTTTCGATATCGGTTTTGGTTTCGGTGTGCTCAATGCGCACGCCAGCACGGTATTGCTTATCGCTTTGTTCTTTGGCGTAGCCGTTCACTTCCAGCTTGGTTTCTGTGCCCTTGCTGGTTTCGGTATTTGCGGCGCTGCTGATATCAACATTGCCTTTGGCCGCAAGGCTAAGCTGATCTTTAGCCTTGATATTGCTGCCAATGATCGCGATATCCTGGGCCGAAACGATGTTTAAATCTGCATCAGATTGCAAAGCAGATGCCTGATTGGTTTCAACGCTGCTTTTGCTTTGATTGGAGCTGCTGGTGATATTAAACACCGTGCCATTACGCTGATCGACGCTGGTTTTGCTTAAATCACGCGCGCTATCAATGATAACGCCGCCCGCTGTAGCTTGGGCATAAGCGCCTTGTTTAGCTTTAACGGTGCTGCCATTCACGCGAATACCTTGTTCGCCAATCAGGCTGAGTTTGCCTGCGCTATTAATATTGGAGCGCACATTAATGCTTTGATCTGTGCCATTGTTTTTCTCGCCCCCGCCGCCAATTCCGCCCCAGTATTTTTGCTGGTTTTGAGTCTGGCTGCTGTTGGCAATGGCCTGTGTGGCGATATTAAGCGTGCCTTTGGCTGCAATCTGGCTGTCTGCTCCGGCATTAATCTGTGCGCCTGTGGCATCGATATTGCCTGCTGCATTAATGATCAGCGATTTACCGCTTTGCAATGCCGTGCTCACCAGGCGCTCGTTGCTGCTGCTGTTATCCCATGAGCCGGTTTGCAGGCTGGCACCATCGTTTTTACGATTGCCCTTATCCGATTTGCTATCACGCTCTGTTAAACCAGCCAGGGCGATATTGCCGCTGGCAGCCAGCTCTAACTGGTTTGCGGCCTGAATGCTGCTGCCTTTTAGATTCAGATCACCTGCGGTGGCGCTGATCTGAACATCATTTCGGGCCTTGATCCGCGTGCCAATTTGCTGCTCTGTGCTGCTGGATTCGGCCTTGTTATACGCCCAGGAGTTTTTCCATTCATTACTGCTGCTGCTTTCGCTATTACTGAGCAACTGGCCATCCAAATTAACCCTGGCAGCACTGAGATTTAGGTTATTGCTGTCGATATCAGTCGCGGCGAGCGTTGCGGTATTGCTGGCCTTGATCTGGACCTCATCGCCCTGAATGCTGCTGCGCTCAATACTGCTTTTGCTGCTGGCGGATTTTTTATCGGTTTCGCCGGTTTTCCAGATAAACCAGCTTTCATCATGGCTTTGGTCTTGCGTGTTTTTAGTACTGATCTTGCCGCTGCTTTCAATATCCTGGGCTTGCAGTGCAATGGTCTTGCCTTTGAGCTGAGCCGCATTAAGCGCCAGCTTGCCCGCGCTTTCAATATTAAGCGCTTCCTGCCCCTGAACTTGGCCTGTGATATTGACCCCGGCACCCGCTGCGGTGCTAATCAGATTAACCCGCCCCGCCTGAATGGCACCAAGGTAATAGCTATCTAAAGAGCCACTAATTGTAGGGGCGGTACTGGTGCTGAGCATTTTGCCGCTGATGCTATCCACAGAATGATCGAAAGCCACGCTATTAAAACCAGCCACTGCATTGACGGCATTTTTAGCCAGCACATTGCCACGCACATCAATACGCGGAGCAATTAAATCCAATACCTTTTCGCCATACGCGCCGCCGGTTTTTACCTGCAAAAGATTATTATTTTTTGCGGTTTCCAATGACTGGATCTGGCCATTTTGCACATTGGCATTACCCACCAATAATGAAGCACGGGGGGTATTGATAAAGCCGCAGCCATCGCAGCTAATGCCATTGGGATTGGCCAATACATAATCGGCAGCCATACCAAAGATTTCTTGCTTGCCTAATAGCAAGGATGGATTGCGGCTGACCACTTCATTTAAAATGACTTTAGCGGCCTGATTGCCCAATTGGCTGTTGGCATTAAGCTGCCCCGCCAATTGCGATTGCCCGGCAATGGTGGAGTTATTTAAAACAGCCCCGGCTGTGCCTACATTAAAGTCTTTAAATTGGTTATGCGATAAACCGCTTGCACTGGGTGCAACAATATTCACCACGGCTGCGCCATTATTTGCAGTGCTGATTTGCGCCTGCTTAGCGGCATCGCCCCCGGTTACAATCCCGTTGGCTGATACATTCTCTGTCAGCACAAAGGCCATAATGAGTGCGGCAGAAATTTTGCCGCTGATTGATAGATTAAAGTTCATTATTCGTGCCTCTTGAGTTTGTTGAGCAGAGTGCTAATCACCACATGGTTTATCGCAAAAAAAATGTTTTGAAGATGCTATTAGTAAAGGCTAATACAGCCTTGTATGGCTTGCCTAATAGGGTATTCACACTAAAAGTCATTTTTTTTTGAAAACAGGCAAAATATGGGGTGATTAAGACTCATTGTTCTTTGCAAACGCTTAGTCGCCGCAAATTTATGCTTCTTGCAGATGTACTTTGTGAATATTGCAGATTGGCTTTTGAGGGGAGGAATTAGATTGATTTAAGGGCGAGTGCCAAAAAGCTGTGTAGGGTGGGCACGTGTGGGACTAAAAACTTGCCCACCCTATCTTTGAGAGAAAAGCCGCTTTAAAACTGCCAGCTAAATCTGGCAATCATCTGGCCTTCTTCATATTTAAATTCATCCGGCATATAAAGTGCCCGGTTGTATTCCAAATCGATATTTATATCCTGCATATTCAGGCTTAAACCCAGCGTCATTCCGGCGAGGTTTTGATAGCCAAGGTTGGTTTGTAAAACCCGCCCGGCATCGATGCCGATTCTTGGGCTTAAATAAGCGTCCGCCACAGGCAGGCGGGCAGACAGGGTATTGCGCCAATACCAGCCTGTATCGCCAGATAAAGAATTACGTTTAAAGCCATGTATTGCCGACTGGCTGGCCAGCTCTAATTGCTCGATAGCGGGCAGGCGATCACGGCTGCCTTGCCAGCTCCAGCTGCTTTGCAGGCTGATGGCTTGCTCTGCGATAACAAAATTTCGATATAACTTGATCCCTAATTTGGCCTTGGTGAATTCTGGCGTGGGCCAGTCTGCGATGGGCCGCTCCTGATCTGCACCAAACCAGGTGAGGCCTTTTTCCAGCGATGCATCCAGCACCCAGATGCCGCTGCCGCTGATCAACATCTGGTTAAAACCCAGCTCCAGCACGGTGAGCTTGGGGCTGCTGATATCCAGCCAGCCATCTGCAAAATAATTATCCGAGCGCTTATGGCTGAGCTGCACACTGGCCGTGCTGGTGCCGTGCTGGCTGCGGGCGAGCACCCGATCAAGCCGTATGCCACTCTGGCTGGATTCGCCAGAAAGCTGCACTGCATAGATATTTAACTGCTGGGTATTTAGATAGCGGGATTCACTGGCAAAAGCGCTGAGCGTCCAGTAGCCATAGGGCAGGGAGTAAAACAAAGAGCTGCTGCGGCTATAGCGGGTATTGGGATTATCGGTGCTGCTTTGGCTGGATACGCTGATGAAATCAGATGCTGCAAATGGGCTGTCCCATGATGCATTGATGCCTGCAATCCACTCGCCGGTTGATTCCTGCCCGCCATTATTAATTGATATCCCGCCATGCCAGGCTTGGGATTCTGGATTACGCAGCAGCAGAACCGAGCCGCCCTGAGCCTCCCCTGGCAGAATATCGGCTGTGGCATGGTTGGATTGCAAGCGATTGGCCTGATCCAGCCCCTGATCAATATCTTTGATATTCAGCGGCTGCCCGATCACATCCGGAAACAAAGTGGCCGTGTTCAGGCGGCGGTCGGTGCTTTGGATGGCTTCAACATGGCCTTCTACGGCCCTGAGCGTTAATACTCCTTCTGCATCTGGCCCGGATGCCAAAATGCGCGCGGCAATATAGCCTTTTTGCACATAAAGCGTGGTGAGCGCCTGAATAAAACGATTGATATCATGATTGCTCAGGCATTCGGTATCGGGCCGCTCCAGCGCATTCACTTCTGCATGGCTTAGCAGTGAAATGCCCGCCAGCTTCAGCCCTTTGATGGCAAGGCAATCAAATTCCTGCATGGTGGCGGCTGGGGGGCCTGGCAGGGGGCTGTCATCATTTTTAAGCTGACGCATGCGGTGATCATTCACAATGCTGCGAAACCTGTCCGCGTTTTCCTGCATCATGCGGCGGGACTGATCTTCCATCGATTGCTGCATCACGGGCGGGGCTGGCTTGGTATCTGCAGCTGTGCCTGCCACGCTAAAGCCAGCAAGCAGGGCAGATAAAAGAGTGCGTTGAGTATTCGTCAATGTGGGCTCTTTGCTGATTGATTCGTTTTCCTTTTTTAAATTAGGCAAGTTGTAAATGAATGTCTGTACTTCATAGTGCTTATTGGAAGATGCCGGGTGCTGCACATTGCATGGCTGAACAGGGGATGGTGTTTTAATCAGAAGGTGTGCGAAACGCTGTGCAGTATTGATATCAGCCTGGTTTAAGGGCTAAACCTGAATGTTTTTATTGGGAACCCCTGTTTAGTAAAGGATTCCCAGCGGAGCTGAAATGAAAAATCAGGCCTGCCTATGGCGCGATATGGTTTTTATACAATTTATTGTATTCAGATTCACCAAAGTATTTAATATATTCCTGCGTGGCAAAGGCATCCATGGTGCCGGAGATATAATCGGTAATCAGGCGGATTCTGTTTTCCTTGCCCACGCGGTAGCGCAATTCGGCGGGGAAGAGTTGCAGATCCGGATTATATTGCTCATCAGAATAAACCTGAAACAAGCCGCGAATAATATTCTCACCGCGTTTTTCATACTGAAGTATGCTTTTCTTTTTAAGAATCATTTTAGACAGAACATTCTTCAGGCCTGCTGCCAGCTTGGCGTGGTGCAGATAGCCAATTTCCTCAATACCATTATTGTTTACCACGGCAATATCTTTACATAGTGTGTTGATAATGGTGGATGTCAGTTCTTTAATAAAGATGTAAGAGAATTCTTCTGAGGTGCGCATTAAATAAGCGTCCCCGGCTTCTTTCTGGCAGGATTCAATAATCTCTTTAAAGGTGTCATAAGCATCGCTGTATTTTTCGCTGATTTTAAAAGCGTAAAGCAGCTCGCCCATATCCACCATATCGGCATTAATAGCGTCTTCTAAATCATGCGCAGCATAGGCGATTTCGTCGGCAATATCCATGATTTGCGCGTCTATGCTTTTGGTGTCGGTAATATTGTTTTTATCTAATTGTTCTTTTAAAAAAATGTAATTGTCATCGTAAAGAAATTTATTCGGGTTTTCTGCCGAGGTATGAAAGTATTTAATCGTGCCCCAAATCGTGCGCAGGGTTAAATTCAGGCCAGAGTAATGAATACTCTTGGTTTCTAAATTGTGCACAATTCTGAATGCCTGAGCATTGCCTTCATAGCCGCCTACATCTTTTGCCAGCAAATGCAAAACCCGCTCGCCATGGTGGCCAAATGGCGGGTTGCCAATATCATGGATCAGCGCGCAGGTTTCGGTAACGGCCGGGTGCTTCAGGCCTAAATCCATGGCAATGCTGCGGGCAATCTGGGCCACTTCTAAGCTGTGCGTCAGGCGGTTGCGGCTGAATTTAGTGTTGTTTACGCTGAGCAGCTGCATCTTGCCTTGCAGGCGGCGAAAAGATGAGCAATACAAAACGCGGGCGTAATCGCGCATATAGTTATCGCGGTCCCGGCCATCCATGCTTTTTTCGGCGTGGAAACGGTAAGCTAATTTTTCTGCTTCATTCTCTTTATGCTGAGCAAATTCCAGTGTTTCGGCTGAGTACATGGGGGTCCTGTTTTTAATCCTTTGTGAGGCATTCACAGCATCAGGTGATCTGCACCGGAGAGGGCAAATGCCCGGCTACGCCAACAGCATTTATCCATTCAGAATGATGCGTTTTAAAATATTTTTATCTTGCAACAATGTGTTAATAAAATCCATCAGTAAATGATGGCTCAGGCCGGGGGATTCCAGGTCACTATCATCAAACCAATCTTCTGTGGCTTCTAAATGCGGGCCAATGACGCCCACTTTACCGTGGCCGTACTTATTAATTAAAGCCGCACCATTGCCGGTTTTTGTATATATAGCCCAAATATCAGCATTGGGAAGGTGTTTTAAATTAAATGCCGGGCCGGATTGAAAATAAACGGATAGTTTTTTATTTTTCCAGTTTATTCTTTCAATTTTCGAATCCGGATCTTCCTGTTCTTCATAAACCGTGGTGGGTAATAAGCCGAAAGAATTAATGGTGTCCTTATCAACAATATGCTGGCCAGCCAGATACCCGCCAGAGCATATTCCTAAATATTTGCCGCCATTAAATACAAAACTTTTTAAATTTTTTATTTCATTTTTACTTAGCGCGTTGATGACCTCACTTGCATCATCGCTGCCGCCCGGCTGCACATACATGGCTGTTTTTTCAAAGTTTTTTTTAGTAAGCTGGCCGGGCTTTATATATTGAGTATTAAAGCCAGCTTTTTTTAATAGGCTGCTAATGGCTTCCGGGCATCCCTGGCAAGTGCCTGGGCCGTTATAGATAAGTATTTTTTTTGCTTTCGGGGATTGCGCCATTGCACCTGCTGAAATGACCGCTGTAATCATAAGAATGAATAAATTTATTTTAAGCACAATTAAATTCCTGTCATTATAAATTCTTACTAATAGTATTAAAAAGCAGTGATATTTTTTGCGTTAATCTGAATCAATCGGCAGCCTACTGCAGAAGCGTGACACTGTCATTGGTGAAATTTGGCATTTTTTGTGGGCGGGGCAGCTTGGCCCTGTGTACCTTTATCTGTGCCTGCCTGTGTCTTTGTTTCAGAGGCGTTCCACCTTATAAAGTGGCTTTTGCTGATTGGATTTGTGCCATGTCTGCCAAGCCTGTTAAAGCCATGCCCATACAATTTTATCCGCGCCTGACTAAGGGGCGGTTTAATAATTGGCGGGTGCTGATGATCATCATTACCCAGCTGATTTTCTTTGGCCTGCCCTGGCTTAACTGGCAGGGGCAGCAGGCGGTGTGGTTTGATCTGGCGCGGCAGCAGTTTTTTGTGTTTGGCTTTAATTTTTGGCCGCAGGATTTTATCTATTTAATGGCGCTGATGATGGCGGGGGCGTTTGCGCTGTTTTTCTGGAGCACGCTTTCCGGGCGCATCTGGTGCGGTTATGCCTGCCCGCAAACTGTGTATTCCACCATTATGCTGTGGATAGATCGCCTGACCGAGGGCAGCCATACACAGCGGGCCAAGCTGGATGCCGCACCATGGTCAGCAGAAAAAGTGCTGCGCAAATCCAGCAAACACGCGCTGATGCTGCTGTTTTGCTTTTGGACCGGCTTTAGTTTTGTTGGCTATTTCAGCCCGATCCGCGATATGGCGGGCGCTTTGCCAACCTTGTCTTTTGGGCCAATTGAATGGCTGTGGATTTTTAGCTACGGCAGCTTTACCTATGTGCTGGCGGGCTTACTGCGGGAGCAGGTGTGTAAGCATATGTGCCCCTATGCACGCTTCCAAAGTGCGATGTTTGATTCGCAAACCCTGGTGGTGGCTTACGATGCAGTGCGTGGCGAGCCGCGTGGTGCTCAGCATAAAGCCGCTGCACCGCAGGGCGATTGCGTGAACTGCAATATCTGCGTGCAGGTTTGCCCGGTGGGCATTGATATCCGCCAAGGCCTGCAATACGAGTGCATAGGCTGCGCCGCCTGTATTGATGCCTGTGATGTGGTGATGGATAAAATAGAAAAACCACGCGGCCTGATTCGCTTTACCAATGAGCAAAATATGCACAAGCCCGGCGTGGTGAGTTTGGGCTGGCAGCATCTGCTGCGCCCTAAGGCGGCACTTTATGGCCTGGCTGTGGTGGTGGTACTGGGGCTGACCAGTGTTTCGCTGCTGCAGCGCCAGCCGCTCAAATTGGATATCGCAAGGGACAGAAATATCCTTGCGCGTGAAACGGACAGAGGCTGGCTGGAAAACAGCTACACCCTGCAACTGGGCAACAGCTCGGCCACCGAGCAGCATTTAGAGCTAAGTGTTGAGGGCTTGCCCGGTGTAGAAATCTATAGCGACGAGCCTGTGATTGCCCTGCCCGCAGGCAGCAACCGGCAGATTACGGTAAGGCTGGAAGTCGCCCAATCCAGCGGCAGCGTGCCTATCGTCTTCACCGCCAAAAGCCGCAACCACCCCGCATGGAAAGTCAGCGCACCAAGCAGTTTTCTGGCCTTACATGGAACCTAAAAATGGCAGCTGACCGCTCGATCTTCACATTTATCTCGTACTTTGTTTGATTTGGCATTGCTTCACTTAATTAGCTATCGGGTGAGTGCCGCTACAGGATGATTAGCGCGGCTCTTTGGCTCCCCAGCTACGTTGCTCCTCATTGAATAGAATGCTATTCCGCTTCGTCGCGCCTTGCTGGAAAGCCAAATATCCACACCACTCACCCTGTCCAGCTACCATTTCTAGGTTGGGGCGAAATTTACCAATGCTTTACACTATGGCTGAGCGGCCTGTCAGGCCGCAATCCAGCCCTGAGTGTATGAGTAAATTTCAGCAATTAATCGACTTCTTTACCCTTGCCATCGACAGGGGGGATTACCAGCTTGGCGACAAGCTGCCCTCCTTGCGCTCGGTTTGCCAAACGCACCAAGTCAGTATGACCACCGCCAAAAAAGCGTTTTACGAGCTGGAGCGGCTGGCTTATGCAGAGGCCGAGCCGCGTGCGGCGTTTAGGGTGATTGTGGCGGGGCAGGGCAAGAAGGTGGATGCTCTGGCCGCTGGCGAGTTCGATCCGCTCTGCCTGTTAGAAAACGTTGCCGCGCCCTGGGGCTCGCCCTTTATCAATACCGGGCTGCTCGATACCCGTGCCCTGAATCGTGAATTAATGCGGGCCATGGCGTCTTATCCGCAGGCACTGAATCATCAGCCCATGCTGGGCTTAGATCAGCTGCGCCGCCAGATTGCCCGCATGTATCACAGCGAAGGCGTGCATCTGCATTGGGAAAACCTGATCGTAACCTGTGGCGGTATGGAAGCCTTATCGCTGGCAATTCAAGCCGTAGTGCAAGGCATTAGTAAGCCCTGCCTTGCCGTTGTCACACCTGCTTTCCCTGGCGTGCTTAGCCTGATTCGTCAGATGGGGATTAGCGTGATTGAAGTTGCTTCTGAGCCTGATTTAGATTTGCCCGCGCTTGGGGCGCTCTTGCAAGAGCAAGCCATCACCGCCTTGCTGGTCATGCCCAATTTTCAGCACCCCAGCGGGCGCTGCATGCCCGAGGCCGATAAACAAGCGCTGCTCGACCTAGCCTATCAACACCAGTTGGCGATTATCGAAGACGACACTTACCGCGCCCTGCACTTTGCTGCTAACGCCCCGCTGCCGCTTAAAGCCTACGACAGGCTGGGCCTGGTGCTGCATTGCTGCTCATTCAGCAAAACCATCGCCCCTGGTTACCGAGTTGGCTGGATAGAGCCGGGCCGCTGGAGCGATCGCATCCGCGCCCTCAAGTTTTGCAGCTCACTCAGCTCGCCACTCCCCAGCCAACTGGCGCTGGCTGCCTTACTCGCGGGCGATTTACACAGCCGCAGCATCGCCAAACTCCGCACTGAATTACAAAAACGCACTGAAGCCATGCGCGCCGACATCCTCGCCTGCTTTCCCGCGGGCACCCATGTAGAAATCCCCGCAGGTGGCTACCTGCTGTGGATCACCCTGCCACAAGCCATAGACCTAAGCGCCCTATTAAAAAAAGCCCTGGTCCAAGGAATCCACTTCGCCCCCGGCTGGCTCTGCTACCCCCAAGGCGGGCCGATGGGTAATCAACTCAGGCTGAATGCTAGTTTTTATTTGGGGCAGAGGGAGCAGTTGGGGTGGTTGGGGGAGGGGATTGGGG
>NZ_PDZG01000106.1 GCF_002735645.1 Iodobacter sp. BJB302
ATTAGAAAAACTCCCGACTTGGCCCAATAGCCGAATTGACGAGCTGCTGCCATTTGTTAAAGATCAGAACCCACAAGATAACGAAGGCTAAAGCAGCTGGCTAGGTGGGAGGGCTGAGCGCTTACGATTGAAGTGGTAAATTTGAAAGCAATATTGGCGGGAGCATGGGTGCTTGAGTCTTATCTGAAGCGTGCTGAGGATGGTAGCGTTGCTTTTCCTATGGGAGAACAACCCAAGGGAATGATTATGTACACGCCAGATGGCTATATGTCTGTGCAAATTATGGATAGTGAGCGGCCGCTTTTTGCTTCAGACAATCTGCATGAAAAAACTGCAGCAGAGTTAAGCCTTGCTGCCGCAAGTTATTTTGCATACTCAGGTTTATACGAGGTGGAAACTGAGCCTGCTGCTAATGACCTTGCAGAGCAATCTTTTAGTGGCTTGATTACCCATCATATGCAAACCAGCCTCTTTCCTAATTGGGTTGGCTGCTCATTGCTTCGCCGTCTTCATTTGCAAGGCGACAGGCTTGAACTAAGCACATGTCAGGCTTCATCTTTCCGAGGTAAGCAAATGACTACCCACTTAGTCTGGCGTAAGTGTTCTGCTGTTAAGCAGGGTGCAGAGGCTGCAGATCAGCAGTTTCGTTTGATTGCGGCATAAGGGGCGCTGATATGCAAAAGCAGCTCCCCAATCATCCTTCTCTGGTGATGTGCCTAATTATTATGCTGTCGCCGATAGGGCAGATGGCAATTGATATTTATGTCACGGCCTTGCCAGCAATGCGGCACGATTTTGGTGTTAGCCAGCAGCAAATTCAATTGAGCGTAACAGCCTATTTATTGAGTTTTGCCATCGGGCAATTATTCTACGGGCCTCTGGCGGATGCGTGGGGAAGGAGATCCACTTTACTATTTGGGCTTGGGCTTTATTTGCTGGGGAGTATGCTTTTACTTTCGACGGATCACTTTGCCTTATTCCTTGCGGCAAGGGTGGTGCAGGGATTAGGCGTTGCTTGTGGTTCTGTAGTGATGAAGGCGCTTGCGCCAGATCACTTCACAGGGAAGGAGCTGGCTCATGTGATGACGTATATGGTGATTGGCTGGGGAATGGGGCCCATTGTTGCGCCTGTGCTTGGGGCCCAATTGCAAATTCATTGGGGTTGGCAGTCTTGTCTGTACTTTTTGCTTGCGTATGGCGCAGTATTATTTTTAATGGTGTTTTTCGGGCTGAAAGAGTCTCTGAAAAAAACGGTTCCACTTAAATTAAAATTGATTATTGAAAATTCGCAGATGATTTATGCCAATCGCGAGTTTCAATTGTGTTTTTTAATTATGGGGCTTTGCTATGGCGTATTGTTAAGTTTTAATTTATGCGCACCCTTTATGGTTCAGGATGTATTGCATCGCTCACCGGTATTTTTTGGAAATGTAGCCTTAGCTATGGGGGGGGCTTATTTCTCCGGGGTATTTAGTAACCGGATTATTGCAGGGCGTATTGCTGCCGCACGCCTGTGTTGCTCCGCTGCTATGATTAATATTTTCACTAGTATTGTAATGGTGGCGCTTGCATTGCAATGGGGTTTGAATCTATTCAGCCTGATTATTCCAACCCTGCTGATTACTTTTTTCTCAGGGGTTATTTTTCCGAATATGATGGCCCGCAGTGTGTCGATGTACCCTGCTCTGGCGGGATTGGCCAGCTCTTTACTTGGCTTTTCGCTGACGTTATGTGCCGGATTGGTGATGTATCTTTCCAGCTTATTACCGATTGACAGTTTATTACCACTGGCTTTGCTGTATTTGTTTATTGCTATTTCGTCAGGAGCGATGTTGTTTCGTATCTATCGGGCAGAGCCAGTACTTGCCTTGAAGTCTGCCTGACGACTAATTGAGGTCTTGTCTGTTTTATGGATAAAGATGCAGGGCATAAGCGGTTTTTATGCCCTGCATTTATGGCGGAGAGTTCAGGCCCTAGCGAACAATCTTAAGCGGCTCGTTCGATGTCATTGAATCGACAATTTTTTCTGCCGATGAGGGCGATCCGCCCCAGCAAAACTCTTTGGCCAGCTTGTATTGATAGCCATTGCGCTTATCTTTAAAGATCAGCTCCCATGGGCGATTAAGGTTTTGCCACTGATCGCCGCTTAAATAGGCGTAGCTGCGGTATTGCCTGGTTTTGCAATCAATCCCTTCAAAGCTGACATTCCTGACCTTGCTGCCCTTGCTGGTTACGGCCACGGCATAGCGAACAATATCGTCCTGCCCCACAACAATGCCATCCAGCGCGATTTCAAATTTATTCATTCTGGAATCGTAATTCGCGCTGAATTCCTGCCATTTTTCGAGTTTCTTTGGGTCTGGCTTGGTGAATTCTTTTTCTTCAGGCGTGGGCAGTGGTGCGTCTTTAAGTAAGCGTGAAAATGTTGTTCCGCTATCCCGCTCTATGCCCGGCGGAGTGGTATTACTGTATTCAGATGCGCTGGCAAGGCAAGGCAGGGCAAGGAGGGTCATAAGAAATAAACGTTGCATATTTATCCTGAAAATATTGTTTGTCTGCTTGTCAGTGTGGAATCCGGCGAATAGGAATACTACGCGTGGGACGAATACTAAACCATGTGGCTTGCAGGGTAATATGTTGTATGCCGTAATGTTCGCTCAGCATATGGTTGATATGTTGCAGCTGCAAGGGCCATGTTTCTGGCTTTTCGATCACAATATGCGCTGAAAGTGCCACTTTGCCGCCGGATATATTCCAGACATGCAGATCATTTACCTGAACCACGCCCTTTTCAGAGGCCAGAGCGGCGCCAATTTCTTCCAGATTCAGGTGCTGCGGCACGCCCTCCATTAAAACATGGGTGGCCTGGCGTAGCAGATTCCAGGTAGAGCGCAGAATCAGCATGGATACCACCACCGATAAAATCGGATCAATCGCCTTCCAGCCGGTAAAGTAAATCACCGCACCTGCGGTAATCGCCGCAACCGATCCCAGTAAATCACCCAGTACATGAATCATCGCCGCCCGGCTGTTCAGATTATCGTGATCGTGCGACAGCTGCCATGCCGAAATGATATTCACGACGAGGCCAATTACCGCGATAATCATTACGCCCATGCCGTTTACGGGCTGAGGATTCATTAAGCGGCTGACCGCTTCCACCACAATCCACACCACCAGCGCAATCATCACAAGGCTGTTGATCAGCGCGCCAATCACCTCTGCCCTGGCGTAGCCATAAGAGTTGTCTGCATTGGCGGGCCGCTGGCCGATCAAATTGGCAATCAGCGCTAAGAGCAGCGCTGCGGCGTCGGTAAACATATGGCCCGCATCTGAAATCAGCGCCAGCGAGCCGGTCATGATGCCGCCAACTAACTCTACAATGCCAAAGCCGCCGGTAATAATCAGAGCCAGCAGCAGCCGCTTTTGCGAGCTGGGCTTGCCATGGTCGTGATGATGATGGGCGTGATCAAAGGTGTGGTCGTGGTGCTCGTTATGCCCGCCGGGCTGATCGTGCGGGTGCTGATGCTGATGTGCCATTTATTTTTCCTGACGGATTGTGACTTCAAAACCCTGATCGCTGGCGAGGGTGATGCTGGCCTGGTGTAATTCTGCAATCCTGTGCACGATGGATAAGCCCAGCCCGGCACCCGTCTGGCTTTGGCCGGGAGGCCGGTAAAAGCGCTCACCTAAGCGGGCCAGTACCTCGGGTGGAACGCCGGGGCCATTGTCGCTAATGCTGATGGCGTTTTGATTGATCTTAATCGTGATAGCCGCATTTTCACCGGCATAGCGTTTGGCGTTATCCAGTAAGTTTCGCAGTAACAGCGCTAGTAATCCTGCATGGCCATGCCATGTCCAAACATTGCCGGTATGTAAGCAGGTTTGGGGCAGTCCGGCATCTTGTAAGGCTTGCCGGGCAAGCTGAGCCATATCGATACTGAGTCCGGTTTTTACTGTTGCATAGTCAAGGCGTGCCAGCTCTAAAAGCTGTGCGACCAAATGCGTGCTGCGATCTACACCGAGCAAGGCTTGTGTGAGCGCTTTTTCTCGGGTAGCAGGGCGCGGGCTGCTCTGGGCCAGCTCGATTTGTACACGTAATCCTGCCAGCGGGGTACGTAGCTCGTGGGCCGCATCTGCAGTAAAACGCCGCTCTTTTTCCAGCGTGTCATTCACCTGGGCAAAAAGCGTATTGAGCCGGTCGCGCAGCGGGGCGATTTCTGCAGGAACGGGTAAATCGAGCGGCTGCAGATTATCTGGTGCACGGCGGGCTAGCTCAGCGTCCACCACCTTGAGTGGCATTAAGCCATGGCGAATAGCAAAAAATAGCAGAGGTAAGAGCACCGCCAACGCAAATAGGGCCGTCATACCGGTATAGCTGACGATTTCATCGATTAATTTATCGCGTTTTTCATGTGGCTCACCCACGACCAACTGCCGGTCTTGGCTCTGGCGTATCGCAATTTCCCAGTGCTTATCATCCAGTATAATGGTGCGAGTTTTGCGTTTGGGCGTGTTCTGGAAAGGCAGCACATATTCGCTACTGGAAACCAGTAGCTTGCCCTGACGGTTATACAGACTGAAGGCAACGTGTGGCAGGTGGTCGGGTTTGTCGTGGCTGACAAAGTGGATATCGTCGTCATCCCCCAAGCTTTGCCAGAGTAGATCGGTATAAACGTAGAGCTGTTTATCGAGTAGCTCGCTGACTTCATCATGGGTTTCATAGAGCAAAACGGCGCTAAATACGGCCCAAGTTAGCGAAGTAAGTAGTAGCACCAGCAGAGTAAGCCTTGTGGCGAGCGAGGCGCTTTGCAGCCAGCTCTTCATGCTTCCAGCCGCCAGCCAAGATTACGCGCATTGCGTATCACCACATTGAGTAGTTTTTTGCGTAAGTGCGAAAGATGAACATCCAGCGTATTGCTTTCAATATCCTGCTGCCAGCCATAGAGTTTTTCTTCAAGTTGCGGGCGGGATAAATAATGCGGATGGTTAGCCATCAGCAAATGCAGCAGGCGGTATTCCATAGCGGTGAGATTCAGTGTTTGCCCCGCTTGCTGCACCGATTGGTGCACGGGGTCGAGGATTAAATCCTGCCAGCACAGCTCGCCATCGTGCCGGCCCTTGCCTCGGCGCATCAAGGCACGCACCCGTGCGCATAGCTCGCCCAGCGCAAAAGGCTTGATGAGATAATCATCGGCCCCAGCATCCAGCCCTTTGATTCGGTCTTCAATGCTGTCTCTGGCGGTGAGCAGCAGCACGGGCAAATGGCCGCGCTCACGGCGTATCCACGCTAATAGCTGTAAGCCATCTAGGCGGGGCAGGCCAATATCGAGCACCACGCCATCAAAGCTGGTTTCTGTCATCAGCGCCAGCCTTGCCGATTCGCCATCTTGTAGCCAGTCGGTAACAAAGCCCGCGTCAGTGAGGCCTTCCTGAATCCCATCCCCTAGCAGAGCATCGTCTTCAACCAGTAGTAAGCGCATATTTATCCTTGATGGCCTTCTACTGGCTTTAGCAGATGAGGGCGATTAATTGTCTAATTTGGATTTAACTAAGTCTAAGGTTTTTGGATCGAAATAAACGTCTACTTTTTGGCCTTCCTTATTCCAACCTTCAATTTTGTAACAATTGCCCGATTCTTTAAATTCTTTCACCTTGTAACCCATCTCTACAATTCTGGTATGGGCTACGCTGCCAGCCAGCCATTCGGCTTTGGGGTGGGTGGTGCAGTAGTAGTTGTCGGCCATACTAAAAGAAGAGGCAGCAAGTGTAACGATGGCAAGTAGCATGGTGATTTTCATGGTGTTTCCCTTGTGAAAGATGAATGAGTGATGTCATTTCACCATGCCATCATTAAGCGAAACTTAAGCTTGCATAAATCTGTGCATCTTTTTACTTTTATCTATCGCGTTAGATTTTATGGGGCCTTAAGCACCGGCTGATGATCAAGATCGGGTCGTTTAGATGGATCAATATGCGTCATTAGGTTTAATACCCTGTGCCGCTGTAGCACGCGCTTTCTGGCCTCTACGGCGATATCATGCCCCGCCTCGACGGTGATTTGCGCGGCCACTTCGATATGCGCATCCACCATAATCATGTCGCCCATTTTGCGTGTGCGTAAATCATGCACCCCCAGCACGCCAGGCGTTTCTATCAGTGTTTGGGTGATGGCGGCCACTTCGTCATTGTCGGCGGCCCTATCCATTAAATCGTGCAGGGCATCCCAGCTAAAGCTCCAGCCCATTTTGCTAATCATAAAGCCCACAATTAAGGCCGCAATCGGGTCCAGAATTGGGTAACCCAGCAAATTACCAATAATGCCGAGGCCCACTACCAGCGACGATGCAGCATCTGAGCGGGCGTGCCATGCATTGGCGATCAGCATGCTGGATTTCACCCGCTTGGCCACATTCAGCATATATCTGAACAGCAGCTCTTTAGCAATCAGCGCCGTACCCGCTACCCACAGCGCGATGATGTGTACTTTTTGAATGGTTTCAGGTGCTTCAAGCTTATTAAATGCCGCCCAAAGCATGCCTATGCCCACTGCCAGCAAAATCAGGCCAATAATCAGTGAGGCTGCGGTTTCAAAGCGCTGGTGGCCATAGGGGTGATCTTCATCTGCATCTTTTTTGCTGTGGTGCCCGGCAAAAAGCACCACGCCATCGGCCACAAGGTCAGAGAGAGAATGAATCCCGTCAGCAATCAGTGCCTGAGAATGCGCAAACAGGCCCAGTACAATCTGGGCGCTGGCCAGAATAATATTTACCGCCACGCTGACCCAGGTGCTGCGGGATGCTGCGGCTGCACGAGCCTGCTTATTTTCGGGAGGGGCTGTGCCATTCATCTTGCTATCCTTTGTGACGCTCAGTCTGTGGTATCAAGTTGTTTACTTAAATTAGGCGGGGATTGCAGCATGCCATTTTTAAGCAAAAATTAAGTCAGCTATTACTGTGAAGATAATTGCTGTCAGCTTGGGTTGAGTATAAATATGAAAGAACCGTCAGCTCTTGTCCATGCGCAGAAGAGCTGGCTTGGTACAATAGATCTTTTTTGCTCGGAGACATCCATGTCCAGCCGCCCGGAGCACCAGCAAGCCGCCGATTTAAGCGGCCTCAACTGCCCGCTGCCTATCCTGCGCACTAAAAAGGCCCTTGCCACGATGCAAAGTGGTGAAGTGCTGCATGTGATCTGCACCGACCCCGCCACGCCGACCGATTTCACCGCATTTTGCCGCCAGACCGGGCACGAGCTCATCGAAACCTGGCCGCAAGACGGTAAATTTTTGTTTTTGATTCGCAAACGCTAAGAGTCAGTCCAGGCATGCTTACCAATTGATGTTACGCAGCCTTTGAAAATCGCGAACTAAAACCTTTAATAAATAGGATAGGTTGCGAAACATTAGTTACTCATTCACAAATCCTGAGAATTAAAATATGAGCAAATCAATCACCATCATTCGCCCAGATGACTGGCATCTGCATTTACGCGATGGCGATTTAATGGCCGCCGTTTTGCCGCATACCGCTAAAGAATTTGCCCGCGCGATTGTGATGCCTAATCTGAAACCGCCAGTAACAACCGTCGATGCGGCATTTGCCTATCGCCAGCGGATTTTGGAAGCCCTGCCTGCTGGCGTGCAGTTTGACCCGATGATGGTACTGTATTTAACCGATCATCTGACTCCTGAAGAAGTAGTGAAAGCTAAGCAAAGTGGCTTTGTAAAAGCGGTGAAGCTTTACCCTGCCGGGGCTACAACGAATTCAGATTCGGGCGTGACTAACTTCGATAAAGTCATGCCCGCCTTAGAAAAAATGGCCGAGCTGGGCCTGCCGTTTTTAGTGCACGGCGAAGTCACCGATCCGCAGGTGGATGTGTTCGATCGTGAAGCGGCCTTTATTGACAGCGTGCTGATGGTATTGCAGCAGCGCCTGCCTAAATTAAAAATTGTGTTTGAACATATCACCACCAAACAAGCGGCTGAATATGTATTGAAGGCTGGCCCCAACATCGCCGCCACGGTTACGCCACAGCACTTATTAATGAACCGCAATGCGCTGTTTACTGGCGGAATTCGCCCGCATCACTATTGCTTGCCGGTATTGAAGCGCGAAGAGCACCGCCGTGCGCTGCTGGCGGCAGTGACATCGGGCAGTAAGAAGTTCTTCCTTGGTACCGACAGCGCACCTCACGCGAAGCACACCAAAGAAGCAGCCTGTGGCTGCGCGGGTATTTATTCTGCCCATGCTGCGCTGGCTTTATATGCCGAAGCGTTTGAATCGGTAGGCGCGCTCGATTTACTCGAAGCCTTTACCTCTAAAAATGGCCCGGCTTTTTATGGCCTGCCAGAAAATACCGGTACGGTGACACTGGTTAAAGAAAGCTGGCAGGTGCCAGCCAGCTATCCGTTTGGTGAGCACAATGTAGTGCCATTACGTGCCGGGGAAGAAATCCATTGGAAGCTGCTTTGAAAACGATATTAGTCAGCCGGGCTGTGGCTAAACCCGGCTGGTGGTTGTTTGGCATGGCGATGCTTGCCGCCGCCTGGTGGGGGCAGCCGCTGGTGGATTCGGCACACTTTGAAAACCACTTCTTTGGCGTGTTCTGGTATTCCATGATCGCCTTGGGATTGATCTTTTGGGGCCTGCCGGGCGAGCAATTTACCGACGGCACCATTCTTGAGCGTCGCACCATGCTGCTGGGTTTGCTACCGCTTTGGCGTAAAAGCGAGCCTGTGAGTGCTTTTGAGCGGGTAGAGCTGACGCAAGAGCCCAATATTTTTGGCAAGGATAGCGTGTGGCTCAGCCTGATTAAGAGCGAAGATGGTGAAACCACCCGTCGCTTTGTGTTCGCTTATTTCCCTGCCAGCCAGCGGGGAATCGCTAAAGCGCAGCAAATGGCCGGTGATTTATCACAAATAAGCGGTTTGCCATTTGCACAAGCAGCCTCAGAGGTGTGATAATCCGCCGCTGCGGAGCAGGCCAGACAGTCGCTGCCATACTTTTAGGGTATGGGGGAGGAAAGTCCGGGCTCCATAGGGCAGGATGCCGGTTAACGACCGGGCGTTGCAAGGCGACGGAAAGTGCAACAGAGAGCTGAACCGCCAATGGCCCAAGTTGAAAGCCTTTATTGAAACAAGGCCGGATTGGGATCAGGTAAGGGTGAAAAGGTGTTCCCGTCAGGGATGCAGGCCGCAAGGTTTGTCGGTAAGAGCGCACCGCGGACGTGGTAACACGGACGGCAGGGTAAACCCCATCCGGAGCAAGACCAAGCAGTAGACGTTGAGGTGGCCCGCCGAGTCTACGGGTAGGTTGCACGAGCCCAGCAGCAATGCTGGGCCTAGAGGAATGACTGTCACCTTGGGGTAACTCAAGGCTACAAAACCCGGCTTATCGGCCGGCTCCGCAACCCGAATAAGTAAAAAAGCCGATCTGTTTATACAGGTCGGCTTTTTTGCGTGCGATGGATTTGATAAGCAAACCCAAAGCTTGAACCACAGAGAACACGGAGTGGCACGGAGAAGACCATTTTGAACAGAGTAGTTTATTTGGGTTTGAGGAGTGTCAACTTCAGTAAAATCGATTTATATCGCGATACCAAGTACGGGGCTTAGAAATCCCCTTGAAGCACGCCGAAGCGAGGAATAAGCGGAACGGGGTTTCGGAAAAGGGGTAGCGAGGCAGCGAGCGTGCAGCCTTTTTCGCCGAGCCGCTTATCCGCAGTGAGGGGCCTTCGTGCTGGTCGGGGCGGCCTTCTTTGCTTACTTTCTTGGCCGTTCAAGAAAGTGAGTCCCCTGCGGGGATGCCGCACCTAAATTAACGTGCCGAAGGCACTAAAAAGATAAGAACTGCGTTACATCAGTAAGTAAAAAAGCCGATCTGGATATGAACTGCACCCCAAAAGTTGGACACCCGTCCATATTTTTGGGGTGTTTTTATGTCCAAGTACTCAACGCAATTCAAGCTCTCTGTCGTTCAGCAATATTTAACTGGCGAAGCAGGTATCAAAAC
>NZ_PDZG01000107.1 GCF_002735645.1 Iodobacter sp. BJB302
GTAGTCAGATATTCGAATCGAATCTTCCAAATGTGCAGCTCTGCTCGCCATACTTCATGATTAATGAAAAAAAGAAATTATCTATCAATTATCCATCATTTGACTATAAAGTGAACAGCATTGGGCTTGCCCCCTGCAATCCGTGGGCGTGTATCTTAGTTTTTACTTGGGAAAAGCGATGAATATCGTAGAGAAGCATGTTGTGATTGCCGCTGCACCTGAAACGATTTTTCGTATTTACCAGGATGTTGATAACTGGAAGGCATGGGATCCGGATACTAAGGCTTCTTTTTTGAAGAAGGGCTTAACGCTTGGTTCTAAAGGCAGTTTAACGCCTACCAAGGGCAATACGGTGCCTATGGAAGTGACCGCCATTGAGCTAAACCGTAACTTTACGGTTACCAGCAAGACTTTCCTGTTTCGTATGGATTTTGATCACGAGCTGGAGGTGGTTGAGGGTGGTACCAGAGTGGTGCATCGGGTGACGTTTGCCGGGCTGCTGAAACCCCTTTTAATCAGAATGCTTGCCCCGCTGGTGGATAAGGGCCTGCCCATTACCTTGCAAAGACTTAAAGCACAGGCAGAAGGCGTTCAGGCTGTGAATATTTAATTGGGTATTCTTAATGGTATAAATGCGGAGATTAAAAAAGGCGATGCCAGCATTGAGCTAATATCGCCTTTTTATATAAATTAATTAACCATTTACTGCAGTTTGAGTTTTATCTTTGGCAGACCAAATACGGTAACGTAATTCCACGCCTTCAGGCACATAAACCACCATGGGCAATTTATCGTTATAGCGGTGTAGCTCTTCTGAATAAACGCTAACAAAAGCTTGTTTCTTAGGCGCATTAGGATCGCAGGCCATCATGGTGCTGATACCCGGCTGAATTTGTGGCAATATCCAATAGTCATATCCCCAGCCCTGTGCGGTTTCCTTTTTTAATTGCCCGCCCAAATTTCTGGTATTGCAATCCACTTCCATCATCTTGCCTAGCAATAATTGCACCCGATAAAGCTCTGGGTTTTTAACCTTAGGTAGCTGAATCACTTGGCGAATAAAGCCTGCTTCTGGCGCAGGAAAAGCCTTCATAGGATCCGGGCTCGGGCTGGCGGCAAAGGTACTGGCGCAGGTGATGGCGGTAAGGATAGCTAGTTTAATTTTCATTTAATCTTCCTTAAAATTTGATTGATGCAATCTTTATGGCAAGAGCCGCAGCATATTGATAAGGCATCATATGGACGATCAGCATTAAAGAGTAGCAACTATTTACAGAAAGTTAATGATATTTATCACAATTTTCCATTCCAATAAAATGGAATATATATTTGTGAGGTCTGTAATTTTAATCAATGATTTATTTTTTATTTAATCTAATTAATATTATTTGATAAGTTTAATAGCTATTTCTTTCTGCACGCATTCCTTGCGTGATCCACCCGCAGTATCCACTTTAAAGCCACAGGCTTTGGCGATGATATAGCCTTTGCCTTCCGGGTTATTGCTTAAAAATGAATTAACCGAAGTTGGCACGCCAGACAGAGAGATATTGTCTTTGTCTTTTTCCCATTTCAGGGTTGCTCTCGCGTTTTTTTCCGGGTTTAGCGTAAAAAACAAATCAGTATCATCACCGCTGACCAGTGCGTCTTTGCTGAGGTGAAGGTTTAAAGTGGCGATGTCGGTGGATTTTGCATCCCATTCCACGCTAAAGAAACCGTCGTTAATCGGGGTAATGCCGCTGGCGTCTTTTACCCCGGCAAGCACTCGCAGGGCATTGATTGTGGGCACGGTGTCGACGGCAACAATATTGATGCCGTCGCTATTTACGGTGACATCACCCCCACCGCAAGCCACTAAAAGCGAGCAGAGGGCGCTGATCAGGAAGATGGATTTCATGGGGCGTTTGTCCAGGTTAGGCTCTGATGTGGGCAATATACAGGGGCAATCTCTTGGTATATGTAATGATTTATTTTTTCATCCAGCCATCCCAGGCGGGTGGCTCGCTCATTTGGGCGGGTAAAAAGTCGATAAAGCTGCGGATTTTGGCGGAGAGGTGGCGGCGGCTGGGGTAGACGGCGTAAAGCGCCAGCTCCGGGGCGGTGTAATCGGGCAGCAGGATTTCCAGCGCGCCACTGGCTAAATCTTCACCAATCAAAAAGCTGGGCTCGCAAATAATGCCTTCCCCGGCAAGGGCCGCGCGGCGCAACAGATCGCCATTATTGGCTCTGAAATGCCCGGCTACTTTTATCGTGATATCGCCATTCGGCCCGCTAAAATCCCACTCGCCCCGGCGACTGCCATGGGTGTAAATCAGGCAGTTATGGTTGGCTAAATCGGCAGGGGAGAGCGGCCTGCCGTGCCGGGCCAGATAGCCGGGCGCTGCTGCGGTAACCATACGAATGGTCGCTAAACGTCTTGCCACCAGCGTATCGCTGATCTGGCCTGAGATGCGCAGTGCCAGATCAAAGCCTTCTTCAACCAGATCTACGCTGCGGTCTGTCAGCTCAACTTCTACTATTACATCGGGATGGGCCTGTTGGTAAGCAGAAATCAGCGGGGAGAGGTGCAACTGGCCAAAAGACACCGGTACATTAATCCGCAGCAGGCCAAAGGGCCGCTGGCCTTCCTGCCCCAGCTCCGATTCAGCCTCGGCTACATCGCCCAAAATCTGCAAACACCGCTCATGGTAAAGGCGGCCTGCCTCGGTGAGGCTGAGCTTGCGGGTGCTGCGCTGCAAGAGGCGGGTATTTAAGTGGGCTTCCAGCTCTGCCACCAAACGCGATACCGCGCTGGTGGAGATATCCAATTGATCAGCAGCCTTTACAAAACTACCCGCGTCAACAACCCGGGTAAAGACTTGCATGGCGGTGAGTTTGTCCATAATGGTGGGCTCGTGTTGGGGCGGGGTGAGGCCCGCAGATTGTTTGGCAGAGAGCGATCAAAACCCAAATCTTGAACCACTTCGGCCTTAGAGGACACGGAGTTTCACGGAGAAAACAGATTTAGAGTTAAGTCGTTTTATTTGAATTTTTAGACTTTTCAAACTTGGTAAGGTGTCGCTTGTCATAGCCGGTTGCATTGGGCGTAAATCTCCCCTTGAAGCACGCCGAAGCGAGGAACAAGCGGGCGGGGTTTCTTTGATGCCTGTTTGAGCGAAGCGAGTTCCGCAGCCGCCGCTGTCCGCAGATGAGGGGCCTTCGTGCTTCGTGGGGTCGCCTTCTTTGGCTTCGTTTCTTGGCGAAGCAAGAAAGGAAGGCCCCGCGGTGGCTAACCGCTCCAAAATCAATGTGCCGAAGGCACTAAACAGATCTTTATGACTGTACTTTGGGCCTTACCCAACACCCATTTAATTATCCCACATTCAGGGATAATTATTTGAGGATATCTGTATTTATCCCTCAAGCGGCAATCGTCATACTGCACTCCATCGATGCCAAACACATGGCGCAAACCACTGGAGATTCAAAATGATTGATAACAAAACCGCCCCATACGCAGCCCTTTTTCTTCGCACGGCTCTGGCCATTATGTTTCTGGCACACGGCTTAACCAAGGTGTTTGTGTTTACTTTGCCAGGCACGGCACAGTTTTTTGCTTCGGTTGGCTTTCCGGGCTGGATGGCTTATCCGGTAGCGGGGGCTGAGGTGTTTGGTGGTTTGTTCCTGCTGCTGGGGCTTTATCCACGTTTAGTGGCAGCTGCATTGTTGCCGGTATTGATTGGTGCAAGCACGGTTCACTTTGCTAATGGCTGGTCGTTTGGTAACGCCAACGGCGGCTGGGAATACCCGGTGTTTCTGATTGCTGCGGCCTTGGTGCAGGTCTTGATGGGCGACGGTGCATTTGCTCTGAAACGCTCACCTCGTTTTGCGGATTAAGATTTAAACCCAAATCTTGAACCACAGAGAATACTGAGGACACAGAGTTTCACGGAGAAAATCGATTCTCTGTGCGCTCTGTGTCTGCAGATTTCAGGTTCTTAAAATGTCGAATACCAAGGAATTCACCATGTTTCCCAGTTTTTATATTTCTCATGGCTCTCCCATGCTGGCTTTGGATGCTGGGAAAACGGGCCTTGCGTGGCAGGCTTTGGTGGCGGATTTGCCTAAGCCTAAGGCGATTTTGATGGTGTCGGCGCATTGGGGCTCTTTGCAGCCTGCGGTGGGTGCGGCCAGCCAGCCTGAAACGATTCACGATTTTGGTGGTTTTCCTGCGGCGCTGTTTGATTTGCAATACCCGGCACCCGGTGCGCCGTGGCTGGCAGAAAAAGTGGCCGCTGTATTAGAGGCAGCAGGCTTGCCGGTGGCAGTTCACCCCAGCCGGGGCTTGGATCATGGCGCCTGGGTGCCGCTCAGGGTGATGTACCCGGATGCCGGTGTACCGGTGGTGCAATTGTCGATTCAGCCAAGGCAAGGCCCGGAGCATCATTACCGCTTAGGGCAGGCTTTGGCAGGTTTGCAGCAGGAAGGCGTGATGATTATCGGCTCGGGCAGCCTGACTCATAATCTGTACGAGGTAATGGGCGATATTACCGAAGGCGATCCGCGTGTGCCAGCGTATGTGCCCGCATTTCAGGCCTGGATGAATGAAAAGCTGCTGGCGAACGATATCAAGGCCCTGCTCGATTACCGCCGTCAGGCACCGGAAGCCAGCCGTGCCCATCCAACTGATGAGCATCTATTGCCTATTTTTGTGGTGATGGGTGCTGCTCAGGGGGAGAAAGTAGAGCGCAGCCATAGTGGCATTACCGGCGGGGTGTTGGCGATGGATGTGTATCGCTGGCAGGATTAAATATGCTTCAGCTTAAAGCTGAGTAAGCAAAATATTGAACCACAGATCTTACTGAGAGCACAGAGTTTCACAGAGAAAATCAATGATTTGATGGTTTTCTTTGTGGCCCTTTGTGTTCTCGTTTTACTCTGTGGTTCAAGGTTTAGCGATGTATCAAGGCTAAAAATCTTACTTCTGCAACTGTTTAGTCCATTCCTGCAACGCCACCATCTGGGCCGCTACATTTTTGCTGATGGTTTCATCAGTCACATTGCCATTGGCGTCAAAGCCACCCGCAAAGGCGTTGGCAAAGACTTAGGGTTTTGCCAGCGGGTGCAGGTTTACAAATACGCAAACCTGGCGCAAATGATATTGCGAGCGGGAAGAGCCCATGCCACCCGCCGCGCCTAAAATGGCGACTGGCTTGCCGTTCAGTACCTTGTTATCTGCTTCGCGCGATGCCCAGTCGATCACGTTTTTAAGGGCAGGGGCCAAGGAGTAGTTGTATTCAGGGCAGGCTAATACCAGCGCATCGGCCGCTGCAATTTTAGCCAGCAGCTCCAGCAATACCGCAGGGCGATCGCCTGCTGCGATATCGCCGTTATAAAAAGGAATCGCCGAGATATCGACGATTTCTAATTCCATACCCGCAGGTAAATTGGCTTTGGCACAACGCAGCAGGCCACTGTTTGTTGATGCTTTACGCAGGCTGCCAGAGATTCCGATTGCTTTGATAGTCATCTTTAATATCCCTTAGTGAATGATGCGGTGCGCCAACAGTTTGTGTTGCTGCCCGTACATAGAGTGATACGCCGCAGCAATCAAATGTGCAAGCGCGTATGGCCAGATTATATGTGCGATTAATTACAACTAATGCGAAAACGTGCTTGGGCTTGAGTAAGCTGTAAGTGCTTAAGCAGCTTGCAGGCTGACATTATTCAGCACCTGATCTGCCGCCGGGTATGCAGTATTCATATAAATTTTTACAAAAGAATGCCCCAGTGTGTCTTGTGCTGGATGAAAGCCAATGCTGATATTAGATGGCAGTGCGTTTTTTATCATCCTCAGCCCGTTAATCACCTGATCCCAGGATGAGGTGATATAGCTGGAGCCTGGCAAGAGATATTGAGCCGGGCTGGCCACACCCACGCTGCTGATTTTGCCCTGCGCGCTGCGCGGGCCGGAGATCAGCATATTTTGCTCGGCATTGGCGTAAAGATTGCCTTGTGAATGCGCAACCAGTACCAGCTTGCGCCCTTCGGCCAGATACTGCCGGTACATTTTTAAATGCTCGGGCAGCTCGGGCATTGAGCTGGTGCTGAGGCTGTTCAGATATTTATCGTAAATATCCTGGCTCATCCAGCCCGCCTGGGTGGTGCCGCCATCAAGCATGCGCCAGAAGTCTTTGACGTTTTGCGTTTCATGTTTTTTTTGCTGAAATACCTGCCACATATCGCTGAAAAAACCATTGCTGGCGTTATAGGCATTGCCATAGACAAAGTCTTTATCCAGTTTTTTGGCCTTCATATTGGCTTTAAGCACCAGCATGCTGGCAACAGAATCATCAAAAGTGTTTTGAATACCATTTACAAAAACCACGGCAGCGGGCGCGGCAAAGGCCGGGCTGGCTATTAAAGTGGCAAGCAGGATAAGGCGTTTCAGCATGGTTAGCTCCTGTTTTGTGTAGGGGTAAAGCGTGGTTTCAGTTGCTTAAACTGGCAGGCTGGAAATTGCAGGGCTGATTGCCAGGATCAGCAAAATACTGGCCGGCTGCCAGTGTCTGAAAGCGTAAATAGGCCTCGGTACGCTGGGGGGTACCCAGCATTTCGGCGCGGGTTTTGAGCAGCTCGTCATACATGGCGTGTGCTGTTTTGCCGGTTTTTTGCGTGACGTCCTCGCTCATCAGGCAGGCAATGCCACGGGCAATTTTCTCACCCGCCAGCTTGGCTTGCTCCGGGGTGGATACCTCATAAATGGCGCTGCTCCAGCCCTGGGCCAGCTGGGTAAAAGCGAGCTGGCTGACCTGGGATGTGGCGTAATGCTGCCTGATATAAGCATTAACCTCATCGGGTACGCCATCGTGATTTTGGTCTTTATCTTTTACAGCCTCTGCTGATCCGGCTGTGGATGCGGCACTGAGCCAGGGGGCTTTTACACTGATGATGCCGGAGGGGGAAGACGGGGTTGCTGCGGGGGCGGATTGCGCGTCTGCAGGCCATTGTGAGTAAGCGCTAAGGGCAATCAGGGAGGCTGCAGCAATTAGATAAGGCCATTTCATGGCGATATACCCGGTCAGTTTAAATGTGAATAAAAGCCATTGTTTGATTGCCTCAGGCAAGGGTTTAAGGGCTTGGCATCCGGTGGGGATCAATCCGGGCTTTTACCCGGATTGATACGCTCCGCCTTGGGGTAACGAGATTTTGCCGGTGCAGCTCTTAATAGCCCGATCATCGTTAAATTTGCTCATATTGAATATAAGCTGTTTGATTTACCTGTTGCGTAAGATACACGCAGGTAACTTATAAGCATTATTTTGCTGAAATAAGGGCTCCATCAATGATTTGCGCTTGGTTGCTCACACCGACTTGCAGTACGGGTGTGCTGCCCGAGCTGATTTTATCTATGCCCTTAGAAATCACTTCGCCAGGCGATGTGGATGCGTTAATGCCAACAGATACCGAATACTCCCGGCCGCTGAGCTGATGCGTTTCAACCTGGCCAATTGCCGCTTTGCCTGCGGCGGATTCTACTTTAGCGCCGGTCAAAACCGATTTACCACCAACATCCAGCGTTACACCCTGCTTGCCGCTGATGCCTGATTCGGTTTTTACAAAATCGCTGGCGCTGTGTTTAATGGCTAAATCAAGCGATGGGGTAATCGATGAGCCTTCTTTATCATGGCCAAGCAGGGCATCTTTAATGCCATTACCTGCTTTACGCGCCAAGCCATCCACCTTGCCACCCTCTGATGGCCCGCTGGTCAGCTGCTCCGGCAGGGCAACACTACCGCCGTCTTTGGCAGAGAAGCTCACGCCCTGGGTGGTATCGGTTTTCAGGCCTTTGTTAAAGGCAAAGTTTTCGTACTTGTCTGCTACTTTATCGGCGGCCTTATTGACGGCATCGGTGGCTTTGTTTTTTACGGTATCGCCCAGCCCGCCTAATTTATCGGCAACCAGGCCATTTTCACCCTGATGTTTTTCAGCATTCAGGCCAAGGCTTATATCTACCTTGGTGCTGTGATCACGGTCTTGCTGGCTGCTCACAATTAAATCACCGCCTATTTTGCCGCTCACCGCATCGGCCTTGATATTGCCGCCCTGAATGCTCACATCTTTGCCGCTGTTGATGCTGACTTTGCCTGCTTCAATATTGGCGTTCTGGTGTTGCAAGATATCTTGCTTATCCACGCCCACCGCTACTTTAGCGTTAAAGCCGTAGGTGTCTTTGCCCTCATCCACCTTGCCATTGCTGTCTTTATTAAAGGATTGGCCTGCTTTTGCGCCACCGCCAATGGCCAGATTCCAGTTATTAACTTCTTTGCCGGATTGGGCAGATTGAATGCTGATACCACCATTGGCGGCATCCAGCGCCACATTTTCTGCTTTAACTTGCGTGCCTGTCAGGCTCACCGCATCTTTAGCCGCTGCACCTGCGCTGATCACTACATTGCCTTTGCTATTAATGCTGCCTGTGGTCTGGCTATGCGTCGATTCATTGACCTTGCCGATATTAAAATCGGCAGCAAAGTTCACATTGCCGGATGATTTCTCGCTGCTTTCGCTAGCGCCGCCGCCAGCGCTGATATTGCCGCCAATCGCAGAGCCAGTTTTGCTGCTGCTATTACTGCCCGCCTGAAAATCCACTTTACCGGCGGCTTGCAGCGTGACATCGCCTGCGGCAGTTTGCTTGCCAATCTGCGTGCCTTGCAGAGTCAGATCTTTACCCGATTTAATCTCTGTGCCGCCCTTGCCATCCAGGCTGCCAACGACTGCCGTACCGGATTTACTTTCGCTGCTGTTGATTTGCCCGCCCACACCCGCGCCGCCGCCGGCTGATTTACTCACATTTACATTGAGCTTGGCATTGCCAGCCACGCTGTTGCTGCTGGCGCTTTGGCTATTGTTAGCCTGATCAAAGCGCACATCGCCACCCGCATTGATCACGGTTTTGCCTTCGCCTGCATTGATCTGGCTGCCCTGATAGCTAGCATGATCTTGCACATTGATATTGATGCCTTGCTTGGCATTGATGCTGCCGACCACGGCATCCGATTGGCTAGAGGTGTTGGTTTGATTGCCGCCCTTGCCGCTGGCATTCACATTTACATCTTTACCGGTTTCGGTATATACCCGCGCATCTGCCTGGCCCTGCACTGTTTTTTGTGTGGACGATTGCGTATTGGCTGCGGCGCTTAAATCATGGCTGCCTGCCTGGATATTAACGGCACCATCAGCCTTGTATTGCGTGGCCTGATCGCTCAGTGCGCCCTTGGTATTGATGCTGATATCTTTGCCGCTGATCTGGCTGACAATCGCCTTGCTGCTGTCGCTGCTGCCCTGACCATTGCCTGCTTTAACCTGCACATCGATACCCACATTGGGCGCGCCTACTTTTCCTGCCACAGAGGCAATGGCAAGGGTATCGCTTACTTTGCCGGTGATCAGCCCATTAACAGCTTTTTCAACCGGGCGGGTCACTTTGCTGTAATCCACATTGGCACCGATATCCACACTCCAGTTACTGCTCTTGCTATCGGTGTGGCTGGTATTGGTGGCGGCTTTGTTATCAATGCTGTCGGCCTTCAGTGCAACATTGCCACCCGCTGCCAGCTGTGTGCCTTCATTACTGATCTTGCCCGCATTGATATTTAAATCGCCCGCAGTTTTTACCGAAGAAGTGTTGGCGGTGGATTTATTGCTATCGGTTTGCTGGCTGCTCTGGCCTACTTCATAGCCGCTGCCCGCTTTATCAATGCCGCCGGTGTAGTAAAAACCACCGCCAGTGACGGTGCTGCTGGTGCTGGATTTCTCTGTATCTTGCGATGCGGTAATGGCTACATTTTTGCCGCTGATGTCCGCATTGCCTTTGGTGGTTTCAAGGGCAGAGCCCAATGCTGTTCACTTTATGATTTTTATTCCCCAGTTATGCCGTTGATTAAGAATTTCCGTGCCTTTTCTACTTGCAAAATGCTTAGTTCGTCGTTTCACAACCCGCGGATTACTGCG
>NZ_PDZG01000108.1 GCF_002735645.1 Iodobacter sp. BJB302
TACATCCATTACTATAACCACGACCGAATCAAACTGAAGTTAAAAGGGCTGAGTCCTGTGCAATACAGAACCCAGCCCTTGAGCGCCTAGCTTTTATACTGTCCAACTAATTGGGGTCAGTTCAATTGCGGGAGGCCTTTTTTTAACCCTTCACTTCTGCTGTATTAAAACCAGGCACCAAAATTGGCCTGCCAGCCCTGCACATTTTCGCCCTTGGTAAAACTAAACCCAAAACGTAAATCTGCGTCTTTAGAATGAGCAGGGCGAATCGTTCCTAATGTAAAGCCAAGCTCGGTTTGATAATTGCTGAATAAATCTGTGCCGGTATAACGACTATCCACTAAATAAACTTCCCAAGTCAAAGGATCTGCACCCAATTTCCAGGGGCTGTCTCTGGAATAAAGCAAGCCATTATGAAACACCGTATTTGCAATCCCCGGATCAAACGATTTGCCATCTACGGTTAAACGCAGTGCCTTATAGTAGCCCAGCATATTGCCCAGGGTAATTGAATAAGCATCGCCACGCCAGACATAGCTTGATGCAATCGCCCCCGAGCCCATCGCCGCCGCACCCGCTAAATCACTGGAATAAGTGCCTCGCCCTGATCCCGTAACACTGAGCACCCAATTTTCAAAAATGGGCCGGCGATAAAAAACACCCAAGCTGCCATCGTAGCCTTTAGCCCCATCGCTTGAGGTATAGCCAAGTGGCAGATCCACAATTAATTCGTGATTGGGTTCAGAAAACTGATAAGAATAAGAAAGCGGCAAATTATAAGTATCGCTTTCCATTTCTTTAGCGCTGCCCACGGCATCACTTTTCATATGCTTAAAATTAGCGCCAACGCCAAAACGATGGCGGCCATCACTGCTTTGCCCCACCGTTGCGGTGGTATTTCTGGCCCCAAACCAAAGCAATTTGGCATCATTACTTACCGCACGGGACATCAGACTATTTGGATTACCCGCAATAGGATCAACAGGTGAAACAGAAACTAAATGCCTAGCCATTTTTTCTAATAAATCAGTGTGATTTTTTAAATATTCTTTTAATAAATCACGGCTTTCATTCCGGGTTGCCCCAGCAAATGATTCGCTAATTTCTAAAACAGGAATTTGAAAAGTCAGCAGGGTTGAGCCCTGCTGCGGAAAAGCCAGTTGAATCGGCATGCCGCGAAAATTTAGTACGCTATTAATGGCCTCAACCCCACTATAAGTAGGGAAAATGACTTTTAACCTGTCTTCATAATAGGTATTAGCGGCTTCCTCGGCGGTTGTAAAACTCCCTTGCCCGGACTGGCCATTCATCGTTGCAGTAAAATCAAACACGCCGGCATGGCTGTTAACAAGCCATGCCGAACAGAAAACCATCAGACATCCACGAGAAAAAGCATGCATCACGGCACTCCAAAACGATATGTATCCGTTCTAGATGGTGCATCGCAAAAATCAAGAGATCGCTCAAGTAAAAGAAGATAAGTGAAGTCTAAGAAGACTGGCTTTTAGCAAATATAAAAGCTTTATTTTTTTAAAATGTACTTACGAACCGCACTATTGTGCTCATCCAGATTATTGGAAAACACCGAGCTACCATCCCCTTTCGCCACAAAATAGAGCGCCGTCGTTGCAGAGGGGTGCATCACCGCCTTTAATGCCGCATCCCCTACCATGGCAATGGGTGTAGGCGGTAAGCCACTGCGGGTATAGGTGTTATAAGGCGTATCAGTAAGTAAATCGATTTTGCGCAAACGCCCGTCAAGTGAGTCCCCTGCCCCATACATCACAGCGGGATCGGTCTGCAAACGCATGCCAATCCGTAAGCGGTTTGCAAATACACCTGCAATCATCGGGCGATCGGCCGCAAGGCCGGTTTCTTTTTCAACCAAAGAGGCTAGAATCAGCGCCTCGTAGGGCGTTTTTAACTGCACATTTTGTGAGCGCCCAGCCCATGCCTTATCCAGCTTACTTTGCATACGCTGATTGGCTCGTGCCAATAGTTTTAAATCTGAGCTACCCTTATCCACATGATAGGTGTCAGGGAAAAACAAGCCTTCGGGGCTCAGTGCACTGAGGCCCAGCTCTGCCAACAGCTCGGCATCCGACATCAAAGCACTGTCGTGACGTAAATGTGGGTTGGTATTTAAGGCTTTACGAAAATCGCTCCACTTCCAGCCTTCAATCAAAGTAAAAGTCAGGGTGGTGGTATCGCCATTGCTGAGTTTTTCTAAAAGCTGCCATGGGCTGAGTGGCGCACTTATGCTATAGCTACCTGCTTTCAATAACTTGTCTTTGCCTGTTACCCGTGCCAGTACTAAAAACGGCAGGGCCTGATCAATCACACCCTGCTTAAGCAACTGATCCGCCACTTTTTTAACGCCACCTGACTCCACTACAAAGTCGGATGTTGTATGCAGCTGAGGCGTGCTGGCATATTGATAAAGCCAGGCTGCACAGGCCACCAGCAGCACAATAAGCAGCAAGAACAAGCGCCCCAGCGTGCGCCCTAAAGTCGGTTGGTTTTGTCGTTTTTTTGCCATACGGGCAACTTACCTTCAATAATCGTTAGTATTGCAAACGCTTTGCTATGCCCTTGAGGGCGGGTACTAAGGCTCAGCCTGCCCGTCACTCGTTTGATCAGGCACAGCATTTGCGCCTTGCTGCTGTTGACGCTTAACTTCAAAGAAGCGCTGCACCGTAGCCAGCTCTCTTGATCTGAACATTGGCGGCAGGCTTTTCCAGATCATTTTTCCATATTGTTTTTCGACTAAACGCTTATCGGCAATCATCAGGATACCGATATCGGTTTCATCCCGAATCAAGCGCCCTGCGCCCTGCTTTAAGGTAATCGCGGCATGCGGCACCTGGTAATCCATAAATGCGCTGCGGCCCGATTTATTAATTTGCTCAATACGCGCCGATAAAACCGGATCATCCGGCGGGCTGAAAGGCAGCTTATCAATCACCACAAGGGAGAGTTGCTCGCCTTTCACATCAATCCCTTCCCAGAAGGTTTGGCTGGCCACAAGAATAGCGTTGGGTGCCTGGCGGAACTTATCTAATAATTCGGTGCGTGACCCCTGGCCCTGCAGAAATACCGGCCATTCCAGCCCCGCAGCTTTCAGCTTTTCCAGTACCAATTCATGCGCTTCACGCATTGCTCGCAAGCTGGTAAACAATAAAAAAGCATGGCCTTGCGTGGTTTGCAACAGCGGCCAGGCTTTTTCCATCACTTGCCTGGTAAAGTCTGGCGCATTGGGCTCGGGCATATCTTGCGGCACATACAACGCCGCTTGCTGCTTGTAATCGAAAGGGCTTTCCCAGGTGGCTTCAACCGCATCCCACAGACCAAGCTCGTGCTTAAAATGGTTGAAATGACCATTCACGGCTAACGTAGCCGAGGCAAATACCCATGCGCGCGGGTTCGACTTCAATTGCTTTTGAAACAGCTGGGCAATATTCAGCGGCGTGGCGTGCAGAATCAGCCCGTGTGATAACACATCCACCCAGTGCACACTTTCTTCATCGTCGCCTGATTTCCAGCGTTTCAGGATATCCACGAACTCCAGCGCGCGAACCTGGCAATTTTCCAGCCCCTCTGCCCGCTCCGCCTGCTTACCCAGCAAATCGCACAGCGTGCCCAGCTTTTCAGCGACCACATCCAGTGCAGGGATAAACTCCGGGTTTTGCTGCTCAAGCTGGTGCAGCGGAAAACGTGTGGCATCCGGTTTAAACACCAGCCGCAGATCTTTCACCGCTTTTTCCAGTGCTTCTGCCGCAGCGGGCAGCATAATAAAGTCTTTGGCCGCAACCAGTGCCTCGGCCCGCGAATCATGCGCCAGATCGATCAGCTGGCCAGACGTCAGCGTCTCACCAAAAAAGAGGCTCGCTACTTCGGGAAGCTGATGCGCCTCATCAAAAATCACGGTATTGCAGGCGGGCAACAGCTCACCTGCGCCTTCATCCCGCAGCCAGACATCAGCAAAAAACAAATGATGGTTCACCACCACCACATCGGCATCTTGTGCGTCTTTGCGTGCTTTCAGCACAAAGCAATCCTGATGACTCGGGCAATCCTGGCCAAGGCAATTATCCCGGGTAGATGTTACATGCCCCCAGATAGGCGCGTTTTCCGGCACGCCAGGGCAAGCCGCTTTATCCCCTGATATTGTTGTTTTAGCGTAGCGCTGCACTTTGACTAAATCAGCAACGTCTTCTTTGCGCATAAAGCGCCCTTCCTGCTCGGTGCGTGCCAGATGGTAATGACAGACATAATTTGAGCGCCCCTTAAGCAGAGCAATGGTCACCGGCACCTGCAATACTTTGCGCACAGTTGGAATATCGCGGGCAAACAGCTGATCCTGCAGTGTTTTGGTACCGGTTGAAACAATCACTTTGCCGCCAGACAAAAGGGCGGGCACCAGATAGGCAAAGGTTTTACCCGTGCCCGTGCCGGCCTCAGCAATCAGCTGGCCCTGGTTCTTGATTGCAGTTTCAACGGCTTGCGCCATTTCTAATTGCTGCAAGCGCAATTTATAGCCAGGAAACGCATCGGCAAAGGGGCCGTCGTCGGCAAAAACCGCATCAAGTGTCATAAACTCAGGCCAAAAAGCAAAGACAGGATTGTAACAAGATGACAGCACTTCTCTCTAAATGATTGTTGAATAAAATGCACAAAAAAAAGCCCCACCAGCGGTGGGGCCATAAGGGGACGAAGCAAGCACTAACATTTATTAGCACTCAAACTATGATCATGCCTCTGCAGACAAGTTCCCATCCCCTGCACTTTTATTTACAACGTTGTCAGCCAGCAAAGTTTTACCACTCTGCCCACGGCTGGCATCGCCCATCCAGTACAAAATAGCCGGCACAATCGAGCTGGTTGGCGGCAGGCTTTCGCGCGTTTCACCCGGATGTGTTTTCAGGCGGAATGGCGATTGAATCGGGCCTGGCACTAAAAGATTAATCCGCACGTGTTCCATGGTTTCCCACTCTGCAGCCGCAATCTCAACCAGGTTTTTTTGCCCGACTTTGCTGACGCTATACCCACCCCAATATGCATTAGGCGCAAAAGCGTGATGCTCGCCCAGGACCAGGATGCTGGCGTCTGGTGCTTCTTTTAAAAGCGGGAATAAAGCACGGTTCAGCACGAAGGGCGCAGCAACGTTCACTTTGAACATTTCCACCCACTCTTCCATCTTCTGATTAGCCAGCGGTGACAAATGGGTAAAGCCATTTGCGCAGTGCAAAATACCATCGAGGCGACCAAATTCTTTTTGAATCAGCACCGCCATTTGTGCAATCTCTGCCTCGCCGGATTTTGCCAGATCAAAAGGAATCGCTGCGGGCTGCGGATAACCTGCTGCTTCAATTGCGTCATACACTTTGGCGAGTTTTTTCTCATTGCGGCCCAACAAAATCACCGTTGCACCATGCTCAGCAAGCGCCATGGCCGCCGCCTCACCAATGCCCTGCCCCGCACCAGTGACTAAAATCACGCGGCTGCGAAATGCACCTGCCGGTGCCTGATAGTTTTTCCAATCGCCCATTACTTCACTCATTTTTATCCCTTTTATCAGAGCTTATTAGTTAATTCTTGCAGCAGACCCTCTGCAGCCGCCTTACCACTTCTTACCGCACCTTCCAGCGTAGCCGGATAATCACCTTTTCCTGCCAGGCCTGCGGTGTAATCGCCTGCCAGCCAAAAACCAGCAGCACAGGTTTGATTACCCGGGCGCTGCAAACCGGGTGTGCAGGCAAAAGTAGCCCGCTTTTCAGTAATCACCCGATACCAGAGTGCATCCTGAGGCAAAGCTAAACGCTGATGTAATTCCTGCATCAGCAGCTTTGCCAGCTCATCCTGCGCCAGCGCCTGATGCTGCCCCTCTGCCGAGATCACAACCGCAATAAGTCCTGCGGTATTGTGCGTATACCCTCGGTCAAACACCCACTGAGCCATTGAATCACTCAGGCCCAGCATGGGTTTAGGCAGTTGCACATCAGCAGCGTATTGCAAATAAACCGTTACTATCGGCTGGTAAGTCCAGTCACGTACTTGTAAGGGCAACACATCGGGCACAGACACTTGCAAAGCAGACAAACCATGCGGTGGCAGCGCACAGACCACCGCATCAAAAACCTCGCCCTCACCATTTAGCTGCCAGCCCTGAGCTGTTTTTGCCACGCGCCGGACCCGGTGCGAGCGGTAAACATGCCCGCCTTTTTGCTCAATAAACCGGGCCGCTGCATCCGGGTACAAAGCCGAAAAATCCACCCTTGGCAGCAGCAAATCTGAAGCCGCACGCGCGCCCCCCAGGCTATCCCGCAGCACATTTAATAAAACCTGTGCAGAAGCCTGCTCCAGCGGAGTATTTAATGCGGCAACGGTCAGCGGTTGCCAAAACCGGCTGATTAATACATCAGGCTGACGCTGCTCTTTAAGCCAGATGCTTACTGTTCTGTCCTCAGCCAGCCGCCATTTTGCCGCCTGCGCCGCACGAATCGTGCGCACTAAAGCAAACCGTTCTGTCCAGGATAAGCCTTTAGCAAACAGCAAGCCAAAGGCGAGGTGCAAAGGTGCGGGTAATGCGGGGCATGCCAGCCGAAAGGCTGGCTCCACCACCAGCTCCATAGGCCGGCGCAAAAAGGCGGCCTGGCTGTCTGCGCCTACTTTTTCCATCATGTCCAGCAGGCCGGTATACGCACCAATCACAAGATGCTGGCCGTTATCAAGCGATTTGCCTTCCAGCCCTACTTTTCTGGCCCGCCCGCCAAGTACTTTGCCAGCCTCAAACACGCTGACATGAACACCTGCCGCAGCAAGCTCTGCGGCGGCCGTTATACCCGCATAACCAGCGCCCAGCACAGCAACAGAGTATGGGTTTAACACAGCCACCACGTTTTCCACGCCAGCCATAATTTACGAATCGGGGTTAATGAAAGCCTTTGATTCAGAACCTTACCTACACCATCTTTTTTAATTTCTTGCAAAGTAGCACGATAAATCGCCGCCATCACAAGCCCTGTACGCTGCGGCTTTTTATCAACGGCCGGTAATTGCGCTAAAGCCTGCGCATAATATTGCTCAGCACGCTCAATTTGAAAATCCATTAAGGCTCTGAATTCTGGTGTTTCACGACAAGCCAGAATATCGGCGGCCGGAACATTAAATTGCTGCAATTCAGTCACAGGTAAATAGATCCGGCCACGACGGGCATCTTCACCCACATCACGAATAATATTGGTTAATTGAAACGCCAATCCCAAATCGTGCGCGTATTTAAGCGTGCCACGATCAGTAAAACCAAAAATCTGCGCGGCCATTTGCCCCACAACAGACGCTACCCGATAGCAATACAATTGCAAATCTTTAAAACTATTATACCGGGCCATATCCAGATCCATCTCCATACCGTCGATGATTTCTAAAAACAGCGTTTGTTGTAAATCAAATTTTTTAATAGCTGGCGATAAGGCTAAGGTCACTGGATGCTGAGGAGTGCCCGCAAACAACTGATCAATTTCATTACGCCACCAGGCTAATTTCGTTCTTGCCACGCTTTCTTCATGGCATTCATCAACCACATCATCCACTTCACGGCAAAATGCATATAAGGCAGTAATCGCTTTTCTTTGCTCTAAAGGCAAAAAACGAAAACTGTAATAAAAACTGGAGCCACTTTGGGCTGCTTTATCTTCACAATATTGCTCAGGGGTCACGGGTTTTTCCGTTTAAATAATTAGCGTAAAACAGCATTAATTGCGCGGCATTTTCCATTTCATCAAGGATTACAGCGCAACGTTTTGCCTCATTGCTCAGGTAAAATAATTTTCACTTCACGGTTTGATCCGGAAACGCTAGGGAACTGCTCAAATAAGGCACGAATCAGCCAGGGCACAGCAGGTTCAATCGCATCATCAGAGCTGCGATTCACCGCTTTACCTTCAAATAATTTTGCAAAACGCCCGGCAGCCAAATCTTTTCTGTCCAGTATATCCAGTGTCAGCTGACGGTTATAAACCGTATCACTTACAGGTCTGCTGCCTACAACACCACTTTCTGCGCGGGTGTAAGGAACTAAAACCACGCCATTTGAAGTGGAAACCCGGCGATAGTAGGTACTAAAACCAACCGTTCCCCAAATCGGCTCCTGGCTTGTCACCGTTTTGCCGCCATCAACCTGATACTGCAAGCGCACCAGCCAGTCTGCAGCGCTCATATTTGGCTCGTAAACATAGCCTTTACGCATCAGCTCGGCACTGACATCTTCTTCAAAATCACGCTGAGCCAGGCTTTGCACTTGCGAAGCATTACGCTCAAACGCAAAACGCTGAGCAGCAGGGCTGCTGGCTAAGGTATGCCTTACGCTTACTGTTGCTGCAAATTGTGGCGCGGCACAACCTGTTAGAAATACCGCCACAAGGGCCATCAGCTTAAGCATCATTAAATCCTTTTTGCAGGAATACGTGGCATATCTACTTTGACATCACCACACTGAGCACGGTGACGCAAAGCATGATCAATCAACACTAAAGCCAGCATAGCTTCAG
The DNA here is from genome assembly GCF_002735645.1 of Iodobacter sp. BJB302. Taxonomy (GTDB): domain Bacteria; phylum Pseudomonadota; class Gammaproteobacteria; order Burkholderiales; family Chitinibacteraceae; genus Iodobacter. The sequence goes on from NZ_PDZG01000108.1 coordinate 8,550, forward strand.
CAATCGGCGTAGCCCGAATCCCCACGCAGGGATCATGCCGCCCGGTTGTTGCCATCAGCACCGGATTGCCTTCTTTATCAATCGAATGGCGCTCTTGTGCAATGCTGGAAGTCGGTTTGACCGCCAGATTCACCACAATATCCTGGCCGGTAGAAATGCCACCTAAAATACCGCCTGCGTGATTGCTGGCAAAGCCTGTTGGCGTAAGTTCATCGCAATGCACCGAGCCTTTTTGCGCAATACTTTCGAAGCCTGCGCCAATCTCAACGCCCTTCACTGCATTAATATTCATCATCGCGTAAGCAATTTCTGCATCGAGGCGATCATACACAGGCTCGCCCAGGCCAACCGGTACATTTTCTGCCACCACGGTAATTTGCGCGCCAACCGAATCACGCTCTTTACGAATCGCATCCATATAGTCTTCAAGCTGTGGCACGATTTCAGCATTAGGAGCAAAAAATGCATTACCGCTGACTTCATCCCAGCTCTTAAATGGAATGGCGATTTCACCCAGCTGGCTCATATAGCCGCGGATCTGAATCCCATATTTCTCACGTAACCATTTTTTAGCGATCGCACCCGCCGCCACACGCACCGCTGTCTCACGCGCGGACGAGCGACCGCCACCACGCGGATCGCGAATGCCATATTTATGCCAATAGGTGTAATCGGCGTGCCCAGGGCGAAATGTTTCTACAATCTTGCCATAATCCTGACTGCGCTGATCCTGATTGCGAATCAGCAGCGCAATCGGCGTGCCGGTGGTTTTGCCTTCATAAATCCCCGACAAAATCTCCACAGTATCCGGCTCTTTACGCTGGGTTACATGGCGCGAAGTACCAGGCTTACGACGATCTAACTCAGCCTGAATATCTTCAACACTCAAATCCATTCCGGGCGGGCAGCCATCTACCACGCACCCAATCCCTGCCCCATGGCTTTCACCAAATGAAGTTACCGTAAACAATAAACCCAGCGTGTTTCCAGACATTCCAAATCCTCAGAGCCAATGGCAGACAGATAGTCTGAATTCTAACATGGACAGCCATCCATACAGACTTACAAGTAAACATGAGGTCGTGTATTTTTTACTGCCATTAACTTATCACCTCTTGTAGCTTGGGTTAGCAGCTCTGCGTGCGAGGTTTACCTCGCCCAGCGATAATCGCGTAACCCAACACGCAAACCACTAATGGTTCTTGCAACCACTTTTCTTCCGCGCAAAGCAAAAACCCCGATATCGCTTGATATCGGGGTTTTCTATGGGGTGTCTGGCAATGACCTACTTTCACACAGGTAATCTGCACTATCATCGGCGCTAAGGTGTTTCACTGTCCTGTTCG
>NZ_PDZG01000109.1 GCF_002735645.1 Iodobacter sp. BJB302
ACATCCATTACTATAACCACGACCGAATCAAACTGAAGTTAAAAGGGCTGAGTCCTGTGCAATACAGAACCCAGCCCTTGAGCGCCTAGCTTTTATACTGTCCAACTAATTGGGGTCAGTTCACCTTTCCGGCTTTTTTCATGGGCTGCAGGCAACAAAAAACCCGCTAAGCCTTATCGGGTGCGGGTTTAAAGTTTTGCTGCTTGAGTGTGGTGCCCGGGATCGGACTTGAACCGATACGCCATAAGCGAGGGATTTTAAGTCCCTTGTGTCTACCAATTTCACCACCCGGGCATTTCAACATCATTTGCTTTGCATTTGATTGGCATAAATCAAAGATTAATATTTTCTCTTTGGCAACTGGCTGAATTTTTATATTCTGCCTGTTTTTTTTATGCTTGTTTCAAACTGCGTCAGCGACAACAGGCGTGCATTCTATCGCGTTTCGAAATTATTGCAATACCCCTGCCACAATAATTTTTATCAGGGTGAGGTGGGTTTGGCGGGCTGATCTGATGCATTTTATGGCTAAGGAAGCTAGGTGTTTGAATTATATTCAAAAATATTTTCTGATGGCTTGTCATTGATTGATGCTTCGGCTTGTTGAGTACGTAATATTTTTTGTTTTTTTAGATCGGATGATTTTTTGCCGCCTGGCATCACTTCGTCGGTGAAGCTTTTAAAACGATAGTTTTACAGATTGCCCCTTAGAGCTGAAGATTTTGTGCAATGAATTAATTTGACTAGACTTGAATTTAGCCATGCACAGGAGCACTGCGATGCAAATTGCACAGATTAAATTAGGGCGGTTTGATCAGCTTGCCAGCCAGCTTGATGAATTAAAGGCCGTTGAGCCTCAGTGGCTGCTGGTGTTTGGCAGCCGGGCGTTTTTGGCTGATACCCCTTTATATAGTGTGCTCAGGCAAAGTTTTCCTTCGGCGGCTCTGCTGGGCTGTTCAACTGCGGGCGAGATTTCTGCGGGGGGCGTTGGAGAGGATGGCTGCGTGATTACCGCTATTCATTGGCGGTTTGGGGTGCCTCAGTGTGCATTGACGCAATTGCTGGATATGCAGGACAGCGAACAGGCCGGGCAGCGGCTGGCAGAGCAGCTTCAGCAGCCTTTGTCTGGTGTTTTGCTGTTTGCTCAGGGCGTGAATATCAATGGCAGCGCCCTAGTTGCCGGGCTGGAAAGTGGTTTGCCTGCGGGCGTGCCCATTATGGGGGGGCTTGCCGGAGATGGCACTGCATTTAACCAGACGGTGGTATTCAGCCCGGCCGGGGTTGCTGCTGATACCGTGGTGGCGATGGCGATTCCTGCCGGGGTATCTGTGGGGCATGGTTCTTATGGCGGGTGGAAGCCCTTTGGTCCCGCTAGGCGGGTCAGCCGTCATGAGGGTAATGTTTTGTACGAGCTTGATGATGAGCCTGCCTTGGATGTTTATAAGCGTTATCTGGGGGAATACGCCGGGCAGTTGCCTTCTTCCGGCCTGCTGTTTCCGTTTGAGATGCTTGGGCAGGATCATTCGGCAGTGGGTGTAGTTCGCACTATTTTGGGGGTTGATGAGGCCAGTGGCAGCCTGACACTGGCAGGAGATTTACTTAGTGATGGCTATTTGCGGCTGATGCATGCAAGTAATGATGCCTTGGTTGATGGTGCTGAATCAGCGGCTCTGGCCGCCAGAGCGCTCAATGGTGCGGTCAGCGGGCTGGGTCTGCTGGTTAGTTGTGTGGGGCGTAAATTGGTGATGGGGGGGCGTGTTGATGAAGAAATAGAAGCGGTGGCCGGGGTGCTTGGCCCGCAAATAAGTCTGGCTGGGTTTTATTCTTATGGCGAAATCAGCCCTTTGCTGGGTGCAACAGGCTGTAAATTACACAATCAAACGATGACGATCAGTATTTTGAGTGATCAGCCGTATGAATAAATTGCTCGCACGTCAGTTAAAGCGCTACCTGGCTTGGGCTGATGAGCAGGCGGTGGAGGCGATGCTGCAGGCTGCAGATTTGGCAGCGGTTGATATTCGTGACCGGTCTGTGGCGGTATTGCTGGGTAATTTCAGGCGTTTATTACTTGCCATTGACGAGTCGTATCAGCAGTTTGACCGGGATGTGGCCCTGGGCTCGCGCAGCTTGCAAATCAGCTCAGATGAACTGAGCAAGGCCAACAGCACTTTGCGCCAGGAGGTGCTGACAAGGCAGAGGGCGATTGATGCTTTATGGGAAACGGCAAATCGTTTACAAGCCAGCCTTGGGCGCCCGGCGCTGGGCAAAGAGAGCGCCGGGCTTGAGCAGCTTTCTGTGCTGATGGGAAGCTTGCTGAGTGAGCGGCAGCAGGCCGAGGCTGCATTACTGCAGCAGGAGGCGCAATTTCGCACGCTTGCAGGCAATATCCCTGGTGTGGTTTTTCGGGGAGAAATCGAGTATCCACGCGGGATGCACTATATCAATGATGAAATTGAAGTGCTAACGGGCTACTCTCCTGCACATTTTCTTTTGCCTCACCTCACGCACAGCTATGGCACTTTAGTGTTGCGAGAAGATTTGGTGCTGCTTGAAAAAACGATTCATGCCGCTTTAGCCGGGCCAGACCGCTATTCGGTGGAATATCGGATAGTCCATGCCAGTGGGGCCACCCGCTGGGTGCTTGAGCGCGGGCAAATTGTCAGAAATGCCGCTCAGCAAGCAGAATATCTGGATGGGATTATTTTTGATATTACCGATCAAAAACAGGCTGCTGTTCAATTACGTCAGCTTTCTGCCGCCATTGAGGCCAATCCTGTGCCGGTGCTGATTACAGATGCGCAAGCGGCGATTGAGTATTTAAATCCAAAGTTTGAGCAGACATTTGGTTATTCATTAGCAGAAATTAAAGGTAAAACCCCCGATTTGCTGCTTTCTGGTGAGATTAATTTGCTGGCTTATCAGGAAATGTGGCAAAGCTTATTGCGCGGGGATGAATGGCGGCGCGATGTCCGCCATTGCTGTAAATCGGGGCAGGTAGTCTGGATGTCAGTCTCGGTGTCTCCTATCCGGGATGCTGCGAATAACGTCACGCATTTTGTGGCGGTATACGACAATATTGAGCTGCGTAAGGCCACCGAAGAGGCGCTGATTAAAGCAAAAGAAGCTTCTGATCAGGCCAACCGGCTTAAAAGTGATTTTTTGGCCAATATGAGCCATGAAATACGCACCCCGATGAATGCGATTATTGGAATGACTCATCTGGCATTAAATACAGATTTAAATAAACAGCAAAGAGATTATTTAACTAAAACCAGTTGTACCGCCGAATCTTTATTACATATTCTGAATGATATTCTGGATTTTTCTAAAATTGAGGCCAATCGCCTGCAAATGGAGATATTGCCTTTCAGACTTGAGTCTGTTTTAGAAAAACTGGCTGCCCTTTATACACTAAAAGCAGAAGAAAAAGGCTTGCGGCTTTATATAGAGCAAGCTGCAGATTGTGATCTTTCTTTATTAGGAGATTCTCTGCGCATTGGGCAAATATTAAATAATTTAGTTGGCAATGCGATTAAATTTACCCCTGAGGGTGAGGTACGGGTGAAAGTCAGGTTGCTTGAAGCTGAGGAACAGCGGGTGCATTTGCAAATCGCAGTAAAAGACACAGGCATAGGCTTATCTGCAGCACAAATCGCCCAATTGTTTAAGCCGTTTTCTCAGGCTGATAGCTCTACCACCCGGAAATTTGGTGGCACGGGCTTGGGTTTATCTATTTGCAAGCGTTTGGTTGAGCTGATGAAAGGGCGAATCTGGATTGAAAGCACGCCTTTGCAGGGGAGTACGTTTTATGTGTCATTGTGGCTGATGCGCTCGGCCGAGCAGGTCTTGCCTGATCTGGTGAGCGGGCCTGTGCAGCGTCTTGATGGTGTGCGTATTTTATTGGTTGAAGACAATGTGCTTAATCAGCAGGTGGCTTACGAGCTGTTAACTAATGTAGGGGCCCGCGTCATTATTGCTCAGCATGGCGGGGAGGCGCTGGGCTGGCTATCCATTGATCCTTTGCCTTGTGATTTGATTTTAATGGATTTACAAATGCCGGTGGTGGATGGTCATCAGGCTACACAATTAATTCGCTCTGAACCCCGTTTTAATTCTCTGGCCATTGTGGCGATGACGGCGCATGCCATGTCGGATGAGCGTCAGCGCTGCTTGGATTTGGGGATGAATGACTATATTACTAAGCCTGTTCAGCCCCATGAGCTGTTTACAACGGTTGCCAAATGGGCGGGGCAGGCTGTTCGTCCTCGTCCGGAAGAGGCTAAAAAAGCAAGCAGAGTGCCTGATGAGTCTGTGCTTCCCCATTTGCCAGGCATCAATACACAGGAGGTTTTGCAGCGACTGGGGGGGAATAAAACACTGATTACTCATCTTTTTCAGCAGTTTTATCAGGATTATCAAGGGGGTTACGAGCAGTTTCAGTGCTTGTTAAAGACGGATGCCAAGGGGGCCGAACGCTGGGTTCACTCGATAAAGGGTGTGGCGGGTACTTTGGGTATGCATGATTTGATGCTGGCTGCCGAGCAGCTGGAGCGGCAGCTTCATCTTTATCCCGCAGATGAGGGGGCTGCAGCTTATCCTTTTAAATCAGCGCTCAATCATATGCTTGGAACGGTTGGCCGTGGCTATACTCAATTTATAGAACCACATAAAAATCCGCCGGATACAGAAAAAACTGGCTTGCTGATCAAACAGCTGTCGGCTCTTTTGGGTGATTGTGATGGTGATTCGGTTGATGTGTATTACCGTTTACGTGAGCAACTGGAAGGATGGGTTGAAGTGACCTTACTTGATCGCCTGGGGGAAGCAATTAATACCTTTGATTTTGAACGGGCTTTAGAAAGCCTTACGCTGATCGGGAAAAAATTGTAGGGAAGTCATATGCTCGATGCAGAGTTTAATAATCGCCGGACAATTTTATTGGTGGATGACACGCCAGCTAATCTGGCTGTGCTGAATGATTGCCTGAAAGATACTTATAAACTGCGCATCGCAAATAATGGTGAGCAGGCATTAATCCTGGCCGAGCGGGATCCGGTTCCTGATCTGGTTTTGCTGGATGTGATGATGCCAAATATGGATGGGATTGAGGTTTGCCAGCGCCTGAAGGCCAAGAGTAAAACGAATGATATTCCGGTTATTTTTCTGACGGCTAAAACGCAGGCGGCGGATGAGATTAATGGCTTTAATGCGGGGGCGGTGGATTATATTCATAAGCCGCTTAATCCGGCCATTGTGCAGGCAAGAGTCAAAAATCATATTACGATTCAGGATTTAAAAAACTCAATTCGTCTTTATAACCAGACGCTGGAAGTGCGTGTGGAGCAGCGCACTCAGGAGTTGTTGAAAATTCAGGATGCAACAATCCTAGCAATGGGTGTAATGGCCGAGCTGCGGGATGAGGAAACAGGCTTACATCTGAAGCGCACTCAGGAATACTTGCGCTGCCTTGCCGGGGCTGTGGCTGATCATCCGCGATTTATTCATCAGCTTGATCCGGAAAGTATTGCTGGAATGGCCAAATCTGCCCCTTTGCATGATATTGGCAAGGTGGGCGTGCCGGATGCTATTTTGCATAAACCTGCAAAGCTCACCGATGATGAATTTACCATTATGAAAAATCACCCTACCTATGGGCGCAATATTATTCGTGAAGTAGAGCGAATGCTGGGTGAGGAAAGCGTCTTTTTGCGCTATGCCCGGGAGATCGCTTATGGGCACCAAGAAAAATGGGATGGATCTGGCTATCCCCAAGGGGCTAAAGGAGATGAGATCCCTTTGTCTGCAAGGCTAATGGCCGTGGCAGATGTCTACGATGCTTTAGTGAGTAAGCGGGTCTATAAAGAGGCTTTTTCGCATGAGAAATCGGTGGCGATTATCCTTGAGGGTAAGGGTAAGCATTTCGATCCGGATTTAATAGATGGTTTTATAAGGGTGGCGGGGCAGTTTCAGGCGATTGCATTGCAGTATGCGGATAAAGCGGAAGACGATTTGGAGGGGTAAAGAACTTTGCGGGTGAAGGCTTGTGCTGATCACCAACACGACCCGTTAAAAAATGGCCTGCCATTTCTTCAAGGTAATAAGAGGCTGTTTTGGGTTTGTTTATGAAAAAAACCGCTTCAGAAATAACAGACAAAGAAAAAGCCCTGATTAATCAGGGCTTTTTCTTTAATACTACTGGAGGCGGAGGCCGGAATCGAACCGGCGTAGACGGCTTTGCAAGCCGCTGCATAACCATTTTGCTACTCCGCCATGGTTACTTAAATAAAGGATAAAATCTTTATTCTTAAAATTTGGAGCGGGAAAGGAGGCTCGAACTCCCGACATCTACCTTGGCAAGGTAGTGCTCTACCAACTGAGCTATTCCCGCATTGATTTGATTCTACATGAAATGGAGCGGGAAAGGAGGCTCGAACTCCCGACATCTACCTTGGCAAGGTAGTGCTCTACCAACTGAGCTATTCCCGCATCTGTCATGCTTTTACTACAGAGCTAAAATAAGTGGAGCGGGAAAGGAGGCTCGAACTCCCGACATCTACCTTGGCAAGGTAGTGCTCTACCAACTGAGCTATTCCCGCATCTTACTTTATTTCTACAACGATTTACTGGAGCGGGAAAGGAGGCTCGAACTCCCGACATCTACCTTGGCAAGGTAGTGCTCTACCAACTGAGCTATTCCCGCATCACTGCTTTGTTTCGTTTTCTTTTCTGTCGTTGCGTCAGAAGAGGAGTCGCATTATGAAGATGAGCCCCTGCTTCGTCAAGCACTATCTGCGCATTTTTCTGCCTGAAAAAGGGGGTAAATAGATAGTGGCTTGATATTTAAAGGCTAAGTTATGGTACGCTTATGGCTGCTGACGCTTGCCAGGGATACTGGTGATGCTGTTTGTCGTCAGCAATACATTATTTTTTATGCTGCCGGGATGACGGCGGCGCCTTTCATTGGAGGAATTCCCATGTCCAAACGTGTTGTCACACTTGCGCATTATTATACTCAGCCTGAAATCCAGCAGATGGCCGACAAAGTCGGCGATAGCTTGGAGCTGTCTTTATACGCTAAAGAATGCGGCGCAGACGTTATTGTGTTTGCCGGCGTGCGTTTTATGGCTGAAACCGCCAAAATTCTTAACCCGCAGGCTGAGGTGATTTTGCCAGCCAGCGGCTCCACTTGTTCCTTAGTCACCCAAACCGACGTGGCCGCCTTACAAAAATGGCGTGAAGAACACGCAGATTACGTGCATGTTTCTTATATTAACTCCTCAGCCGAGCATAAGGCTTTATCGGATTGGATTGTTACCAGCCGTAATGTGGATGACATTATCGCCAGCCTTTATGCCGAAGGTAAAAAGGTGGCGTTCTCGCCAGACCGCAATATGGGCGCGTATTTAAACTTCCAGTATGGCTACGATATGCCGCTGTGGAGCGCCGTATGCGAAGTGCACGATAAATTCAATCAGGCCGCGCTGGATGAAGCCTTTGCCGCCGTAACAGGCGCCAAATACCTGATTGCTCACCCGGAAAGCCCGCTGCCTGTGTTGCAACAGGCCGATTATGTGGGATCCACATCGGGCATGCTGAACTGGATTAAAGCCTTTGATAAAGAGCCGGATGCGGTCATCTTTGTCGCGACTGAAGACGGCATTCTCTACAATATGGGCCTTGCCCGCCCTGACTTGAATATCAAACAAGCACCGATTTACGCGGGCTGTCAGTGCAATTCCTGCCCTTATATGAAGATGAACACGATCGATGCTGTAAAACGCGCTCAAGCGGGCGAGGGCACACGCATTGATTACCTGAGCAGTGAGCAAATGGATAACGCCCGCCTGCCGATCGAACGTATGTTGGAGTTCTCCAAGCGTTATTACCAGTAAGCAAGATTGCGGAGAGAAAGGCGGGTGTGTTACCCGCCTTTTTTTGTCTTTTAAGCTTGAAGCTTGTGATTTCTTTCGGGCTTCTTTCCTATGTCAGATTAAATGACGGGTGATTGAATGATGCTGGATTACCTCGTATTTATTGGGCGCTTTCAGCCTTTCCATCTTGGGCATTTGCAGGTGGTGAAGGCGGCTTTAGAGCGGGCGGGCAAGTTGATTGTGATTTGCGGCTCGGCCCGTCAGGCAAGGAACCCGCGCAACCCCTGGACCGTGCCGGAGCGTGAAGCGATGCTGAGGGCCGCATTGCCGCCAGAAATGCAGGACAGAGTGTTTGTAGTGGGCTGCTCGGACAGAATGTATAACGATCAGCAGTGGGTGACCGAGGTGCAAAGCCTCGTGGATAAAGTGATTGCGGTGGATACCGCCAGCCTTGGCAGCCGCGAAGCGCAGTTTAAAGTAGGCATCGTAGGCAGCAGCCGCAGCAAGCACACTTATTACCTTGATCTGTTTCCGCAGTGGCAGAGGGTAGAAGTGCCCGAGATAGCGGGCATTCATGCCTCGCAAGTGCGCCGTAATCTATTTGCCGATGGCGGGGCAGGGCTTTGCGCAGATAAATTACCCGCGCCTGTCTATGCGCATTTACAAGCGTTTCGCTCAGGGGATGTTTACGCCAATCTGGAGGCAGAATGGCGCTTTGTGCAGGACTATCGCAAGGCATGGTCGGCGGCGCCTTACCCACCCACTTTTGTTACTGTGGATGCGGTGGTGATTCATTCCGGGCATATTTTGTTGGTGCGGCGTAAAAATCTGCCGGGGCGCGGGCTGTGGGCCTTGCCGGGCGGGTTTATTAATCAGGATGAGCTGGTTAAAGACGCGGTGATCCGGGAGCTGCGCGATGAAACGCGTTTAAAAGTGCCTGCGCCGGTGCTGGCGGGCTCGATTCGCTCTTCACGGGTTTTTGATCATCCGCACAGGTCCTTGCGCGGGCGCACCATTACCCATGCGTTTTTAATTGAGCTTACGCCCACTGGTGAGGGCTTGCCTAAGGTGCGTGGCGGGGACGATGCAGAGCGGGCTAAATGGGTGCCGTTATTTGAATTTAACCGTATGGAAGCCGAGTTGTTTGAAGACCATTTCTATATTGTGAATTGGTTTTTAGGGCAGATTTAAGGTTAAAAGATTATTGGCATGTTGATCTATGCTCATTTAAAGTGTTTTTTTGGATCTGGTGCCGGGGCATTATGAAAGCATTTGAATTAATAGAAAAAGAATTTTGGGAAGATTTGCTTGCCAGTTTTGATCTGGGTGAATACAGCGAAGAATTTGTAATTGAATACTCAGCCATCGGTATGAATCTTGATGCTCAAATGGGCATGGCTTTTTTTGAAGCTGATCATCATGAACCCGATGTGAAAATCAACTCATCCAGCGCAAAATTGAAAACAATCACTGATTCTAATCAGACCACCATGGTGGAATATGCATTTGATGATGATGATCTGATGCTGGCTTTTGTTCAGCCCTTAACACCAGCGAGTGAAGTGTTTTGGAAAAGTAAGTCCGATGATCAATATCATGCTCTTGCTGCTTCTGATCGCATGGCGCTGATTGCCGCACAGATCGTTTTAAATCAGGCTGCTGCATCCATTGTTGCCAGTGAATTAAAAGAAATGGGTGAGTTTTAATTAAGCTGCTGACTGATGCTAATTAAAAAAGCCTGCATCACAAGTGAACTGCACCCCAAAAGTTGGACACCCGTCCATATTTTTGGGGTGTTTTTATGTCCAAGTACTCAACGCAATTCAAGCTCTCTGTCGTTCAGCAATATTTAACTGGCGAAGCAGGTATCAAAACG
>NZ_PDZG01000010.1 GCF_002735645.1 Iodobacter sp. BJB302
TTAAGTAGTCAGATATTCGAATCGAATCTTCCAAATGTGCAGCTCTGCTCGCCATACTTCATGATTAATGAAAAAAAGAAATTATCTATCAATTATCCATCATTTGACTATAAAGTGAACAGCATTGGGCTCAGATCGGCATTCTTGAAGCTGATTTACAAAAAATCCATGCTAAAGGCAACCGGCCACCTCCTGGATATCATGCACATCTGGGGCTGTTGTATTCAAGTATTGGTAAACTTGATCTGGTTGAGAAAGAGTTTAAGACAGAGAAAGAGTTGTTTCCTGAGTCTGCGACTTATATGGATTTCTTGCTGAAAAAAACCAAGCTGTAAGAGGGATGTGATGTTAAAGATTGTGAAATTAGCTGCTTGTCTATCTGCCTTGATGCTGGCTACAGGCTGCGCTACACCAAAGAAGTACGACTATACGGCACTGAAAGAAAGCAGGCCTCGCTCAATTTTGGTACTGCCTCCGTTAAATGAATCACCCGATGTGAATGCAACATATAGCATGTTGTCTCAGGTGTCTTATCCATTGGCAGAGGCTGGCTATTATGTATTGCCTGTCACTTTAGCGAATGAAACTTTTAAGCAAAATGGTTTGAGTAACGCTGCAGAAATTCATGGGGTGTCAGCCAATAAGTTAAAAGAGATTTTTGGTGCAGATGCTGCGCTCTATATCACGATTAACAAGTACGGCACGACCTATATGATTATTGACAGCGTGACTGAAGTGACCGCAAATGCCAAGTTAGTGGATTTGAAAACTGGCAAGGTGCTATGGACAGGGCTTGCATCTGCATCAAGTAGTGAATCGAGTAATTCAGGAGGGGGCTTAATTGCCGTCTTGGTTACTGCAGCGATTAAGCAGATTGCAAATAGTGTGATGGATGCTGGCTATCCGATTGCAGGAATTGCGAGCAATAGGCTGTTATCAGCTGGCCGACCTAGTGGTCTTTTATATGGCCCGCGCTCTGCTTATTATGAGAAAGATGCGATCAATTGATTTTTGATTGCAGCATAAAAAATGCCAGCCCCTATTTATAAGGGTTGGCATTTTTTCGATTTGCTCAAGCAAGGCCAGACTAAGGCACTGAATGAGCGGTGTATCGCCTTGCTGTGGCTTAAGCCTTTTTCAAAAAACAAGCCTTCAGCATAAAGTTGCCTGCATCCATGCGGCAATCTACTTCATGATCCCCGCCGGATACCAGGCGAATGCTCTTCACTTTAGAGCCTTGTTTCAGCACGGTGGATGTGCCTTTGACTTTTAAATCTTTGATCAGAACCACGGCATCGCCATCAGCCAGCACGGTGCCGTTGGCGTCTTTAACGATGGTGTCGTCACTGTCATCACTGGCAGCTTCTTGCATTGGCCATTCAAAACCACAGTCTGCACAGATGTAGTTTTCTGCATCCGGATAGGTGTTTTCTAATGTGCATTGTGGGCAAGCAGGGATATTCGCCATGATGTTTTTTCTACAAAGTTGATTCAGATTGGCCGGATTATAACAGCTGCCATCACTGAACGCCCTGCATGGGGCGGCAGGTCTGTACGTGTACTTTGTACTTTATTGCGGCTGCTCAATGGCGGGGGCTTGCTCATTCAGGCACAAAGGGGGTTTATAGCCCCCTTTGTGCGCAGTCAGTTAACGCGGGCGAAAACGAATACCCAGGCCATTGATATATTCGCTGCTATGGCCAAAAAAGCTGATGATTTCATTTTGTGCTGGTGCTGTAAAACTGAATGGTTTTAAATTGCTCACAGATTCTGCTTTACCAATAGCGGGCAATAAACGTTTATTGGTGCGGATTTTAAGCTCTGCAATACAAGTAACATTGCCAAATTTATATTGCCCGACTTGCCCCGATACCTCAGTAATATATTCGTCGCTGGCAAAGGTAATGGTGGTCAGCTGCCCGCCATTGCCACCATGTTGTGGCATGGTTTGCGTGTCGTATACAGCTTGTATGGCATCAATCACCCAGTCAGAGCGAATATAAAGTTGTGAGAGTCTGGCATTGGCTGCCGGATGATCGTCAAAATTTCTGCTCTGTTCCCCTGCCGGGCCTTCCTGCCAGCGGGCCAGCCATTCTTCACGAATTTGCGCTTTAAAGTCTGAATAGGCCCAATCCGAATCCGGATCAAATTGCTTAATCTGCCCGTCTTCAATGTAATCAAAGTATTCATAGTGCTGGGTATCATCTGCTTCGTAGCGATAAGATTGAATCGTTGCGCAGAATTGATCGCCCTTGGGTTTGGGATTAAATAATTGGTGAATCTGATAATAATCCGGGGTCAGAAAAGTGACTTCATCGGTCTGGGCAATCACTTTTCCCCATGGTGTTAAAAGCTGAGGGCTGAGCGCTGCAAACCAGGAGACCTGAATTTGCCCATACAGCACTTTAATCACGGCACAGGCATCACCATGGTCGTGAATGGGCGAGCCATTGCCGGCTGGCCATATTTCTAACACATAGGGCTGGCCGGGTGAATCGCCCAGATTGGTATCAATTGTGATGCGCAGATAGCCAAATTCGGCTGGTTTTTCTGCTAATTTTTTGTAGCAAATACAATCTGGCGTCAGGATGGAGTGCTGAATCGCTTCGGGGAAATCAGGAAAATCGGCCGGGCGCAGGCTCATGCTTTTGCCTGCAACATTGGCATAGAGCCGCTGGCAAGCCTCTGGCAGATCCGCTATCACACTGATTTTGTTGTCAGCCAGCAGCTCCAGCGTTACATCATCCATAGAAACAATATGCGGTGATGGGTCAAGATTGACAGGGATGGCCAGCAGCTGCAGCTTACTGACTTCAGTATTTTGAATATTAATCGTATTGATTTCAGCAGTATTGAGCTGCTTATCTGCTGCCTGTGCCCAGCTGTATTCAAAAAGCATCAGCGTGCGCAGCATTTCGCCCTTACCGTAGCGTATCCGTTTGTTATTGCTGTCGAGGCTAAGCCAATAGGGCTGCAGCTCGCCGCTTGGGTTGAGCCCAACCCCGGATTTTTTAGAAATTTCAACGCCGTTATAGAGAAGGCGAACGCCGCTGGCTTCAATCTCCAAGCGGACAGCGTTGCTATTGTCGCTTTTCAGTTCGATAGCAAAGGCATTGAATGAGCCGGGCTGAACCGACACCGTTCCTTGCCCTTTTACCGGAAACCTAGCTGTGTTACTGCCCTCAAACGAGCTATGGATCAGATGCTGCACTTGCTGGTGTGGCGTGGTAGCGAGCTTCATTTTGACCTCTTAAAAGTGGTTTGCATTGAGCCAGATTGGGGCCATTGCCCATCGCAGGCTGGCTTAAACACGGCCCAGTGGCTGTGCCAAGCGGGTTATCAACTTTTTGAAAGAATAAAATTTATAATTAGTAAGTTTTTATTATTTTTTATTTACAATACACTTACTTTTATAAATCTTAGAAATGATGATAGTTCTTAATTTTTGCTTTGCTAAAAAAAGATGAGGTAACAGAGTCTGGGCGTAGCAAGCCGCTTATTTGCTTGCAGCAAAGCATGGCCTGTAAGGGGGAGGGGATGTTCAGCAGGGGGCAGAGGGCAGAGAGGGCATAAAAAAACCCAGGCTTCACAGCCTGGGTTTATTAAGGGTGGTTTATTCAGGCATTAAAAGGCCGGAACAATCGCGCCTTTGTATTTTTCAGTGATAAACGTTTTAACAGCAGGGCTGTTTAAAGCGGCAATCAGTTTTTTCATGGCCGGGCTGGCTGCGTTATCCGGGCGGGCTACAAGGATGTTGGCGTAAGGCGATTGTGCGCCTTCAATGGCCAGCGCATCTTTGCTTGGGTTGAGGTTGGCAGCAAGGGCGTAGTTGGTGTTGATCAGGGCTAAATCAACTTGGGTCAGCACGCGTGGCAGGGTGGCGGCTTCCAGCTCGCGGAATTTTAGCTTCTTGCTGTTTTCTACGATATCGCGGCTGGTAGACAGGATGTTTTTGCTGTCTTTCAGCTTAATGATGCCTGCTTTTTCCAGCAGCAAGAGTGCGCGGCCGCCGTTGGTGGCGTCGTTAGGAATCGCTACGGTTGCGCCCTCGCTCAGGTCTTTCAGCGATTTAACTTTGCTGGAATAAGCACCAAATGGCTCAACATGTACCAGAGCCACGCTTTGCAGGCGGGTGCCTTTACCCTTATTGAATTCATCCAGATAAGGTTTGTGCTGGAAGAAATTAGCGTCTAAGCGTTTTTCTGCTAATTGCACATTAGGCTGTACATAATCAGTAAATACTTTGATTTTCAGGTCTACGCCTTCTTTAGCCAGCTGTGGTTTTACAAATTCCAGCAGCTCGGCATGAGGAACTGCCGTTGCGCCAATAGTGAGTGTATCTGCGGCTTGTGCATTAAAAGCTAAGGCCGCTGTGAGTAGCGCAATGATCTTTTTCATAAAAGTTTATTCCCTTGTAAGGTAAACACCAAAAAAGCAGTTCGTATTTTAAGGCTTAAGACATCGTCTGGCGTAAAAGTTCTGGTTTATTTACGGCTAAAGCGCGTAACCAAGCGATCGCCAATCATTTGTAAGATCTGCACCAGAATCAGCAGCAGGATCACCGTGACCACCATTACATCGGTCTGAAAGCGCTGATAACCAAATCGAATCGCCAGATCACCCAGGCCGCCACCACCGATCACACCCGACATGGCCGCATAGGAAACCAGGGTAATGGCGGTGACCGTAATGGCCGCCAAAATACCCGGCAGGGCTTCGGGCAGCAGGGCGCCAAATACAATTTGCCTTGTGCTTGCACCCATAGATTGGGTGGCTTCAATAATGCCCCGGTCTACTTCACGCAGGGCCGTTTCAACCAGGCGGGCAAAGAAAGGCGTTGCACCAACCACCAGCGGCGGGATTGCCCCTGCTACACCCAGTGAAGTACCTGCAATCAGTACCGTAAACGGAATCATGATAATCAGTAAGATCACAAACGGCACAGAGCGCAGTACGTTTACAAGAAAAGATAAAACCCCGTAAACCGCAGGCTGATCAAGCAGCTGGCGCTTGCCGGTTAAAAACAGCAGCACGCCCAGTGGCAGGCCAAGTACCAGCGTAAATACTAAGGAGCCAGCCAGCATCAGCAGCGTATCTTGCCCTGCCAGCCAGATTTCTGCCCAATCAATATTGGCGGTCAGTTGATTAAAGAATTCCATTAGCGTAATACCTCTACATCAATCCCTTCAGCGCTAAAGCGGGCGAGAGCCGCGTCTACATCCCGGCCGCTCAGGGCAAGGGTAAGCTGGCCGCAAGGCGTATCTTTAATACGCTCGATACGGCCGGCCAAGATACTAAAATCTACCGCGCAATCTCTGGCTACCGAGCCCAGAATCGGCTGGTATGTTGAATTGCCAATAAAGGTCAGGCGTACGATTTTGCCTTCAACGTGCTTGTAATCGTCGTACTGCTTGTTTTCATCGATATGCTCAGCTTCGAATACAAAGCGGCGGGTAGTGGGGTGTTTGGGATGCAAAAATACTTGCGTAACCGGCCCTTCTTCCACAATCTGGCCGCCATCAATCACGGCCACGCGATCACAAATCGTGCGGATCACATCCATTTCATGCGTGATCAAAACAATGGTCAGGCCCAGCTGCTTATTAATATCCAGCAGTAATTGCAAAACAGATTGTGTGGTTTGCGGATCAAGCGCGCTGGTGGCTTCGTCGCAAAGCAGCACTTTAGGGCGATTTGCCAGTGCACGGGCAATACCGACGCGCTGCTTTTGGCCGCCGGATAGTTGCGCCGGGTATTTATCGCGATGATCGGAGAGGCCTACGAGGGCCAGTAATTCATCTACGCGCTGCGCGATTTGAGCCTTGTTGAGCGTGCCGGCAATCTTTAAAGGAAAGGCAACGTTTTCGCCTATGGTTTTGGAACCCAGCAAATTAAAGTGCTGGAAAATCATGCCAACCTGCTGGCGCAGGCCACGCAGGGCCGAGGCGTTCAGCTCAGTTACATCATCGCCGTCGAGCAAAATGCGCCCGCCGCTAGGGCGCTCTAATAAATTGATCAGGCGAATCAGCGTGGATTTACCCGCGCCGGAGTGGCCGATAATGCCAAATACAGAACCTGCGGTAATCGATAAAGACACACCAGCAAGTGCCGGGATATCGCGGCCATCGACCCGATAAGCCTTGCTGACGTTTTCAAGTTTAATCACTGTAGTGCAAACCTTGTGGGCCAGCAGCATGCCATGCTTAAGGCTGATCCGCTGTGGAAAAAGCGGCTTTGTTTATCGCTCATTTTTGCAGGCACATCGGGGAGACATCACCACCAACTCTTTGCAAAAAATGAATGAATTCTGTCTCAAACCGGTTTTTCCCGCTGCGATCGCTTAAGGGAGGCAAGGCTGCCAGATTTAAAAAATAGCAGGGGATTCTAAAGCCCAAACAAATAATCCCAAAACCCTTAATCAGCTAAGTTAAGTCTTATAAAGCATAAAACGGCCAGACAGGGCGCTGTCGAGCCGTTTTATCTGAGTTTTTTACGTATTCCTGCGAAATTTAGTAATAAATACCACGAAGAATGCCCGTGCTCAGGCGTAAGGATTATACCTGTTTCCCTGCCCCTTGCCGCCATAGAATTCAGCCATGCAAGCTAGGGTGGTCTTTTTAACAGTCTGCCTGATCAGGCAGGCTGGTTTTTCTGCAGCTGGCTTAAGGCCGCTTCTATCTCTGCCTGAGCCTGCAATCGGATGGCGGGATCATCGGGCTGATTTTCTAATTGCCCCAGGCAATGGCTTAAGCGATTTGCTCCAATTTGCCCTGCAATACCCTTGGCACTATGGGCATGCCGCTGACGGTTTTCAAAGAGCGGCTCTTCTGTCAGCAGGGTAAAGAGCAGCGTAATTCTGTCTAGGCCTCTTTGTGCAACTTTGATACATTTTTCGGGAGGATATGCCAAAGCCTGCGCGACCTGCTCCAAATCCAGGATAGCCAGTTCCGGCTCTGGTATTGCCTGGGCTTTGCTCTGCGCTAAGGCGGCAAAAAGAGTGGTGCGGTGGAAAGGTTTTTCTATCCACTGGTCGATGCCCGCTGCAGCGAGATCTGCTTTATTGGGTGAATGCCCGGCGCTGACCAGCAAAATACGGCCTTTGAAATGAAGGGCTCGTAAACTTCTGGAAACCTGCATGCCGTTCATAAGCGGCATATGGTAATCCAGCAGCACGGTATCAATCGGGCCTGCTGTACGCCAGGCGCTTAGTGCGGAAAGACCGTCTTCACAGGCAATGACCTGAGCGCCTGCGGTATGGAGCAGCTCATTGAGTAATTCGCGGTTAATTTCCTGATCTTCTGCGATTAAGATGGTTTGCCCATCCAGCCTGATGGTTTCTGCGCTGTAAAGCGGTGCCAGAGAGCCAGCAGCCTTACTTTGTACCGGCACGCAAATGCTGAAATTAGCGCCTTTTCCCAGCTCGCTTACTAATGAAATACTGCCGCCCATTAATTGTGCAAAGTCTTTGCAGATGGATAAGCCTAAGCCCGCGCCTCCAGCGCGTTTTCCCAGCCAGGTTTGCTCGAAAGGTGCAAATACTTTCTGGCAATCTGCTTCGGCAATACCCGGGCCGGTATCAATGACTTCGGCCATTAAGCAGGATTGACCGTTTATTTGCTCAAGGCTGAGAGACAAGCGCACACTGCCTTGCTCTGTAAACTTAATGGCATTGCCAACTAAATTAACCAATATCTGGCGTAATTTACCTGTGTCTAATACAAAATCACCCTGTAATTCAGAATGAATTGTAAAGCTGATATTTTTTGATTTAGCCTGCTCTTCAAAAAGTGATTTTAACTGCCGGACTAAAACCTCAATTGAAATTGTGCTTTCATCCAGCTGGGCGAGGCCCACTTCTAATTTGCTGACATTAAGCACATTTCCAATCAGGCTTAATAAGTAATCGCAGCTGTCTGCAATATGCGACAAGCTTTGCTGCTGGGCTGTATTGAGCGTGCTGTCGTGTTTCAGCCTGTCTACATAGCCCAGAATAGAAGTCAGCGGCGTGCGGATTTCGTGGCTTACATGGGCAAGGAAATTGCCCTTGGCAAGATTGCCCGCTTCCGCGTCGCGCCGGGCCAGATCCAGCTCGTGCGTGCGCTGCATCACCAGCGCTTCCAGCTCTGACGCTTCTCTTTCTAATTGCAGGCGATAGGCGTGTTCAAGTCGTTCTTTCTGGCGGTTTATTTCTGCTACGCGCAGCGCCATTGCAGCGCTGAATAATAAAATTTCAATCACAATGCCAACAGAATTATAGCGGTAGCTTAATGGCGTATGGTCAATCAGGCCAAAACCACGTAAGCCCCAGGTCACCGTGATCGATACCGTATAAATAGTCCAGGCCAGTGCAAATAATCTGGCTCCGGAAACCCTATAGCGCACCGCATATAAGCTGGCCGCAATATGGAGTAAAAATCCTGCGCCGCCCATTTCTAAAGCCAGCAGCGCAAACTGGGTAAAACCAAATAACGCTGCTGCGCTGCTGATAGCGCCACAGGCAATAATGGCTTTTAATCCAATATCAAGCCTTGGTGTGATTTGTGAGGTTTTTAAATAGAGCCGTACAAACTGGGCGGCACAAATATAATAAAAGCCACTTAATAGATATAAAAGAGTAAGGCTGTATTGCCCTTGCCATAAATATAGGGGCATTAAACCTGTGGCACTTAAATGGGCCAGGGTAAGGGTAATTAAATTAAGGCCGTAAAATAAAAAGGTCTGATCTCTGGCGGCAGAAAACACAGCTAAGGCAGCAAAAGAAACTAAAAGCATGATGCCGAGCATGCCACCCCAAAGCAGCATTTCCCGGTTATTGGCCTGCAGAAATTCTTTTTCTCCCCATATCCGGACATCAGAAACAATCGGCCCGGCCATATCTTCTTCTTCGCTGTAAACCACCCGCATCAGCACTTCCAGCTGAGTATTGGCCTGAATTTTTTGCAAAAAAATGGGGCGCACTGTGGCTAAGGGGCGGCTGTGCTCGCTTTGCGCGGCATTAAAGTGCTGGCTTTGCCATGGCTCACCCTTTTGACGCGTGTAAAGGGTAACTCCGCCGATTTGCGCCTCGGTATATTCAAGATAATGACTGATGGGGTTGGGGCCGGGATTATCCAAGCGAAATGAAAACCAGACAGCATTACGGGAGTAGCCCAGCACATGCAGCAGGCCTTCGGGAGTGTGAAACTGGCCGGCATCGCGCTGCTTTTCCGCCCCGTGCACATCAAGGCGGCGGCTTGGGTCTTGCCACACTTTCAGCTCATGCTCGATCTGAACGCCTGCCATGTCTTCATAGACCGTGAATGCCTGTGCCGGGCTTAACAAAAACACAGCCAGACACAGCCCAAGCCAGTATTGGGTGATAGTCCTGAGAAGAGGATGGAGTGTCAGGATAAACAAGGTCTATTTACTTAGTAAAAGCATGCGATATATTTTCTTTGCCCTGATTGAAGCTTTCTTCAAAAACAATAAAAAATAACAGTGCAAGTAATACTTGCGTTAAAATGGTTAAAGTCGCGAATAATGAGAGCGGCATAATACGTGCTTTAGGTGAAAAAAGGCTATAGCGCTTTCTATTGATATGGATATTATTTATTGAAACCGCCTCTAAACCTGACGTACTGTTGTCGGCCACTGACTGTTTGTTTGCTTTTTTGGTAAACAAATCATCGTTTTTCACCATGATCTCTGCAGGAACGCGCGTAAAATTGTGATGCTACGAATTAATGCTCCTATCTGGTCTGATGCCACGCTCGACCAACTCAAAATAAGTGCAGATCCTCTCGCAGATCTTTGTATGCGCGATTTGATTCTGAACGGCAATATCAACAAGGCTAATCAGATTTTGGCTCAGCTGGATACATATATAGCATGGCCCAATGATACCCCACCCAAATTACTGGCTTATTTAGAAGCCACGGCCAAACTGCCCGATGATGTGGATGCTGCCCGATTAGAACGGGCACAACAGTTTTTTACTACCTACGGCATTCCCTTTGGTATCAGCCTGATGTGCCGCTCTCTGCCCGTGCTGTATGCCGGGCGGGTGGGCGGGGCGCAGGTTCTGGCGGCGACCGGCCAGCTTAGCGGGCACTTTGAGCGCCGTGCTTCAGAAACGCTGCGTTTTATTCTGAATGTGGTCGAGCCCGGTGGTCTTGAGCCTGGTGGTAAGGGCTTGATGACTGTTCGTAAGATTCGATTAATCCATGCGGCAGTTCGGCATTTTGCCCGCTCAAAACAGCGTGGTGCTACAGAAAACTGGCATGCAGACTGGGGTGTGCCGATTAATCAGGAAGAGCTGATCGGCACCATGCTGGCGTTCTCTCAACAAGCAATCGAAGGCTTGCGTCAGCTGGGGGTTAAAGTCAGTAAAGAGCAGGAAGAAGACCAGCTGTATTTATGGCGCGTGATAGGTGCCGCACTGGGTATTCATCCAGAAGCCATGCCCGTGAATATCAATGAGGCGCGTGAAGTTTGGCGAGCCTTACAGCGCCGTAACTTTGGCCCCTCTGATGCCGGTAAATTACTGACCAAAGCCCATGTGGCCTTTTTGCAATCCAACTTGCCCGATCTTGCTGCAGACCTTGTGCCTGAATTAATGGTCAAGCTTTTAGGCAGCCGTAATGCCAGCTATCTGGGGCTTAAAAAGCACAACAGCTGGAGCTGGATGCTGGATGTGCTGCGCTGGGTTTTCCGCTGGAAAAGCCGCCTGGCCAATAGCTCGCATACCGTAGAAAGCTTTATGCAAGAGTATGGTGAACACTTTATGGAAGTCTTGCAAAAGCACTGGGCCAGCCCCTATTGCGGCCAAGCTTTTCAAATCCCCGAACAAATGCGCCCATCCGCAGCGCAATGCCCTATGCCACAAAGGAGCGAAGCATGATGCTGCTTGGCACGGGCAGCAATCACGCAGAAGCTTGGTTCAATACAGTCAGCATAGATGGCAGCCTTTATACGCCATTGCAGCTGGCTTTTTTTGCGATTGGCTGCCTGCTTTGGGTGATTGCGTATGTGCTGATTTTATTGCAGGCCAAGCGCCATCAATGCGTCGAAATGGCCGTGATTGCCGCCGCAAGTAATTTAGCCTGGGAATTTGTATGGGGCGTATTGCTGCGTACCGATATGGGCGTATTTTTAGTCTGGACCTATCGGGCGTGGCTATTTTTTGATTTATTTATTTTCTGGCAGGTATTAAAACTTGGCACAGGCCAATTTACCACGCACCTATTTAAACGCAATTACTCGCCGATTGTGTGGGGCAGCGTGGTTTTCTTTATTTTACTTTATTGGACTATGGCGCTATCCGGTATTGAAACCCCTATCGGCGCACGCTCTGCCTATATCTGCCAGTTTATTATCAGCCTGCTTTGCTTTATTTTATTAGTACAACAACCCTCCACCATTGGCTACGCATGGGCGATAGCCTGGATGCGTACTTTGGGCACGGGTTTAGTTTCAATATTTATGTATCTGCATTATCCACACGATTACTTTATCTTAACCCTTGCTGTGGCTTCGACTTTATTGGATTTGGGGTATTGTGGGTATTTGTTGGGGTTGAGGAAAAATGAAATAAGTAAAAATGGGGGAGGAGCTAAGCGTAAAATCAGTATGTACACTTGAAATAGAATGTTGTTCAGCTTTACGCCAAGGGCATTGTGATTTATACCGAGCGGATCGATAAACTTGATTTGGATGTATATCAAGACATGAACCGACAAACACCAAATACATGTCTTGATTGGGTGAAGCATGCGGAACCCATAGATGGCGTTGAGCGTATCGAAGCATGGTTTCACGGCAATGCGTATTCCGTGCATCGCCATGATACTTATGCGATTGGCCGCACGCTCACTGGAGTCCAGAGTTTCAAATATCGACGTGATCAGCGAAACAGCCTGCCTGGAAACACAATCGTTTTACATCCTGACGAGGCCCACGATGGGCAAGCGGGTACTGACGAAGGATTCCAGTACCGAATGATTTATGTACAACCTGCGCTTTTTCAGGAGGTTCTTGGTGGGCGGACTCTTCCGTTTATTGAAGGTGGCGTAACAACCGATCTGCGTCTTGCGGCAGCAACTGCGACATTGCTACAGCCTGTCAGCGATTTGCTCGAACCCTTTGAACAAAGTGATGCTCTTGCCGAATTGGCACACGCGCTTGCCGCTGTTGCTGGTATGCCCGCACGACGCCCAAAGGGCGACTTCCTCGCTGCCCAGTGTGCACGCGACTATCTACACGCCAGTTTCGAGCGTGTTGTTACGCTCGAGCAACTCGAAAAGGCAACGGGCCGCGATCGCTGGAGTTTGTCGAACGACTTTCGTACGTTCTACGGTACAAGCCCATACCGTTATCTGACAATGCGACGCCTTGATTCAGTGCGGCGCATGCTGATCTCAGGTACCTCGCTCGCTTCCGCTGCAGCGGCCGCAGGTTTTGCTGATCAGAGCCATATGACGCGACACTTTTCGAAGACATTTGGGCTAACGCCGGGGCGCTGGCTTCGGGTCGTTAGCGGTGTCTAGCATTGCTAAAAGCAGCCACAATCATTCAATACTTCCATAAGAAGCATGGGTATCGTTGACTCATTTAACTTTAAATAGAGAAAACAATGTCCCAATCCTTAAACCATGCCTCCGCACCAACTGATCGCGGTCAGTGTCGGACTATTGACCTAAGCAACAAGATCGCGCAGATCACTGCTTACTGGCAACCGCGCGTAGTGGCGGAAATGAACGACTATCAATTTAAGGTTGTGAAGGTCGAAGGCGAGTTTCTGTGGCACCAGCATGCTGATACTGACGAAGCGTTTTTCGTGCTCGAAGGCGAGTTGCGCATCGATTTTCGCGGGGGGCATTCGGGAGACGGTTCTATTGTGCTGCGCGCTGGTCAGATAGCCGTGGTACCGAAGGGCGTCGAGCACAAGCCTTATGCTCTCGCAGAGGTGAAGCTGATGCTGATAGAACCACGAGGGGTTGTGAATACTGGCGATTGTGCAAAGGGGGGACGTAGTGTCGAGAATGATCAGTGGGTTTAAGGTAGGCATGTAGGACGGGTTGTTTTTTTCAACCCGTGCTGATTGCTTCTTGCGATGTCGGAGTCAACTTGGTGGGTTACGCCTTCGGCTAGCCCGTCCTAGTACTGTAGGTTGGGCTAAAGCCTTATCAGCCCAACACTTCAGCCGTTTAATATATTTTTTGAATACATATGATCACACATGGTGAATATCATCGCAAACTTTAAAGCAGCAAGTCTAAAACTAGCCGACCATTTACCGATTGCAGGTTTATTTTTTGGTGGAGGTGCTCTGTATGTGGCTATGCAATTAGATCCTGCTCACGGTGCTTTATTTGGTGGGGCTCTGGCGTTTATTATCTGGCTGCCTTATTGTGGTGTTGCTTTTTTGATCCGTAGCCATTTTAAAGATTAAAAGATGGATAAAACGAGGGCTAGGCCCAATTTAATTAGTAATGGTAACGACATTGGGCAATCACCAAAGCTTCATCGTGTATGCAATAAACCAGCCGGTGCTCGTCGGTGATGCGGCGTGACCAAAAGCCGCTGTATTGGTGTTTTAGTGGTTCTGGTTTGCCTATACCCGCAAAGGGTTGGCGTTGGGTTTCTTTGATTAATAAATTAATTCGTTTTAGCACCGCTTTATCTGTGCTTTGCCAGTACAGATAATCATCCCATGCGGCTTCATCCCATCTAATCTGCATCGATCAGATTCCGCTCTTGGCTGATTCCTGCTCGAATCCGTGTAATAGATTCATTGAGGCGCTGAGCATTGGCGGGGCTGCGTGCTAGATAGGCGGTTTCTTCCATCGCTTCGTAGTCTTCCAGTGCCATGATCACCACAGGTTTGCCACGCTGCGTGGTCACGACAACGGGGCTGCGGTCATCGTTGACTTGGCGCATGACGTCGGCAAGGTGTTGGCGGGTGTAGCTGTAGGTGAGGGCGTGCATGATGTTTCCTTGCTTGGTATCTATGTACAAAAGATAGTACATCATGGCGTAGAAGTAAAATCAGTGCAAGGTGAACTTGTTGTTTTTGAAGGGAATATGTGCCGATGTGGTGTGCAATATGCATCGCATTAAGCCATGCAGGGCGGGCTGGATTTAGCAACCTGCCCTGCATTAGCCGATAACATAGAAAGCAAAAGCTAAAAGACGGAGTGGGTTTTTTCTGTGAAACGCTGTGCCCTCTTTTGACTCCGTGGCTCAAGGTTTAGCTTGGCTTGCTTCTTACTTAGCCCTAGCCTTTCCCCGCCAACGCCCTTGCAATCTTGTTTCTTGGCACCGTGGTACGTGGCACTTTTCCGCTAAACCATACCCGCACATCGTCATCCAGCCCAATGCCGTGCATATAGTTGTACAGCGCTTTGTTCAGCGCCACGCCCAGCGCGTCGTGGTCTACGCCCGTCGGATCGATAAATCCCACATCGTTCTTAGCGAAGGTGACTTCCGGCAGCGGCAGCAGCTCGATGCCGTATTCTTCAGGGTGCTGGCCGACTGGCGAATGCACAGTGCAGGCAAAGCGGTGGAAAAAGCCGGATTGAATACAGCCCTCGGCAAACAGCTGACGCACGTATTCCAGCGCATCCACGGTGTCTTGCACGGTTTGGGTCGGGAATCCATACATCAGGTAAGCGTGGACCAGAATGCCGGCGTCGGTAAACGAGCGGGTGACACGGGCGACTTGATCGATGGACACACCTTTTTTCATTAAGGTGAGCAATCGATCCGAGGCGACTTCCAGCCCGCCAGAAATCGCAATACAGCCGCTATCGGACAGCGATTGGCATAGCTCGGCGCTGAAGGATTTTTCAAAGCGGATATTGCCCCACCATGAAATCGCCAGATTGCGTTTTTGTAATTCTGCCGCCAGCGTTTTCAGCGCTTTAGGCGGGGCGGCTTCATCAACAAAGTGAAAGCCGGTCTGGCCGGTCTCTTGAATGATTTCTTCGATGCGATCAACGAGGGTGGCCGCCGATGCGCCGTCGTAGCGGGAGATATAGTCGAGGCTCACATCACAAAAGCTGCATTTTTTCCAGTAGCAACCATGGGCCACCGTCAGCTTAT
Organism: Iodobacter sp. BJB302; assembly: GCF_002735645.1. Classification (GTDB taxonomy): domain Bacteria; phylum Pseudomonadota; class Gammaproteobacteria; order Burkholderiales; family Chitinibacteraceae; genus Iodobacter. The sequence goes on from NZ_PDZG01000010.1 coordinate 15,082, forward strand.
TCCAACGCCCGTCTGACCACAGCCTGTGCATGGGGTTGAGCATATCCAGCAGCGACAGGTAGCGATCAATCGGCAAGCCATCCCAGGTGGGCGTGCCAACTTCGGCAAAGGCGATATCCGGCTCTACAAAGTTAATATATTTGACTGCCCCATCGTTTCTGACAAAGGTGCGTACCAGTCGCTGCTGGCTGCGTTTGCCTGCCAGATGGTCGAGCAGTGCTAATAGCGGGCGCTCGCCGTCATCCAGCGTTACATAGTCAAAATAATCAAATACGCGCGGGTCAGACATCTCGCGCAGCTCGGTATTTACAAAGCCGCCGCCCAGCGCTAGTACGATGTCTGGAAATTGTGCCTTAATCGCTTGGGCAATTCTAAATGCGGCATAGACTGCACCGGGGAAGGGCACAGATACCAGAACAATGGTGGGCTGGTGTTTTTTAACCGATGCCAGGGTGAGCTCCAGCAGCGTGGCATCAACTAGATTCAGCGGCTCGCCTAGGGCTTTAGCCAGTGGATCAAAGCTGGGCTGGCTGGATGCCAGCGATTCGGCATAGCGCACAAATTCAAAGCGCGGGTCGACCGCATCGCGCAATACATCGGAAATATCGTTTAAATACAGCGTGGCCAGATGCCGCGCCCTGTCTTGCATGCCCAGTGCGCCAAACGCCCATGCCAGCGGATCGCCACCTTCGTCGTCCACATACACATCCAAGGATTCAAAGCGCGAGCCTTCAGGCAGAAACTGGCGCGAGCAAATGCGGTGGCCCACGGTGGAATCCCTGCCTTGCAAAAAGGCAATCGCCGGGCCGATGGTAGCGAGGTAAAGATCAAACTGATCAACAAAGGCCTGCACCTGAAAGCTGCGTTGGCGAACGGGCATGGCATCGATACAGGCTTTGACGGCCAGCAGGCCTGTCTTAGAAAACAGCTTGAGTACCAGCGCCAGCGCTAAGTCTTCCTGCACCGCATCGATATTTCTTGAGCGTAAAAAACCCGTGATATAGGCGGTGGAAGGGTAGGGTGTGTTGAGCTGAGTCATCGGCGGGATAACAGACAGCACGCGGGGCGTTAGCATAACAAGATCCAGATAGGGGTAAGACGGCGGCCAGAGCAGACAGCCCGCCACAACCCGCCATTGTAACCCGCCGGCGGCTGGCTATCGATGGGGATTAGTCAGGGATAAAAGATCTGCAGACAGCGGGTTAAAAAATAGAGAAAAACCGAATTATGGCAGGCTGATCGTGATATTCAGTCTGAATTTCTAATAAGGTTTTGGGGGCTGCTGATGTGCACTGATGTTTGAGCCGGCAAAGCCATTGATTTTTAAATTACAACCAGCCCGCCCGCCATTGTGTTTCATCGGCCAGCGCGCTCCAAAGCAGGGTGAAATGCCGTTTGCTCAGCACTGCTTCCAGCGTGACCTGTGTTACTTTTTGCTCATCTGCGGGGTCAAATTCAACTTTAACGACGAGAAAATGCTTTTCGCGCTGCTGTGGGGCAACGGCTGTCCATTTGCTATTCAGTAATTTTTTTGGGTGCCAGCTTCGTACGGGATAACTCATTTGTGCTCTCTGTTGGTATTCGCTCGTCTTGCGCAGATTATGCCCCACAATCAACCGCCGGACTGATTAAGCCTTAGCATTGCTTACTGTTTCTGCTGAACTTCGCTTTACTGCTACAGTTTGTTGCGTAATTACGCTTGAGTGTGGCATATGCTATCCATTAAAGTAGCTCTTTGCTGCAGTTCCGGCTCCTTCCTCTGGTTTTTCTATGTCTGCTCCCAATACTTCGCGCGGGGTTTTGTTTACCGTGCTGGCCTTTATTATTTGGGGCCTGTTTCCGCTTTACTGGAAGTCTTTGCATGGTATTGATGCCTTGCAGATTATCTCGCACCGTATTGTCTGGTCTGGTGTTTTTGTGGCGGTGATTTTGCTGCTGCAAAAAAACTGGGGCTGGCTGCTGCCCGCGATTAAAAATCCCCGTGTGCTGGGTGTGTTTGCACTGTCTTCATTGCTGCTGTCGCTCAATTGGCTGTTGTATATCTGGGCGGTGAATGAGAACCGCGTGGTGGATGCCAGCCTGGGCTATTTTATTAATCCGCTGATTAATGTTTTGCTGGGCAGGTTGTTTCTGGGTGAGCGCTTAAGTGGCTCGCAAAGCTTCGCCGTAGGCCTTGCTGCCATAGGCGTGCTGTGGATTACCATTGCAGCGGGCACTTTGCCGTGGATTGCGCTGTGTTTGGGCCTGAGCTTTGGCGTGTATGGCTTGCTGCGTAAAAGAGCCAGCCTGCCATCTTTGGAAGGCCTGGCTTTAGAGACGTTCCTGATGGCGCCTTTTGCGCTGTCGGCACTGCTCTGGTTTCAGTTTCACGGGCAGGGCGCGCTGGGCAATATCAGCTGGAGTACTGATGCTTTACTGATGGGGGCGGGGGTTGTGACGGCTTTACCGCTGCTGATGTTTGCCTCTGGTGCCAGAACGCTGAAGCTGGCTACTGTGGGCGTTATCCAGTATATCGGCCCAACGCTGCAATTATTGCTGGGGGTATGGCTGTATCAGGAGCCTTTTGGCTCTGACCGGCTGATTGGTTTTTCTTTGATTTGGGCGGCGCTGGGGATTTATTCGGCATCAGGTTTGATCAGCTATTGGAAATCCAGCCGCCTGGCTGAGCAGTCTTGATGATTTGGTGCTATTTGCAGGGCGGGTAAAATCCGCCCTGCACTATTGTCTATCTTCCCTTTATCAACAGTTTTCTGACTGGCGTTGGTAATCCTAACTCCAGTGCTTCGGCCTTGCTGAACCAGCCCAGATGGTCTTCGTGGGTAAGGGCTGTCTGGCTGATCACACTGCCGGGCAGCGGAGTGATGGTCAGGCGAAAATGGGTGAAGACATGGACGAAATCTTCCCCTGCGCTGTCAAACTCTACATTTAGCCCAAAGCGCTGCTGGCAGGCGCTGCTTGCTTCCAAGGTGGAGGTGGTTTCCGGCAAACTCCACAGGCCACCCCAAATGCCGCTGGGCGGGCGGCGCTCCAGCAGGATTTTGCCGCTACGCTCTACCATCATCAGCACGGTTTGCCGCTCTGGCGATACTTTTTTGGGCTTGGGCGTGGGCAGCTCGGCCTGGCGGCCTTGCTGGCGAGCAATGCAATCGGCCTGCACCGGGCAAGCCATACAGGCTGGTTTTTTGGGCGTGCAAATGGTGGCACCCAAATCCATCAGGCTTTGGGTGTAGCGCTCAATACCACTATCAGGCAGCAGATTTGTCGCTAGCTGCCACAGCTCTCTTTCAACTACCTTGGTGCCCGGATAGCCGCTGATGCCTGCCCAGCGGGCCAGTACGCGCTTTACATTGCCATCCAAAATGGCGGCTTGCGCACCAAAGCTGAATGCGGCAATCGCCGCTGCCGTAGATGGCCCCACGCCGGGGAGTTCGGCCAAGAGGGCGGGTGTACGCGGAAACTGGCCTTCAAAGCGCTCCATCACCATTTGCGCGGCTTTATGCAGATTGCGGGCGCGGCTGTAGTAGCCAAGGCCGCTCCAGCGAGCCAGCACATCATCTGAGCTGGCCGCTGCCAGGCTGGCAACATCGGGAAAGCGTTCTAAAAACTGCTGGTAATAGGGGATGACGGTGGAAACCTGCGTTTGCTGCAGCATAATTTCGCTCAGCCATACGCGGTATGGGTCAGACACCTGCCAAGGCAGGTTGTGGCGGCCGTGCACGGCCTGCCAGGCGATTAAACGCTGGGAAAAATCGCTCATTTATGGGGTTTTTCTGCTTTTTTAGGGGTGGATTTTTTAGCTGCGGCTTTTTTATCCGCTGCGGCTTTCAGTTCGGCGGCTTTTTTTGCCCCGGCTGTTTTTTGTGCTAGTGCTTTGCGTTTGGCAGCGGCCTCTGCTGCCTGGGCTTCAGATTCAGCTTTTTGCTTGAGCAGAATTTGTTCTTTCAGGCTGGCGTAATCAATATGGTATTCAGGTGCATTTAAGGCACCAGACACCGTAATGGGCAGGCTCAGGCCAGACAGTCCTTTTAGTTCGGGTACTTTGGGGTTGGCGCTGGCGTTCATATTGTAGTTAATGGCATTGCTGTTTAAATCCAGCGTGCCACCGCCAGTAAGCTTAAGTATGCCCGCCGTAACCGCCAGATCGTTATTGCTGGCAATGCCATGCTTAAGCGTTAATGTAGAGCGCAATTCGCTGAAGGATGTTTTGGCATCCAGATTCAGAGAGGGGCTGGCTTCGCCGTTCATTAAGCTGATCTGGTGGCTGGCTGTACGCAGCAGTGCTTCAAGGTTAATCCCGCGCAGCGTGCCCTGATTAAGTAACAGCCGCACATTTCCGCCTGCAGTCCGGCGTAAATCGCTGAGCTGATTACCTACGGCTGCTACGTCTAAATCCATATGGCCGCGGCCTTCAAAGCGGCTGGTGTCAATCACATCGGCAAGCAGCGTATTGATATTCATATTCGCGAGTTTTTGCTGCACACGGAATGAGGCGTTCTTTTTGCTGGCATCCACTTCCAGGCTGCCGGTCAGCTGGCCTTCGTAGAGCGTTGCGGCTAAAGGATCTAAATTGAGCTTGCGGTTTTTGGCAGCAAATTCCAGCGATATATCGTTGATATGCAGTTTTTGCATCGCCAGCTCACCAATTTTAAGCTTGCCGCTGGCATCCAGATTATTGAGCCACCAAAAATCAAAAGGCTTATCCGGATTTACTGTTTTTGCACCCGCCGCAACAACGGGCAAATAGGGCGATAAATCGAGCTTATTCAGATCAATATCTACTGCGTAATGGGGGCGGACAAAATCAGTTACTTCGATCTGCGCTTTAACGGGCGATTTATCCAGCTGGCCCTGGCTGTTCAGGCTTAATGATTCAGCTTGTAAATTAAGCGTGCCTGCCCCGGTTAAATCAAGGCCAATCGCACCGCGCGGTAAATTACGGTTGGTATAGCTGCCACTCAGGCGGTAGGCAGGCAGCCTTGCGATACTGCCATTGAGTAATTCCAGCGGGCTGGCAAATGAAAGCGCTAAGTTTTGTTCCGGGCTGTGCAGTTTTACTTCAAAGCTGGCCGTTTCGGTACGCAGCAAGCCCTGCTTCAGCCCTGCCAGGGTAGGGATGGTTGCTTTCGCACTTAGCTGGCCGCTTGGGCTTTGCATATCCACATTTAATTTCAGGCGGTTCAGGTTTACGGCTTCTTTGGAAAGCAAAATCTCTGGCACATCCAGCTCGCCTTTCCAGTGCTGCCCGGCGCGCTGGCCGGATATATTCAGCTTCAGCTCACCGCCCTTAAAGCGCAGCGGCTGCCAGCCATAGACCAGATTACCTACGGTGCTTACTTTTACATCTTGTAAGCGCAGCTCGGGCGAGCTGCCGCCTTTTTGCTCCAGCTCCAGCAATAAATCAGCTACAAGTAAGCGATTGTCGGCCTCGTGATAGCGCATGGCAGCGCTTGCACTGAGCGCACCCTGCCATTGCACCGGCCTGTCGCCATCGCCAATCAGCAGCATGCCGTCCAGATCCAGATGCCCGGCTTTGGAATCGGATAAGTTTTTCATGGTGAGATTAAGCCGCGACAGGCGCAGGCTTTCACCTAAAAATTCGTCAGAAAGTTTGAATGATGCCTCGGTAAAATGAACCGTATCAAGCGAAAAACTCAGCTCTTTAGTCTGGGATTTAGGCGTTAGCAAGTCTTCAAAATTATAAGTGCCATCTTCGCGGCGGATCACATTGAGCGCTGGCTTTTCAAAATCAAGCGCTTTGATTTTTCCTTTACCGATCAGCAGGGGCCAGAGGCTGAGCTCGACCCGCACCCGATCGGCATGAGAAAAAATAGTTGTTTCGCCAGGCTCGGTCAGCGTGACATTATCTAAAAGCAATGCGGGTTGCGGGAGCAAGACAAAACGGGCATCTCCACGTATGGTGAGCTGCCGTTTGGTGTCTTTTTCCAGAATACTGCTCAGTTCACTTTTGATCAGATCAAAAGAAATAAAATATGGCAGCGTGCCAAGCAGCGCCACAAGCATGACGAGCAAAAGCAGGCAAATTCGGAAGGGGCGAGAATGTCGCCAATCTATAGTAGGACGATGCATGCGGGGATTATCCCGAAGACATGGATTAATTTCAAAGTTAAGATTGCTAAAAATTTTCACACACGGGAGAAAAACATGGCTCAAGCCACTGAAATCAAGGTTCGCGGCTATCATTTAGATTTATACGGTCATGTGAATAACGCACGATATTTAGAGTTTTTAGAAGAAGCGCGCTGGGCTTTAGTGGATGAAAGTGGCGGTTTGGAGTGGTTTACTCAGGAAAAGCTGGCTTTAGTGATTAGCAGAATTGATATTCGCTATAAGCGCCCGGCCACCATGGGCGATGTGCTCAGAATTGAAACCCGTATGGTGCATTTAAGCGACAAAGAAGGAATTATTCATCAGCGCATTGTGCGGGCAGATAATGAAAAATTAGTGGCCGAAGCCGATGTGACTATTGCCGTTATTCATGCCAATACTCCCGGAGCAATGCCATTGGATGGCGAATTAGGCCGCCGTTTACAAGAGATGATGAATGTATAAATGCCTGAAAAAATATCTATTGCTGCTGGTTTTTTTGCTGGCCGGCTGCGCTGGCCTGTATGGCAATTTTGAAAAACCCAGTGTAAGCCTTGCCGGCTTAAGCGTGGCGGAAGTGGGCCTGCTGGAGCAGCGTTTTGTGCTGAGCTTGCGTCTTACAAATCCAAATGATGTATCGCTGGATATTAAAGGGGTGCAGCTTAGCCTGGATGTAAACGGCCAGCACTTTGCCGAAGGTGTTTCCAGTGAGGCTGTGACTTTGCCTAAGCTGGGATCGGTTCTGGTTAAGCTTAATGTCACCACTTCTTTAAGCACATTTATTCAGCAATTTAATGGCTTGCAAGCAAGTGGCAAGCCAATCGCCTATCGTATTAAGGGTAAACTGTTTCTGCCATTACGCCCCGATGGTGTAAGCTTTGAACGTCAGGGAGAAGTAAACTTACCTTAATCTGGAAATATAACGATGAGTGATCACGCTGCAGCATCTGCCGGCTCCCATGGTGGGGATGATATTCACGGCTCACCCAGCCCTTCGTTTATGCAAAAAAACCGCTTGAAGCTGATTATTGCAGGCGGTTTTTTTGGTTTTCTGTTTGTGTTGATTGTGGGTATTGCTATTGGGATGACGAAACGGAGTTTTGAAAGAACCCAATATATTGAGCAAATTGCACGCTTAAAAGTGTCTTTTGAAGAAACCATTGAGACGCGCAAAGAGCTTGAAGAAAAAATATCCGAGCTGAAAAAAGAAGTAAAAGAGAAAAAAATTGAAGTAGAAGAGCTTGAAGTCAAAGTTGAAGATTTAGAGCGGCGTGGCGGAGCAAAAGCAGGTAGCGAGCATGCAGCGCCAGCCGCCCATGGCGAGGCCCCTAAGGAAGGCGCGGATATTAAGCCCGCTGGCGGAGGCTATGTAAAATTTGGCGGCGGTGATTGCGTCTTGCCTGCGGGCGGCGGGAAAGGCAATGCGGCATGGAAAGAATGTATTAAGCAAAATAGTAATGCAAAGCCTGAAGCCCCTAAGGTAGAGGCTGCACCTGCCAAAGAGCCCGCCGGGCATTAAGCCTGAGCGTAGAGTGCAAGCACTGTTTCTAAGCCGGGAGGCGTTGCGCCATGATGCATGCAGGCAGCAGCACCACTGGCAATGGCAAAGCGCAGATGCTCATGCGTGCCGTGTTGGGGCCAGGTGATTATGCTGTAAATCAGGCCGCCTATCGATGCATCTCCAGCTCCCACGCTGTCTGCCACGCTGATTTGTATGGCGGGTGCGATGGCACTGCCGTGAGGTGTGTGCAGCGATGCGCCTTCTGCGCCACGGGTATACAGAAAGCAGGCTTCCGGATTCCAGCTGAGCAGCGTTTTAAATGCAAGCCCGATATCCCTGGTGCGGAATAAGCCCGCCAGATCTTCGTCAGATACCTTAATCACATCCGCCAGCTTGCTCATGGTTTTGAAGGTATCGTCGTAGCGCTCGTCCATGATATTTCTGAAATTGGGGTCGTAGCTGATCTTCACTCCCTGCGCTTTCAGGCTTTTTGCCAGCGCCACTAATTTATCCGCCAGAGGCTGGCGGGCCAGGCTGATCCCGCCAAAATGCACCCAATGCGCCGCACTTTGCCAGCCGGAAGGCAGGTCTTGCGGGTCAAAATATAAGTCGGCGGAATCATCACCTACAAAAAAGTATTGTGGCGGATGGGCGGATGGCACCATGGCCAGCAGCGGTGACTTATCCCGCTGCTGTAAAAAACGTAAATCCAGCCCCGCAGCGTGCGATGCCTGAAACAAATCATTGCCAAAGCAATCTTGGCTAATTGCCCCTGCAAACGCGCTTTGCAGACCAAAGCTGGCCAATACCCTTGCCACATTCCAGGACGAGCCGCCCACTTTACTGACCCAGTTTTCGCAATCAGTGCGGATCATATCGGTGAGCGCCTCACCGGCGGCTAAAAAAACTGGGAGACTGTGTTGGCTGGAGGGCATGTGCAGGCCTTTTAATCATTTGAAGTGGTTAAGTGGAGCAATGGCTGGTTTGATTATATTTAAAACCTGAAGCAAGCCGCTTAATTCAGATCAGGTATTTTTTGTGTCCTCTGTGGTTCAGAATTTATGTTTCTGAATCCTTTAAGGCCGGGGCACAAAAAAAACACCTGCACACCCTTATAAAACCTCCTTTTTTTACGATATAGAGCTTGGTTTTTATCCGTGAAACTCCGGGTCCTTCGTGGTTCAGTAATCCTGAGTCAGCCATCCAATTTCAAAAACAAATCATGATCAAGGGCGAAGTTGGCGCAGATCGGCAGCAGTGCGCCTCCCAGTGCGCGGGCGTCAGATCCTATTGCACCGGCATTGCCGTGTTTGCCGATATGTAAATTGCTGTCAGGCACAAGACCGCCGCCGATAAAGGTATCGACAAATACATAAATAAAATTACGCACATTGCGGCCACGCCCGGCAACCAGCTCCGCCACGCAGGCGGCGGTGCTGTCTTTGATTGATTGCACCGACAAGCCGGTGAGGGCGGCGATTTCTTCATTGAGCTGAAAACGCTCCCAGCGGGCAACGACTTCAGCATCCAGCCCCAGCAATTGCTGCCAGCCGCCGATATGCAGGGGGCGGCAATACCGATGCCATGTATGCGATCCCACAGATGAGGGCTGAATTTGGTTTTGATTTTGGCCAAGCAATCGGCCAGATGCGTCAGGATTTAAATTTATAGGGTTTCTTATGAGAAATCCTTTATTAAACAGAAGTTTAATATTTTTTATTTGCAGGTGAAGTTCAGAAAAAAAGTCCGCTGCCTAAACGGGTCAACAGGAGGGGCGTAAAAACGAGCGGGCATTGTGCTTGCTTTTTATATGCCCGGCTGACAAGCGGTATATCTGATCATCCAGCTGATAAAACGTGTGGCATTTATGTTTTAAGGGCAGGAAGAGATAAAAGCGGCAGTGTTGGTTGTTCATGGCAAAAGATAAATCATCATTTGCTGATTGATTCGATCAAAAAGCGAAGAGGCTGGCGGCTATAATGCATTGCTTATAGATAAGCAGATCAGATGGTTTAAGGTTCAGGTATGAAAATTTTATTATTGGCTTCTTTACTCGCTATGCCCGCTTTGGCCGCCAAGGTCTATCAGTGGCGGGATGCGGATGGCAGGGTGTTTTATTCGGATCAGCCCGCGCCTGGCCAAAATGCAAGGGAAAGAAATATCCATGTGCCAAGTAATACAGTAAGCCCGGCGCAAGATCAGCCCGCTATGGTGCTGTATGTTTCGCCCGAATGTGGCCAGCCCTGTAGTGATGCGGTAGAAATGCTCGATAGCCGCAAAATTAATTACGAGTTAAAAAATCCAAGCCGCTCAGAGCCACAAATGATCGAGTTTATTAATTTGGTTGGCAGTCTTTCGGTGCGAACTCCGGTGCTGGTGATGGGCAAAAAAGTGCTGAGCCCATGGGATAAGCTGATCTGGAGCGCAACGCTTAATAAGGCAGGCTACACAGTACAAGAAAAGAAAAACACTCCGTCAGCAAAATAATTTTGGCCGCTCTTCTTTCTGCATGTCACATTGCCTGCTTGATTAGATTTAAGTTTCTAAGTGTTTGTTGTAGCCAGACCCTATTTGGGGGTGTGCAAAATCTGTGAGGCTTAACTCGGAGTGGTATTTGCTAAAAAATCCAGTAATCAGGAGCTAATGAACGGCTTTGTACTGGGGATTATTATCTCATCTTTATTGGGCTTTAAAAATTATTTAGGCCCGCGCCTGATCTTTCTGGCTTTTACTATTCTTTATGGCTAGCCATTCTTTCATTGCCAATTGTGCTTTTATTAATTTTTTCTGGTATGGGAAGTTGTGGTTCATTCAGAAAAAATAAGGGTATTAAGTAGTTACAAATGTGCAAAGAGCGGAGCGCGGCATCCATTCGGGTTCTGAGGAGATGAATGCAAATGCTGCGTAGTGTGCTGCGGCTGGGTTCGTCAGGCAGGCCTCATCAGCAGGCTCTGTCAGTATGGCCATTAATTAAAAATTGACTGGCTGGCAATGGGGGGTGTTAAGTGCTTTGTCGGTGGTGTTCGGGGCGGCGGCGGTTGATGCCGTATTTAAGCACGATGGGAAGAAGTGCTCTGCCTAGCTGCTTCACCTACTTCTTCATCGTCACTCTGCTGCATGGTATGCCTTGGTTTGGGGGGGCTGCGTCTTGGTTATCTGGTCGTATTTTGTAGCTGGGCTGCTAGGGTCTGTTGACGTTTCATTCACAATTGCGCTGAGCCGGAAAACGGCTAGGCACAAGGCAGGAGGGCGAAGGTAATAACTGCTTATTTCCGAGGAGCATAACGCAGTGAATGGCCATTTTCCGGCTCAGCCTTTCGGGTTTAGCCCATTTTTGGGGCGGAATGAAAGTTAAAAATCGCTCATGGTACTCGTACCATGTCGCAATTTGCTCGTTGTTCAGCCCCAAAACTGGGCAAACGCAGCCGTGGATGAAACGTCAACAGGCCCTAAGCATCGTTCATAAAAATTTTTCTTTAGGCGGGGGATTGAGTCAGCACACTTTTCTATTGGCGTGCATACCATTTGAGATGTACTAAAGTGGTTTAATTGCTGATCAGAATGGATCAGTGATGCTGATTATCTGTGGGTTGGTTTTATTTTTACAAACAGATAAAGCGATTGATTTGGCCCTTAAAAAAGAGAGAGCGAAATGGGTTTGCTGATGAATTACCGGGTGAAAACCCGTTTATTGCTGCTCTGTATTTTTGCCTTATGCGGTATGGTGTTTTTAAGCCTCGCCAATATGAAGGCGCTGCGGGACACCATGCTGCAAGACCGGATGGATAAAGTAAAAGGCCAGACTGAAACGGCCGCTGGGGTGATTGAGCGCTTTCATGCTTTAAGCCAGAAAGGGCAGATGAGCAGTGCCGATGCTCAGCAGGCGGCGATCAGCACTTTACGGGATGTTCGCTATTCCAAAACTGAATATTTCTTTATCTTTGATACAAATTACATTGTTCGCCTGCTGCCAACCAAGATCGAATTTGAGGGGCAACAAAAGGGCGATTTAAAAGATGCCAATGGCAAGCTTATTTATGTAGAGCTGACAAAGGCGGCTAAGCAGGGCGGTGGCTTTGTTGATTATTTCTTTCCAAAGAAAGGCTCAGGCAAGGCCGAGCCAAAGATTTCTTATGCTGTGCTGATCCCTGATTGGAACTGGGTGGTGGGCACGGGGATTTATGTTGATGATGTGGATGCCGAGTTTAAAAAGAATTTGCTGTATGGCATGGCAAAATTATTGCTGCTGGCCGTGCTGGTGGCGGGTGTGGCCTGGATGATTGCGCAAAGTATTTTGCACCAGCTGGGGGGCGAGCCGCAGGAGGGGATTGCCGTGATGAGGCGGGTGGCCGATGGCGATTTACAGATTAATGTAGCGTCGGCTCAGCAGGGCAGCATGCTGTCTTCTTTAGGGGAAATGGTCATCGGCTTAAATAAGGTCATGCGCAATGTGCGCACGGACGCGGATTTGCTGAATGAGAGGGCCGCTCAGATTGCTGGCTCCAGCAGGGAGATTTCAATTGCCGCTACCCGCCAGTCCGATGCGACAACCAATATGGCAGCCGCAATGGAAGAGCTGACGGTAAGTATTAATCATATTTCTGAGGGCTCAGGTGTGGCCGAGCAGGCATCGCGCCAAGCCACTGAGCTGGCTAAAAATGGCGTTACTCAGGTCGCTGAAGTAACCACCACCATGGAGCTGATTGCGGGCAATGTCAGCGAAGCTACCACGCAGATCCGCCAGCTGGATGCTAAAGCGCGCGAGATTTCCGGTGTGGCCTCCGAAATCAAAGATATTGCGGATCAGACTAACTTGCTTGCGCTGAACGCGGCCATTGAGGCGGCAAGGGCTGGCGAACAGGGACGTGGTTTTGCAGTGGTGGCCGATGAAGTCAGAAAACTGGCAGAAAGAACTTCGCTGGCAACGGTAAATATTGCTTCGATGCTGGCGGCAATTCAGGGCGAGACGCTCAGTGTGGTTAATGCCATGAGCGCCGCCATTCCCCAGGTAGAGCGGGGCGTGCAATTATCACGTCATGTCGCCGAGTCTTTAAACAGTATTCATTCCGGTGCTGAATCCAGCCTGCACAGCCTGCAAGAAATGGCCTCGGCTATCCGTGAGCAAAGCCAGGCCAGCAATAGCATTGCCTGCCGGGTGGAAGATATATCGCAAATGGTAGAAGAAACCAGCACCTCAATTCAGCATGCTGCAGAAAATGCATCGCAAGTTGAGCAGATTGCCAATCAGCTTAATCAGGGCGTGAGCCATTTTAAAGTTTAACGTGTCAGGAGCGAAAGACCATCATGGCCGTTTGGATTCAAGCTGCATGGCATAAAGGTGAGCCAGATCTTAAGGGGCCTGGTAATTAGACGCTGAGTCCTGACGTTTGCATGTGTAAGCTTGCCGCCATTTTAAATACAGGAATTCCCAATGCGAAAGTCTTCACTGATCTGTGTGCTTACCCTGCTGCTGAGCAGCCCAGCCGTATTTGCAGATTGCAAAGATATGATTAAAGAAACCAGGCAGGATATTGAAGATAATCGTGATCATTACACGCTGGCTGCACGCAATAAGGCGAGGGTTGATCTAGCAAAGGCCGAAGCCAATCTTCTTGATTTAAATCCTCTGCCTGATGTGGATTGCAGAAAGTCAGTGCTTAAGGCAAGAGCGGAGCTGCGTAAAGGCAAAAAGTAATTCCAAAACCATGCAGGGTATGAGGGCCTTGCATTAAATTTGCGCGATGCTTTGTGCTGGCTGGGTTTGATCTGTCATTTTAATGGATGAAGTTGGTTTTAAGTCATTGCAAAAGCTTAAAAGTGAACAGTTGGAAAATTTATATTGGATGACATACGCCTATGCCAATATAATCATATCTTTCAGCTCACTTATCGGTTCATGACAGCACGACGTTATCAGCTCAGCATACGCATTGCCTTTCTGGCGATCATGCTGCACGTCCTGATGCCTTTGCTGCATGCCACTTTGCCGCAGTCTGCCCTGCGCAGCAGCGTCTTTTGCGGCACGCTTACACCGATTATGGAATACCAGCTCAGCCAGCTGCCCGGCAGTAAATCCGAATCTGTTTTAGCAAAAACCGCACCTGCCTGTGTGCTTTGCGCCCATGCGGATCAAACGCAGGCACCTGCCGCAGATCTTGCTGCGGCATCTGTAGTGGCTGCAATGTTGCCGCATACTTTTGGCATGCCCGCGCCGCCTGTGCTGCGCCTGCATCGCAATTCTGCTCTTCCTCCCCCCAGCCAAGCCCCGCCTGTTTTCTCTTAACAGATTCTTGAATGCGTTGAAAAAGATCTGCAGACACAAAGCTAAATAAGAACACAGAGGAACCTAAGGTTTGTGCGCTTTGCATGCTTTGCGTCTATTGATTTAAGGTAAAAACAGCTAAAGCTTGATGGACACCAGACTATGGGAAACCTTTAAAGGTTTTTTCCCAGTGCTCTGTGTGCTCACCGATCTCTGCGCCTGCAGGTTTCAGGTTTTTCAGCCTTTTTACTAACAATACCCACGCGTTTTCATGGATCTGTTCAGCCTTTGCTGGCACCCGGTATAGCCGGTGTGCTCCTTTATGCTGTTTGGAGAAAACCATGCGTTTATATGCAACTCTTGCCGTACTTATTCTGTCTGCCTGCAATTCCAGTAGTGATACTGAAACCCCTCCCGTTCCTCCCGTGCCTTTGCCAGATCAAACCGTTTCGGTGCAGTTTGCGCTGAAAGCAGGCGTTCAGGCGGTGGAGTGTAATACCACACTGCCAGGTTTAGGCCTGGCGGCAACCCCCGCTAAATTGCGCGATGCGCGGTTGTATGTGCACGATATTAAGCTGATTAATGCGCTGGGCAAGGAAGTGCCTTTGGCGCTGACGCAAAACGATAATCAATATCTGAATGTGGCCCTGCTGGATTTTGAAAATAAAACCGGCAATTGTGCAGGCGGCACAGCAGAGTTAAACCGCCAATTCAGCGGCATTGTGCCTGGTGGCCAGTATATTGGCCTGAGCTTTAAAGTGGGTGTGCCCGATACGGCTAAAGATGCGGCCGGTAAAGATGTGGTGCTGAACCACTCTGACACCATGGCCGTGCCTGCGCCGCTCAATAATATGGCGCTGGGCTGGAGCTGGCAGGCGGGCCGCCGCTTTGTGCAGCTGGAGTTAAATCCTGATGTGCCTGCGGTAGGCGGCAAGGCCGTGAATTGGTATTTCCATTTAGGCGCAACCGGCTGCACGGCCGATGCGGTGGATGCCAATCGCTTTAGCTGCAGCAATCCCAATCTTGTGCCGGTGCGTTTAAGTAGCTTTGATGTGGCTAAGCAGCAGGTAGTGCTGGATCTGGCTGCGCTCTTGCAGGGTGTGGATATCAGCAAGGATGCGGGCGGCTCTAATGGTTGTATGAGCGGGCCGACTGATCCTGAATGCGGGCTGATGTTTGCTAATTTAGATTTAAATCTGAATGAATCTGCCGCAGGTAAAAAAGACGCGGGCTTGCCTAAGGGTGATGGCAGTTTCTCTAAAGTATTTAAGGCTGCTCTGAAATGATTAAACGCTGCCTTTTGGCAGCGTTAGTGCTCGGCGGCTGCGTGCAGTCGGGCACTTCCACCTCAGATCCGGTTCGTACAAGTGCGAGCTGGAGCTGGGAGCTGCCGTTTTATTTTCCTACCCCAAAAGTACCTGCCGACAATCCCATGAGCGAGGCCAAGTTTCAGCTGGGCCGCAGCTTATTCTACGATGCGCGGCTTTCAGGAAACGGCCAGCAAAGCTGCTCATCCTGCCATGATCAGAGTAAGGCATTTGCCGATGGCAGGGCTGTTTCACTTGGCTCTACCGGTGAGAGCACGCCAAGAAACGCGCAAGGTCTGGCCAATGTGGCCTGGCACAGCACTTACACATGGGCCAACCCTGCACTGGCGACGCTGGAGCGGCAGATGGAAGTGCCGCTGTTTGCCGAGCATCCGGTAGAAATGGGCGTTACCGATCAAAATAAAGCCACTATCCTGGCGCGCTTTCAGGCTGATCGGGAATATGTGCAGCGCTTTGCAGAGGTTTTCCCTGGCGAGCCGATCGGATTCCCGCAGATTATTAAAGCCATTGCCACATTTCAGCGCGGGCTGATTTCTGCGTCTTCCAAATATGATCAGTATTTGCAGGGCAAGGCCACGCTGACATCTGCAGAGCTGCGCGGTAAAGACCTGTTTTTTGGTGAGCAGGCCGAGTGCTTTCACTGCCATGGCAGCTTTAATTTTAATGATCAGGTGCGCCATGCGGGCTCCTATACCGCCGAAACACTTTTTCATAACACCGGGCTGTATAACATCGACGGTAAAGGCGGCTTTCCTGAGCCTAACCGTGGCTTATTCGAGCTAAGTGGTGTGCCTGCGGATATGGGCATGTTCCGCGCACCCAGCTTACGCAATGTGCAGCTTACCGGCCCCTATATGCACGATGGCAGCATCGCCACGCTGGAAGAGGTGCTGGATTTTTATGCAGCAGGCGGGCGTGAAATCAAGACCGGCCCGCATAAGGGGGATGGCCGCCTTAACCCGTTTAAAAGCGATTTGATTGTTCGTATTCAGCTGAACGAGCAAGACAAAGCCAATATCGTCGCCTTTTTAAAGACACTCACCGATGAAAAATTTATTTCTGATCAGCGCTTCGCTGATCCTCGCCGCAGCAAATAGCGCGCTGGCCCACGATGGGCCGCATGATGATGAGCCCACTGGCTATACGCAAATTAATCTGCTGACCAATATTCGTTACCTCAGTGGCGATACGGCATGGCCGGGAGCCCTGCCAGTACTGGGGGCCAGTAATGAGGACCGGCGCGGCGTGTGGTACGGTGGTTCTGGTATTGAGTGGCGTCAGCGCTGGACAGCAGAAATTGGCACGCAGCTGATGGCCGCATACGACGAGCACGACAGAGGCGTGGCGCTGGATCATGCGGTAATTCGTTACCAGACTGATGCGGCGCAACTGGTTTTAGGGCGGCAGTCGCCCGTGTTTGCCGAAGCCGGATTAAGCACCTGGGCGCTGCCTGATTTATGGCTCTATACGGTATTGGGCGATGATCACTGGCATGAAGATGGCTTAGCCTTGCGTTATACCGTGGGCAATCTGACTGGCCACGCTGGTGTTTTTAATGGGCAAGGCTATCCGGGGGCAGAAAGCGCCATGTGGACAGCAGGCCTTGCCTGGCAGGATGGTCCATGGTTTTTGGCCGGTCATGCCGCCTACATCTCCGATGTAAATCGTTCCTTAGTCACAGACGCGC
Organism: Iodobacter sp. BJB302; assembly: GCF_002735645.1. Classification (GTDB taxonomy): domain Bacteria; phylum Pseudomonadota; class Gammaproteobacteria; order Burkholderiales; family Chitinibacteraceae; genus Iodobacter. The sequence continues at coordinate 31,965 of NZ_PDZG01000010.1, forward strand.
ATGGCGGGCATAGTCACGCAGGGCAGGCTGTGGGCTGCGGTAAGTTAACAGATTGCCTGGCTGGAAAATCCACTCTGCTGCGCGCTAAGGCGGGCTGGCAGGGTGAGCAATACTGGCTGCAATCGGCATGGAGCTGGCAGCAGCAGGATGGCCAGATCGATAGCACGCTGGGCCGTGTTGCTTATCAGGGAGAGCTGAATAGTCTGGCGCTGGAGGGCGGGGTTAAGCTTACCGACAGCATTAAACTGGCGTTGCGTCACGAATGGATGGGCATTGCCCATGAATTAGCTGGCGTGAACGCCGCGCAAATTGCCAGCAAAAATGGCATTGCCAATAGCGATGAGCAGCCATACCAGACCGGGCTGCGCCTGGCATGGCAAGCGCACTCCGTGCATTTGCTGGCGCTGGAGCTGCATCAAACCCGGCGCAATGGTGAGTCTAATCATCTGGCGATGTTGCAATGGCAGATGAATGCGCGGCTGTATTGATGGTTGAGAGGCCATTTTTGTAGGGCGGGCGGGGTCTGTGTGTGCTAAGCAAAGTCAAAAAGGTAGTGCCTTCGGCACGTTGATTTAGGTGCGGGATCCCCGCAGGGACTCACTTTCTTGCTTCGCCAGAAATCATAGTACGCAAAGAAGGCGACCCCACGAAACACGAAGGCCCCTGCGCTGCGGACAATCGAGTCGGCGGCGGGCGGGATTGGCTCGTTCCTCGCTCCCTTGCCGAAACCCCGCCCCGCTTGTTCCTCGCTCCGGCTGAAGCGCGGCGCGATAAATTGGGGGTGTTGTGCGCGATAAATTGATTGGCTGCATTTTCCACCATTTGTAAAAGAATTTCATATTTATCAGCAAAGGAGCCGGGAGGCTCCTTTGCTTTTGGTGGCTTAGTCTGCTTTTACATCAAACTACTGCACCACCCCCGTTAAAATTTCCTGACGGCGTGCTGCAGTAATCAAGCCTTGCTCTTCCAAATACATCAGCGCAAATCGGGTCGATGGCAGATTTAAATCCACATGGGTTAAACGCGGGTCTTCGATGATCTCGTAAAAGTCAGCGATTAGCGGATGGTCTGCGCGGGCTGCTTTGATTGCCACGCGCTCTGCGGCGGTAAATAGCAGCTTAAATTCGATCGGCGTGACAAGCGGGTTAGCCGTAAGCACAGGCGCTGGCGCTACAAACTGGCCAGCTGCATACGTGTAGCCGGTAACGTCATGATCGGCATCGACAATCAATACTTCCTTATTATCAAAACCGGCGTAATTCATCTCTGCGGTATGCACAACGCCATTAGAAAGCGTGGCGCTTGCGCTGCAGCCGATGACTAAGATATCTAATACGATGGCTTTCATTGCGGCGTCCTCAGTATTTATCACGGAAAATAAAGCTATTGCCGTCGCCTAACAGAATCGACGCCGGGCCAGGCAGAGAAAAAATAGTGTTGATCGTGGTACTGCTGCTCCCGCCCACCAGCGGGTAGTCGTAATAAACATTGCCCAGCAGCTTTTTCTCAGCAAAATCAGCGAGGCTGTGGCCGGAGAGTTTGGGTGTAGGAGTCGGAAACAGTACGGGGCCAAGCGTGATCACGCCACCCGTTGCCGTAAAAGTCTTCACGCCAGGCGTTGAGCTGTTATCAGAAAGAAGCAGCGTGCCATCGGGCAATTTAGTGATATTGCTTGCTGATGCCGTGGGGTTCACCGCATCACTTACCGTGACAGTGGCACCGGATATGCTGACATGCCGCAGCTTGGCTTGAGCCAGTGCAAAGCTGGTGGGGGTCAAACGAATTAAACGGTTTGCCGCGTGATAATTCTCTGGGTATGGGACAGAGGGTGGCGGTACTGGCAAGGAGCCGGTGTTTTCTGCAACGGAAACAGCGGTACCCAACGCCACCGCCGTGCCAGTCACAGTGGCCACGGCTAATTTATACGAAGTAGGCGCGGCGGTATCGTAGCCCCACACCAGTGCCGTATTTGCTGTAATTCCGCCAATGAGGACTTGATTAGTACACCCCGCCAGAGCGGTGACTGTTGCACCCATTGTCACCGTCACACCGCTCACAGACAGTGCCCACACCCCTTGATCTGTGCCAAATATGGCCGATGTCGGGCTAAAAATGACCAGCCTATGCTGACTATTACCCGATGGGTAAGAGGTTTGCGCTGCAGCATTTACCGTGATCGTATTGCCAGAAACAGACAGCGTGCGGGCTTTAACTACTGCGTTCCCCAGGCCCGTAATTAAAAATGTAGCGCCGGACAATAGCCCGGCGGCACGATAATATTCAGCGCCAACCACGCCCACTGTGGCGATCGCTCCGATTGTGAGCGTTAGCCCTGTCAGCGTCACCACCACCGAATGAATAGAGCCAATAAACAAAAACCGTGTGGCATCCAGCTGAAACAAACCCACAATGAGCTGCGGCCTGGCGTTGGCTTCATCCTGGATTTGCGACACTTTAAGCGCGGTACCCAGCGTTTTGGTATCTGCCGCATAGGCCTGCATCAGCATCCCATCCGAAACCATGGTCAGCAGCACAGAAACATTACCCATCACAATGGCCCCGCAGGCCGCACCAAAGCCGCTGTCTGCAGACACATAACCCAAATACGTGCGGCGGCCGTACGTAACCCCGTTCCAAATTCCCTGTGGAATGGCGTTATTCACCAAACGGCAGTAGTTCAGCGCAACGTTGTTATAAGTGACGGGGAAATTAACCTGCACGCCGTCCACAGACTCAACCGTTGGCGTGCCGCCGATCTGTGCAATGGCCATCACCAATTTATTGGGGGTAGCTGTGCGTGAATCCAGCGTGATTTTATTGAGGCCCAGCATGCTGTAAATCCGCAGCTCGCCCTCAGCTGGCAAGCGAGGTGTGGCATCGGCAGTAAGCCACATGTCCGTCGCCTCAATCACTTCAGACTTTTGCCGGTAGCGCTGATCGCCCTCTGGCTGAGTTAAATATTGCGAGTGAGGATCTGGCTTTAGCTCATGGGCATTGATCGCGTTGATGAGTGATTGCGCCGTGACCACCGCCACGCTGGGGTCGATCGTCAGCTGCACTACTGATGCATTGCCAAGCTGAATAATCATCCGCAGCAGCATATCTCGCGCCGAACCTTGCGCGAGCAGCGGCTTGTACGTGTCAGGGAAATTGCCCACGGCCAGCAGCTTATTACCTGCGGCATTGCCACCAATCAAACCAACTTCACGAATCGTCCAGCCGCCCACAGTAGTCGGCACCACCGCTTCAATCACCAGCCAGTTAGGGTTTTCAGCGTCGGGCGTGACAGAGGTAATCGCCACCCGATGCACTTCATGGGTTAGCGCCGTCATGGATTCAACCGGCGTGATCGCTGCGCCATTGCCATCGCCCAGAGCCAGATGCGTAAATGGCACCAGCGTGCCCGTGGCTTGCGCCGAAATCATTTCCGCTGCGCCCAGCGCGGTCAGTAGCGTGTTGTAGCTCATGACATCCTCGGATAAATAGTGGTTATTTCAGAAACATGCATGCCAATGCCGATACAGCGCATCGCGGTGGCGATTGGGAATTCGGTATTTTTATACGGCTGGACTGTCACGATATCGCCAGAGAACAGCAGGCAGGCAGCGTGAATCATCTCGACAGAGCCAACAGATACCTGCAGCCGCCGCAGATGGGAGCGTTGCGGTTTGTACATCTCAATCATCTGCGTGATTTGCTGATCGACCGCTTCAGTGAGCGGGCGATCGATGACGCTGATTTCCAGATCAAACTCGGCCCAGTGGGCACCGGCGGGGTGCTCAATCAGCGTGAAATGCTCCAGCCCCACAGTCGTCAGCGCCTGCTTGACGGCCCAGGGCGTGCCTTTGTAGCGATGTAATTCGATAGCGGATTTAATCAGTGCTCTGCGTGCTTCATCATCAGCCGCTGCGCCCCAGCCGTGGTGCCCCATAACGTGGAATTGATCGGCCAAAAACGGCAGCACTGATGGCTCGGCCAGATCAACCAAATTAACTAAAACACGGGAAATATCGAGGCCAGTCAGCCGCTCAGAGAGCTGGGCCAGCGGGCCAAAACGCGGATCGAGCGCCAGGACTGGCGGAGTTGCATTAGCCATCGCTCACCCCCGCCAGCACTACGCTGATGCTGGTGCAATGCGCCCACTCGGCCTCACCCACTGACAACAGCGCAGCAGGCGCAAGCAAAGTCACTTGATAAACACCAGAAACAGATAAAACGCCCACAATTTGGGTCGGCACAATATCCCGGCCCAGTGCTGCAGACTGCGTGGCCACAAACAGTGCCGCTTGTTTTTGCGCGGCCGCCAATGTGGCCACTGCATCTGCATAGCTATATAGAGTCAGCTGAGCAGAGAGCGTGTACGTGCGCTCAACGGGTGAAAGCGTTTGCACTGAATCGGAGAGCGGCCGCACCTTCTCATTCGAGCATTTGCCCGTTACAGCAGCCAGAATGGCCGCAGAGGGCTGGCCAGATTTGAGTAATGGATACAAGCGGATTTCACCCGGAATGGGTGAAGTGACGGCGACCTCAACAATATCCTGGTGCGCCCGCATCGCATGCTGGCGGTACGCCAACTTGCTGCCCGCAACACTAAATACTTCCGGGGCCAACTTAATACTTTCGCGCAGACGATCATCGCTCTCGATTTCTGCGCCGCCCGAAGTCACCACCAAATTGGCCACACTGCTGACCGCTACACCAATAGGGTCAAGCAGCACATTTACTTGCCCTGCTAAGTACCCATTTCCTCCTGTGCCCAATTCAACAGCGGCCACAGCAAGATCGGCATAGGTACTGGCCAGCGGCAGCATCACCTCACTGAGTGAATAAAACTGCAGTCCTGCAGCGGTTTGCACCCGCGTTTCAGCGGGGATCAGCAACACAGCAGCCAAAGGCGCGGCAAAAGTGATTCTTACGATGGTTTGGGCAGGCTGAGCAGGCAACCGGCTTACCCCCACCAGTTCCCCCAAATAATCCAGCATCGGGCCACGGGCAAACGCCACCAGATTTTGCCGAGCCGCATCATTGATCGAACTACGTAATAGAGTTTCACGGTATGCAATCAAATCAATAAACAGCCGCTCCACCTGCCCAGGGAAAAGCGTTTTACCCGTCATCGCTTCATAAGCAGCAATCAACTCAGCCGTAATGGCCTGGCTGTCATCGTCGATTACTTTGGGCAGGCTTGTCATAGAGATACCGCCGTTTGATCAGTAAACCCATCGGGCAAACGCCAGAACACTTTGATCATTGCCTGCCCAGGCTCGCCCAGCTCAAACGACACACGCTCAACAGAAACGCGAGGTTCCCAGCGGGCAATGGCTTCCACGCTTTCACGTACTACATGCGGGCGGGCGCGATGGATGGGGTAATCGATATAGTCATGGAGTTTGCTGCCGAATTCTGGCCGCAATGGGTCTGCTCCCTGCGGGGTACGCAGAATGATCGCAATGGCTTGATGGATATCGTCGATATTTTCAACGATGCCATCACCGCCTAAAGCGGTCTGCCAGTGCTGGGAGGAGATGTCTTTGAGCTGAGTCATAGCGCCATGATGGCGCTATGCAGGGGGAAGGGATATTAAAGCGGTTTAAGGTTTACGTATGGGAATGGTGATTGGAATTACCCGCCACATCAATAATAGAGCCAGTGGCATGAACATCTCCATCCACGTCAACACGGCCAGTAAATTTAGAACCGTCACCACCGCCGCCTTCCAGCCCACCGAGATAAGTGAGTAAGCCATTCACTTTTAGTTTTCCGGTAAATTCTGCATCTGGCGAGTCGATTGTCACTTTGCTATCGGCCTTTAATACGATGGTCGTGCTGGCTTCCACAATGACTTTTGATACGCCGGTAACGCTCAGCGTGTGGGTGGCTCGGTCGTATTCAAGCATGGCCCCGTCTTTAAACCTGATACCGAATTTATTCGGGTCGGTCACTGGCGGGGTATCCGCATCAGAAAAAATCGCCCCGATAATCACCCCGTCTTCGCCCTGAGCATCAAGCAGCAGCGCCACATGCTCGCCGGAGTCATACGTCCAGTAGCATTCATCATCTTGGGTTTTTGGATATGCGATCGGCAGCCACATCGTGCGCAGATTGTCGGTATCCGGCAGGCTAACCCGCGCAAATCCTGGCTTGCTGGCGAGTACAACGCCAAACTTAAGGGTGACGCCGCTTTCCTCAAAGGTCTCATCCATGTTTTTTAGCCTTTACTGTCGAGTAATCCATCACTTGTGCTTTGCCATTTTTCAAGCCATAGATGCCCAATCCGGGTGTTTTAGCCCCCTTGGCACCCTTTGATGATGCACCGCGTTTGACTTCCAATGCAGTGGTGTAGCCTTCGCCCCGGCTGATGCTGTGAACGGCTTTGCTGATGGTGTAAATCCCGGATAGCTGGCCGAACCCCGCCAGTTCAACAGTCACCCCAGCCGCCAGCCCCGGATCACCCGGCAAATTGATGTTGCCAGTGGTGCGTTCGATCAAGCGCTGATCCAAAGCGGCCTTGGCCTGTACCTCTGCAGATGCCGCTGTGGGGGCGCGGCGGGTGATTTTAACCGTGTCAGCGCTGCTGCTCTTGCCCGATGTGGATGCGCCAACCACCGCCGTTTCGCCATCTTTTGTCTCATAAATTACCTGCTTTTTACTTTTGGCATTGTGGTGGGATACCTCCACGCCTGCAGGCACGTCAGACACTTTATCTGTGAAGCTCCAGCCCGATAAATCTTTGGGAGAGAAAGTGCGCACCGGCTTTTGCTGGTGCAGGTCGGCGCTTTTCCAGAACACCAGGCGGGTGGAGTTTTCAGTCACTTTAAAGGCGTAGCCATACTGCCGGGCGATTCGGTGTAAAAACGCGAGGTCGCCTTCTTTGTATTGCGTGGCCCTATCAATCTGCAGCGGTTCGATTTTGCCCACCAGCGTCATATTGTGAGCTTTAGCGATCTGTGCCGCGATATCGGCCAGCGTTGTAGCCTCATAATCTTTGCCCTTGCGGGTACGCAGTGCTTTTTGCGCTCCTGCAGCAAGAGCACGAATTCGCACTACGGAGGGCGGGCCAGACAGCTCCAGCTCATCAATATCAAAGCGGCCTGCGCTGATCAGTGCCTGCTGCAGATAGCCAAATCGATAAGACAACTCCGCCCCTTTTTCCGGGTACCAGCTGTTTAGCCAGCGGCCGTCTGTGTCTTCCAGTTCAATATCCAGCCCATCAGCCTCGCCGCTTAAATTATCGGTGTACGTGATGGAGGTCGCGTACTGGCTCAGCTCTCGCGTGATATTGCGGCCGTTATAGTTCAGCTCAAATGCAGGGGTGTTTAGCGTTTCCACGGCGGCAGATCCTCGGTTGAAACCTCTTCTTCAATAATCGGGATCAGTACGGTTTGCCCGCTGGGCAGCACTTCGCTAATGGCCATATGTGGGTTGGCATCAATCAGTAAGGGGATGCGCGATATATCGCGGTAGTAGCGCCAGGCTAATAAATCCCAGCGATCGCCGTCTGTGGTGATGTGGGTGAGGTTCATCCTGCTACCTGCCTGGTCACCGCAGCCGCAGTCATCCGGGCCAGCGGCAGAGTTGCGCCCCGGATCTCGCTATCTACCCGCTGAATGGCCCCGTTTGCAGAGGTTAAAACGGAGAGCAAATTACCCGCATTTGCGCTGGCCATATTCTGCGTGATGCTGCTCATCTCGCCGCGTACCCGCAGTACGCGCTGCACGGTTTGCGCAGCATCGCTGGCCACAATGGCAATATTTTTTAGCCCGCCCATTTGTTCCGCTACGGCCCCCAGCCCCGGCAAAGCACCACCTACCGTGGCGCTCACCCCTGGCAAACGCGCCAGCGCAGAGACAGGATCTGATTTAGCCAATTGGCGCACTGCAGCGACGGCCGTCAGTGCCTGGCTGGCTGTATTCAATGCACCTTTTGCCATTGAGATGGCTTGTGATAATGGGCTAACTGCAGGAATAGCAGCCACTACGCCAGGCTCTGCTAATTTATTGAGCTGGGCCTGCAGCGGCAGCGGGCTGCTGCCGCTGACAATGGCCAGCGGGCGGGGCTTGGCATCTTCGCCGGTATATTCACGCAGGGATAATTGGGCCTCCAGCGCGATCATGCTGCCCGATTTGTCGGTCTGGCGGCCTGTGGCCGTGGCATCAGTAATCACAAAGCGGCCTTTGTAATCACCATTGCCCAGCACAAATGACATCGGCTCATGCGCGGTGATCGCCTTACGCAGGCGCAGCAGCTCGGCCTCTGGCTTGCAATAACTGGCATGAAAAACCAGATCAATTTTGATCTCGTCCAGCTTATCGCCTACATGCTGCAGCCGTGGCTTGCGGCCAATCAGTGCGTGCTCGGCATAGTCTGCGCCGTAGCTGATTTCCAACCCGTCAAAATAGGTAATCAGATCGAATTCCACCTCGCCGAGAATCGCAAACATTAAGCGTTCCCCTCATAGCTGCCACGTTTCCTATTGGCCTCGTACCGCTTCATCATCCTTTCAAACTCTGGATAAGAGGCTTGCAACGCTTGGTTTACCTGGCCTTGCACTGCAGCAGGATCACCGCCTTGCACTGTGATTTGCGGGGAAAAGTGAACGGTCATACCCCCAGATGCATTTGGCCCTTGTTCATTGCCAGATGCACGAGGCACCACACTAGCCACACGGTTGGCCACATCCACAAAAGGCGCTGCTAATTCTGGCTTACCCCATGCCGTGGCGCTGGCCTGAGCCATTGTGGCCACGGCGCGAGTGGCCAGTGCAGCAGAGCGGCCAATACCCAACGCAGCACCCTGGGCGATATTGTCGCCAAAACCCAGAAAAACCCGTGATGGAGACTGGATGCCCAGGGTGTCGGCAAACCAGCCTTTTAAATTCTGGCCGAATTCCACGATCGTATCTTTTGCCGCACTGAATTTAGATTTAATACCATTAATGAGTCCATCAATAATATGTGACCCAAAATTGGTAAACTCGGCAGTAATCCCCTTCATCCATTCCCAGCTGCTCGTAAAAATCCCTTTTACACCGGCCCAAAGATTGGCAAACCACGGTTTAATCTTGTCCCAATAGCGGTAGATTAAATATGCACCAACAGCAATGGCCGTAATCGCCAGCCCGATTGGGTTCAGCATTAAAGCCCGCCCCAGCCACAGCACAGCACGGCCTGCCATCATGATGCCGCTCACTAATCGCCCGGCTAAAACACCGGCAAGCGATCGGGCCATACCCACGAAGCGTAAGAAAAAAGGGCCAATTCGGGTAAATGCAGAAGCGATCCAGCTACCCATTCTGCCCAAAGTGGCCACAAACGCATTGGCCCGCGCCGCGCCCATGCCGAACATTTGGAAAAAGCTGGAAAGGCGCGAGCCGCCGCTAAGCAGTAAAGCGCGAAGGAGTGTCCATTTAGAAGCCAATGTATGCCAAACCGTCCCCAGTGCATTGAAGGGAGACAGCAGCAAGTTGATGCCGTATTTCAGGCCAATGATAGCCAGCTTCCCAGCCAGCAAAGCACCAACCAAACCAATTGCGCCTTTGATGATGCCAGGGTGTGTCTTGGCCCATTCGCCAAACGCTTTAATCGTGGGTTTAATATCATTCAATAACTCGGTCAGCGGAGGTAAAAGCACATTCCCGATCGTTAAACCGATATCAGTTAAACCAATTTTGAAAGCCCTGAATTGCTCCGTCGCCGTTTCCATCCGCTTTGTATAATCCACACCCAGCAGATCTTTCCCCTCCGCTTTGATAGAGCCTTGCTTGATGTCCTTCATCTCGCCCTGGTTGGCGATCGCAGGACGAATAAATGCCATTGCCTGCATATCCTGAAACAACTCACCCAGTTTATAGGCCTCTGACAGGCGATCGAGAGCAGCTTTGCGCTCGGCATCGTCTTTAATGCCCAGCGCTTTTTGTAGCTCCCCCGTTGCCTTTGGCCCTTTGGTTTGCATGTACTGCGTAATTAACTCCAGCATGGATTGCACCGGGGTTAATCCAGCGGCCCGCAAGTTAGTCATGCTGCTTTTTAAATTAATCCCAGCTTTTTCAAAATCTTTTAGCGTATCCGGGGAAGTAATCTTCTGCAGAAAGTTGCGGAAGTTATTTGCTGCTTCGTCATTGGTTCCAGCCCCCTTGCGGGCGATTTGCAATGACGCGCCGATTTCAGCCACGGCTTCTTTGCCCGTCACTCCCAGCGCTTCAAATGAAGGGGTGAGTGCTGGCAACCATTTGGCCATATCGCGGATCTCAAACTGGCCGCGCTTACCGGCATAGGCCAGCATATTCAACGCGCCCTCAAACCCCGCTTCGCCTACTTTTAAATTGTCTTTCAGCGCCAGCGCTACACGCCCCAAGTCATCCATGCTGGCCCGCGTGGCTGTGGCCGCTTTTGCCATCACCGGCGCATAGACTTCTAATGATTTAGCGCTCTGAATGCCACCTGCCACCAACACACCCATGCCCCGGCCAATCTCATCCTGAAACTGATTCCACTGTCCGGCGGCCACTCGCACGGTATTGCCAAGCTGGGCCTCTTCTTTCTTGCTGAATTCGCCGGTAATGGCGATATCGCGCATCTGGTCCTGAAAATTTGCCGCAACTTTCACAGATTTAGCCACCGGCATACCAATGGCCACGGCTGTGCCGACCGTCTCCATCGCTTGGCCACGCAGCTCAGAGCGCTGTTCAGTCAGCGCCGCACCCCGCGCCATACTGGCTGCCAGCCGCTCTTGCCGGATGCGCAACTGCTCTAATGTTTGGCCGAGGCGCTCATACTGGCGGCGCAAAGCGTCTACGTTGCGGGCTGGATGGCTGGCGGCACGGGCCATGGCCTCACCCAGGCGGGCATGCCGTGCGCGGAGTTGATCGGCCACTTGCCCCATCTGGCCAAGCGTGCCCCGCGCACCAGCAAATGCTGAGGAAAATGATCCCGCCAGCGCTGCCCCAATCCTGATGCCAATCGATAAATCTGCCATGCCGCCACCCGCTTAGTTTTGACTACGGCGCTTTATTTCACGCTCTGCAGCCTCAACCCAGAAAAAATAATCATCCATTTCCAGTGCGTCAATTTCAGACGGCTGTAGCCGTAGTACCAGCAGCAGGATCTCGTCCAGCGGCCTGAGTGATTTCTCCGCCACTCGCCATGGACTGAAAGGCATCGGAAAGCACCTTGCTGTCCGCCACATCCAGCTGATCCAGATCTTCCACCACCAGCCCTGTCAGGCGGCTAAACAGAAAATCTTCCTGATCAACCGGATCGCTGCTAAATTTTTGCGCCGCTTTTAAATCGGCACGCTTAGGGCGTGGCAAATCCAGCGAATCAATGCGAACGCCAGCAGCGGTGGTAAATGGGAACTTCAGCGTAATTTTCATGGGATGCCCTTTATGTGAGTGAATTGGCCAAAGTGATGGCAGAACTAAACACAAAGGATTTTGCGGGAGGCGGGAGCAGGAGTCAGTTAATGCAGTTTAGAAAAGGAAAGCCCACCGAGGTGGGCTATCACATTATTACTTTCCCAGAGAAATTTTAATTTCTTTAAGAATGGTGGTCAGGTCATCAACTTGTATACGTATATTGCTGGCATTTATCAGGCGCATATCAGGCTTTGCTGCTCTTTCTTCTTCATCCAAACATGGTCCGGGATCTTGCCATTTTTGGCCCTGCATCGTTGTGATTAAAGCTTCAAATCGTTCACGCAGTTGTTTTTCAAATTGATCAATATATTGCTTGTTATGCTTAGACATAATGACACGATGACTTAGGTAATAAAAAAACCCAACCATTACGCGGCTGAGCCGTGAACTCTAGCTAAAAATGACTGTAACCAGGACTTTTAAAATTTTGTATCGAGAAAACTCTCTACGTTTTGAATCATATTAACTACTGCTTGTTTGTCGTAGTCAGCACTATCACCATGTGCTGCACTATTTCTTATACCCGCCCATGCAGTAATTTGTTTTTGCGTATTGCTGTTGTAAACACCTTTTCTTGCAAGATCTTCATTTAGCTTATTAAGTTTATCTTTAGTGTTAACAGGAATGTCATTGCGCGTACATAAATCTCTTATTGCTGTTTCTAACACAGTACCTGCGATTACAGCAGCTGCGGTGGTAAATCCACAATTGAGTAGCTCTTTGGCTTGCTCTAGCTCGTTATCAAAAACTTCAGCGTGAACAAGTAGGCGCATTGGAATGAGGTAGCCACCATCAAAATCCTCTTGTGCTGCGATTAAGATCGCTCGCAGTCTTTTGAGTATTACATAATTACCATCTCCTATCCCATGTGTTTTTTCAGAGGTAGTAAACTGTATAAAGTGTTGAGAATCTTGGCCACACGCATTAGATAATAAGTTCTTTACCTTCACCTTCCACCCAAGAAACACATCACTATCAATCACCCAGCCATTTGAAAACTGCCCAGAGCTGTGGCTTTTTTGCTCTTCAATGGTGTTGGCTTCAGAAATCAATGCGGCAAAACGAGCTGAGGCTTTGTTATTCAAAATATGAATCTCCGATATACGTAAGATAAAAAATTCTATACCTTAACTTTTGAAATCATTGCCAAGCACGGTAGGTTGGGCTAGTGATTTACCAGCCCAACATGCTGAGGGATATGGCAATGTTGGGCTGATAGAGCTTTAGCCCAACCTACAGCACTTGATTTTATTCCGCCCTACGAGTCTTTCTTCGCTCTGTAGCAATACGAAGACGTTCTGGCTCTGTATATATACGATTAAGAAGTGCGATTGTGAAATCTACAATATCTTCCGCGTCGTGTTCAGACAGTGTTCCCTCATGAGCACCATCATTTCCATCCTCTTTGACCGCCATAGAAAGATCACGTAGTGATTCATCCAGCCGTTTGCTATCAAAAAGCCATGGCAATCTCAAACCAAGATTTCGACGAATTTTGCTATTTAGTCCATCTACATGATCTTCAGGTAAAAGGTCTTTCGTTCCAATATCAATACAAAGTCTAAACATCGTGGCCGCAGCATTATAACAACCGATGGCTAAGCACTTCGCACCTTCATTGAAAGCGGCTTCAATGTCTTTCGGGATATGTTCAGGTGGAGCAATAGCGGCAGTATCTTTGAGGCTAATAAAATCTTTAACAATCATATAATGATTAACTGCATTAGTAATTTTTAGAAGGCCGTATTTGGAAATATTGAGTGTATCTTTAGCTTCTTTCTGAGCCAAGACAAACACAGTAGACTTATTACAATTTCTGCAAATACAAAAAGCTTCATAATGAAACTGCCAGTTAAAACTTTGTCCAAGATAATTCTCTTGAGTAAGATCGAAGGTGATTTTTTTTGACTTACAGCGAGGGCAATCAGCAACTAGCTCTGGCATGAACAACTCCGATTCTTTTATAAAAACATTGGATGTTTATATCATACCTGTTTAAAAAAATTGCCGCCTTCTAAGAACAATATTATCAGCATCATTAAGCTTGTTTTAACCACAAAACCCAACAAAAAAGCCCACCGAAGTGGGCTTAAATATTCAAGTGAATCAGTGCTACCCGCCAATATTCTGCCGATACTCGTCCAGCATATCCTCCCCATTTACGCGGAAAATATTGGCCATATAATCCAGCTCCAGGATTTCTTCCCCATCCAGCACCTGTTTGATATACGTCGCTGAAAAACTAGCAGGAAATTCGGCGTTGTCGTGCTGTTTATACGTGCCCAGCGGGTTCTTTTTAAAGCTGACGGTTAAGAATGTGACCAGGGCAACTTGCTGCACGCGCCCTTGGCTGTTGTAGTTTTCCACATTCGAGCGGCATTGCAGCTGTACGGTTTTAAACGGGTTGGCCATAATTTTGGCTACATCGGCATAGAGCGAGTTCCATTTAATCTCGCCCTCCAGCTTTTCAAACCCTGCGGGCAGCTCAATCTTGCCCACCATACCCAGCGCCTTATGCTCTTGCATAATGGCGGTCACATCTGGCAGTTTGATTTCTTCCGCCTTACCCAGCAGTGAATTGCCATTCACATAGATATTGGCGTTGGTAATCCGGTTAATTTCGATCCTGGACATTATTTAGCTCCTTTTAATGTGAGCAGGTATTCCGAAGTGATCTCGGTTTCAAATGTCAGCCGTTCCATCGGTGGCGGTGGGGTGTATTTGTAGCTGATGAGTAAATGCCCGGCAGCCAGCTCGGTTTGCGGATTACGGGCCGGATCAAACCAGGCTTTAAATCCGATTAGTGCCCCGTCACCAATCAACTTGCGGCCATAGGCATTGGCAGAATCAACCAGGCTGTCGATCAGCGCCTGATTGAGCGGCATATCCATATACTGCAGTGAAAAATAGCGCATGCTTTCGTTCAGCATGTCACCAGTGCGGCGCACGTTTTCAAAATTACGCATGTGGGTCACTGTAGGAAATGCCGCGCTGCGATTGCCCCACAAGCGCAGGCCGGTGCCGTAGCTATTAAATACCGTGGTAATGCCCACTTCATTGAGCATATTCACTTCGGAACTGGGGTCGTCAATCATGGCTGAAAGCTGACGCTCTACGCCGGTAATGCCTAGCAGCTCCTGATTAGAGCTGGACCACCAAAAGCCATGATCCAGATCCACTTTGGCACGCAGACCAGCAGCGCGAGCGGACAACGGTTCCAGCCGTTCGGCTTTTAGCACCGTGTCGTATACTTTAACGTGTGGGTAGCAAAGCCGGACGCGATCGCTGGATGTGTTGAAGTTGATCGTACCGGCAGGGCCACGGCCAGCCAGGGCTTGGGCAAATGTGGTGCCGATCGGTGCATCAATATAGGCGATGGCATCCAGCTGATCCGCCATTGCAATCAGCTCGGCTGACACTGAGTTTTGCGTGCAAAACGCTGGTGCGATCAGGATTTTGGCAAAGAAGCCGAACAGATTATAGGTATCTTTCAGTGCCTTCATACCGATGCGCTGGCCTGCGCCGTTGACTGCACCAATGATGTCTGCAGACGTGACTTTAGTCGGGTCGGCATAGTCATAAGTGACTTTAAGTGGTGGTGGCGAGGCAGGAATTGCGCCGGTTTTAATCCGGGTAATCACGCCGCAGATCAGATCGATTGAGTAATCAGTGCCTGCCACATAGGTAGTGACATTGTCCCCGCTTTTAACCGTGGCATTTAATAAAGCAGGCTTGCTGGTTTTACCGCTGCCAGTGCTGGCATCCAGCGCAACTGACTCAGCAGTGATATTGGTTTTATGCACTGCAGGGTCGAGCACATTAATGATCAGCACGGTGCCAGCGCCAAAATCATAAATGGCATCCAGCGCCTGCGGGATAGTAAAGCCTGGCAACTGCGGGCCAAATGCCGCGCCGTCTTTTTCAGACAGGCTCAGCGTTGTGACATTTACAGGCCCAATTGGGGCGGTGCCGATCAGCCCAATCACTGCGCTTTTAACTGTTGTGACTGGGCGCGGGCCGCGTTCTAATTCAAGGGTTTCTACACCGTGTAAATAGTTTGCAGGCATGATCAAACTCCTTCTGCAGCAGCGGCGGTCTTGCTGGCCTTGGCCGGTTTTTCAATCACCGCAGTGAGGTGTCCCAGTGCTTCTAGGGTTTTGGTATATTCATGCTCTGCAGGCAGATCCACTTCCGCGCCATCATGCAGCATGACTTCTGTTTCAGCCTCGCCATCACGCAGAGTGACACCAGAGCTTGGGCCTTTGTAGATGTATTTCATGGTGCCTCCTCGTAATTCACAACAGTGAGCGGGTGCTCTGTTCCAACTTCTTCGTCTTCCACCAATATGCCGCTGGTGGATATATCTAATGCGTATTGCCAAAGGTCGGCGTTTTGGCCTAAAAATTTTTCACTGACGGCCCGTATTTTTTTGCAATCTGGGGGCTTAAATCCCACCACAGCACGGCGAGCTAAATCCAGCACTTCAATCACGCCACCACGGCCATTGAGCTGGCGCACCACCACTGTGATCGACAATTTAATGGTGCGAGGCTGGGCAATAAAATGCGTGTCGATCGTCTCGTCAAACTGGCTGCTGATATAGCTCAGCAGCAGTGCGCCGGTTGGATGGTTAAGCCGATAGTTCTTTGGGCTTTCAGGGAAGTACTCACTGGCCAGCTGGGGCAGCTTTAACTGTAAGCGCTGTAAAACAGCATCCAAAATTTCAACGGTGCTGGCCATTAGTAGCTATCCAATAGTTTTTTATTAAACCGGCGCTCTGATGTACGCACTTTCATTTCCCCCGCTTCAGGCGCGGCTTCACCCGTCAGCGGAATACCGATAGTGAGTTTGCCGTCCCGGATATGCTCCAGCATGAGCATTGATGCTTTGTAAGTACGCACTACGGCATCGGGCAAATCGCCGCCCTCAGGCCGCCGGGCATACAGCTCATGGCGGGCCAATTTAATGGCAAGGTCTTTAATGACAGTGGGTACGGGCAGCAGCGGCAAGGTATAGCGGCCACGCAGATGCGCATCCACGACCTCTTCCGCTTGCCGCACCCTGTCTTCAACCACTTCCATCACCAGCTGCGGCGGCGTGGATGTGCCGCCGTAGCTCAGATCTGGCTGCGCATCATTACTCAGCGCAATCAGCGTTTGTAGTGGGATGGCCAGCTGCAGGTCAGCCAGGGTGCAGTAGCGCATGGCTCAGATCACCAGTACGCGGATGATGTCACCCGCCACACCGGCATCCAGTGCATAGCCATTAATAGCCTGCGGCAATACGCCGCCTGCCAGCGTCATGGCTGGTGCAGCACTGGTCGATGTCACTGCCGTACCTCCTGCAGGTGATGTGGCAGTGAACATGCTGGCGGTGACAGCCTTGCCGGTGGCATCGGACGTGACCGATACTCCCCGATTAATTGCCCCTGCGCATTCAACCAAGGCGATCCCGGAAAAAACCAGCGCTCCATATTGGCCCGCATCTGCTTCGCTATCCGTTACCCCCAGCGCTTTTGAGTTAGCTGTACACAGACCACCACCGAAATCGACAAACCGGAAACGGGGTAAGTTGACCACAGCAAGGATGGAAGTAATGCCTAGAGGCTGTGCTGTTTTCATGCTTTAGCTCCTTTTTTGTTTGCCGCTGTCGATTCTGCATCTGGGGCAGCATCGGCAGGCAAACTATCCGTTGCCGGAGGTGGGGTTTCGATAATGGCCGGAGGGGTGATGACGGCCTCTGGCACTGGTTCTGGCTCCCAGCTCGGATCAGGCTCTAAAAAAGCACGCAAGCTGAATGCTTCTTTCATGCTCATTTCAATTTTATCGCCTGGTTCATAACGCTCCCCATTGTGCAAAATGGGTGAGTCTTTCACGAGAAAACGTTCGATCATTTCAGCACCCCTTAGGCGTTAGTATCTGAGATCAGATAGCCCGCTTCCGCGCCCACAATAAAGGGCCGGAAAATATTGGTGCAGCGGACAATCTCAACCTTGCCGTCTTCGGTGCGGGTATCCACGATCGGCTTGTTTTTGCGGATGGTGTAGCCAAAGGCTGGCTCGTAAGGGGTGCGATTCTGGCCAGCGCGTTTGCCCGGCACATAAGCAAGAATAATGTTGTCCTGCCAGAGATCCGCAAACACATCCTGGTCGTTGGCGTAAACCGCTTTACCAACAGCGATGTTTTCGATCTCAAAGATGTCGCGCATCAGATCGGCAGTCACAATACCTTTCATGGAATACTTGATGCGGTCCAACAGCTGTGGGTGGTTTTTTAATACCGACTGGCTTGAGGCACCAATGATCATGGTATTGGGGTAGCGGCCAATTTTGGCGCGAATGGCTTCCTTGCCCGCTTCAATCACCCCAATCGGATCAGAGTTCGCTTTATCGGTAAAACGGCTGTTACCCGACAGCACAATCTTATTACTGGCGGCATAGTTGGCTGGGTTTTGCGCCAGATCTGCGATCATTTTTTCGCGGCGCAGATCAATCCCTTCCGTGGCCACAAAAGTGGCGTTAGATTGCAGCGGAAAGGCGCTTTCTTGCTCTTCACGATAATCAATCGGGTATTCCAGATCGTGCTCATCCAATACCACATCAATACCAGCCAAGCCCTCTGGATTAATGCGGTTGGATTTAGCGCGTAAGGCCCGCTCGGTGTTGTAGATTTTGAAAGCTTCTTTCCCAAACTTAGGGATCTTGCCGCCTTCCTTTTGCACTTCAACCGTTGGCATCAGCAGCTCGCCCACATATTCCAAATTGCTATAGCCCAGCGCCAGTTGCGATAAAACCGGATCAACAACGCGCAGATTAGATAAACGTCCCATGACCTACTCCTTATTTAATAACTGCATTTGCCGCAGTGGCGTAATCCACTGAATGCTCACGCATATGTGAACGAATTTTTTGATCCAGCTGAACACGCTCTGGATCTGCGTTTTCACCGTAATCCACGACACCCCCAGCGTCTGCCGCAGAAGCTTTGCCCTTGGTGGCGTGCTCGCCAAACTCCACTACCCTGGGCAGCTCGGAGAGGAAACCTTTCAGCGCCGTTGGCAAGGCTTGCTTTGCAGCGCCTTCGCCAAATTCCAGCACTTGCTCGCCGTCAGCAAAATCCAGCAGCGCAACCACGGTTTCTTTGTGTTTAGGGGCCAGCGTGCCGTCGGCGATCAGCCCCTCGGCAAAACTGGCGTGATCGTCATGGCGCTGGTCTGCCAGCAGCTTTTTCTTTTCTGCTTCGGCGAAGGCCACCAGCCCTTTGAGCTTGGTGTTTTCTGCTTCGAGAGCAGCGGCTTGTTCTGGGGTCACAGTAAGCTCCTTGGTAACGGGGTCAGGTTCGGAAAAAGCGGGGGAAACTTCAGGTTCGGGCTGGGCTGCTTGTTCCTGTATCCAGTCCACATCCCATGACGACAGGGCTTTGTTGGCCTCAGCCAAGCCAAATTTGTCAATCATCCACTCACGCAGGCCACGGAAAATCCGAGATACGGCACCGGCGGGCAGCTCGCCAAATTCAACGACGCCTTCTTCTGCTTCGGCAAATTCGACCTGCTTTAGCCCTTTAATCGCTGGGGGCATCGCCCCCAGGAATCCGACATGGCGCAGGTAGTAAACGCCAGGCACCGGGTTGGCCGGAGCATCCGGGGTGTAAAAAGAGCCAGAGATTTTTTTGAGCCGACCCGATTTCACCATCTCGACAAAGCTCACATCCATCTGATGCGGCTCACCCATCAGGCCGTCAGCATTAGTGCTAAGCGACTTTACCCAGCCATAGGCCGGTGCATCATGCTTGGGATGCCCAATCACAATCGGCGCTTCATGCAGCGCCGGATCGTATGCAGCGGCACACGCTGCTAAATCTGCGTCAGTAAAATCCAGCGTCACCCCGCTCATTGCGGTTTGACGGCCGGGCTTAAAAATATGGAGGGGGGCTGGAGTATTCATGACGCTATTTTCAGCGCCAGGCGGGGATGGGTCTTTTAATCGACTTTACAATTAACGGCGAGGGGCAAAAATGCAGTGCGGACAAGGGGGATTGAATGCGGCGTAAAGGCTTTATAAAGCTTTAAGCCGCTTTAAAAGAGGGGCTAGGCTATGTTGGCTTGTGTGAAGGGGAGCGAGGGCGCAGCTGGCGGCGTTACCGAAGGGCCGCACGGGTGAGGTGATCCAGGCACAGATCAAGGATTTCGCGCTCATCCTCAGCAGACACACCCAAAAATGGGCGGGCTGGGATATCGCCCCACAGATGCGGGAATTCAGATTTTTTACCGCCAAACTGCATCATGGCTGCCTGTACTTTACTACTGCCGACCATCACACCCGCGCTGTCAGCCTCATAGTGAATCTCATTCGATAGCGAGTGGGTCTCGCCAATCAGGGGGCGATCCCCTTCTTTGTAGTTCAGCGTTGAAAGCACACTGTTGAGTGCCCACTTTTCACCATCCGGGCCACGGCCCTCGTCAAAGCGCCTGATTGTGGTATTGGTCAGGTGTTCACCAATGTCTTTAAACACCGGCCGCAGATTGATGGCTGCGCTTTGTACATTGGCCAGTGCTCGGCGCACTGCAGCTTCGGTCAGAGTAATTTGAATCATCGCGCCATCCTTCGTATATCTTCAGCCACACTTTGCCCCGGCGCGTAATCCCAGCCGTATTGAATACCAACAGGCAGCGTGACTACTTCGCCGGTGCGCTTTACCACATGTTGATAAGTGCCATCATCCGGCGCGGTATCCGGCTTGGCCTTGCCGAGCCGTTTCATTTCCCGCTCATTGATGGCCTCAATAATGCATTTGCAGCCAAAGCCGTTTGGTGTGAAGTGGGTATCAAACCACGGGTCTTGTGCCGGTAGCACCGTGTTGTGCCAGGCTTTGTGGCTGAGCCGTGGATGCTCGCGGGAGCGATGCACATAGCGCCAGTAGGGTCGGCTCGCCAACACTTCCGGGTCGGTCATTTGGGCATAGCGGCCTGCAGAGTAGCTGGTGCGCAGGTTGGTGGTGTAAATGATCCGGGTGCGCCATGCGATTCCATCCGCACTGCCTTCACCCAGCCAGCCGGTCCAGCCACGCTTTTGCACAATGTTTTCAAACTCGTCACGAAACGCTTGGATGGTTTTGCCTTCATCAATGGCGGTCTGAATAGCGGTTTTCAGATCCGCTACCAGGTCTTCTTTCATGGCTCCCGCCACAATAAAACCACGGTCGTGGCCAGCAGCAATGAGATCATCCCAATGCTCTGATGGCAGCGCCAATTTCTTGGAAAAATAGGCCAGCTGCTCGGCAAATGGCTTTGCAAAAACGGCACTCAGATCAACCGCCATTTTTAACCTCTGCACGGCCAGCCGCATCAGCGCACGCAAATGCCAGGCTCATCACCTTGGCCATGTCGCCAATATCCAGCTCGCTAAATTCAGCCAGCAGCGATGTTTGCAGCTGGGAGAGATCATCCACCTGGTCAAGCCGCTGGCGAATCCGCCCCAGCCATTCATCTAAGTGGGGCTGGGCTTCTTCAGCGAGGGTATTGCTGGCCAGATCCGCATAATCAGGCTCGTCTACACTTTCCGCAAAATCTGCAGGGGCCGTGGCGGGTGCGTCGCTGACTGGGGTTTCATCTAAATCCCCGTTTTGCAGATCGTATGCCCGCTTGAAATAGGCCGGGGTGAATTTGGCACCGGCTCTGCTGAGTTTTTCATCCCTCGTGGCTTGTACATCATTAACCTCTTTTTGCTCCCACATACTGAATGTGGGCCGCGCCACGCCCTCGCCAAAATTCAGATCACAAATCCACTCGATCAGCTGATTGAGGGTTTCTTCAATAATGGCTTTGTCGCCATCGCGCAGATCGCGGGTGACCTCCAGCCCAGCCGTGGCAGACGCTTTATTGCTGGTGGATTCGGTCGTTTGGTTCTGGCCAAGCAGGGCAATCGAGACCTCAGAGCGGCAAAAGTACAGCAGCCGCTCGTACACATCGGCACTGCCTGCTTTACCGGCGGCTTCTTTGATCTCAACACTGGAGTCATCTGGGATCACGGCAGCTGCGTCCTGCACCATGTTTTCCAAGCTATCGAGTAGCCGATCAATCTCTGGCTCTGGTGTGCCGCGTGGGTGTTTGCCGACGACCCACGGCATGCCGTATTTTTCGGTAAACGTCACCCAAAACTTTAAGCCGCCTTTTTTAAAGGTGGTGGGCCAGAACACCATGCTCAGATCTGGAAAACCATACGGGTTGTCATAGCTGGGATCTTGCCGGGGTAAAAGAAACTTGCGATCGGGCAGCTCTTCACCTTCGATACGATTTTCTTTTGTGCGCAGGCGCAACTCGTTTTCTGGGCTAAATACAAACCACTCTGCAGGTTTACCGATGATATCGATTGGTACGATATAGCTGCCCACTTTGCCCCAGACGATCTCCATGGGCTGATAGCCAAACAGCACGGCATCCAACATTTCATTAATGATGCGCTCCAGTTTTAAATTACTAAAAACAGAGGTGATCAGCTTGCTGGCACTGCTTTTTGCAGATTCGCGGTTAATGCCCCATTCAAGTGCTTTCACTGCGGATTTACGGCGGCGGATAAATGCACCCACGCTGGAGTCTGAGCGCAGCTCCCTATAGACTTTGATATCCAGGCCCAGTTTTTTCAGCACAGTATCCGGGTTGGGCAGGTACATGCCCAGGCCGTAAAAATCAATGCTGCGGCTGCGCGTGGCCAGCTGCTCGGAGAGTGCTTTGTTCTGCTCGCCAAACTGCACGAATTCTGTGGGGCTAACCCATAATCCCTTGGCTTTCATTGGTATCCCCGTGTGATTTTTTCACCGCCACGGCGGCGGCGCGATTTGACTTTGACCGGCCCTTTGTTGAGTTCGCGGCTGGCAAAGTAAGCCAGCGCCAGGGCAATGGCTGCATCGCCGTGGCGTTTGCCCTTGTCTTCCCCGGTGCTGCGCTTTTCTGCAATACGGGGCACACCGCGCACCACTTCGATCGCTTTCAGGTCGTCCAAAATATCGGCATGGCTGGGCAGATCAATCAGGTTACCATCTTCCAGTGCGGCCTTAACCGGCGGCATGTGCTCGCGATACCAAGCTTCGCTGAGCATTACTTGCTGGATGCGGCTAATGCCGTATTTTTGCATCGCATATTCGGCGAGTGCCTGGCCATTGCCGCGTGCGTCGAATGCACCGCCCATAAAGCGGGGCAGACGGTCCAGCAGGTAAAAGCAGATCTGCTCTTGCTGCCGAAATGGCACATTGCGCAGCTCTAAAATAAAGGGCACACGGCGTACCAAGTTTTGCTGCTGGATCAGTGGCACATGCACGCTCAAATCGCCGCTGCGGCCAAAGTCTTCACCGTTGAAAGAAATGGCATCGGCTGGCAGCTTGGCCAGCAATGGGGCAAGGTGTTTTTTTAGCCAATCGGCACACTCTGCTTCGCGGATATGATCGGGCAATAGCTCAAAGCCCTCGTCACATTTGTAACGCAGTAGTGGCGTTTCTTTGCTCATACGAGATTCAATCAGCGCCCTGGACAGCCAGGCACCGCCGCTGTCTTTGGGAATGCAATCCAGCTCTTCTTCTACATCGTCACCATAGAAGGCCCGGATTCCCTTTGCCCATTCAGCCTCCCCATCGGCGGACCACTCTTTGCCTGTGCGTAAACAAATACGCCGATACAATCCTTCTGCCAGTGCTTCATTAAACGTAATGCGGTGCAAGCTGTAGGGCGTTTTACCCGCGCGAATATCGCCAATCAGTGAGTTAAATGGGTTAGTCACCCCATCGTGAGTGGAGATAATATGAACCTGGCCACCCCACATCAGCAGCGCCATCGCCGCTTTTTTCAGCTCTTCCAGCTGCTCGTGGAACGCCGCCTCATCAATAATCACGCGCCCGGCTTTACCCCGTAAATTGTTAGGACGGGAGGATAGCGCGGTCACGCGGTAGCCAGAGGCAAAGCGGATCACGAATGCATGAATGGCTTTTTCATCGTCGCCATCTACAAAGACTTCCTCGGTTTCTTCAATCTCGCCAGCCGCCAGGCTGTAGTGCTTGGCCCAGTCGGCGCAGTCACGAATAAACTCCAATGCCATCACTTTGTTGTAACCGATGTACCAACTATCCATGCCATTCTGGCTGGCGGAAAGCAATGCGGAATCTGCAGCCTCTGCCCATGACAGACCAATCCGGCGGGATTTTTCGCATACTTTTACGGGCGAGGTATCGGCACACCAGCGCTGCTGGTAGGGCAGCAATACGGCTGGCGATCGGCTGATGCGGGGTTCGCTCATGCTGCAATCCCTAAAATCTGGCGGCGGATGGCATCGGCAGCAGCGTCAGACAGCCCGCCATTTTTAACCACTTTTTCTACCGCTGCAGCCGCAGCATCTACCCGCGATTGCAGCTCTAAGCGGAATTTTTTCTGATTCACAGAGGCCCGCGCCAGTGTGGCGATGTTTTTAGCCGCATCGGACAGCATGGCAATGCGGTCTGCCGGGTTTACATCTTCTGCAGTAGCCTCCTGCAGATTCATAATCGAATCAAAAAGCTCGGTTTGCACCAGTGCCACAAGCGCTTCGGAGCGGGCGTCTTTATCATCCGACGCGCCTTCAGTGAGCATACGGGCGGCTTCGGTACTGGCTTTAATGGCCGCAAAACGCCGCTCTATTTTCTGGCCATAGCGGTGAATGGCAGATTTGCTGATCACATAGCCTTGCTCCCTTAGCATTTCCTCCAGTGCCTGGTAGCCGCTGAAATTGCTTTCAGTGAGCGCACGCTCTAACCAGCGCCGTGCATCTTCGGGCAGGCCATCGATACTGCTGCGGCGGGCCATGATTATGAACTCCAGTATTTAACGGGCCGGGCAATGCCTGGCTCGCACTCAATGGTGTATTCGGCGATATCGACCCCGCAGCGAGTCAAGTCTGCAAACCATGTGCCGCTCGGCTCTTTTCGCAGCTCTACAAGCTGGCGATCGCTCAGATAATCCAGCTCGCGGCGGACTTCCAGAGCAGTGGCATCGGGATAGATTGCCCGCATCACCTCCAGCAAAAACTGTTCATTGCTGGTGTGAGGGCGCGCTTTATCCAGTGTGTTGATGAGATTCCAGCGCATGGATTCGCGGCGGATTTTGACGAGATCAGTCATTGCGGGTGCTCCTTAATTGAGTGACTTCCAGCTTGGAATACAGCGCATCCAGCTTGGCCTCCAATACGCTCTGGCCCCGGATGTAGTCCTCACGCCGCACATATTGAATAGGCAACTCGGCCAGATGTTTCAGCCAATCGCGTTCTAACCTGTTGAAATCCTCATCACGTTTAACAAGTGAGGTTTCAATCTGCGTGAAACGAGAGGATTGCCGTTCTTCAAATTGTTTAAAAAGCGCTTTCAATAGAGCAATCAGCATCCCTGAAAAAAACACAAACACAGCGGACCCCATGCTCAGTGCCTGCCAGAACTCAATATTGATATTCATGAGTAAATCCCGCCTCTTGGTTGTGCTGCGTAGCCCAGTACAGCATCGCTAAAAAACGGTGCTGGCGATGGGCCATAAAGTGCTGCCAGCGATACCACTGCAACACATGCGCGTTTTTCATTGCTGCTCATGCCAGTTAATCAGCTGATTAAGCTGCGCCTCTATGGTGCTGCAGCGCAGCGCGTTGTCGATATGATTGGTCAGGATGTCGGGCTGGGTAACGCCACTGGCGAGGAGGCAATCAGCGGAATCGCAGGCACTGGCCGCGTCAGTAAGACTCGCGGTGGTTTGTTGATCACTGGCGGCGGGCACGCCAAGGGCGCTGTTCCACAGGCGGACAAAGCCAGTAGTAAACACAGCAGCAGGCAGCGGCACAGGGGCCGCGCTGGGCGAGGCTTTATAGATAGTGGTAACACGGCTCACACTCCTTGAAAGCTGCACACGGGCCTCACTCAGCTGTGCGCGGGTTTGATCCAGCTCGGTGGCAAGTTTTTCGCCAAATGCCTGCGCCTGTTGCTGCTGCTCCAGCATGCGGTTTGCTCCGGCCAGCCGATCAAGCAAGGCCTGGTCTCGCTGCTCAGCAAACTCAGCATCAGCGCGGGATGAAGCCCAGCTCCAGCCACCAGCCCCGCCCAGTGCCAGCCCAGCGGCAAACAGGCCGCCCATTAGTAAAAGTTTGGAGAGGATAGAATCAGGAAGCATCAGAGCCTCCTTTGCGGCTGGCCAGCCAGTGCCGGGCTACGGCATAGCCGCCAACCACTCCCAAATAAACCAGCCAGCCATCGCTGGTTAGCGTGCCCGCCCAGCCTTGCTTAATAAACACGGCGGTTGAGGCCGCACACGCTACATTGGCCCACAGCTTGCTGTGGCTTAAGCGGTTGGTCTGCGGGTTGGTAATCAGATCAGAGAGCTGCATTCTCGCCTCCAATTACATGAGATAGCAGCGGCTGCATGCCATTCATACGCCAATCCACCACGCAAAAGCCGGGGCAGGTTTTGCTGTATTCATTGGGGGAGATTTTGCCGTCGCCGTTCAGATCAGGCGATAAATCGCGGTGGCCAACCACCTTTGCAGCGGGGTATTTCTGCTGCAAAGATTTAACCAGGCTATGTAGTGCCTCCCACTGGCGGGGAGTAAACGCATCCGTACCCACCATGCAAATGCCGAGGGAGTTGGCATTGTGCCCAGCCACATGAGCGCCAATTTCATCAATATTGCGGCCAGTTTCTAATGTGCCATTGCAGTCAATGACCCAGTGATAGCCAATAGCAGAAAGGATGG
The DNA here is from genome assembly GCF_002735645.1 of Iodobacter sp. BJB302. Lineage (GTDB taxonomy): Bacteria > Pseudomonadota > Gammaproteobacteria > Burkholderiales > Chitinibacteraceae > Iodobacter. The sequence continues at coordinate 58,124 of NZ_PDZG01000010.1, forward strand.
GGTTAAAGGCATCACGGGCAGCGGCGCTGCGTTTAAAGCCCCGGTTGCTGTGCCATACATCAATGATTTCAACGGCGCTCTTGCCCCGGCCATTACCTAAGCTTCGGCCATTGTGGCTGGCTGAGCAGTGAATCACGATCAGATTAATAGTGCGGGACATTTGCCGCCTCCAAAACGAAACATGCCGCTATTTTCAGCGGCATGCGGGAGGAGGTCTTTTAATGCTGTTTAAGGTATAGCCATTGATTACTTCTTACAGTGATTTGGCTTGGGCATTTCTATTGTTTTTCCAGTTGTTTTATCTAGGCTCAAAACAGTTAAGCAATCTACTCCCCCAAACTTCTGAATCATTTCCTTGTTATGTGCGGCGGTCTGTTGCGCAAACATTGCATCTGTAGTTGCAAGGTTTTTCTGGCAGTTTTTTAAATCGGTTTTATATTGTTTTCGTGGAGAAATAACGAATTTTTCATCAAGCTGATCTGACGCATATTTTTGCTGTGTAATTGCGTATGACTGAGCTGATGTTAATAAATTACGGCAGCTAACAAACTTCTCAGCATCAGGTTGATCCGTAAATATGGGAGGCCAGCTATTTAGCAACGAGCGATATTTTTCAGAACGAAAAATATGAGTCATTGCCTCCTCATTCAGCACCGCATTGTCGCCCAAAGGTTTTTTGTATGTGTTTATATAATCAAATGAATTCTTAGCTAGCGCCCTTGCTTCAGCAAGAGAAAGTTTATGAGCATCAGTGGCAAGGGCGCTGGCCGATGCAGCGAGCAACAAAACAGTAAATATATAGCCACATGATTTTGGATCTTTACTCATAGCAAGCTCCTTCTAACATAATGACACCGGCAAACTAGCTAATAGATTAAAGCGGTTCAATCCCCGCAGCTAATGCAGCACAGGCCAGCGATGTGCGCCGGTCTATCTCTACTGGTCGGTTATCTCTAAAACGAGCGCCTCTTTCCCACTCTTGGTATGCAGTTAGCCTGACGCCCATAGCGTCTGCGGCTTGCTGCTGTGTGTAGCGCATTGTCTCAACACGCCATAATTTTAGTTGTTCATGAGTCATTGTTTATTTAACAACTTTAAGGTCTTTCTTTGTAAAAGAATTTTCAGCAGAAAAGCTTACTCCGCTATCCAGCCAAGAGTCTAATTTTGACCAATACTCATGGGAGGCAATCACCTTATCCCAAATGTCATCAATGTTTTGAAAAATAGTTCCAACGCAAAATTTGTGGATACCTTTCGCATCTCTAACATCCCCCCAGCCCCTGGGGGTTTTAATTTTTAAGGATATTTTTTCTAATGGTTTAATGTATGTAGTTATAATAGAATTACTTGATTATCAAGTAAAGAGGATTTACTTGATTTACGAATAAAGCCGATGGATGGCAACGCGCTTACCTACACAGTTTTTCACATGGCACACCGTCACGATCCCCATCAATAGTCTGCACCCCGCAGTGTTGCAAATAAAATTTAGCCTCTTCACACGACGACATCTCTTTGCAATAACGTTTAGAACCGCAGCTAAAACTTGATCCTGAAGTGGAAGTACTCAGCACACTGGAAGTCTCAAGGGATTTTGTACCATCAGCTTTAGTACCGTGACGCCAGTCCCAAGGAGCAGTGGGGCTAATGTCAGACCAGAGGCCGAGGCGAGAAGCTTTGGCCTTGCTCTCCGCATCTCGATAAGCCATGTCATGCCCATACTGAACATAGAACCAGGCCATGCCTCGCTTTACTTGTTCAAGATTCGCATCAAGATTACCCACCAGAATTTTGCCAACTGTTCTTCCGTATTTGTCTTTTGTTTCAACTTCAACACTTACGTTTTTTCCGTAGATCAGCTCTGATAATGATTGTTTTGATTTTTCACCAAACGCCTGAGCTTTTTCTGGGGCGTCTATTTGGCCAAGCCGGATTTTTACAGGCTGGTGAGCCGATGTTAGTAATGTTGCGGTATCTCCATCACTGATACCAATAATTTGCCCTGTGAGGGTTTCCGCGTGTAAAGGAAAAGAGATAAATGCAAATAGAAGAGTATGAAGGAAACTTTTTAGTATTTCTTTTTCACTCAATTTAAAAAATAGATTAGCTTGCATCATCGACATTTTCCTCAATTGAAACCCGGTATGCTTTTTTGGCAGAACTGCGTGTAGATTTAACTACAGGTGCATTAACCCATTGAGCAAGATTATTGACTATTCGATTCGCTAACCTGGCATTAAACTCTAGCCCAAGCTAACAATGGCCCAACCCAACCCATGTACCAAGCAAATATGAAAAAGCTCGCAGTCAAGGCACATATCAATAGTTGTTTCCAATAACCAATCTTTTCATCTATTTCTTCACATGCTGAGCAAGGCTGATCAGCTCGTTTTTTTTGCCAGGCAACTTGTTTTTTTAATGTTTCAATCTTTTCACTCAGCTCACGCCTACTACCCACTAAATCCAGAGTCATCTGCTCCTGAAGTTCAGAATCACGTCGAGCTTGGCCTAACCCTTCTTCTAACCCCTGAATACAGGCGAATTGTTGCTCTTGTTTTTTTAACTCTTGGGCTAGTCTTTTTTGGATAACCTCAGCAACCCTTTGCAGGGTAGCGATTTGGTCTAACTGAAGGTTTTTAAATAGAGTGATGCCGTAAAGTGTCTGACTAATTTTTTCTACTTCTTCTTTGCAATGCCAATCAGTGCAAATCTTCATCAGTTTTGAAACTGCATGATTGATTAACTCCTGCTCTTTGCTAATGACCTTGCCGTGGTAATGATGAATATGAACTGTCGAACCCGATTCAGCATTAACCGCAGCACCTATATCACCATGGACTTCAATTTTTTCACCCATCGCTTATTTATGTCCCTTGCGCATATCAATAGTGAAGTTGCTGGCTGTCTCTACGTTTTGACCTACTGAACCATGTACTACAAATTTACTGGTTTCCCCGCCCAGCGCAAATGCCAGCATGCGCTTTCTCGTTTTCTCGTCCATGGCCCGAAATTCATTCAGTAATAACAGCTCATCCGCAGCAAGGGCGGACTGTGAGTGAGTGCCTGTGACAATGTATTGAATATCAACTCCCATCTTAGCAATGGCCTCTAGCATCACGGCACTTGGCGCACTAATGCCAGCCTCGTAATTACAGTAAGTGCGCTTAGCCACTCCTCCCAATGCAGCCATTTGGTCTTGATTAAAACCTAAGCGCTTACGCTCTTCTTCTAGGCGCAAACTTATTTGCAACATTTTGCAATATTCCTTTTGCATCTTGCAGAATTCTGCAATATGATAAACACATCAAACGCACAACATCATTCACACAAGACGCATCGCCATGCGGCCTGTGGAAAATCCCAAAGGAGCCAATGCTATGACCCCTGCTCAAATCAAATCAAAGTTCCGTCGTGAAGGAAAAACCTTCACTGAATGGGCGGCCCAACACGGCTACACCCGTAATCAAGTTTATCGCGTGCTCAACGGTACTGATAAAGCGCATTACGGCAAAGCACATGATATTGCCGTGAAACTGGGCATGAAGTCCGTTGAAGCAATCGAGGCATGATCATTATGGAAACGCTCGCTCTTTCATGCGCTGCTCAACAGCCACCTAATGTATTAGTCGCCACCTTGTCTGCAGCATGCTTAGCACATCAGCTGGATCGGGTTGCAATTGCCCGCAAGCAAGCCGCCGAGCCTTTTGCAAAGCCCATTAATGCAGACCGCTCAGATAAACGCTAGGAGCTAATCATGGATGCTACCCAATATTGCCAATACGGTTTTCCAATTAATGCGCTGCTGTTTGGCGAGTGGCCCGCGCTTCATCCAGTTGATTGCACAGCCAGCGCAAAGACTCCCGCGCCTCTGTGTTCAGATCGGGGCGACCTGGCCAGCGGCGCTGTAGTAAAGAACGCTGCAGACCTGCCGAATCAAAGCCCGATTCCACTTCTAACGCGGCTACCAATGTTAACCAGGCATGAGCCATAGCATTGATTTGGGCCTCAACTTTTACCAAACGATTTGCATCAGACATAGCCGTTTTTCCCGTTAGTGATTATGCCCCTTTAGTTTCGCGTATGGAAATTAGTTTGCATAGGGCGAAAGTTTTTATTTGTTTAGAAGACAGCTGACCAAAGGTTTCTAAAAATGCCGCGCAATTGGAACTCCATTCAGCCCAGATCATTGATAGAAGCGCTGAGGCTCGCAAAAGACTACGCGCGGGAGAGGCACAACCTATCCGTGGAGCGGCTGGCAGACCTACTGGGGGTGACGCATGACTGTCTTTATAAGTGGTTAGCAACAGGCAGGTTTCCTGCCAATTTGATCCCCGCTTATGAGAATGCGTGCCGCTGTCATTTTGTAAGCCGCTGGCTGGTTTCTTCAGCTGGAAAACTGGTGATTGATATGCCAAGGGGCAATCGCGCTAGTGCTAAAGACATTCAAAACCTGCAGGCAGTACTCACCGAAGCAGTAGGGCAAATCCTGCGGTTTGCTGATGAAAAAAGTGATGCCGAAAAAACGCTGGCGGCAATCCAGCGGGGGTTGGAAAGCATGGCGTGGCACAAGCTGAATATTCAAAAACACAGCCAGCCAGAGCTGGCACTGGGAGATGAAGAATGAGCAAAACCCAAGCTAGCGGCAAAGGCAGCCGGGTGTTGCAGGTACTTAAAGCACTGCGCGGCCACACGATCACCGGCCTATCGAATAAGGATTTGGCTGATGCATTAGGTTGCAGCCCCGCCACCATCACCCGTGATATGGCGGATTTAATTGATGCAGGGTTGGCTGTAAAGCTGGAAAACGGGCGATTTGCCCACTCGGTTCAAATGCTGCAGATCGCACAGGCCCATGCAGAACATGTGGCCAAATTACAAAGCCGAATTATTGAAATTAACTGCCGCATCGCGGCTGGTGCTTAAGGAGATTGACGATGGGACGCGCAAAACAACCAACAAGCGAAGTAATTGATTTACCTGAATTGCCGGTTGAGCATGGGCTAAATCAGCAGCAAATGAGCACGCTCACGCAGGAGATTAGCGCTCAGTTTGGTGATGGGCAGATTTATGACCGCATCCGTGTTGTGAATGAGGCTCGGTTTTATATGGCCCAAAGCGCTGAAGCGATGCTGGAGGCAGGCAAGCGCCTGATTGTGCTGAAAGAGAACGAACCTCATGGCGAGTTTGAATCCATCGTCCGTGAGCAGCTGGGCCTCCCTGAGCGCACCGCCCGTTTAATGATGCAAGCAACGATTAAATACACCTCTCCCTCTCTGGATTCAAAACGGCAAGCGCTTGCCGTTTTGGGAAAAACCAAGCTCTTTGAATTAATGACCGAAGATGATGATGAATTAGTAGCACTTGCTGAGGGAGGCACTGTTGCGGGGCTAAAACTTGACGCCATTGACCGCATGACCACGCGTGAATTAAAGCGGGCCTTACGTGAAGGCAGTGAGAACTATAAGTCACTCAGCCAGCTGCAAGCCAATACCAATGCTGAGCGCGACCAACTTAAGCTTGATTTAGCCAAGCGCGAAAAACTGATTGCTGAAATGGACCCGATTGATGTGGGTGATGAACTCAGAGTTGAAGTGAGTAAAAAAGTCTCTGCAGCCGAAATAGCACTGCGCTCATTAAAAAAACCGTTTGCCGCATTAGCTGAGCACACCGAACAGCATGGGTTTATGCATGACGATTTTATGGCGGGGCTATTGGGGCAATTGCAATTTGCACTCAACCAGCTGCGCGGTGAATTCAGTATTAAAGAAGCCCCGGATGGTGAGGTGATGCCCGCCTGGATGAGAGAAGAAGCCCCGCTGCCCACCGCGCCGGAAGAGGCTTAAGCCATGAGCGCCGTCCTTATCGAACGCATTGTTGCTGTGGCTCAGGCGGCCCGCCTTGCCGGGCATGGCGGCAAAGGCGCGATTTATCAAACGGCCTGCCGCGAGTTATGTCTGTCCCCCGGCACGCTGGCCAGAAAGCTGAAGGAGGTGTCTGTGACTGAGCCACGTAAACAGCGCAACGATGCGGGGCAAAGTCAGCTGGGCAGAGATGAGGCCATGATCATTTCGGCGTTGTTGATGGAATCCACCCGTAAAAATGGCAAGCGTTTGTATTCGGTGGCAGATGCGGTGGAAACACTCAGAGCGAATGCCATGATTCGGGCGGAATGTGTTGATAAAGCGTCGGGGGAAGTCAGGCTCTTATCGACCTCAAGCATTTCACGGGCACTGCGTACTTATGGCTTGCACCCTGATCAGTTGCTGGCCCCTGCGCCGGTCACAGAGCTAGCCAGCCTGCACCCTAATCATGTTTGGCAAATCGATGCCAGCCTGTGCGTGTTGTATTACCTGAAGCCGTCAATTGATCTGAATGCAAACGGGCTGCGGGTGATGGATCACGCGGAGTTTTATAAAAACAAGCCTAAAAACGTAGCGCGGATTGCGGCGGATCGGGTGTGGAGTTATGAGATCACCGAACACTGCAGCGGCTGGATTTATGTGGAATACGTGATGGGGGCAGAGTCGGGTGAAAACCTCTGCTCGGTACTGATTAATGCCATGCAGGAGCGTGGCGGTGCAGACCTGCTGCACGGGGTGCCAAAGATCCTGAATCTGGACCCCGGCTCGGCCAATACGGCATCCATGACTAAAAATCTGTGTCGGGCGCTGGGCATTCAGATGGTGGTGCATAAGGCTGGCAGTGCCCGCGCCACGGGCCAAGTCGAAAACGCCCGCAATATTATCGAACGTAAGCTGGAGCCGGGTTTGAAGTTTCAGCCGGTGGCTAATTTGGATGAGTTGAATGCGCTGGCTAAGAAATGGCGTGCGCATTTTAACGCCACCGCCGTGCATAGCCGCCACGGCAAGACGCGCAATCAATTGTGGATGACGATTTTAGCCAGCCAGCTGATTAAAGCGCCCTCGGTTGAGGTATGCCGGGAACTGGCGGTGGCCGAGCCAGAAAGCCGCAAGGTGTCACCTAAGCTGCGCGTGTCATTCCAAGGGCGTGAGTTTGATGTGTCCAGCGTGCCGGATGTGATGGTGGGCGAAAAACTGATGATCACCCGCAACCCCTGGCGCAGTGATGCGGCGCAGGTGGTGTTGGTGAATGAGGACGGCATGGAGGTCTTCCACATTGTGCCTGAGGTGGTGAAAAACGAATACGGTTTCGCGGACACAGCGGCGACGTTTGGTGAGTTCAAATCCCACGCCGAAACACCGGCACAACGGGCGGTCAAACAGATTGAGCAGCTGGTTACGGGTACCGATTCGCAGGCCGATGCAGAAGTGGCCCGTAAAGCCAAGGCGCTGCCCTTTGGTGGCCAGCTTGATCCTTATAAACACATTGATGATGCCGAGCTGCCGACCTATCTACCTCGCCGTGGTACCGAGCATGAACTCACTGCGCCGGTGCTTGAGTTTCCTCCGCTTTCGCATATTGAAGCCGCCAAATTGCTCAAAGCCGCTGTTGAAAATGCCGGTGGGGCGTGGTCAGGTGAGCGTTTCCAATGGTTGGTACAGCGCTATCCAGCGGGCGTGCCTCAAGAACAAATCGAAGCAATCGCCGCTGAGCTGATTAGCCCTGCTGCGGACAAAAAAACACCGCTGCGCATCGTTAAAGCAGCCTGATCAGGAGCCTGAAATGTTGAGATTAAAAGGCGTTTTGCACTCTTTATTAATAAAGCAATGTGATTTGGCTACCGCGATTGGTGTTTCAGATGCGGGTGTAGCGCAAATCATTAACCACAATGATTGGCCCAAACAGAGAAGTACAGACGAATTAAAAGCCGCCATTTTGGCATTTTTAGCGGAGCACGGCGCTGCAGTGGCGCAAACGCAGTATGTATTTGAAGTAGAACCGACCCCTACAGCGTTTAAAGGGATTCGGGTTAATAACGACCAGATTCAAAACGCGCGGATTCACCATTCAAAAACTGCAATCAACGAGGATGACGTCATGCTGCTAAGAAAACAAACCTTGCATCAAGCCACCCGCAAGCATTTTGGGCTGTTTCGAGATCCGTTTGCGGATGAGGCGGTGCAGTCGCACGAGGATATGTATATCAGCCCCGATGTGCGCTATGTGCGCGAAGCGATGTTTCAGACCGCGAAACACGGGGGAATGATGGCGGTAGTGGCTGAATCTGGCGCGGGCAAAACCACGCTGATGCGTGATTTGCAAGACCGTATTCTGCGTGAAAACCTGCCGATCATGATTATCCGCCCCTATGTTTTGGCTATGGAGGGAAATGATCGCAGCGGTAAAACGCTGAAAGCCTCCGATATCGTTGAGGCGATTAAAAGCGCGGTGGCCCCGCTGCAAAGAAATCGGGTTAATCCAGAGGCGCGGTTTAAGCAGCTGCACACGGCGCTGTGCGACAGCCACCAGGCAGGGTACAGCCACTGCCTGATTATTGACGAAGCCCACTCTCTGCCAATTGCCACGCTGAAGCACTTAAAGCGATTTTTTGAGCTGGAAATGGGTTTCAAAAAGCTGCTGAGCATCATCTTGGTGGGCCAGCCAGAGTTAAAAGCGAAGTTATCCGAGCGCAATTCGGAGGTGCGCGAAGTGGTGCAACGCTGCGAAGTGGTGGAGCTGCTGCCACTGGATGGGGCAAGGCTGGATGATTATCTGAAATTCAAATTTCAACGCATGAATAAACCGGTGGCCGAGGTGATTGATGCAAGCGGTATTGAGGCGCTACGGGGCAAGCTGACGCTGGCCAGCAACCGATCCGGTCGAAATGAATCAGTTTCTCTGTTGTACCCGCTGGCAGTAGGCAACCTGCTGACTGCGTGTATGAATCTGGCGGCGCAGCTGGGTGCGCCGGTTGTTACTGCTGATGTAGTGAAGGGGGTGTGAGATGGGAATCGCAATGCATGCTGTGGATCTGCAGCGCCCAGGGCTGGCCAAAGCAATGAAAGTTGCTGAAAACGTAACCATGTCGTTACGCGCCATCGATTGGCTGATTCGCAAGGGTTTGTCTGTGGCCCTGCAAGGCAGCAAGGATGAGCTAACTGGAAAACCGTTTGTGCTTATTGAATACGCCCACGGTTACTGCTCCAAATTTAAAGCGGATTTTGCTGCCGAGCGTGTGCGCTGCGTGTGCAATCACACGGGGACGTTTGAGGTGTGGCAGTTTGAAATGAATGGCTGCTTAATCCAATGGCTGGAGGTGAAATCATGAGCGCTACTGTATTGAAGCCCGAAGTACTAAACCGCGAAAACGAGGCACTGCGCCGCTTGCGTGGGTTTGGAGTGCCAGTACTGCGGGTGATCCCCAGCTCGCAAGTGGTACCCGCTGACGATGCAATCACGCTGGAGATTGACGCGCATTTTCGCAAGGCGCTGCGGAATGTGATGCTCAGCGGCATGCAGGTGCGCGATGTGGAGGGTGTGCGTGTTTGCGTGCAAGCCACGCAAATGTATGGCGTGCATATTTTATGGCGCGAAGCGGCGTGATACGCGATCTGGACGAGGCCACCCGTGCTGAGCTGGCGGGCAAGGTAGATAAGTTGGTGCTGGGCGGGATGGATCGTTTATTTGCTCGCCGCAAGGTTTGGAATGATTACCAGGCCGAGCTGGTGACGATCGCGGCGGGGGTGGCAGGCATCGACGAACGCCCGCCGCCTGACTTACCACCGGCACGGGAAAAGGGAAAAACGTATCAGCCTAAAAGCTGGTATATCCCCCGCCCGGACAGTGGCCAGGATTTTTTTACCCCGGAGCGCATGCAGAAATCGCGCAGCGAGCTGGAAAAACTGAAGAAGCGTCTAAAAGTTGGAGTGAAATCATGAAGCCTGAAGATTTTATGGAAGATGCTAAGGGACGCCAGGTCCCCGTGGCCAGCATCAAAGAGATCGATATCGAGCGCGACAAGTTGGTTAAGGAGATCGTGGGTAAAGCCAAAGAAATGCGCGATTTATTGCGTAAATTTAAACTGGATTTGATGGGCGATGTGGAGGCGTTTTGCGATCTGAGTTTTGAGCGCTACAACGCTCCCATCGGCGGTAAAAAAGGCAATGTGACGCTGACCACGTTTAACGGCCAGTACAAAGTTGTGCGCGCCATGCATGACGTGCTGACATTCGATGAGGGGCTGCAGGCGGCGAAGGCGCTGATTGATGAGTGCGTGAATAGCTGGTCAGAAGGGGCAAACCCGAATATCCGCGTGCTGGTGAATGACGCTTTTCAGGTGGATAAGGAAGGCAAGATCAGCGCAGGCCGTGTGCTGGGCCTGCGCCGCCTGCAGATGGTGGATAGCACGGGCAAGTGGGAGCTGGCGATGCTGGCCCTGGGCGAGAGCCTGCGCGTGCAAGGGACTGTGCCCTATATCCGGGTGTATGAGCGGGTGGGGAAAGAAGGCAAATATGAAGCCATTTCGCTTGATGTGGCGGGGGTGTGAGATGAGAGAAGCTGATATTGATGATGTTGATTTCTTGCCGGTAGCTGAGGCTTTGATTGATTGGCACAAAGAGCGCATTAATCGTTTAAATCTGATTGTTAACAGCGCTAACGATATGAAAATCGTGCTTCAAAATGATGAAAATGACGAAAATTCGCTGACCTTAGAGGGAAGAGATGCCGCTATTTATAAGGCAGGTGTGCTGTTATGCCTCAGCCTTTTTGAAAACTTCCCTCTCAAAATAGTAGAAACGCTTGTGCATTGAACTTAATCAACCAATTAACTTGATTTTGTGGGGTATCAAATGAGTGTAATTACAAACCTTGATCAGCTTCAGCGACTACATGCTAAGGCCAGAGTTTCAAAGGTGGGTAGTAAGTGCTGGATTGATTTTTCTACCGCGATGTTAGATAGCTTTCCCAAGCTATATGAAACAGCAAAGGCGATGAATCAACAGCAAAGTGCCATTAAAGAGGCAATACACAATATATCGGTAGTTGCAGCCAAACATGGGGAAACGCTCAGTCAAGAAATGCGGCATGTCATAGAGATCAGCCAGAACCTATGCCATTCACCAAATACAGTCGATATTGCTGAGGTGTGAGATGAGTTCTAAATCCACAATCAAGATTTCACGCCAAAAACGTGGCACGACCCTGCGTTTAACCGGCAGCGCTGCCCAGAATTTTTTTGATGCGCTGACTAAGAGTTTAGCTGATGAGGATATGCCTGAGAGCAATGTAACTGCTCCAAATAAATCCACTGAAGCTGAATCAAACCCCGACTAATTAAGAACCATTTTTCCAAAGCTCAAAAGGAGCAAAGCAGCATGTTTAAAGCAGATTTAATCAATCAATTAACAGAAAAAATGAAACTTCAAGGCCGCGAAGTGAGCAAAACCCATGCTGAGGCGTTTCTCAGTGCATTGGGTGAGGTCACGCAAGAGGCACTGGCCAAGGGCGATGATGTGACTCTGCCTGGGCTGGGCAAGTTATCCCTGGCTGAGCGTGCCGAACGCGAGGGCCGTAATCCTCGCACAGGTGAAACCATCACGATTGCTGCAAGCCGCTCTGCCAAATTTAGCGTAAGCAAGGATCTAAAAACCGCTGTTAACCGCTAATTCCCAGCGTACAGCGTCTCTATATATATAAGGACGCTGTGCGAAGTGAATTTACTAAGGAATCTGATCATGGCAAGCAACGCTCATTTAGCTCAAATCCACATTGCAAAAAAACAATTGGCAATGGATGACGAAACATACCGCGCGATGTTGAAAGAGATTGCGGGTGTTGAATCAGCCAAAAATTTAAGCGTCCCGAAGGCTCTGGCTGTGCTGGCCCATTTAAAGCGTCGAGGTTTCAAAGTGACATCTGCAAAGGCAGGTTCAAACCGACCATTGGACCAGGAAGAAACCAGCAAAAAAATCCGGGCGTTGTGGTTGTTTTTGCATGAGTTGGGCGGAGTTAGAAATCCTTCCGAAGCGGCGCTATGTGCCTATGTGAAACGCATTACCGGCGTTGAAGCACTGCAGTGGATAAATTACCGGCAGGCAGAAACGCTGATTGAATCACTCAAAAAATGGGCGATGCGTTTCTTGCCCGCAGTGGTTGCAAGGCTAGTTTTGGAAATGGGCGCAATAACCTGCAGTGATGATGTTCAGCAAAAGTTAAATAAGTTGCTCTATCAAGTTGAAAACCGAGGCACATTCGATCCAATGCATGCCGCGTGGGAATTAATGACGGATCAGTTGAATCATGCAAAGGAAAAATCATGAGCATGGATAAAAGTTTCCGCAGCAAAGGCCCGGAGTTGCTGGTCGATCTGACCGACAATATTGCAGCGGCACTCATTGAGCTGGCGAGTTTGGATATTGAGAAAGCTGCACAGCTCGCAAGCGAGATAGCAGACCGAATGGCGGCGCATTGGGGTGGGCAAAATATCTACTTCCCAATGGGGCTATCGGTAAAGCTCTCAAAACGAGATCAGCGCATTTATGATGAATTTAATGGCACCAACCACAGCGAACTGGCTCGTAAATTTGGCGTATCGCTGCAGTGGATCTATAAAATCGTCAAAACAGTTCGGCTGGAGGAGATCGCCCGCAGGCAGAAGGATCTGTTTGATGATGACGGCGATGATGATGAAGAAGTTGAGGAGGTGTAAAAAATGGGTAGGTCGTCTTCAATTCATCACAAACTACCTTTGCCGATTTTAGAGCAATTGCATAATCGGCTTATTGGCACACAATTTGGCCAATACGAAGATCACGTCACGTGGCTTTCTGAACAAGGCTTTGATGTTTCTAAGTCTGCTCTACATAGATATGCAGTAACATACGAAGCTAAAATTCGCTGCAATCAAGAATCTGATGATGAGCCATCTGCAATTGAGGCAAGATTGCGTTGCTTGGAAGTTGCCTCTAAACTTGGCTCTTCTGACAGCTCAAAAGCCCTAATTAAGAACGCAGAAGAGCTTTTGAAGTGGCTGTATTCACGTTAGCGCAAAATTTCACCTATTGAAATGCAATTGCAGGAAGCTTCCCAATTGGTGGTGCAACTTCCCAACAAGTCCCACATTTATCGTGCACACCCCTGTGGATTTATCTCACACCCCCTCAATTTTGAGTATTTTAAAAATGAGCAATCTGGATTCATGTCGCAGCTAGTAGCACGGGGCTTAAACCTCCCCTTGAAACACGCCGGAGCGAGGAACAAGCGGGGCGGGGTTTCGGCCAGAGGCAGCGAGGCACGAGCGAGTCTCGCCTGCCGCCGACTCGATTGTCCGCGGCGCAGGGGCCTTCGTGTTTTGCTGTTGTCGCTTGGCTTCGTTTCTTGGCGAAGCAAGAAAGGAAGGCCCCGCGGTGGCTACCGCTCCAAAAATCAACGTGCCGAAGGCACTAAAAAGATCTTTTTGACTTTGCTTAGCGCCAATGCGAGGTAAAACCCGAGTATTTTTCAGCGCTGCTCGGCGGGTTGCACCCGCCCTACATCAAATATCACCCTGCTAAAAGGACTCCTCGTGCGGCATAAGCTTTACTGGCAGATTTACTTTACCGTTGTCGGCAGCCTGGTGTTATTTGCACTTCTGGCGGGGCTGCTTTATCAATGGCATGACGATCAGCCGCCCAGACGATTAATCCACGGCACGGCTAATTTGCTGGCTGCGGCGCTTCCGCCTGCTGACCGGCCTGTCAGCGAGCAAGCCGCCGCTTTTACCCTGCTGACTCAGGAATTCGATATTCCCATCAGCCTCTATGCTGCCGGCGGGCAAATCATTGCCAGCGTGGGCGAGCCTTTGGACCTCGTGCAGGGTAAGCCGCGTATTTTTCAATTACGCCTGCCTGATCAGCGCCTGATTCTGGTCGGCCGTCCGCCGCATAGGGAAAAAAGCCCCGGCTTACTGGCAGGTTTTGCCATGCTGGCGCTGGCCATAGCTATTGCGGCCATCCCCCTGACACGCAAGCTGACCCGCCGCCTGGAAGCGCTCGCCAATCAGCTGGATGCCTTAGGTGAAGGGGATTTTTCTGTGCGTTTACCCGTGCATGGCAAAGACGAAGTATCGCGGCTGTCGATGCGCTTTAACCGCGCCGCCGGGCAAATTGCCGAGCTGCTGAGCGCACATAAAAACCTGCTGGCCCATGCCTCACACGAATTACGCTCGCCGCTGGCCCGCCTGCAAATGGCCGCCACCCTGCTGGGCGATCATGCCCCTGCCCATTTACAGAAAGAGCTGAGCCAGAATATCAGCGAGCTCAATGAGCTGGTCGAAGAAATCCTGCTGATGAGCCGCCTTGATGCGCGGCCGGAAAGCCTGCAAACCCAGCGTATTGATTTACTTGAGCTGTGCCAGATAGAAGCCGCGCCCTACCAGGCCAGCGTAAAGGGGGCGGAGACCGAAATCGAAGCTGATCCGCGCCTCTTAAAACGCCTGATCCGCAATCTCTTAGAAAACGCCAGACGCTATGGCGCAGCGCCATTCAGCATCCGCATTGATTCCGGCGCGGATGGCGTACTGCTTTATATTTGTGATCAGGGCCCAGGCATTGCAGCGGCCGCGCAGCCCCATATCTTCGAGCCCTTTTACCGCACGCCAGGCACGCCCGAAGGCAAAGGCGGCCACGGACTGGGGCTGGCGCTGGTGAAACGCATCGCCGAACATCATGGCGGGGACGTTGAATATCAAACGCCTGCTGAAGGAGGAAGTTGTTTTAAGGTAAGTTTGAAGCGACAGTCTCAGGCAATGTTAAAATATGAGAATTAAAATCGTCCCATTTTAAGTGAGCAGGAGCCTGAAATTTTGAAAAATAATCACCAGCGTATCCTGCCACTTCTCTATTTTATTTTTTCATTAATAAGTCTTTGCTTCAGCGTTGCTGCTTTCTCACTTTCTGCAATAGCGTATTCATATTCTGTAAGTGAAAAACATGAATTTTTGAGCGTTTGCTCAAATTCAAATATGTCTGACTGCACCGAAATCAACTGGCCCGACTCTTTATTGCTTGGTTTATTTTTCCTGTTGATGGGGCTAATTTTTTTAAAACGCTCCAAACGCAGTAAATAAATTAAATCAGCCCTTGCATACTATTCCGCCAACCACTGATACATCACCAGCGTGTCTACAAAACCCAGCTGCTTATGCCGGTAAGCTTTAGGTACCCTGCCAATCACTTCAAAACCCAGCTTTTGCCACAGCGCCACGGCCACGGTATTGCTTGAAACCACGGCATTAAACTGCATGGCTTTAAAACCCAGCACTAAGGCCCGCTGTTTAGAATGCAGGCACAGTGCTTTGGCCACGCCTTTGCCTCTGGCTGCGTCTGCCACCATATAGCCGCAATTGCTAACATGTGCGCCCGGGCCGCTGGCATTGGCTTTAATGAAATAAGAGCCAAGCACCACGCCATCATCCAGCGCCGCATAGGTTTCGGCAGGCAGGGTGCACCACAGATCAAAGGCCTGCTGCTCAGTTAAGCCGGGGTCAAATGCATAGGTTTCTTCTGCCTGAATAATTGCAGAAAATACGGGCCAGAAGCGGGTGAATAATTCGGGGGTCATTGCAACAATATTCATTCATTATTTCTCGCGTAAATAAACAGGAATGCGTTTTTTTAAAAACTTATCACGCTCATCGCCTATTTTTTTCCAGATACACGTTGCCAGACTAGGGTGCTCTGCATAAAAAGATTTACTAAAAATTAAAAAATAATCTTTTGTACTGATATTCGGCTCTAAGCGCCTTATTTTTAATTTTTTATGCTGCTCTAAAAAAGCATCACCCACATTTTGCTGGGTTGCATAGGCATCAATACGGCCGGCATTTAATTTGGCGAAGTTATTTTCAACACTGAGCGCGGCTTCAAAAGGAATATTAAACCGCTCCAGATCTTTAACAACCGACCACCCCATATTGGCACCCACTTTACCCTTTAAACCCGTCAGGCTCTTCCCGTCCCAAGCCAGCTTTGATGTCTGATTTACAAAAAAAGCGTAACTCAGCGTGGTTAAACGCTGGCTGTGATCAGGCAATTCATCGCGCATAGGATAAACAGCAAAGGCAGCACGCTCGCCGGTATAAGAGAGCATAAGCACGCCCTGAATCAAATTACTTTTTAAACTATTCAGTAATCGCAAAGGCGGATAACGCTCGATATCCGGCACGATACCGCAGTGCGTTGCTGCAGCACGAACCTGTTCAATTGCAATCCCTGGTAAAGGCTGTAATTGCAGGCTGTCGCCCATAATATAAGGAGGGGATGACTGCTGATTCACCCCGATACGCAGCGTAATCTCTTGCGCGGCAGCCACCGGCAAAAACACTAAAAAATTGATTCCCAAAAACTTTACTTTATTCATTTTTCCAGCTTAGCAGCAAAGCGTTAAAACTCCCGCTGCTCATCCCATCAAACTAATAAATATGCCAGCACACAAGCAAGCTGACACTGCTTATAATCTAGCCTCTGTTCACCCTGGCGCATTTTTATGTCTTTGCCGCATTACTGGCGCACTCCTCTTTGTCTTGCCCCCCGCCCTCTGCACCCATGGCTTACCGAACGCGGTTCTCTGACTGCCATGCTGATGGCGCATTTTCCTAACATTACTGTCCAGGTGCTGTTTCAGGGCTGGCAAAAAGCCCATCAGGATGAAACAGATATACTAAGCCCCAAAAGCCACATCGCCTGCCGCGAAGTGCTGCTGCAAAGCGGGCAAACGCCACTGGTTTACGCCCATAGCATCACCAGCGCATCAGCTTTACGCAAGGGATTTCATTTATTTGGCCGCACCGGCAGCCGCCCATTAGGCGCTTTACTCTTTGCTGACCCCACCATCCGCCGCTCCGGCCTGAGCTGGTGTTGCATTGATCAGCGCCATCCGCTCTGGCAAAAAGCCCATGCCGCAGTGGGCAAATTACCGCAAAGGCTATGGGCAAGGCGCTCGGTCTTTTACGCAGGACACGACAAACTACTGGTGACCGAAGTCTTTCTGCCTACCCTTTGCCAATACACCCTTGCCTGAAAAACCATGGCAGGCTTGTGCCGCCATTCACCTTGACGCCAGCGCTTTACGGCAGCAAAGTAAGCGCATATTTTATGAAGCTGACACACCCTATGCTATCCCGTCTTCCTGCTTTCGCCCGCCTGATGCGTATCGACAAACCCATCGGCACTTTATTACTGCTCTGGCCTACCTTATGGGGGCTGTGGTTTGCCAGCAATGGCCATCCGGACCCTGTGCTGTTGCTGATTTTTTGCCTTGGCACATTTTTAATGCGCGCCGCAGGCTGTGTCATTAACGATTATTGTGACCGTGATTTTGATGGCCATGTCGCGCGTACCCATGCCCGGCCCTTAGTCTCTGGCGAAGTGCGCCCCAAAGAAGCGCTCCTTCTCGCCGCAGGGCTGGCAGCCACCGCATTTTTACTGGTACTGCCTTTAAACAGGCTGACACTACTGCTTTCTGTCCCCGCCGTATTTCTGGCAGGGTCTTACCCGCTGACCAAACGCTTTCTGGCCCTGCCGCAAGCCTATTTAGGCATCGCCTTTGGCTTTGGCATCCCCATGGCCTTTGCCGCGCAAACCGGCAGCGTGCCTGCATTTGCATGGATCTTACTGCTGGCCAATATTTTATGGACCATCGCATATGATACCGAATACGCCATGGTTGACCGGCCCGACGATTTAAAAATCGGCATCAAAACCTCTGCCATCACCTTTGGCCGCTTTGATGTGATTGCGGTGATGCTCTGCTTTACAGGCTTTATTGCCCTGATGGTATGGCTGGGGCTGCAAAGCCAGCGCGGCCTGATTTACTTTATCTCGCTGCTGATTGCCAGCGGCCTGATCGCACAGCAATACAGCCAGATCATGGCCCGCGAACCCGCCGCTTGCTTTAAAGCTTTTCTAAGTAATAACCGGGTGGGCGCGGTGATTTTTATGGGTCTGGTTTTAGATTATGGGCTTAGCCACTGATTTCATGGAAAGTAGCGGTCTGCTCTTCACCCGATGAGCCCCTCTGCCGACGGAGACCACCCGAATGAAAAAGATCATCACCGCCCTGCTGCTTGCCTGCCTGAGCACGGCTGCTTTTGCAGAAGTGAAAAATACAAAAAACCTGCCCGGCCATTATTATCTGCAAGGCATACGTGAAGTAGGCTCTGAATTATTACTTGGCAAGGATGGTAAATTTCAGTGGATGACAAGCTATGGCGGCTTCGATCAATTTGCCCATGGCTCATGGCATCAGGAAAAAGATAAAGTGATACTGGTATCCAGCCCGCAGGCTGAGAACCCGGCATTTCGCTTATTCAGCGATGAAGAAATGCGGGTTAATAAGCCAGCAGAAGCAGGAACATGGGTAGCCATCACGGGCGTGCCCGGGCTGGGGCCCATTCCTGGGATTGAAGTCAGATTTGAAAGTAAATCTGGCAAAATATCAGACGCCATCACAGATAAAAATGGTGATGCCATTATTGAGATGCCCGAAAGTGAAGAGTGGGCCAGAGCAGCACTTCGCAAAGGCAAAAGCGCCTGGCAATGGTTTGATATCCCTGCAGAGCGCCGTCAGGAAAGACTGGCCGCTTTTGCCAGCCTGGACAGAAACCAGGCAAGGCCGGTACCATTTGAAAAGCTGCCACTGCAAATAGAAGAAGACGGCTTACGTATTGTTGATGACAGCGTTCCGGCGCGGCTTATTTACGTCAAACAATAACCCGCTTATGCACAGAGCCTGGCAGGCTCTGTGCCCATCAGCCACGCAGCATTTTCTCTGCCCAGAAAATACCTGCAACTGTTTTACCATCGGTAATCGATCCATCCAGCACGCCAGCGATCAAATCATCAAGGCTGACCGCCACGCATTCTACAAACTCGCCTTCATCCAGCTGAGGCTTGCCCGCCGTTAAGTTTTGCGCCAGGTAAAAATGAATCTCTTCATTGGTGTAGCTGATAATCGGATGATGAACGCCCAGTTTTTGCCATTCTTGCGCGGTGTAGCCGGTTTCTTCCAAGAGCTCGCGCTGGCCGCAAGCCAGCGCATCCTCACCTGCATCCAGCTTGCCCGCAGGAAACTCCAGATACACACGGTGCATAGGGTAGCGATATTGCCGCTCCATCAGCAGCTTGCCGTCCGGCAATACCGGGATAATCATCACCGCACCGGGGTGAATCACATATTCACGCGTGGCCTGGCTGCCATCGGGCAAGCGCACGGTATCGCGGTTGATATGCAAAAGCGCGCCATCAAATACCCGCTCGCTGCTGATTTTTTCTTCAATTAAATGTTGATCTTTTTGCATGGATTCCAGCATTTCAGTCGTTAAAAAGTTTTACAGACACAGCGCTGAACAAACCGCCGCTGCTTATCATCTCTTTCGTACCATGGTTTCATCATCACGCTTATTGCAGCGGGTGCGGGATTAGCCTTTCAGAGCGTGTGTTGCACGAGCAGATCGCCCGCATATTCTTGCTGCGGGTGGCCGGGCTGTGTACGTCGCTCATCGATATCCAGCCGAAGTTGTTCATATCTGGCGGCAATTGCGGCTGTAATACGGGGCTGCATCAGCCTGGCAATCGCTGAAAATACCGGCACAACAACAGAGTTTCCAAACTGCTTATAGGCCTGCGTATCTGAAACCGGAATCCTGAATTCACTGTTTCCTACGCTGTCATACCCCATCAGTCTGGCGCATTCACGCGGGGTAAGGCGGCGGGGCCGGTATTTCATATTTTGCGGATCGTAAAAATCTTTGCTCTGATCAAAGCCACGATCAATCAGAATTTCAGAGCCATCTTTGTAATAACGTGCTGACAATGTGCGGGTGATATCGTTTTTTTTAACAAGGCCATAACCAAAACCATTGCCTTTGGCTTTATGCTTGATCGAATAATTAAAAAGATATTCCCACAGTTTTTCAGTCAGGATGTACTTGCTGTCAACCTGCGGCTCCAGAATATCCCCCAGAACAGGCTTCACTTTTGGAAAAAAGCGGCTGATATCCCTCAGGGTAAAGCCTTCATGAATACCCAGGTCTTTGCGAAAGCCCACCAGCGCAATACGCTCCCGGTGCTGGGGAACAAAATGCTGGCCGTCCACAATTTTCGGGTCGGAAGCGCCATCGTCATGGGCATCTGCCACCCAATAACCCAGCTCATCCAGCGCTTCCATAATCACTTTAAACGTCTTGCCCTTATCATGACTTTTCAGGTTTTTAACGTTTTCCAGTAAAAAGGCAACCGGGCGCTTCACTTCCAGGATTTTGGCCACATCAAAAAACAGCGTTCCCTGGGTTTTACATTCAAATCCATGCACACGGCCCATGGAATTTTTCTTGGAAACCCCGGCAATAGAAAAAGGCTGGCAGGGAAAGCCCGCCAGCAAAACATCATGATCCGGAATCATGCGGTGAATATTCTGAAACACCTCTTCAGCCGTCACATCTTCCCGGTCGCTCAGGGTTACTTTACGGATATCATCGTTAAAGCGGTGCAGCGGGTCTGCATAGTGATTGGCTTTGTAGGTTCTGACCGAATAAGCATTCCATTCGCTGGTAAACACACAGCGCCCGCCTGCGGCCTCAAAGCCCCTGCGGATACCGCCTATCCCTGCAAACAAATCAATAAAATCAAAACCAGGCCGCCGGTAATGTGCTGGTCGTGCGGGCAACAGGCTTTGCAGGGCTTCAAATTCATGCTGGCTCAGGCGTGGCTGAGCTTTGCCATTGATCCAGCGGCTGAGAGTCTCCCGGCTCCAGTGCCCGGGTGTGATGTCGTCCAAAAACCCTGCAATAAACTTTTCGTTATATATTTCTAAAACGGACTGGAGAAGTCTTAATTCTTCATTGTGTTCGGACATGCCGGTAAACCTTCGCGCTGGGTTAAATCTATGGCCTATTTTCACACAATTAACCAGGCAACTCCAGAACGAGCGTTCTATTTTGCCTGCGTGTTTTTACCCTGTTTGCTATAAAGCTAAAAACAAGAGCTTACAGCGAAAGGTATTTTTGCCCGCTGATAAAATAACACTGCAAATACGGCCTTGGATGATTATAAAAAGATGTAATTTGTTTTATTGAGCACCAATCACTGCAGCAGCCATTACAATTTAACACTGCTGCTATTCCATATTTTACGGGCGTATTCGCTGATACTACGGTCTGATGAAAAACGCCCCATTCCGGCCACATTTAGCAGGGCTTTTTTATGCCATTCAAATGGTTTTAAATACAGCGCATCGACTTTTCCCTGCACTTTTACATAATCTGCAAAATCTGCCAATAATTGATAATGATCGCCCCAATTCACTAGCAAATCAAAAATGACCCTATAGCGCTCTGGCTCTTCCGGGCTAAAAAAACCGGATGCAATTTGATTTAAAACCTCATGCAAAACCGGATCGGCCTCATATATCGCACGCGGATTATAAGATTCCTGCCGCAGGCGCTGCACATCATCGCTATTATTGCCAAATATAAAGATATTATCTGCACCCACAGCCTGGCCAATTTCAATATTTGCGCCATCCAGAGTGCCAATTGTTATGGCGCCATTTAATGCAAATTTCATATTACCTGTGCCCGATGCCTCGGTGCCTGCGGTAGAGATTTGCTCAGATAAATCGGCCGCCGGAATAATAGTTTCTGCGAGGCTTACGCTGTAATTGGGGATAAACACCACCTTCAGCTTATCGCCCACCCGCGGGTCATGATTTATTTTTGCACCAATATCATTAATCAGATGAATAAATAATTTAGCCAGCTTATAAGCCGATGCGGCTTTCCCGGCAAAAACCACCACCCTTGGCACGATAGCCGCATCCGGATTTTTTAAAATAAAGTTATAGCGGGCAACCACATGCAACAGATTAAGTAATTGCCGTTTATATTCATGAATGCGTTTTACCTGCACATCAAATAAAGCATCCGGCGAAACCACTCCGCCTAAATGCGTGGCGATATAGCGCACTAAGCGCTCTTTATTGGCCCGCTTCGCCTGCATAAAATCAGTAATAAACGCTTCATCCTCAGCCAGAGGCTTTAACTCGGCTAATTCATCTAAATTAACCCGCCATGTTTTGCCTATTTTCTGATCAATTAATGCCGCCAAAGGCCGATTGGCCTGAGCCAGCCAGCGCCTTGGCGTAATGCCATTGGTGACATTAGTAAAACGCTCTGGATAAATTCGTGCAAAATCGGCAAAGATAGTCGATTTCATTAATTGCGAATGCAAGGCCGAAACGCCATTAACTTTATGGCTGGCCACTACGGCAATATAAGCCATTCGTATTTTGCGCTCACCCGATTCATCCACCAGTGAAACACGGCGAATTAAATCTGCATCATCCGGAAAGCGCTGTTTTACCTCTGTAAGAAAACGTGCATTAATATCAAAGATAATTTTTAAATGCCGGGGCAGCCAGTGTGCAAACATTTCTACCGGCCAGGTTTCCAGCGCTTCACTCATTAAAGTATGGTTAGTGTATGAGAATATTTTCTGCGTATATCCCCATGCGGCATCCCAATCAAGGTGATATTCATCCATTAAAATACGCATTAATTCCGGCACCGCCAGTACAGGATGCGTATCGTTTAAATGAATGGCCGTTTTATCGCTCAGCTGATTAAAATCTTCATGGGTTAATAAATAACGGTGCACAATATCTTGTAAAGACGCTGAAACAAAGAAATACTCTTGCCGCAGTCTTAATTCTTTACCGTGCAGAGTAGAATCATCGGGATATAAAACTCTGGACACATTTTCACTATGGTTTTTTTCTTCTACCGCAGCAATATAATCGCCCTGATTAAACATATGTAAATTAATACTGCGCGAAGCCCTGGCCGACCAAAGCCTGAGCGTATTGGTCGCCGTGGTCTGATATCCCGGAATAATATAATCATAAGCCATGGCCAATACATCCTGCGTATCCAGCCAGTGCACCGTATTGCCTGTGGTTTCTATACGCCCGCCAAATTGCACCACATATTGCACTTCATCTCTGGGAAATTCCCACACATTTAAAGCAGACAGCCAGGTATCGGGTGCTTCTACTTGCTGGCCATCAATAATACGCTGCTTAAACATACCAAAATCATAGCGAATACCATAGGCAAAACCCGGCACGCCCATGGTGGCCATTGAATCTAAAAAACACGCAGCCAGCCTGCCCAGGCCGCCATTACCCAAAGCCGCATCCGGCTCGTAATCCAGAATCTCATTTAAATCCACACCCATTTCATCGAGTGCTTCTTTAACCGGCTCGAATAATTCCAGCGCCAATAGCGCATTGGATAAAGCGCGGCCAATCAAAAACTCCATCGATAAATAATAAACCCGCTTTAAATCCTGAGAATACTGCGCCCGCGTGGTGCGCATCCAGCGCTCCACCAGCCTGTCCCGCACCGCCAGAAATGTAGCATTCAGCCAGTCTTTAGGCTGGGCAACAATCGGATCTTTGCCAATAAAAAACACCAGCTTATTGGCAATAGCATGCTTTAAAGCATCGCTGTCATTACCGGGTGAATCGTATTCAAAAGATACCGTCATGGGGCGCTCCTTTAATACTGCAGCAATCAACTATGTGATAAGACCCAATTCCTCTAATGCACTGATCAGGTTTTTGCCTGGATGATGCGGCTCAATTTGAAAAGTGCGCATGCCTAATTCTTGCGCCGGGCGAATGTCTCTGATTAAGCAATCACCTATCATGGCCGCATCAGCAGCCTTCACACCCAGCCGATCCAGAGCAAATTGGAAAATGCCGTGTGCTGGTTTCCAATAGTTGCAATCCATGGGGGTAATGACTGCATTTACATGAAAATCTAAATTCATTTTTTTTGTTTTATATTGCTGCTGTTCACGATCACCATTGGTGATAATGACTTTAGGAATATCTTTGGTCAGCGCAAAAAAATCGGCTACTTCCGGAAAACAGCGCCATGAATTTTCATAGGTGATTAAATAGGGTAAAAATGCGTCATCAGCGGCCTGACCGGATAATTCTTGCCCTAAAAAAGCTTGCACTCTTTGCCTGCGTTGCTCAAGAAATGATAATTCTCCACGCTCAAATTGTTGCCAGTATTTCTTTGAAACTTCCCGCCAGTGTCTGAATAAATCCGCCTGATTTAAATCAGGCAGCATGGCCTTATTTGCATCAATAAAAGCGGTGAGCGCCTGGCTGCTGGCGTATTGATCATCGAGCAGGGTGTCGTCCAGATCCAATAAAATTGCACGCATATTTTTCCAATCATTCATTTAATCAAAAATATCACCCGATGAATTCCCCCTTCTGGTTTTCTCCGTGAAACTCCGTGCTTTAAGATTTGGGTTTTATTTCTCAGTGTGCTCCCTGCCCTCTGAGTGCTCTGTGCCTGCAGACCTTTTTCCTCATTCCACCATTAATCTTTCATACAAAGCCACATACTGTGCAGCCGCAGTGCTCCAGCCAAAATCGGCCTGCATGGCGCTGCGGCGGGTGGTTTTCCAGTCTTTGGGCCGATGCCAGAGGATAAAGGCGCGGCGCAGGGCTTTTGTCAGGGCGGCGGTATTAAAGTCATCAAAGACAAAACCGGTAGCGCTGGCGTCTTCCAGGTTTTCCAGGCTGCTATCAATCACGGTATCTGCCAGCCCGCCAACCCGGCGCACCAGCGGCAAGGCGCCGTATTTCAGGGCATAGAGCTGGGTAAGGCCACATGGTTCAAAGCGGCTGGGCACAAGTAACACATCGGCGGCAGCCATAATGCGGTGCGAGCAATCTTCGTCGTAGCCAATTTGCACGGCTATTTGCGTGGGATTGGCTGCTGCAGCGGCTTTAAATGCATCTTCCAGAGCCGTATCGCCCCCGCCTAACAGCACAAACTGCCCGCCACGACAGGTGATTTCATCCAGCGCGGCCAGCACCAGATGCAGGCCTTTTTGCTCGGTAAGGCGGCTGACTACGGCAAACAGCGGCTGATCACTGCGTTGATCCAAGCCCATGCGTATTTGCATATCCAGCTTGCATTTAGCCTTGCCCTGCATTTTTTCCACGCTGTAATTAGCAGCGATCAGCGGATCAAGATTCGGGCTCCAGACCTGATCATCTACACCATTTAAAATACCGGTCAGATCAGCTTTTCGGGTTCTGAGCAGGCCATCAAGGCCGCAGCCCTGCTCATCATGGGTGATTTCGCTGGCGTAGCGCGGGGAAACGGTGGAGATATGGTCGCAAAAATACAGCCCTGCTTTCATAAAAGAAATTTTGCCGTGAAACTCCAGCCCTTCCAGCGAAAAAAACTCGGGAGGTAGTTCTAAGCTGGCAAAAGCTGAGGCCGGAAACACGCCCTGATAAGCTAGGTTGTGCACCGTAAACACGCTTTTTGCAGGCCGCCCCGCAGTCACTAAGTAAGCAGGCACAAGGCCCGCATGCCAGTCGTGGGCATGCACCAGCTCTGCCCGCCAGTATGAATCCAGCCCGCTGGCAAGCTGCGCGGCCACCCAGCCCAAGAGGGCAAACCGCAGATGATTATCGCTATAGGGCTGCAGCCCCACATCGAGATAAGGGCTGCCGGGGCGATCAAAGCAATGCGGCGCGTCGATCACATACACGGCGATGCCGCTGTCAGTATGGCCAAATAAAATCCTCACCGGCCCCGCCATGCTGTTCACCGCAGCCACTTCGCCATCAATACTCAGCCCCGCCAAAATCGCCGGAAAGCCCGGCAGCAGCACGCGCACATCGCAGCCCAAAGGAGCCAGCGCCAGCGGCAAAGCCCCCGCCACATCAGCCAGCCCGCCGGTTTTTAACAGCGGAAACAGCTCGGCACAAACATGTAACACGCGCATAAATTGCTACCCATGGATTAGATTTAGCAAACTTCGTAAGTACAAAAGCCCCCAAACCCAAACCTTGAACCACGAAGGTCAAAGAGAACACGGAGTTTCACGGAGAAAATCTGGTCATTTTTGGAGAAGCTTCATTCCTGCTAGACCCCCAATACAAACACTCGGTGATGACAGCTTGCCTTATCAGGATTTAATTTTTCCACAAAAGCTTAAGCAGACTCATCATCTTTGGACCATTTGGTTTTCTCTGTGTAACTCTGTGTCCTCCGTGTTCTCTGTGGTTCAAAATTTGGGTTTTATCACAACTTAGCCAGCATTTCCCTCGTCACCAGCACCACGCCGCCTTCGGAGCAGTAAAAGCGTTGCTCGTCTTTGCTGCGGTCCTCGCCGATCACCGTGCCTTCAGGGATCTGGCAGCCACGGTCGATTACGCAGCGGCGCAGGCGGCTGGAGCGGCCTACGGTTACCGAGGGCAAAATCACCGCCGAATCGATGGTGCAAAAAGAATGCAAACGCACCTTAGAAAACAGCACCGAGTTATTCACTAATGAGCCAGAAACAATGCAGCCCCCGGAGACGAGGGAATTGAGCGTCATGCCGTGGCTGCCGTTGATATCCTGCACAAATTTAGCAGGGGAAAGCTGCTCTTGGTGGGTCCAAATTGGCCAGTTTTTATCGTAAATATCCAGCTCTGGCAGCACCGAGGCGAGATCTAAATTGGCCTCCCAATATGCGTCTACCGTACCGACATCCCGCCAGTAGGGCGCGGCGCTGGCATCGCTCGATACGCAGGAGGCGCTGAACGGATGAGCCAGCGCACGGCCTTCGGCCACAATGCGCGGAATAATATCTTTACCAAAATCGTGGGAGGATTCTTCATCGGCCAGATCTTCGGCCAGCATACGATTAATATATTCGGCATTAAAAACATAAACGCCCATCGATGCCAAAGCTTTATCGCTTTTATTCGGCATGGCGGGCGGATCGCTAGGTTTTTCAATAAAGGCGGTGATTTTTCGCTCCTCATCCACGGCCATTACCCCAAATGCCGAAGCATCAATTCTGTCGACTTCGATGCAGGCAATGGTGCACGCGGCATTGTTTTCGACGTGATCGAGCAGCATGCGGGAGTAATCCATTTTATAAATATGGTCCCCCGCCAGAATTACCACATATTGCGCTCTGTAGCTGCGGATAATATCCAAATTCTGGAATACGGCATCGGCCGTGCCGCGATACCAGTGTTCTTCATCCACCCTTTGCTGCGCAGGCAAAAGATCAATAAATTCATTCATTTCATTACGCAAAAAAGACCAGCCGCGCTGTAAATGCCGGAGCAGGCTGTGCGATTTATATTGGGTAATCACGCCAATGCGGCGAATGCCAGAATTCAGGCAATTAGACAGGGCAAAATCAATAATCCGGTATTTGCCACCAAAATGCACCGCAGGCTTGGCGCGGTGGTTGGTTAAATCTTTTAAACGTGAGCCACGGCCACCGGCCAGAACCAGCGCCACCGCCTGATTAGGGAGCTGGCGGGCTAAAACCAGCTTATCGATTGCTTCCATCTCACCACTCCCGTCTGCCTGCCTGTATGAATATTAAGCAAGCTTGGAAGCAATTTCTTAGAAAGATGATTAATCAGGATCAATCGATACGCCCGTGGGCACAAAAGTGCCCACGGTTTGCTGCAAAAACAAAGCTTTGATATGCAGGTTTTAAGGCTGCTTATTCAAAATGCTTAAAGCAACCGCCTCGGCAATTTTAATGCCATCCACACCGGCCGATAAAATGCCGCCTGCGTAGCCTGCGCCTTCACCCGCAGGGAACAGGCCCTTGGTGTTGATGCTTTGCAGCGTATCGTTATCACGCTTGATGCGCACAGGGGAGGAGGTGCGGGTTTCCACACCAGTGAACAGCGCGTCGCTCATGCCAAAGCCTTTGATTTGCTTATCAAAGGCAGGCATCGCTTCGCGAATCGCAGTAATGGCGTATTCAGGCAGGCAATCGGCCAAATCCGTTAAATGCACACCCGGCGTGTAGGAAGGCACCACCACACCAAACTCGGTAGAAGGCTTGCCTTTAAGGAAATCACCCAGTTTTTGAGCCGGGGCCTGATAAGTACTGCCACCCGCTTCAAAAGCCTTACTTTCCCACTTACGCTGCAGCTCAATCCCTGCCAGCGGATGACCAGGGAAATCTTCTTCCGGCGTAATCCCCACCACAATCGCCGCATTGGCATTACGCTCATTGCGTGAGTACTGGCTCATGCCGTTGGTGACCACACGGCCTGGCTCGGATGCAGCTGCCACAACTGTGCCACCCGGGCACATACAGAAGCTGTACACCGAGCGGCCATTGCTGGCGTGGTGCACCAGTTTGTAATCTGCCGCGCCCAGAATCGGATGGCCTGCACTTGGGCCAAAACGGGCGGTATCAATCACGGTTTGCGGATGCTCTACACGGAAACCCAGAGAAAACGGCTTGGCCTCCATAAACACGCCCTGCTCAAATAATTTGTAAAAGGTATCGCGCGCGCTATGGCCAATCGCCAGCACCACATGCTTGGAATGGATTTTTTCGCCATTGGCCAGCTCAACGCCTTCCACTTGGCCGTCGTTCAGAATCAGTTGCTCTACCTTGCTGGAAAAGCGCACTTCGCCGCCCAACTCAATAATATTGGCGCGCATGCTTTCAACCATGCTGACTAAACGAAACGTACCAATATGGGGCTTGCTGACGTACATAATCTCGTCTGGCGCACCTGCTTTTACAAACTCTTGTAAAACTTTATGCCCAAGATGCTTTGGGTCTTTAATCTGGCTGTAAAGCTTGCCGTCAGAAAACGTACCCGCGCCGCCTTCACCATACTGCACATTCGATTCAGGATTCAGCACGCCCTTGCGCCACAGGCCCCAGGTGTCTTTGGTGCGCTCGCGCACGGCCTTGCCGCGCTCCAGAATAATCGGTTTAAAGCCCATTTGCGCCAGCAACAAACCAGCAAACAAGCCACAGGGGCCGGTACCAATCACAACGGGGCGATCAGTCAATCCTTCCGGCGCATGGCCTACATACTGGTATTCAATATCAGGCGAGACCATGATGTGGCGATCGGCTTTCAAACGCTTCAGCACCGCCGCTTCATTTTTGACTTCTGCATCAAGAGAGTAGATCAGCAGGATGGCGGCACGCTTACGCGCATCGTAGCTGCGCTTAAAGATGCTAAAGCTGATCAGATCAGCCTCTGCCACCGCAAGACGCTTAAGCAGTGCTTGTTTCAGCTCGTTTTCCGAATGATCGAGCGGCAGTTTTACTTCATTTATTCTTAACATTCTGTCTTTCCGAAATTCAAGGTGCGCTCAGGGGCCTGATTTGATTATTTTAGGCCAAGCCTGAAATAATCAAACAAAGTCACGCCACGCGGATTCAACCCGCTATTTTGCCGGTTTTCTGCGCATCGTGCAGAACTATGGCGATGCAAATAAACCCGGCCACCGCCAATCCGCGCATCTGCAGCTGATAAAACGCAAAAATGTATTAAATGGCGGGGCACAGGCGGCACTGCATTTCCGGCGCTCTGCCCGGCCAGCAAAACACTCAAAAACATGCAAAAAACAGCGCACCAAGCCTGGCCAACCTAGGCTATTTTCTTCAATCTGCCGCCCGAATACTGTACAAGCTATTGCCTTTTTTGGTAATTCAAGAGCAAAAACAACCTAATGTCATAAAAAATTAACCCGTTTGCAACACAAATATAGTCTTACTGCAAAGTTCAAACCTTACTCTCGCGCCTTCACATAAAAGCCCAAGGGCATAAGAGAGAGCAATGCGCATCACATTACTAGCCAGCTTAATTTGCAGCTCACTGCTTTTAGCAGCATGCAATGATAGTGATACAGATACGCCCGCCGCTGCACCGGTCACCCCGCCCCCAGCCGCAGGCACCAAGCTTGATTTAGCGGTGCTGCAAACAACCGATTTGCACGCCAATGTGCTGAGCTACGATTACTACAAAACCACCGACGATACGACGCTTGGTTTTGAACGTACAGCCACCCTGATTGATGCTGCGCGTAAAGAAAATCCAAACAACTTGCTGGTAGACGATGGCGACACCATTCAGGGCACATCGCTATCTGATTTCCAGTCGCAAGTTGAGCCGGTCAAATGCGATACGCCGCTGGCGATCCATAAAGCCATGAATCTAATGAAATATGATGCCGGCAATATCGGTAATCATGAGTTTAACTACGGCCTGAAATACCTTGGTCAAGTCACTGGCAGCTCAATGAAATCCGGCCCGGAAGCGGGCCAAAAATGCGCAGGCCCAGATTTCCCTCTGATCACTTCTAACGTAAACAACGCTGGTGACGGCAAGCCTTTGTTTGAGCCATACGTCATTTTGGACCGCACCTTTAAGGCCGTAGACGGAAAAGATATCAAGCTAAAAGTTGGCGTAATCGGCTTTACCCCACCAGGCATTATGGATTGGGACAAACGTAATCTGGAAGGCAAAGTCAGCGTACTGGGCATTGTGGACGCGGCGAAAAAATACGTTCCGGAAATGAAAGCCAAGGGTGCAGATATCGTGGTTGCGCTGGCGCACAGCGGCATTTCTGCGGCTGAATACAGCCCAAGCATGGAAAACGCAGTTTACTACCTGGCTAAAGACGTACCAGGCATTACGGCGATTGTTTCCGGCCACTCGCACAGCTTTTTCCCGGATAAGAAGAACTACGCCGGTATCAAAAATGTTGATAACGAAAAAGGCCTGGTCAATGGCGTTCCAACCGTGATGTCCGGCTTCTGGGGCAACACACTGGGCGTGCTAAAGCTGAATCTGGAATTCGATGGCAAAGTATGGAAGACCAACGATTCAAAAGGTGAACTGAAATCAGTGAGCACCAAAGATGCGTCTGGCGTAGCCACAGCCGTACCCGCAAAAGCAGAGATTGCTAAGCTGGTAGAAAAAGAGCACCAAGGCACGGTCAAGTACGTCAATGCGGGGGTGGGTAAGAGCGAATACCGCATCAGCTCTTTCTTCACACAAGTTGCACCTACTGCAGCGATGCGCCTGATTAACCTAGCACAAACTGATTATGTAACTAAGTTTGTCAAAGCCAATTTACCGCAATACGCCTCGCTGCCGATTCTCTCCGCAGCCGCGCCGTTTAAAGTGAACTTCCGTGGCACAGGCTTTACCGACATTGCGGCTGGCGATGTGGCGATCAAAAATATTGCGGATCTTTACCTCTATCCAAACACCTTACAAGCCGTAAAAATTAACGGCGCAACGGTCAAACTTTGGTTAGAAAAATCGGCAGAGCAATTTAACCAAATCGATCCAACAAAAACAGCGGATCAAAACTTAATTAACAGCACATTCCCATCGTATAACTTTGACCAAATCGACGGCATTACTTATGAAATCGATGTGACCAAAGATAAGGGCAGCCGCATTGTTAATCTAAGCCTCAATGGCAAAGCGCTCGATTTAAAAGCCGACTTTATCGTAGTGACTAACAACTACCGTGCCAACGGTGGTGGTGGTTTTGCTGGTTTGGACGGCAGCCAAATTGTGGTCGATAGCGGTGGTGATGCAAATCGCGACATCATCGTTAATTATGTTAAAGAGCAAAAAACGCTGACACTGGCCAAACAAGGCCCAGTGGCCAACTGGCGCTTTGCCAAGGTTAAAACAGCAGGCAAGGTATTGTTTGAATCTTCAGCAGATGCGGCAGCGCTTCAAGTGGCAGCTCAAGAAAAGATCACCAATATCGCCCTTGACTCCACCAAAGCGGACAAAAGCGCATCGGTATTTAGCATTGATCTGAGTAAGTAAGCATTCGTTGACGTTTTGTCTAAAAATCCTCAGGGCGCAAGCCTTGGGGATTTGGAGTTTTTATGAAAGCCTTATCCAAACCCATGCTGGCCCTCATCGCCATCACACTTACCGGCGGCTTGGTAATCAAGCAGTACCAACAAAGCCAGCAAGCGCGGGCTTTAGCCATGCCTAACGAGGCAGTGCAGCAATTACAACTGGATGCAAAAGACGGTAATGCGCGCCTGCTGGAGCTGGCAACACTAGGCCATCCGCTGGCTGCACGTCTGGTTGCAGAACGCACAGACGACAAAAAAACAGCCGCTCAATGGTTAGAAAAATCAGCCGAGGCGGGAGACTCAAAAGCACGCTATCTGCTGGGCATGGCCTATTTAAAAGGCGATGGTGTGCCACAGAACGCGCAAAAAGCACGACTCTGGTTTAGCACCGCAGGAGAAATGGGCATCTATCGCCTAGGCATGCTGACGCTTAAAGGCGAAGGCGGCGCTAAAGATCAGGCGAAGGGAATAGAGATGGTAGAAGCCGCAGCCAAAAATAACGACCCTGCCGCGATCTACACCCTCGGCAATTGGTATCGCTATGGCGATTATCTAAAGCAAGACGATCAGTTGGCCGTTAAACACTATAAAAAAGCCGCCAATCTGCAATATGTACCCGCCCTGCAAGAGCTGGCACTGGCTTTGGAAATGGGCGAAATGGGCCTGGATATCAACCCCGCCCAAGCCCACAGCCTGAACGAAATGGCTGGCCATATCAGCCATTGCAAGCAGGATCATACGAATGAAGTGAAGGTGTTTGATTAATGTGTGGCACATCAGACAAGCATGAAATGAGCACCTTATTTGTTCGATAATAAAAAAAGCCCATCTGGTGAACTGCACCCCAAAAGTTGGACACCCGTCCATATTTTTGGGGTGTTTTTATGTCCAAGTACTCAACGCAATTCAAGCTCTCTGTCGTTCAGCAATATTTAACTGGCGAAGCGGGTATCAAAACG
>NZ_PDZG01000110.1 GCF_002735645.1 Iodobacter sp. BJB302
GTTTTGATACCCGCTTCGCCAGTTAAATATTGCTGAACGACAGAGAGCTTGAATTGCGTTGAGTACTTGGACATAAAAACACCCCAAAAATATGGACGGGTGTCCAACTTTTGGGGTGCAGTTCAAATAATGGCCTTTTTTTATTGATGTATTACATGCCGATGTACCGGTCTGGCCGGTGATTAATTGCAATCGCAAGGTTTAAAGCAAAAGCACCTAATACAGATATTAATAGTTGTTTGTGATCAACTACGCCAAAACCAACACACAGAATAAAGAGATCAACCACTAACTGCACATAGCCTGTGCGCCAGCCAAAACGCTTTTGTAAATAAAGTGCCAATACGGTTACGCCACCTAAGCTGGCTTTATGCCTGATCAGCATCAAAATACCTACGCCTGCCAGTAAGCCGCCCATTAAACCTGCAAAAACAGGATCAACATCCCCCAGATTAATCCAGTTTGGCAGCCAGCCGCATAGCAGGGCGAGTGTGCCTACGCAGGCAAATGTTTTAAGCGTGAATTCTTTACCCAGCATACGGTAAGAGAAAATATAGATCGGCAGATTAATCAGAAACAATACGGTGCCATACGACCAATGGGCGATGTAGTGCAGCAGAAACGCCAAGCCCGTTGCCCCGCCTGTGAGCAGCCCCGCTTGTTTAAAAAACTGGATTGCCAGCGCCATGAGCAATACGCCGGTCATTAATCCTTGTAAGTCTTCGAGCAGGGAGTGGGAGTGTTTGGGCTGGGGCATATAAAACCGGCGCAGAATGATCAATCAGGAGCGGAGCATAGCCACGAATGCTATTCGGGTAAACGGAAGGATGTCGCAATTTTTACATGTTTTGCGCTAAATCAAGCCGCTTGGCAGCAAACCGTCGATCAGAGGAGGAAAGATAGTACTGAAGTTAAGTATGTTTCCTGCCGATAATCTGTCGTATACCTTTATGCAATAGATTGATAAGGAGCCTTATCGTGATTAACTCTGTTTCCACCTCATCGCCAGCCGCTGTCCAAAGTAAGGACGTGAAAGATACGGATAAAAAGCCCGGGCTGAGCGAGGCAAGCATTCGTGCACAAACAAACCAGCAGATCTTACAAGCTTCTTTGCAGGTTTCGATCAGCAGTGGCGATAAGCCAATGCAGCTCTTATTCAGAACGGCTATTGATAAGATAAATGAAGTGCTTAAACCAGAATTTGGTGACGATGCCATTAAAAATGCGATGGGCCAGGATAACTCGCCCGAAGGCACTGCCGGGCGAATAGTTGCGCTCTCAACGGGGTTTTACGATGCTTTTGCCAAACAAAGGCTAGGGCAAGACCCGGATAAAATTGCTGAGGAATTTACTAAGGTAATCCGTGGCGGGGTAGAGCAGGGTTTTAAAGAGGCAAGAGATATTCTTAAGAGTTTGCAGGTGCTCGATGGCAGCATTGCCAGTAATGTGGATAAAACCTACGATTTAGTACAAAAAGGTTTAGATGATTTTTTGGCGGGCAAAAAGCAAAAGCCTGCAGAAGCAAAGTAAGGCCATCCTGCTTATTCAGTAATCCCCTTCCTGTGCTTTTCACTGTGATCCCGAAGCTTGATTGTACTGAGCTTCGGGCCAGCGTTTCTTATTTAAAACCTTACATAAAAGATAAATACCTGATTATTTAGTCAGGTTTGTGTTCTTGCCTTTCCATGCGGAAAATCCGGTATTTTTTTGTAAATAAGAACTATTACTGTGTTTTTATGGGGTTTTATTGGGTTGTTTTTCCATAAAAATGGTGAAAAATAGCGATTTACAGAGGCGTGTCATATGAAAATCACAAATATTTAAATGGGTCAACCTGTTTGTCTGAGGGGCAGAAATATATAAAAGCTGGCTTTGTTTGCTAAAAATCAAGATAAATTTTATGTTTTTTGACAGGTAAAAATATTTTTATAAATAAAATCAATGATTTAGTTGTTTGCTGTGGTTTTCAATAGCCGTTCACCCCGTGCTGAGCGGCTAATCCTCATTTTGTGATTGCTATCACATTTTTAAATTTAGGGGAGGAGAACAATGCATTTGTCCGTGGCACGATCCATTATGGAAAAGCCCTGGCTTAAAGCTGGACGATAGCTTACACAAACTTTTAGGAGTTCGTAAAATGGCAACTGCAGCAGCACTGACTTATGTACAGAAACTGTATATCGCTTACTATCAACGTCCAGCAGATTATGCTGGCTTACAATACTGGTCTGACCGTGTCGATAAAGAAGGCGTTTCTAATGTTGTAAATGCCTTTGCAACATCACCTGAATCTGTCTCACTTTATGGCTCTTTAGCACTACAAGCTCAAATTGATGCTGTATATAAAGCAGCTTTTGGCCGTGCCGCAGAAACCGTCGGCCTGCAGTACTACATCAATGAAATCAATGCCGGCCGTTTAACCATCGGCAAAATGGCGTTGGCTATTCTGGATGGCGCAACAGGTACAGACGCAACAACACTGGCATCCAAGCTTGCCGTTGCTGGCGCATATACCGATGCGCTTTCTGATAACGCAGGTATCCTGAAATACGTGGGCGAATCTTCAGCCACTACCGCGCGTATTTTCCTGGCTGCAGTTTTACCAAGCACACAGGCTGCTCAAACTGCCGCTATTCCTGCAAATATTGCAACACTGAGTGCTGCAACCTTATTTACCTTAACACCTGGTTTAGATCTGCAAACTGCAGACAGCTTCTTTGCCTCACAAACGATTTTCAATGTGGATGGCAAAGGCCCAACCTTAAACACAGGTGATAAATTATTTGGTACGGCAGGTAAAACTACCAATACCTTAACGATTACTGATTTGTCCCCTGGTACCACCAACGGCAATATCCCTGCCGGCGTTACGCTGACTAATATTCAGAACATTATTTTGAATTCTTCAGGCAATACTGCAGCGGGTACAGGGTTCAGCACTGTTGGCTATGCCGATGTACGCAGCCTGAAAGGCACAACCAATGGTGGTGCAGCCGATGTATTTACGGCAGCGAATGGCGTCAATGGCACGGTAGTGAATGCTACACACAATGGTTTTGCAGGCGCTTTAACGGTGGTGGGCGGTACAGATGTCACTGCTACCTCGGTGGGCGGGGATATCTTGGTAGGTAGCCCTGGCCTTGCCCGCGTACCATTGGCTGCTGAAGTCACTACTGGCAAAATTGTTGTTAATCAAAACAACAGTGCCACAGGTAAAGTGAATGTGTTTGGCGGTACTACCGTTAATGTCACCACCAGCTCTTCTTCAAACAGTGGCGTGATTGAAATCGGTAATACGGCAGCCAATACCGGTAACAACACCGCAGGTAAAGTAGCCAATGCATCAGGCAATATCACCGTAAATAGCGCAGGTACTGGCGCTATTACTGTATTTGGCGGCGTAGATGTGTCGATTAACGACACCGCATTAAAAGGCGCGGGCGCAATTACTGTTGGCGATGCAGGCCGGGTTGATTTAACAAACCTGCCTACAGGCAATGTCACCATCAATGAAGTGGCGCAAATTGCTTACAACGGTCTCGCTGGCTCTACCAATAACAATACAGCCGCGGGTGCAATTGGTGTGTCTGGCGGTAAAAACGTCACCATCACAAGCAATGCTGCCAATGCGGTCAATATTGGTAATTTGGGTGCCGCTAAAGAAAACACACTGAACCCAAGTGGCGTCATCAAAGTAACCAACACTGGTATTGTTAATAACGGTGCTGCGACTGGTGCAGTCCTTATTACCGGGGGCACAGACGTTACCGTTAGTACAACAGGTGCAAATGTTACGATTGGCCGAGCAGCCAATGCCGGGGTGGCAGATCAGGTCAGCAACCCAACAGGGAATGTCACGGTTACAGAAACCCTGAATGGCAATGGCTTTGCCCGTGCTGTGGTCATTGATGGTGGCTCTAACGTTACAGTGAATGCTAAAGGTCAGAACGTCACGATTGGTCAGTCTGTTGCCAGCGCACCTACAGGTGCGGTGCTGGTTAATCAATCCGATATGCTTACTGGCACGGGGGCTTATTTAGCCACTACCAATGCAGGTGATGTGATTGTGGATGGTGGTACAACAGTTACCGTAAATACCACGGGTGGTGCTGTCACAGTAGGTGAAGTCATTAGCGGGGTGAATACCGTACCAAGTGGTGCTGTAGCGATTACCCGTACCTTCAGCGGCCCGGGTGCTGATACCACTACCGTGCGCGGTGGCTCTACCGTGGCGATTACCACCACCAAAACCTCAGGTGCAATTACGGTGGGTGCTGCTTCTGATGCACTTAATGCGGC
This sequence comes from Iodobacter sp. BJB302, assembly GCF_002735645.1. Lineage (GTDB taxonomy): Bacteria > Pseudomonadota > Gammaproteobacteria > Burkholderiales > Chitinibacteraceae > Iodobacter. The sequence continues at coordinate 4,300 of NZ_PDZG01000110.1, forward strand.
AGGTACAGCACTGAAAGACGCTAATCTGGCCCCTACAGGTGATGTAACCATTGCAGATGTGACGTCGGTAGGCGGTATTAACTATCACGGTGTAGGTGTAGTTAATGTAAACACTAACGGTGCAGCTACGGTTTCTATTCGTGGGGGTAATACTGCAGCGATTAAAGATATTCAGGCTACGTTGGCAACGGGTGGTGGTAATTCAGGTAAAGCAGTGGGCGTCAGCAAGCTGGCTAATGTTTCCCTGACTGGTCTGCAAGGTGCTGATGGTGTAGCTATTACATCAGATGCCTTAACAGCGCTGTCGGTACTCAATACTGAAGGCGGTGCCAACACCATTACCATTACCAACAATACTGCTGCACATGCACTGACGATTACTCAGGGTGCCAATAATAAGAATGTGTGGGATAACGGTGTTGCCACCACAAGCAATGTTACTGTGGTTGACAGCAAAGCCGGCACACTGACTATTACAGATAATGGCACTGCTTCCAGCGCCACTCTGCAAGTGGATGCGGCAGCTGCAACGGCGGTTACGGTTAATAATGCGGCAGCGGCTACGCTGAAACTGGGTAACGTTTCTACCGCCATTGCCACCGTAACATTAAAAGGCGCAGGTGCAACAACCTTTGATACCGCCGATGTATTTGGTACAGGTAATTTGGGCAAAGCCATGACGGTAGATGCCTCTGCTGCTACGGGTAATGTCACTTCCTTAATGCAGGCAACCACAACTGCAGCCACTGCACAGAAATATATGGGTGGTAGCGGTGTAGATACGCTCACTGTTAATTCCAATGCATCGGGCTGGGGTAATCTGGTTGCCATTGATGGCGGCGCAGGCACCAGCGATGTACTGGTGGCTAACTATGCTGCAGCTGGTACAGATGTGGCTTTAGGCAGCGCAACTGCGGTGAAAGGCTTTGAAATCTTGCGTCTGGGTGCGCTGGCTAATAGTGCTGCAGGTAGTTACGATGCTTCGGGCTTTAATACCGATGTTCAGCTGGGCGCAGTGGCGGGCAATATCACGCTGACTAATCTTGGCGGCGTATTCTCGGTTACAGCCAATACCACAGATAAAACAGTGAGCCTTGCAGGCAGCAACACCACTGCAACTAATAATGCGCTGACGATTAATGTGGGTACAGGCGGTACTGCTCTGGCAAGCCCTGGTTCGGCGATTCTGGCAGCAGGGGGCGGCTTAGGTACGGGTATAATTACAGCTAACGCATTCGAAGCCATTACCATCAATGCAAAAGGTGGTTATGTTTCTACTGCCAATGCCACTAGCCTGAATACGGTCTCACTGACAGATACAGGCACAGCGGGTGCAGCAACACTGGTTGTAGGCGGCGATCGCGGCTTGGCGTTAACTTCTACTGCTGGCTTTACTTCGATCAATGCCTCGACTCATACCGGCACAACAACCAATAACGGCACACTGGTTAATTCCGCCACATCGGTTGATGTCACTGCAGCTAAGGTATCGAATGCAGGTACAACCTTTACGGGGGGTACATCTGTACTGAAAGCCGCTGGTTCTAATGACACCACTAACTTCAAAGCCCTGGTGACATTAACCGGTACAGCAACCAACAACTGGCAAAATGGTGATACCGCCACAGTAACCATCAATGGTGCAACGTATACCTACACCTCGATTGGTAACAATAGTGCGGCGACTGTGGCAGGCTTACTGGCTGCAGCCATTACCAATGATGCCACTACCAATAATGCACTGGGTAATGTGGTCAAAGGTGGTACGGGCAGCCCGGCAGTCACTGCCGTTTCCAGCGGCGGCAGCATTGTCTTAACCAAGGCCGCTGCGTTTGAAGTGGGCACAGCAAAAAGCGCTGCAAATGCAACGATTGCTGATGTGATTGTGGGCGGACAGCAGCAAATTGTTCTTGAATCCGCTACAGCAGTAGGCGGTGCGGGTGCGGGTAATATCACGGTCACCTTTAACGGTGGTGCGGGTGCTATTACCATCGCTGTTGCCAATAACGATACAACAGCTCAAATCGCCACTAAAATTGCTGCAGGTATTACCGCTGCAGCGTCTACCGATAAGCCAGGCATTGCTTCGGCCGTAGTGGTGGATAGCACTAAAGTGCTGATTACTGTGCAAGCGGGCGAAATCTCACAACTGGCAGTAGCCGGTACGGCAGCCTTTGTGGGTGCAGGCGTTGCAACAACAGACAGCACTAACTTTGCTACAGTCGACAATCTGTTTACTTCAGGTGCGGGCGGTGGTGAATACAAGGCTGGCTTGGGTGGCGCGTGGAATGCGATCAGCCATAAGTTCTCTTCAGGTAGTGAAACAGTGAATCTGACTGCTTCTACCGCCAAAGTAGATAAGCTGATCCTGAAAGAAGGCGCAACGCTCACCGACAACGGCAGTAAAGGTGGCGTGACTAAGTTTACCGTCAACAGCCAGTCTGCAAGCGATACCATTACCTTCCGTAATACGGCTGATAATGCTGACCTTGCCAAGACCATTCTGGCTAATTCGGGTACCAATGGGGTGAATAACGTAACGGGTGCCAACACAATGGCAACGGTGCTGGATTCCTCCGGCGCGTTGTTTACCAAGCTGGCTAACTTAACCTACAGCATCAGCAATGGTGTGATTACCTTCGGCGCCACAGGGGGTAATAACCTTTCCCAATTCACTACCAATGAGCTGATCAGCGCAGCGTCTATCCTGGTCAGCAGTGCAACCACGGGTGGTGCAAATAAAGTGGTGGCCTTCTCGTCCAACGGCCGCAGCTATGTAGTGTCGTCTGATAACGGCAATACATTGCAAGCGGGTACTAACAACAACAGCGTGATTGTAGAGCTGAAAGATGTGGCTTCTGTGAAGGGCTTTGGTTCTACCTTCGGTGAAGCAATAGTGGTTGCAACGAATGTAACCAATATCACCGGCTCTGCTGATATTACAACGCTGGCCACCAGCTCCACGCTGGATTACACCGGCTTCTCTAAAGCAACATTAACCGCAGCCGGTACAGCTGCCGCCAATACTAATACCACTAAGTTTACTAACTTAGCGGCCTCAGCTGAGGTGGTATTGAATGCGACGGGTAATACGCATATTGGCTTGCTGGAAACCACGCAAATGGGCGCGTCTGGCAGCAACAGCCTGACCGTTACCATGCAAACCAATGCCACAACAGTGAATAAGCTGACCGTGACAGGCGACGCCTTAGTGAAATTTGCTGCAAATGGCGCTGCGCATATCGTGCAAGAGCTGGCCGATGCAAGCAATACCGTGAATACCATTCAGGTTACAGGGAATAATGCGTTTACCCTGCTGAAAGAAACCGGTACTGCCTTGAACACCATCGATTCCACTCTGGCGGGTGGCAAGTTTACCTTTGGTAACGGTACCTTCACCAACACCACTACCTTCACTGTAACGGCTGCAGATGCACATAATAATGTGACCTTCAATCTGGCAGCAGGCCAGGCGGCTGATCTCTTTACCAGCGGCTCGGGTCTGAAATTTATTCAGGCTACAGATTCAACTGCCGGTACAGAAGCTGCATCGGTTGGTACGGGGTTGATTCAGGCGGTGGCTTCAGGCGGCAGCAATACCTTCACTCTGGGTAATGGTGCTAACCAGCTGGTTGCCAACGGTGCAGGTGATGTGATCACGGTGGGTACAGGCTCTAATACCATTGTGGCCACAGGCGCGGGCGATGTATTTAATATCGCTTCGGGTGCGGGTACAACACAGGTCACTGTGGGTACCGGGGCTACGGTGAATATTGGTACGGTGAATGTAGCTAACGGCGGAGCTGAAACCGTGGTTGTAACAGGTGCTGTAACAGGCGGTACAACAGCAGCTTATGCAAACACCACGATTAACTTTGCTGCAGGCTCTACAGTGACAGGCCATCAGGTTAGCTTTGGCACCACTGCAGATGCCTTCACATTATTAGGGGCTTCAGTTGCAGCTTCACAAATCAACGTGGCTACAGCGGCTTCTCTGACCGATGCTTTAAACATGGCTGCTAACTTTACCCTGCTTACAACTGCGCAGGGAACTGATCCAGCTGCATCCACTTTAGCTGCAAACACTGGGCGTGTTGATTGGTTCCAATATGGTGGCGACACCTATGTGGTGGCCATGGTTAACAGCACAGGCGCAGCACTGCAGCAAACAGCCCTTGATGCCAATGACATCGTGGTGAAAATCACGGGTCTGGTTGATCTGACTGGCTCTGGTTTCGCGGGTGAAGTTTTAACCTTCTAATCTAAGAAAGCCAGGTGGCAGATTCTTTGCCAGCCAATAACCCCGCCCCTTTCAAAGGGGGCGGGGTTTTTTTGCTATAAAGGTTTAGCCTTTTTAAGGAGAAAATCATGGGCTTGTTGATTACTGTCGCACATTTAAGCGCTATAGCAGGCAAGGCCACGCCGCTGATGCCCAGCCTGCTGGAATGGATCAATAAGCTGTGCCCGCAGTATGAAATGGACAGCGCTCAGGAATATGCCCATTTTTTAGCGCAAGCCTGCGTTGAGAGTGATCACTTTAAAACGCTGCAAGAATACGCAAGCGGGGCGGCTTATGAAGGCAGGGCAGATTTGGGTAATTGCAAAGCGGGGGATGGTGTTAAATATAAAGGGCGCGGCATCTTTCAAACCACAGGCCGCGCTAATTATTTGCAATTAGGCATTAAAAAAGGCCGCCGGGATCTGTTTATAAATCACCCGGAAATGCTGGAGCAAGCCGAATATGCAGTCTGGAGTGCATGCGAATACTGGGCTGGCCGGCATTTAAATGACGCGGCTAATCATGATGATCAGGATGTTTTAAAGAAAAAATATCATGGCAAAGTATTGGATTTATCCCCGGTTGAATTTATCAGTATCAGCATTAATGGCGGATACACCGGGATGGCGCAGCGCAAAGCGTATTACCTGAAGGCGCGGCAGGTGTTGCTGAGCTAAGTATTTGATTTGTTGTGTATTTAAAAAAATAAGAAGCAGTACACTTATTCCCCGCTTTGAAAAAGGGTGGCCAGGGGGGATTTGCTTTGACGCTGAGTTTAAATAAGCAAAAAACCAAAGGCAAATCCCCCTCAATCCCAATGCTGTTCACTTTATAGTCAAATGATGGATAATTGATAGATAATTTCTTTTTTTCATTAATCATGAAGTATGGCGAGCAGAGCTGCACATTTGGAAGATTCGATTCGAATATCTGACTACT
>NZ_PDZG01000111.1 GCF_002735645.1 Iodobacter sp. BJB302
GTTTTGATACCCGCTTCGCCAGTTAAATATTGCTGAACGACAGAGAGCTTGAATTGCGTTGAGTACTTGGACATAAAAACACCCCAAAAATATGGACGGGTGTCCAACTTTTGGGGTGCAGTTCACACTGGCGGGGCTTTTTGTGCAGTCTAAGTGATTACTTAGCTGGAGTTACAACTTCTTTTGTGCCTTTGATGTCGATTTCAACGCGACGATCTGGAGACAGGCATTCGATCAACTTAGCGCGTTTTTTGATTTTACCGCAAGTGTCGCCTGTAACTGGCTCAGCCTTACCACGGCCTTCAAACTTAACTCTGCCTTCTGGAGCGCCTTTAGAAACAAGGTAATCCGCTACAGATTTAGCACGTTTTTCTGACAGAGGCTGGTTGTATTTGTCTGAACCGATACGGTCAGTGTAACCAATAACGTGTGCTTCACCGTCTTTAGGGTCCATCATTTTAACTTCTTCGTACAGCTTGTCCAAAGCGTCTTTACCAGCTGGCTTCAGAGATGCTTTGTTGAAGTCAAACAGAACGTCTGATTTCAGTGTGAAGTGCTTAGTGTTGATCACTGGAGCAGCAACTACAGGAGCCACAACTGCTGGAGCAACAACAACTGGAGCTACTTTAGCAACTGGTTTAACGTAGCCATCACAACCTTCAACGGTTGCGGCTTCTTTAGACCAGGTGCCTGTGCGCCAGCATTCGCCGATACCATTTTTAACAACGCCACCATTGGTATTTGCATTTTGTGTGTAAGCTTCAACGCCAGCAAATGCTGCAGTGCTCATGGCACCTAAAGCAGTTACAACGGCAAGGCGTGTCAGGGATTGCTTGATCGACAGCATAGTTTTAATCTCCTAGAGAATCATTTAGCAAGCTGATATTTATATTGCTTGTAGGTTCTGGATAAGCCCTGCCCGATAACCCGTCAAGGCTTTTTTTCCATACACGTGCTGCATTCTAATGGTTTCACAATGCTTGCGGCAAATAGTAAGGCTGTAATTTTTGCCGCAGGGGCTGATTCTGTTGTGGAGAGGCCCTGTTGAGGGTAGCTCAATTGGAGCATCTCCGCCCCCGTGGTACACTTAGTGATCGAACGCGCGTGCTGCAACAAAAGTGTTGTGGCATTGCAACGGCACCACCGTAAGTGTTTACGCGTGGTGCGTATTATATGACGCCCCGGCCCCTATCTAAGATGCTCGAAAACTTTGCCAAAGAAACAATCCCGGTAAGTCTCGAAGAGGAAATGCGACGCTCCTACCTCGATTACGCGATGAGTGTAATTGTAGGGCGCGCTTTGCCCGATGTTCGTGATGGCTTAAAGCCGGTACACCGCCGCATTCTGTTTGCAATGCATGAAAGCAATAACGTCTGGAATCGCTCCTATGTGAAGTGTGCCCGCGTGATTGGTGACGTGCTCGGTAAGTATCATCCGCACGGCGACACCGCTGCCTACGAGGCCCTGGTGCGGATGGCGCAGGATTTCTCCCTCAGATACCCACTCATTGATGGCCAAGGTAACTTTGGTTCTATCGATGGGGATTCTGCTGCTGCCTATCGTTATACAGAATGTCGTTTAGAAAAAATTTCATCCGAGCTGCTGGCTGATATCGATAAAGAAACCGTCGATTTCACGCCTAACTACGACGAAAAAGAACTCGAACCCACTGTTCTGCCTACCCGCGTGCCTAATCTTTTGATTAATGGTTCGTCGGGGATTGCCGTCGGGATGGCGACGAATATTCCGCCGCATAATCTCACCGAAGTGATCGATGCCTGTCTGGCCTTACTGGCCAATTCAGAGCTGACGATTGACGAGATTATCGACATCATTCCAGCGCCCGATTTCCCTACCGCCGGTATCATTTATGGTATTCACGGTGTGCGTGAAGGCTATCGCACCGGCCGTGGCCGGGTGATTATGCGGGCGCGTACGCACTTCGAAGATGTCAGCCGCGATAAGCAGGCCATCATCGTCGATGAGCTGCCTTACCAGGTTAATAAAGCGCGCCTTCTGGAGCGGATTGCCGAGCTGGTGCGTGAAAAAACCATCGAAGGCATTACCGAAATCCGTGATGAATCGGATAAATCCGGTATGCGCGTGGTGATCGAGCTTAAACGCAGCGAAGTAGCCGAGGTTATTCTTAATAATCTCTATAAGCACACTCAGCTGCAGGACAGCTTTGGTATCAATATGGTGGCACTGGTCGATGGCCAGCCGCGCCTGTTGAATATCAAGCAGGTGCTGGAATGCTTCCTGCGCCACCGCCGTGAAGTGGTCACCCGCCGTACTGTGTTTGAGCTGCGTAAAGCGCGCGAACGCGGTCATATTCTGGAAGGCCTGGCGGTTGCTTTATCCAATGTCGATGAAATCATCGCCCTGATTAAAGCCGCGCCAACGCCTGCAGAAGCCAAAGTCAGCCTGATGAGCCGCACATGGCGCTCAGAGCTGGTGGAAGACATGCTCAGCCGCACCGATGTCAGTGCATCGCGCCCGGATGGCCTGGCTGCTGAATTTGGCTTTGATCCGCAAAATGGCTATCGCTTGTCTGAAGTGCAGACTCAGGCGATTCTGGAGCTGCGTCTGCAGCGCCTGACTGGCCTTGAGCAAGACAAAATCGTCAGCGAATACCGCGATGTGATGGAAAAGATTCTCGATTTACTCGATATTCTGGCGCGTGAAGAGCGCGTTTCCGAAATCATCGTGACTGAGCTGAACGAAGTTAAAACTGTATTTGGTGACGTGCGTAAGTCTGAAATCATTGCCTACGGTGAAGATCTCAGCTTAGAAGACCTGATCACGCCGCAAGATATGGTGGTCACACTGACGCACAGTGGCTATATGAAAGCCACACCGGCCGATGAATACCGCTCTCAACGCCGTGGTGGCCGTGGTAAGCAGGCTGCTGCGACTAAAGAAGACGATTTTATCGACAAGTTGTTTGTGGCGAACACCCATGATTACGTCTTGTGCTTCTCATCGCATGGCCGTGTGTACTGGCTGAAAGTTTACAACGTGCCACAGGGTGGCCGTAATAGCCGTGGCAAGCCGATTGTGAACCTCTTGCCATTGCAGGAAGGCGAGAAAATCAGCGCGATTCTGCCGGTGAAAGAATTTACCGAAGATCAGTTTGTCTTTATGGCCACAGCGATGGGTACAGTGAAAAAGACTTCACTGGTTCATTTCTCGCGTCCGATGAAGAAGGGCATTATTGCTTGTGGTCTGGATATGGATGACTACTTGGTTGGCGTAGAGCTGACGCATGGTGGCGATCAGATCATGATGTTCTCTGACGCAGGTAAATCAGTTCGCTTCCACGAAGGTGACGTGCGTGCCATGGGCCGTACCGCTACCGGCGTGCGCGGCATGATGCTGCAGGAAGGTCAGAAAGTGATCTCCCTGCTGGTGGCCGAGCGCGACGATCAGCAGGTGCTGGCTGCAACCGAAAACGGTTATGGCAAGCGCACACCGGTCGGCGATTACCGCCTCACCAGCCGTGGTACGCAGGGCGTGATTGCAATTGATACCGGCGATCGTAACGGTAAGCTTGTTGCGGCGACCTTGGTTGAAGACTCCGATGACGTGATGCTGATTACCACTGGTGGCGTGCTGATTCGTACCAAAGTAGCTGAAATCCGTGAAACAGGCCGCGCGGCTCAGGGCGTGCGCCTGATTAATCTGGATGAAGGCGAGCATTTGTCAGGTCTGGAAAAAGTGTGCGAAACGGATTCAGATGACGATTTGCTGGAAGATAACGAGTTACTTGCTGAAGGTGAAGTTGCTGCTGACGCAGCTCCTGCAGAGGGCAACGAGCCAGCGGCTGAGTAAGCTTTTCTCATCGCAATAACAACACTGGCCTGCAAGACAGGGCAGTGTTGTGTGTGGAGTTTGCTGCGGCTGGTGCTTGTTTTAAACACCAGCCCTGCTCAAATAAGGGATGATCTATGAGCGAAGCGCCTGTTGCATCACCTGTATTATTTAATCAAATTTCAGAATGGTTTATGACCCTGCCGCACTGCCAGGTGCTGGGTTTTAAATTTGGCGAAGCGCATTACGGCAGCATGACCGTTTGCCTGCCCTTTAAAGACGAGCTGATTGGCAATCCTGCCACGCGGGTGATTCATGGCGGGGTTGTTACTTCCCTGGTGGATTCCACCAGCGCAGGCGCCATTTACACCATGCTCACCGAGTTGGAAGCCATTGCCACCTTAGACCTACGTCTCGATTATCTTCGCCCTGCCAAGCCGGATTTCCCCATTTATTGCACTGCTGAATGCTATAAACTCACTAAGCAGATTGCCTTTACCCGTGCCACGGCGTATCAGGAAGACATTAACGATCCTATTGCTTACAGCGTAGGTACATTTATGCGTAATTCCGCGCGCGAGGTGGCAGCATGAGCCCGCCCATTACCAGTTTTGATTCGCTTGCCATGGCTGTTGACGCCGTACCCTATGCCAGATTATTGGGGATTCAAAGCCGTGAAGAGAACGGTCAGCCTTTGTTTTTTCTGCCATTTCAGACGCATAACATTGGCAATACCATTTTGCCTGCCCTGCACGGTGGCGTGATCGGCGGCTTTTTAGAAACCGCTGCCATTCTGCATGTGATGTGGGCATCGGAGGCGCATAGCGTGCCTAAGATTGTTGATTTTTCGATTGATTACTTACGCACTGGCCGTCCGGCAGAGCTCTGCGCTCAGTGTGACATTATTCGCCAGGGCAAGCGCGTTGCAAATGTGCTGATGACTGCCTGGCAGGATGATCGCAGTAAGCCGGTGGCGGTTGCCCGCGCCCATTTTCTACTTGCCTAAGGGATAAGTTAGCCATGACTCAGATTTATAATTTTTCTGCCGGCCCCGCGGTGTTGCCGCGCGAAGTATTGCTGACCGTACAGCAAGAGCTGACTGACTGGCACGGCTCGGGCATGTGTGTGATGGAAATGAGCCATCGCGGTAAAGAATTTACGCAGATTATTCACGAGGCAGAGGCAGATCTGCGTAAGCTCTTGGATATCCCGAAAAATTACAAAGTGTTGTTTTTGCAAGGGGGCGCGCATCTTCATTTTTCGATGATTCCGCTGAATTTGCTGTCAGAGAATGGCACGATTGATGTGGTGAATACCGGCCACTGGTCCAAAATTGCCATCAAAGAAATGAAACGCTTTGCCAATGTCAATGTGATTGCCAGCAGCGAAGATCGTAACTTTAGTTATGTGCCGGCCGAATCGACATGGAGGCGCTCCAAAGAAGCGTCTTTGCTGCACTACTGTGCCAATGAAACAATCGGTGGCGTTGAGTTTGCCGATATCCCAAAAAGCGAAGTGCCGCTGATTTGCGATATGTCGTCCAATATTTTATCCCGCCCGATTGATGTGTCTAAATTTGGCCTGATTTACGCCGGCGCACAAAAAAATATCGGCCCATCCGGTCTCTGCATCGCCATTATTCGTGAAGATTTGCTTGGTAAATCGCGGACAAACACGCCAACCATGATGGATTACAGCGTGCATGCCGACGCCGAATCGATGTACAACACCCCTCCGACTTTTGGTATTTATGTGGCGGGCTTGGTATTTAAATGGTTGCTGAATCAAGGTGGCCTTGCTGCAATTGAGCAAAAAAATATCGAAAAAGCCTCCTTGCTGTATGAAACCATTGAATCATCTAATGGTTTTTATCAGTGCCCGGTGGATAAACCATTCCGCTCGCGCATGAATGTGCCGTTTAATTTAAAAAATGAAAAATTAGACGATGATTTTCTGGCTGGTGCTAAGGCAGCCGGTTTATTGCAATTAAAAGGTCACCGCTCAGTTGGCGGAATGCGCGCTTCAATTTACAACGCCATGCCGATCGAAGGCGTGCGTGTGCTGTGTGAATACATGCGTACCTTTGCAAAAAGCCACGGCTAGATAGCCTGAAAGAACGGCCTTCACAAGGCGGGTTGAACCCCCTGTTTTGTGATTGATCTATCCGCATCAAGTGTCTGTCTGGTGGCTGTGTTTGCGCTTAAGCGTTCGTGCGCAGAGCAGCCATCACCTATTTAAAATTCGAGAAATCAATGAGTGAAGAACAATTAAGCCAACATCGTGATGCCATTGATGCCATCGATGAACAAATTATTCTGTTATTAAATCAGCGTGCCAGTCATGCCCGCACCATTGGTGAGATTAAAGGCAGCGGGATTGTCTATCGCCCAGAGCGCGAAGCGCAGGTTTTATCGCGGGTAAAAGCTTTAAATCGCGGCCCTTTAAGTGGTGAAACCATAGCCAAGCTGTTTCGTGAAATTATGTCGGCCTGCCTCGCACTGGAACGCCCGATGACCATTGCCTATCTGGGGCCTGAGGGGACATTCAGCCAAGCTGCGGCGATCAAGCAATTTGGCCATGCGGCGCACACCATGGCTTGCTGCTCGATTGATGAAGCGTTCCGCGTGGTAGAGGCCAAAACGGCAGATTATGTGGTTGCTCCGGTTGAAAACTCCACCGAAGGCGCTGTGGGCCGCACACTGGATTTAATGGTCAATACCCCATTAAAAATTTGTGGCGAAGTAGTGCTGCGTATTCACCACCATTTGCTGCGCAAGGTGGAAGGCAAGGCGGGCTTGCTGCGTGTTTATTCACACGCGCAAAGCTTGTCGCAATGCCATGAATGGCTGAATAAAAATCTTCCGGCCGAGGTGCAGCGGGTGTCGGTTTCCAGCAATGCAGAAGCCGCACGTTTGGCTAGCCTGGATGAATCATCTGCGGCCATTGCCGGGGATGTCGCTGCAGAAAACTACGCGCTGCTGAGCCTTGCGCAAAATATCGAAGACGAGCCAAACAACACCACGCGATTCCTCGTGCTGGGCATGCAGGAAGTGGGCCCAAGCGGACGGGATAAAACCTCCCTAGTGATATCTGCGCCTAATCGCCCCGGCGCACTGCACACTCTGGTTGAGCCTTTGGCCAGAAACGGCGTATCCATGGATAAATTCGAATCCCGCCCAAGCCGTGCAGGCCTTTGGGAATACGTGTTCTTTGTGGATGTTGAAGGGCATGTCAGCGGCGCACCGCTGCAGGCTGCACTCAATGAGCTGGCTGATGTGGCCGCTTTTGTGAAGGTGCTGGGGTCTTATCCGGTGGCGGTGATTTAATTTAATTACCGTCTAAATGGAATGCCGCTCTTACGGGGGCGGCATTGTTTTTGTCTGTTATGTCCTGATTATCTGCGTGTATCAGTTCAAGGCTGAGTGGGTAAAATTTTAAAACACAGAGTATTGAGACGGCACAGCGTTTCGCAGAGAATACAAGGACTGAAGGGGGGCTTTGTGTATTCTGTGTCCTCGTTTGTGGTCAATATTTAGCTCTCTATCAGGGCAAAGAGAAGCTGCTTTTAAATCGCTAGGGTAAAAAATGAAATCGATAGCCGTTTTTTGTGGGGCCAGACACGGCCTTCGGCCTGAGTTTACGGCAGCTGCGCGCGAATTAGGTGCGCTATTGGCTGAGCGTGAAATCACCCTAGTTTATGGTGGTGGCCATATTGGCCTGATGGGGGAAGTGGCAACGGCGTGTCTGAATGCGGGCGGGCAGGTGATCGGGGTGATTCCGGAGTTTATGGTGGAGCGTGAATTGGCGCTGGAATCGTGTACAGAATTAATTGTGGTGGATTCTATGCACAGCCGCAAAGCCAAAATGGCTGAATTAGCCGATGGTTTTATCGCTATGGCAGGGGGCTTTGGCACTTTGGATGAAGTGTTCGAGATTCTGACCTGGTCACAAATTGGTTTACACGCTAAACCGGTGGGCTTACTCAATACTGCAAATTATTACGATGCGCTGACAAAATTTTTGGAAGGCGCCATTGCCGCAGGCTTTTTGGCTGAGGAGGAATATCACAAGCTGCAGTCTGCCCATACGCCAGCGGACTTGCTAGACATTTTAAGCCGTTTGCCCTGTGCGCCTGAAGGGCAGTGGTGGAAAGTGTAAGTGATTAGCGGCTGACTTTCTTTCCGTTTTGTTCATGCCCCTATATAAAAACGCCATCAAAAATAGATGGCGTTTTTATATTTAAAAGATAATACTGAAGAATTATTTTATTTAGTAAGAAAATTTAAATTTACTTAATTTTGGCCGCAATTGGCAGGCCGCGATGTTTTAGTAAATGGTTGATTGTGGTTTTATTGTACATAATTTCAATTTCAAAATTGCTGGCTGGCAAAGTGCCATTAAACGGCTGTTCGATATCTCCTTCCAGTAATTGGTTTTGATAAATGGCATAAAATAGACGCTTGCCTGGATGCCCAAGTGTGTTGGGCGGCATGGTAATAACCAGTAGTTGTTGTTGGCCAATATTCTGAATTTCATAAGGCTAAGCAGGGGGACTGCATTTCAGCTCTCCATTATCGTCGCTACTAAAAATGGCCCGTTTATTGATGCCATCAAATTGAATCTGGCAATTAGAGTTGGAGTAAAAATTAATAAAATCGTCAATTTTTTTAAATGAGGTGCTATTGCTGATGTGACTGAAATAGGTGGTTTGTACTGGGCTGCTGCCAACATAATAGGCTTTAGATCTGGCCGGGAAGGCCGGTGCGGGTGTTTTAAAAGACGATAGCCGGGTTGGTTTGGGTTGTTAATCGCAATAGGGTAATGCTCGTTGGCAGTGAATGACTGATATCTTTTTCAACCGCACTGAATTTATATTTAAGTCTGCTCCTAAAGTCCACAATTATATCATTGCCATCTTCGCTGCTCAGGCTGGAATTATCAGTGAGTTGAATCTATTTTCCATCAATCAGGTGGCGCTTATTGTCAGGGCTGAGTGGAAGATCTTTCCACTGCTTGCTATTCCAGTCATAGTTCAGTAATTGGCTTAGTAACTGTTTGTTGCCTTTATCAATATTAATGGCTTCATAACTATTTACGCGGGCTTCAGTTTTGCCATTGACGATGGCTTGGCTGATCAGCTCTTTATAAAGCATATTGCTTTGTAATGTAGCGGCATAGTTAATGCGGCTAAAACTGCTTAATAAGCGCTTAGTTTATGGTCGTGGGGGCGTTGTTGCCCGATGCGTCAGTGGATGGATTGGTTTCATCTCCACCGCAACCAATCAAAGCCAGGGTTGCGAGAGGGGTAAGGTATTTTATTAAATGCATTACATTACAAGTAAACTTTAAAAAGCTCAGTGCAATTAGAAGACGCTAGGGTCTGTTGCAATGCTGTTCACTTTATAGTCAAATGATGGATAATTGATAGATAATTTCTTTTTTTCATTAATCATGAAGTATGGCGAGCAGAGCTGCACATTTGGAAGATTCGATTCGAATATCT
>NZ_PDZG01000112.1 GCF_002735645.1 Iodobacter sp. BJB302
TGAGCCACGCGCAGTAGCCACTCCCCGCGCCGCGTCTGCAAATCCCCCATAAATCCTCCTGCTTGATAAAAACCTCAGCATGACGAAAAAAGGAAAGGGCGTTTAGATGGGAGGGCTAGGCGCTTACCGTAAATTGAACTGTTCTAATAATCGAGCAATGGCCTGATTAAGTTCTTCTAAACTAAAAAAACGCTGATGGCGTAATGCGGCAAGCAACCAGCGCTGAATGATTTTCACGCCAGCCTCGACTTTTGCTTTATCTTGCGGTCGTCGGCTTCGGGCAGGGATAACCACGGTTTGATAATGTTGGGCAAATTGAAGGTACACTTGATTTAAAATGACTTCATGATGACCATGTGTAATAACGGCTGCTTTTAGGTTATCAGGTACTAATATGCGAGGTACGCCGCCTAGAAAATCACACGCGTCAATATTGCATTGAACCCAGTCGACTATCTGCTGGGTCCATACAGCGCAAGCAAATGTGTAATTTGAGTAACCAAGTACCGCAACAAAAATTTGCGCCATACGTGGTGTACTTTCCTCTTCAAGATATACCGGCATCGTTTTGCCGCAAAAATCTAAAAAAAGCTTATCTCCTGGTAGGTGGAGTTGCCGCATAACAAGTGGGCGCTGTGATTTAAATGCTCGATAGCCTGCAGTGAACTGAGAGTACGCAATCCCGTTGGGTTCAACGGCTCGCCACTCTCGCCAGAGTAGTTCTAGGGTGACATCTGGGTCTTTTAGCTCGGTATGAACCCAGCCCCAGTCTGGCGTGGGCTTTCTCCTCCGCCCCTCCAATGAGGCGAGTTGCAGCCGCAACCGCAGCTGATCATCATCAAGTTGATCTAAATCACCGAAATCAAACTGAATATTTGCAAGATGCCTGCGCAAACGTTGAACGGTATTACGCGACATTGATGTAGCTCGAGCGAGCTCACGTGTTGTGATTTTTGTATCGGCATATAGGCGTAAAAACTCGCGCAGCCGTTGCGCTTCAATATTTACTCTCATAAAAGTGCTCCCGTCCATCGATTTTATGGAACAGAATGAGGGGGATCATGAATATGCAGGCAAAGCCCGTCCTCTTCGGCCTTGACAGCCGACCACCCGTCACAGAGAATAAGAACTCAGTTTCCGCAACTGATTTTCTTTGTCTCATGCAAAAAGCTCAAAGTTGCCACTTTGGGCTTTTTGTGCGACTAGGGAAATGAAATATGTTTATCTCTTCGCTACCGCCTCCGATCAAGGGAGGGTCCCCTGAGTTTAATTGCAATTGTATGGCTCACCCCTGTTGCTATTGGCATCCTGCATCCGGCTTTACAGCGTTTGTTGTCGTTGCAAGAAAACGCTGCTCTGCAATCCACTGAGCAACGTCCTTAACTAATGCATATTTGCCACGGCGATGTTTAATCGCAAAAACGGGTACAGGCAATGTTCCTCGGGTAAATGCCTGACGAAATGCATCCACTGAGCAATACCCCAATGCCTGTAAGAGCGCGTCATCCGCAATCATCGGGCCATGTCGCTCAAATAAATTACGTTCAATCTCGTTGGCCAACTCAATTTGGGGTTGTTTCATTGGGATTAGTCCTATCTGGTCACTACAAAATGGTAGCGATTTATTGCGCTTTGCGCTAGAAAGTGACAATCACCCTGATTATCACTCGGTTATGAAGACAAAAACTCCTTGTATTGAAAAGCAAAACGCCGATTGGGATCATTTTTTTTCTGCTCTGCAAAATGAGCTGGATTCAGCAAATACGCCGCGGCGCGATCGCATTGATGTGATTCGTGTAGCTCTTTGGTTCTTGTTAATTAAGAACTATTTAGGGGTACCTACAGCGTACGCCATTGAAAAAAAAGTAGACCCGAAGGCATTTAGAAGGAAAGAAGAAACGGGCGATCTCAACCATAAAAATTTGTGGTCAACTTATCGCATCGGTCAACACGTCCCCCGAAAGAAGATCGTTGCCCAAGCAAATAAGCAGGTCCCACAATCTGCAGTTTTACTCAACAATGTACTCTGGGAAGCCATCAGAGGAAAAAAGCCTATCGGAAAGATTTGGTCCAACGGCCTAGCGCAATTTGCACCAGAAATTTTAAGGGTGGTCGTTGCTTTAGACCACTTAGGTCAAACGACGGGTGAAATGCCTGCTCAGATCAAACACAGTCAATTAAAGAGGCTAGAACGTCAGGGAGGGATTGATGCTCTAACATGTCTAACCCTGTTATTAAGGGGGGCTGTAGAGCGAGGGGATCAAAGTACTGCTTTTGCCATAGCGCAATCACTTTACTCAGTTTTGTTAGTTGTTTGTACTCAATCACCCTTCTATGATCTGTGTAATGAGGTGTTTAAATTATTTAAAATTCATGTATTCTCTTTGCTTCGTAATGAACATTGCTCTTTTGATTTCGATGATTTTAATTTTAATCAAAAAATTGGAATGCTTATTTATCACTATCACAAATTAAAAGGTTCTAGTACAGTCGAAGCTAAACCTATTGATGTCATGCGGTCAATGTATAAGGTGATCAATGGTGACCATGGAATCTATCTCCTCATTTTTTATACACCGCCCTTACGCTTCCCTTCGCTAGAATCAATATAATTTATTATAGTTTTTAATTAACCTGAATAACACCTTAGTCAGAGGCATCATTCAGGGGTTAAATATGTGGGAAGGAATAACTCAATAAGAATTAGATCTTAATAGCTCAAATACAATTTAGTAGCCTCCCTTAAAACAGCATTTTCTTTTTCTAGAAAATGTAGACGTTTTTCCAATTTCTGACTGTTATTTTCTGCCACAGGTGGCGGCAAAACCACAGTGCCTGCTCTGTTTTGAAACTCCTTTATGCCAATGTATTTCCAGCTATAAATTGTTGAGGGATGCATTCGAAATTTATGTGCTGCTTTGGCGACGCTACCCACTTTTTCGACATAGCGAAGGACTTCGATCTTAAATATTAAGGAATACGGCATCATAAGACTTGCAAACTAAGAAATCCTTAGTATACCTTAGACTGCAGCACTAAGAGAATCTTAGGCATGTTGACCCAATAGCGGTAATTTCATGCCTGAGCTACACCCCTTACCTGCTCGATTAAAGCAGGTGAGAATTTTGAAACAGCTCACACAGCAAAAACTAGGGGAGTTACTAGGCCTTGATCCTAGTAATGCTAGCGCACGCATGAACCAATACGAACGTGGGAAGCACACACCCGACTTCGATACGCTTAAACGTATTGCGAACGTGCTTGATGTGCCAGTGGCTTATTTTTACTGTGAGGATGAATTGACGGCCTCTATTCTTCAGGCTGCTGAAGCACTCAGTGAAGAACAAAAGTTAGCTTTGCTTGTGTCTATTCGTGAGATGGTCAATACTGAAAAAGAAAAATAAAGGTCAAAGAAACCAATTACAGGGAATATTGTTTGCGACATGACCTGCTGGCCAAGCCGTACTTTTAAAGGAGGGGTTGGCATGCTGCTTTAAGTGATAATAACGGCCAATCTTAAGCATTATCAAAAACTCTTTGCCACACTGCTTGTAAGCTCACACTGCCCCCAATAAAGCTAGGCTCATGAAACATCGCTTTTTAGCCCATCCGCTCGCTGTTCTGCTCATGATGATCTTGCTGACATTCAGCCAGTTCGTTGTAGCGGCTTATGCCTGCGCGGATGCTCTAGCAAGCTTGCCTACTGCGCCTGTTATGATGCAAATGGCTGACATGAGCGATTGTGTGGATATGAAAGCCAACCAGCAGCCCTTGGTATGCAAAGCGCACTGTCAAAAAGATTCACAATTAGAAGCACATAAAACACCAGATTTGCCTGCCCCACAGCTATTTATCCTGTTTTATCTTGCGCCTTTATTCGATAGCTATTTGCCGCTGGCTAATCAGCAATTAGCAGCGCCATCTACACTTCTCGCATCCTCACCGCCCTTACGTATCCAATATCAAGTTTTTCGTAACTAGCCTATTTCTCTGATCCATTTGAACATCACTAGGACAGCAGTGCGTCTTCGCTCGCCTGCACGTTTTGGTGTTTCGTATTCAGTTTGATCTGGAGAAACACGTATGTTTTCTTATGCACTGCGCAGTATTGCGCTATTACTTTGCGCGGCCAGCGCACAGGCTCTGACCTTAGATGAAGCCTTAACTGCAGCTCAAAATTACGCCCCTGATCTTGTTGCCAGCCGATCAGGTGCTGCTGCAGCTCAATCTTTAACGCTATCTGCAGGTGCGTTACCTGACCCTAAGCTCTCTTTTGCCATTGATAACCTTCCACTCGAGGGAGAAGACCAATACCGTATTGGCAAATCAATGCGCAGTATTGGCCTGATGCAGGAGTTTCCCAATGCGGGTAAGCGGGCTGCTGAGCGCCAAATCGCCACCGCCGCGTGGCAAGTGAGTAGTGCTCAACATCGCTATGCACAGCTCAATGTACAACGAGCCACCACACTCGCTTGGCTAAGCCTGTATTACGCACAAGAAAAAATACAAGTCCTTGATACGCAGGTCATTGAGAATCAAAACAGCTTAAGCCTCAGTCGCGCGGCTATAGCAGGGGGGAGCACAGTCGACAATGTCTTAGTTGCACAGCTAGAAACCCAGCAATTAGCTGATGCGCGAGATGACTTAAATAGTGAGAGTCAACAGGCGCGAGCGCTATTGGCACGCTGGATTGGGCCAGATCGCGCCGCCGAGCCCATCAGTGGCTCACTCCCTGTATGGCAACGCGAGCCAACTTCCAACGATCAGTCTGATCAATTTAGCAAGCAGCCTGATCTGCACGCGGCCAGCTCGCAAATTAGCGCCGCCCGTGCTGAATTGGCGCTGATGGAAGCAGGCAAGCATCCCGATTGGGGATTGGAGCTGGCCCTGCAACGCAGCGATATGGGACAAAACCAAGCGATGGTCAAAGTCTCTTTCGATCTGCCGTTTTTTACCACCTCACGCCAAGACCCTAAAATCGCCGCAGCGACCGCCAATTTACAACGAGCCGAAGCAGAAAAAACCACTCGTAGCGCAGGCTATCGTCAACAATATGCGGAGTTAAATGCGCAAGGCGATGCACTGACTAGCCAGCTACAAAGGCTGAAGCAACAGACTCTGCCCCTCATTCAAAAGCAGACTGAGCTGGCCTTAGCAGGGCTGCAATCTGGCAAGGGCAATAGCAATGCGGTGCTTGAAGTACGCAAAACCAAGCGAGTGGCTCAATTACGCGCCCTTGATCTAGCCTCCCGCCTTGCCGCTATTCAGGCGCAAATATTCTTTCTGACTGGAGGGCATTCATCATGAATCGCAACAGCACAATCGCCTTAGCCATTGCCGCCCTTTTTATTGGAAGTGCCGCAGGTTGGTGGTTAAAACCAATGCAAGCCCACTCCAACCTCAGCGCCCCCATCGAGGCACGCAAAGCCCTTTATTGGTACGACCCGATGAAGCCAGAACAGCATTTCGATCAGCCAGGTAAATCTCCCTTTATGGACATGGAGCTGGTGCCTCGCTATGCCGATGCCGCTGATTCATCTTCATCTACGGCAAATGCCAGTATCAAGATTGACCCCAGCCTCACACAAAACACCGGCCTTAAGTTGGCCACGGCGCGTCTCGGCACGATACGCCAAGGGATTGAAGTGCCCGGCAGTGTGGTATTTAACGATAGAGATGTGGCGATTGTGCAAGCGCGTAGCAATGGCATTGTGGAGCGGGTATATCCACTGGCAAACGGCAATGTCATTCAAGCCGGTGCGCCGATTGCCGAGCTGCGTGTACCCGAATGGCTAGCCGCGCAAAATGAATATCTAGCATTGCGCCATGATGCCGAGCTGGCAGGCCCTATGCTCTCTCGCCTGCAGCAGCTTGGCATGAGCACGGCGCAAATTGCCCGCCTAAAACAAAGCGGCCAGCCGCAAGCCACCATTACCATCACCGCTCCCCGCAGCGGCATGATTGCCGAGCTATCCGTGCGGCAAGGCATGGTATTGAGTGTGGGTGCGCCACTGGTGCGAATTAATGGTTTAGCTAGCATGTGGATTGAGGCTGAAGTACCAGAGGCCCAAGCTGCCACGCTACAAATCGGCGCACCGGTGCACGCCCTTTTTACGGCCTTACCTAACACGCCGATCAGCGGCAAAATCACCGCGCTCGTGCCTGAGCTCAATAAAGAAACGCGCAGCCTCAGGGTACGGACCGAGATCCCTAACCCTAAGGGGCTACTCCGCCCCGGCATGTTTGCGCGTATTTCTCTGGCTAGCCCTGACAGCGCAGCGGTCTTGCTGGTGCCAAGCGAAAGCATTATCGCCACCGGCAAACGCAGCGTGGTGATTATGAGCGACGGCCAAGGGCGCTTTACACCCAGCGACGTTAAAACGGGCCGCGAGCATCAAGGGCAAACCGAGATTATTTCAGGCCTCAAAGAAGGCGAGCAGATTGTAGTTTCTGGGCAATTTATGATTGATTCCGAGGCCAGCTTGCGTGGGGTATTGGCAAGGATGAACCCTGCGGCTTCTGCTGCCGCGTCTACTCACGCCCTCCATTCCACCCTTACCCCCGCTCAAGAGATGCACCAAGGCCAGGGCATCGTTAAAGCTATCGATAGTAAGCAAGTCACGCTAGAGCACGGTGCCATTGCTTCCCTTAACTGGCCTGCCATGACCATGCCTTTCCCCTTAGCTAACCCCAATTTAGCCAAGGGAATTCGCGTTGGCCAGCAGGTGAATTTCTCCTTTATTGAGCAAGGCAGTGTGGTGCAAAGCATTTCGGTCCTTGCCACAGGAGGTCAGCCATGATTGCCAAAGTTATTTACTGGTCGATTCGTAATCGCTTTTTGGTCTTACTCGCTACGGTCATGTTAGTGGCGTGGGGCATTTGGGCGGTTAAAAATGCACCTATCGACGCTTTGCCGGATTTATCCGATGTGCAGGTGATTATTCGCACGCCTTATCCGGGGCAAGCGCCAAGAATTGTTGAGGATCAGGTCACCTACCCGCTCACCACTACCATGCTTTCTGTGCCCGGCGTTAAAACCGTCAGGGGGTTTTCTTTTTTTTGTGATTCTTATGTCTATGTTTTATTTGATGACAACACCGACCTCTATTGGGCGCGTTCTCGTGTTTTAGAATACTTAAATCAAGTTCAAGCGAAATTACCCGCTGCAGCTCGTCCAGCCTTAGGGCCAGATGCCACGGGGGTAGGCTGGATTTACGAATATGCGCTGGTCGATAAAAGCGGTAAGCATAGCTTGGCTGATCTGCGCAGTTTGCAAGATTGGTTTCTTAAGTACGAGCTTAAGACGCTGCCCAATGTGGCCGAAGTGGCGGCGATTGGCGGCATGGTCAAGCAATATCAGGTAGTGCTTGATCCGCTGAAATTAGCCAGTTTTGGCATTAGCCATGATGTGGCGATTGAGGCCTTGGCAAAGGCCAATCAAGAAACCGGCGGTGCGGTGATTGAGCTGGCCGAAAGCGAATATATGGTGCGTGCCAGCGGTTATTTAAAAACGCTGGATGATTTTAGAGCCATCCCCCTTAAAACATCGGTTAATGGCGTAGCTGTGCAGTTGGGAGACGTAGCCCGCATCCAGATTGGGCCGGAAATGCGCCGTGGCATTGCTGAGCTCAATGGCGAAGGTGAAGTAGCCGGTGGCGTAGTCATTTTGCGCTCTGGCAAAAATGCCCGCGCCACGATTAGCGCAGTGCAGGCCAAGCTAGAGCAGCTCAAGAAAAGCCTACCTGCGGGGGTAGAAATCGTTACCACCTATGATCGCAGCCAGTTGATTGATCATGCGATAGAGAATCTGAGCCATAAATTACTCGAGGAATTTATCGTTGTCGCCCTCGTCTGTGCCGTATTTTTATGGCATCTACGCTCGGCGTTGGTCGCCATTATTTCGCTGCCGCTGGGCGTGTTAGCGGCGTTTATCGTGATGCATTATCAAGGGGTCAACGCGAATATTATGTCGTTGGGCGGGATTGCCATTGCCATTGGGGCCATGGTTGACGCTGCCGTGGTGATGATAGAAAACGCGCATAAAAAGCTAGAAGAATGGGCGCATGCGCATCCTGATCAAAAGCTAGTTGGGGCCGAGCACTGGCAAGTGATCGGCCACGCCGCCGCCGAAGTGGGGCCCGCTCTATTTTTTAGCCTGTTGATTATCACCCTGTCTTTTATTCCTATTTTTACTTTAGAGGCACAAGAAGGCCGACTATTCGCGCCTCTGGCCTTCACCAAAACCTATGCCATGGCGGCGGCGGCGGGGATATCGATCACGCTAGTGCCGATTTTAATGGGCTATTGGATACGCGGTGCCATTCCCGATGAAAACCGTAATCCCTTGAATCGCTTTTTGATCAAGGTGTATTCCCCGATGCTAGAAGCGGTGCTCCAGCGCCCAAAAACCACCTTAATCGCAGCGGCCTTGGTGTTTATCACTGCGCTGTGGCCTGCCAGCCAATTAGGTGGCGAGTTTCTGCCACAAATGAACGAGGGCGATTTGCTGTATATGCCCAGCGCCTTGCCCGGCCTCTCCGCAGGCAAAGCCGCCGAGTTGCTGCAACAAAGTGATCGCCTAATTAAAACCATCCCTGAAGTCGCCACCGTCTTTGGTAAAGCAGGTAGAGCAGAAACCGCCACCGATAATTCGCCCATGGAGATGTTTGAAACTACCATCCACTTTAAGCCGCAAGATCAATGGCGGCCGGGCATGACGCCTAAAAAACTGGTGGAAGAACTCGATCGCACGGTGCAAATCCCCGGCCTTGCTAATCTATGGGTGCCGCCGATTCGTAACCGTATCGATATGCTGGCCACTGGCATTAAAAGCCCCATCGGTATCAAGGTGGCAGGTACCGATATCGCCAGCATCGATGCCACCGCAATTGCCATCGAAAAGGTCGCAAAAACCGTCAACGGTGTTTCATCGGCCTTGGCCGAGCGCCTCAGTGGCGGGCGCTATATCGATGTGGATATCAACCGCGCCGCCGCCGCTCGCTATGGCCTAAATGTGGCCGATGTGCAATCGGTGGTCGCCCGCTTGATTGGTGGTGAAAATGTTGGTGAAACGGTAGAAGGCACGGCCCGCTACCCAATCAATGTGCGCTACCCACGTGAGCTAAGAGACTCGCCCGAGGCGCTGCGTAATCTGCCGATTGTGACGGCAAATGGTCAACAAATCACCTTAGGATCGGTCGCCAAAATCAGTATCGCCGACGGCCCGCCCATGCTTAAAAGCGAAAACGGCCGCCTAGCCT
>NZ_PDZG01000113.1 GCF_002735645.1 Iodobacter sp. BJB302
CCGTTTCAATCGTCGAGCAGACCTGTGCGCTCTGATTCCTCGATTACTCAAAGCCGTGATGCAGGCTAAACCTTGTCCAAGAGGGGTATTTCAAGCCTTAATTGAGCAAGAGACATAATCAGGAAAAGGTATAGCTGCGCGGGGTGCGGTCCAGTAAAGATAAATAGATGCAAAGGCTGATCCATAGTGCCAAAGCCAGCAGCAGTAATTCGGGCGCATTCACTAAATTGGGCACCAGCAGCAGGGTTACGACCGATCCCAGCACCGTACCTATCACCCGATAAATCGCTTTGGAGCGTACCGCACCTGAAAAAGGATGGGCCACAATATAAGCCGTGAGCATGGCCCAGAATGGCCGGGGCAAATCCATGCTGAAGGCGATATACAGCGCCAGCATGGCGGCGGCAAAGCTTTTAAGCGAGAAGGAGATTTCACCAAACGAAGGAAGCTTCACGGCTGCTCGCTTATGTATTGTTCCAGTGTCTGGCGGATATGGCTGAAAACACGGTTGCAGGCTTCAAGATCTTCCACCGTCAGCCCGCCAAACACGCGCTCTCTTAAGCCTGCCAGCAAGATTTCAATTTTGCCGGCCTGAACTTTGCCTGCTTCTGTCAGACAAAGAATTTTAGCGCGGCGGTCCTGCTGGTCTTCTGTGCGCACAACCAGCTCGTCGCTGACGAGGCGATCAATTACCCTGATTAAAGAAGCCGCTTCAATGCCGACCATTTCGGCTAATACGCCGTGGCGGATGCCAGGGTTGCGGCCGATCAGCAGCAAAGGCAAGGTACTCGCCACACTTAAATCGCAGCGATGTGCGCACTGATCCACAGCATTGCGGTACAGTCGCGACAGCAGGGTAATCTCGTGGGGGAGCGTGATGCTCAGTTGCTCTTTGATGGGGCCCATGAATTTATCTCTTTAGCTAATAGTTAGTATGATAGCTAATTTTATGGCATTTGGCTTTCCCACTATTGCCATCCGCTCTGCTGCACGTTTTACATATACTTAAAAACGAAGCATTACTTCACAGTGATAGAAATTTACTGCGTAAGCCGCTAAATACTTTCAATTTGTGCTGAAGTATGAACATAATCCAGTAAGTTTATTGCCTTGTCATTATGTGCCACTTGTTTTTTTAACCAGATGGAAACTATGAAGCCTTCCCGCCTAACATTTTTAAGCTTAGCGCTTGCCCTTGCATTTCTGCCTGCCATCAGCCCCGCCGCCACCAAGCCGCCAGTAAGCAGTCACACCGCTTCGGGGATTAAACTCATCCGTACAGTTGAGGGGATGAATGAATATGAGTTAAGTAATGGTTTAAAAGTCTTGCTGGTGCCGGATGCCAGCAAACCCATTACCACGGTGAATATCACTTACCGTGTGGGCTCTAAGCATGAAAATTACGGCGAAACAGGGATGGCCCACCTTTTAGAGCATTTGATGTTTAAAGGCAGTAAGGCGCATCCAAGGCTGTGGGAAGAAATGAGCCAGCGCGGCGTGCAATTTAACGGCACCACATGGCTCGATCGCACTAATTACTACGAGACTTTTGCCGCCAAGCCAGAAACGCTGGAATGGGCGATCTCGATGGAAGCCGATCGCATGGTTAATTCGCGTATTTCGGGCGACGATCTGAAAACCGAGTTTTCTGTTGTGCGTAATGAAATGGAAAAAAACGAAAACTCGGCTTCGCGTATTTTAATTCAGCGCATTTTATCGGCAGCCTATCAATGGCATAACTACGGTAAAGACACGATTGGGGCACGTACCGACGTAGAAAACGTCAGCATTCCGCGCCTGCAGGATTTCTGGCGCAAATACTATCAGCCGGATAATGCGGTGCTGGTGGTGGCGGGCTCGTTTGATACCGCTCAAACGCTGAAACTGATTGAAAAGAATTTTGGCGTGATTCCCCGGCCAAAGCGCATTCTTGAAAGCACTTATACCTTAGACCCCGTGCAGGATGGCGAGCGCAGTGTAGTGGTGCGCCGTGTGGGCGACAGCCAGTTTGTGGGTGCGGCCTACCATACCGTGCCAGCGGCACATCCTGATTATGCTGCTTTTGAAGCGCTATCGATTATTCTGGGCGATACGCCCAATGGCCGCCTTTATAAATCATTGGTTGAAAGTAAATTAGGTACAGGCGTGTTTGCATGGTCGGCTAATTTAGAAGAGCCGGGCTTTATTTTATTTGCGGTTGAATTACGCAGTGAGCAAAATTCAATTGTGCCGGTTGAAAAAAACGATCAAAGCATTGTTGTTGCTAAAAAAGTATTAATTAATACGATTGAGGATTTAGCAAATAACCCAATCAGCGATGAAGAGCTGGCAAGGGCTAAAGCCAAAATAGACAGTGATATGAACAAAGTATTTAACAGCCCGGAGCAATTGGGCGTGGCTTTGTCCGATCATATTGGTAATGGCGACTGGCGCTTATTATTCTTATTAAGAGACCGGGTTAAAGCACTCAGTAAAGCCGATGTGCAGCGCGTGGCACAAACCTGGCTAAAAGCCAGCAATCGCACGACTGGTGAATTTATTCCGGAAGCGGATCCAAAGCGCGCTCCTAAGCCTGCCAAAGTTGATATTGCCGAGCAGCTTAAGCAATTTAAACCTGGCGTAGCCGTAGCCGCAGGTGAAAGCTTTGATGCCTCACCTAAAAACATTGATCAGCGCACTCACAGCGGCCAGCTTGCCAATGGCATGAAATACGCATTCCTGCCTAAATCTACCCGTGGGAATACGGTTTCGGCTAGTTTGTCATTTAATATGGGAAACGAGAAAAACCTGCAGGGCAAAGCAATTATTGCCAGCTTAACTGCGGATATGCTCGATCGTGGTACTAAAAAACTCACGAGCAAGCAATTTTCTGAGCAGTTAAATAATCTGCAGGCCAAATTGCAAATTGGCGGAGATGTGAATCGTGTATCGGTTTACCTGGAAACCATAAAGGGCAATTTGCCAAAAGTATTGGATTTAGTAAACGACGCTTTACGTGAGCCCGCATTTGATGAAACAGAGTTCTCTTTGCTCATTAATCAGGAATTAGCTCAGCTGGAAGCATCACGCAAAGAGCCGCAAGCGATTGCCGGGGATATACTCAAAAGCAAACTCAATACATGGCCGGCAGGTGATCCGCGCGCTTATATCCCGATTGAGCAAAGAATTGAGCAGACAAATGCAGTTAAGTTAAGTGATCTTAAGTCTTTCTGGGATACATTCTATGGGGCAAATCACGCCGAAGTTGCCATAGTTGGTGATTTTGACGAGGCCGCTATTAAATCCCAGCTGGCTAAGCAATATGGCAGCTGGAATGCAAAACAGGATTACGCCCGCTTAGCACGCCCGTTCCAGGAAAATAAATCACTGGATATCAAGCAACAAACACCAGACAAAGCCAATGCCTTTTTTATTGGCCGCATCGCCTTGCCTGTGGGCGATCAGCACGCCGATTACCCTGCGCTGGCCTTTGCTAATTATCTTTTAGGCGGCAGTATGAATTCCAGAATTATGGAGCGCATTCGCCAGAAAGACGGCATCAGCTACGGTGGTGGCTCAAATGTGCAGGTATCCAGCCAGGATGAATCGGGTAGTTTCTTAACTTACGCCATTTACGCGCCGGAAAACCGCGCCAAACTGGAAGCGGGGATTCGTGAAGAAATAGAACGGGTACGCAAAGAGGGTTTTAGCGATTCAGAAATTAAGCTGGGTAAAGAAAGCTTTGTGCAGCAAATGCAATTGTCACGCACACAGGACGGCAGTTTAGCGGGTGCTTTGGCCAATAATTTATATTTGGGCAGAACCATGCAATTTAGCGCTGATTTTGAAGCAAGGCTAAAAGCGCTCAGCCCGGAGCAAATTAAAGCGGTGGTGGTGAAATATATCGATCCGGCCCGGCTGTCTGTGGTTTACGCGGGGGATTTTGATAAGAAATAGACCGCTTCTGCTACGGGCTCGCTGATTGAATGGCGGCTCCAAAATGGTGGTGCCGGGGCTGAACCGGGTTTTGTCGCCATGTGACGAAACTTAATCGATCAGCATTGACCCAGCGCCACGTACAGCTCTCTTTATTTTTTAAGTGTAAAAGCCGGCATAAATTGCCGGCTTTTTTTCGTCTGAAGCATGAGTATATTTACTGTCTTAGGTCTTACATATTTATTGCTTGGTATTATTTACACTTGCACTTTGTTTCCATTGTCTTCTATTCGTCATAAAATTAATTTACTAAATTAGTAAGTTTTATTGTTTTTTCCAGCAAGCTATGGGTGGCTTTTGCTGCGTGGTGCTGTTGTTTTTGCTTGTTATTTCAGTGTTTATTTCTGTTTCTAAAATTCTAAAAATGCAGGGGCAAAAAAGTGAAAACTAAGCAGGCAGTTCAGATTGCAATTATTGGCATGGGGCCGCGCGGACTCACTGTGCTGGAAAGAATCATTGCCCATGCTCTGGCAAAAACAACGCAAGATTTACTGATTTATCTTTTTGATCCAAGAGACCCTGGCTCGGGCTGTCATTGGCCAAGCCAGCCCGATCATTTATTGGTTAACTCGGTTGCCGGGCAAATCACTCAGTTTGCGGATGAAACAGTAAAAGATGCTGGCCCCATTCTTGGCGGGCCTTCGTTTTATCAGTGGCTGACAGATAGTCAGGGGGCAGAAGGCGCGGCCGCAATATGCCCTGATGCTTATTACTCAAGAAGTATGTTTGGAGAGTATTTGCAATGGGTTTATCACTATCTTTTGCATCTTGCGCCAGCAAATTTAAAAGTCGTGTTCTGTAAAGAGCCCATTAAAAGCGTGCAGCGCCAGGCCGATGGTGCATGGACTTTACTGACAGAAACGAGCCAATCCTTTCATGCGGATTATTTCTTTTTAACCACCGGGCATACCAAGCCTAAGCCGCCGCATGAGCATCAGGCAGGGCCGGCCATTGTGACAGACCCCCAATCCGATTGCAGAAAAGCTGGCTTTTATCCCTGCGGATTGCACCGTTGCCATTGAAGGACTGGGCCTGTCTACATTTGATATTTTTTCATATTTAACCGTGGGCAGAGGGGGGCGGTTTGTGCGCGCGGCTGTGACGGGTGCGCTGCAATATATCCCATCGGGGCAGGAGCCAAAAATTTGCGCTTTTTCACGCTCCGGCCTGCCGCTTTCAGCCCGGGCGATTAATCAGAAAGGCGTTTCCGGACAATACCGGCCACGTTTTCTGACCATGGATAAAGTGCTGGAGCTGCGAAAAACGGGCCCGCTGGATTTTATTAAGTCCATTTTGCCCCTGCTGCTTAATGATATGAAATACGCCTATTACGAGGCTTACTATCAAACAAAAAAAAGGTCATATTGCAGCCATGCTGTTTTGTAATCGCTTTGTTTTTGCCACCAGTGCTGAGGAAAGGCAAAAACTGATTGCAGAGCAGGTGCCTGTGCACGAGCAATTCTCCTGGGAGCAGTTAGTCAGCCCTGTTTCTGCAGACGCTTTGCAAAGCCATGAAAGCTTTAAAACATGGCTGATGATGTATCTGGGGCAGGATATTTTTGAGGCGCAGCAAGGCAATATCAATAGTCCTATCAAGGCTGCAAGCGATGTATTGCGGGATTTACGCGATCATTTGCGGGCCGCAATTGATTTTGCTGGTTTAACAGAAGCATCGCACCGCTGGCTTTATTCCAGCTTTTTGCCGGTGATGAACCGGGTTGCCGTTGGCCCGCCTAAAGAAAGAATCGAGGAGATGCTCGCCCTGATGCAGGCGGGTGTGCTTACCGCCGATTTCGGGCCGGGGGCCGAGTGCAAAAAAGAGGGCGACAGCCTGATTCTGAGCGCTAAACGCTGGCCTCAGCAATGTAAGGTGGATGTACTGATTAAGGCCAGAGTCTCGATGCACAGCCCTAAGGATGATGAATCCAGCCTGTTGCAGCAGCTATTGAAGAGTGGTCAGGCACGCTTGTTTTACAACGGGTCTTTTCATCCTGGCGGAATGGATGTGGACCGCAATTTTAATCTGATCGCCGCAGATGGATCGCCCGTCGCCAATGCCTGGGCCTTGGGGATTCCCACGGAAGGGGCCAAATTTTATACCTTTGTGGTGCCAAGGCCGGGCGTCAATTCTACGGCGGTTGTCGATGCAGGGCGCGCCGTGGCCCGGATGCTGTCCATGATTGAAAAAAAACATGCGCGCAGCAAAGAGCTTGCTCATGCGGAATAAGGCCTTGAATGGGCTGAGCTTAGCGGGGCTGTCTGCCACATTTGTGGGTAATGGGATTGGCCGTTTTGCCTATGTGGCCCTGATGCCTGCCCTGATCCAAGCTGGGTGGTTTTCAAAAAGTGATGCATCCTACCTGGGGGTAGCCACGCTGGCGGGTTATTTGCTGGGCGCGCCGCTTGCTCATTACTTAACAAAAATGTATTCGCTGAGGTTTTTATTACGGTTGGCGATGCTGCTTTGTTCGATGAGCTATCTGGCCTGTGCGTTGCAAAATACCGGCCTGCCATGGTTTTATTTCTGGCGGACCATGGCGGGAGTGGGTGGCGCAATGCTGATGGTGCTGGCGGCGCCTGCCATTGTGATTCAGCACAAAGAGGCGATACGGGGCAAGGTCAGCGGCATTGTTTTTTCGGGTATTGGCCTAGGGGCGATGGCATCGGGAACACTGATTCCTCTGCTGATTTCTCAGAGCGTGGCTGCGGCCTGGCTGGGCATGGGCACGATTTGTTTGTTGTTAACCCTCCTGACATGGGGGGCGTGGGGGCAGGAAGCACCCGCCGTGGCTAAAGCTGGGGCGGCATCGCTTGAGCCAATGTCAAAGAAAGCCAGGCTGGCGGCGTGTCTGGTCTTGCTGGCTTATGTATTGAATGCGGTGGGGTATTTGCCCCATACCCTGTTCTGGATTGATTACATTGTTCGTGAGCTGAAAATGCCACTGGCTGCAGGGGGATTTTTCTGGGCCGTCTTTGGGCTGGGAGCCGCCGTTGGCCCCTTGATTACCGGCACTTTGGGTGACTATTTTGGCTTTAAGCGCTGCCTTATGGCGTGTTTTTTGCTAAAAGCTGCGGGAGTGGCTTTGCCCTTATTCAGCAGCAGCCCGGCGGCACTATTTTTATCATCCTTTTTGGTGGGGGCTTTTACCCCCGGCATTGTGGCCATTATTTCGACCTATATGCTTGAATGTGTGGGGGCCGCCAGACACCGTAAAGCGTGGAGTGTCATGACATTCAGCTTTGCCGCTTCACAATTACTTGCGGGTTATTTTATGGCGGCCGCTTCTGTGAATGCTGCGTCTTATCGCCCTTTATTTCTGATCAGTGCGATTGCACTGGTTTTCTCTGCACTCTGTATTTTTCTGGTGAACCCCAAGCCTGAACCTTCACTTGAGCTAAGCCTGAAAGGAAGCCATTAATGCGTCTTTTTTTAAATGACACCTCGCCTTTTTCACGATTAGTGCTGATTACTGCTTTAGAAGCAGGCGTGAGCCAGCTTGATTTTGTGTGGGTTGATCCATGGGCATGCCCAGAATCATTATTACAACTCAACCCTTTTTCGCTGGTGCCCACGCTTGAAATTACAGAAGGGGAGGCTTTATACGAAAGCCTGTTTATTTGCGATTATCTGCTGGCTCAGGGCAAGGGCGGGCTGAGCCATCCTTCCCGTGATGTGAAGAGTTTGCAGCGCTATGCACTGGGCAAGCTGCTGATGGAAACAGCGTTTAAGAAAGTAGTTAACGACCGGTTTTCCGGTGCGGATCACGCCCTTTCAGAGCGGGGCATTGTCGCTTTGCAAAGGGCATTGGCGCATCTTGAAATACTGCTGGCTGGTAAAGAGGAGGCCGCTCTGTTGTCGTTGCCGGATCTGTGCCTTGCCGTTGCGCTGGAATATACCCGGTTCAGGCTGCCCGATTTATTTGCGGCCCATGCAGGGCCGCAGACACTTGCCTGGCTGATTCCGTATCAAAACAGGCCGTCCTTTGTGGCGACGACACCGCAGCGGCTTAAAGCACAGCCCGCTTCTTTGCATCTTTTGTAAACATCAGATGCAAACCCTGCTGGTGCATGCTCTTTTTGCGGGTGGAATCAGTGTGATTGGCGAAGGAGGCCACCGCAGTGGTTTGCGAAAACAGCTTAGGGAAGGTCCTGTATGGGCAGATGGCCAGGGGATGGCGGGCGATGAGATTGTGGATCTTAGCAGCCATGGCGGGCCGGATCGCGCGTTGAGTTTATTTGCTTTTGAGCATTATGCTGTTTTGCAAAAGATGTTTCCTGATACAGCAGAGCCATTGATTGCGGGCAGTATGGGCGAGAATATTTCCTGCCAGGGCGGCAGGGATCAGGATTTCTTTATTGGCGATATTTACCGTGCTGGCGATGTGGTATTTCAGATTAGCCAGCCACGAAGCCCCTGCTGGAAGCTCAATGAGCGTTTTGCTGTTCCACATTTGTCAAAAATACTACAGGAGCAGCACCGGGCAGGATGCTATGCCCGGGTGCTGACAGCGGGCTTTATGAGTGCAGGCCAGGCCATTACGCTGCAATCTCGCCCGGCTCATTCCTGCAGTATTGCGGCTTTTTGGGAGCAGGTGCTTTGCCGCAGGCCTGATCCGGCCGTACTGAGTGTGCTTGCAAATACAGCAGGGCTGGCAGAAGAATGGCGGGTACGTTTAACAGACAGAATCAGCTGGCTTGAAGCGCAGCAGGTGTAAACGGGCATCCCATATATGGAATGCCCGGTTTTTTTCAGAGCCAGCCGCTGAACTGCACCCCAAAAGTTGGACACCCGTCCATATTTTTGGGGTGTTTTTATGTCCAAGTACTCAACGCAATTCAAGCTCTCTGTCGTTCAGCAATATTTAACTGGCGAAGCAGGTATCAAAACG
>NZ_PDZG01000114.1 GCF_002735645.1 Iodobacter sp. BJB302
TATTTCCGAGGAGCATAACGCAGTGAATGGCCATTTTCCGGCTCAGCCTTTCGGGTTTAGCCCATTTTTGGGGCGGAATGAAAGTTAAAAATCGCTCATGGTACTCGTACCATGTCGCAATTTGCTCCTTGTTCAGCCCCAAAACTGGGCAAACGCAGCCGTGGATGAAACGTCAACAGGCCCTAGTCTAGTCAGTGCAAGTATTTATATTGCATATGATTTTTTGGTCCTGACGTTGCTTTATTGTAAGTTTTTCATGTTTTGTAAGGTTTTTTGTGGGGAGTACCTGCAGTTTGATGATCAAGTAATGCCCCTAAGGCCAGATTTTAGCAGCTAAGATCGGCAATCCGTTTTAGCCACCACGTTTCTGTTGCAGCTATGCTCAATGGTTTGATGATCATTTGTTTACAATGCTTTTATGCTGTTTAAATACAGTGTGGTGAGGCGCAGGAGGCTATTCCGAGAAAGGCACTGCCAAATATTTTCTGAGTTTGCAGGGGCGACATAGTCAGTGAATATTTCAACAAAGGCCTGATGCATCATCGTTATGCTAGCATTAATGCTTTTCCGATTTAGGCTAGTGCGCGATTATTTCATTGGCCCCAAGGTTGTCGTTCGGATAATCATCCTAGTTTAAGTGATTTAGACTTATAAAAAGTCTTTGTAGTATGGCTGGATGTATTAAGCTGATAGTCAGTTACCGTAGTGAGATTGTTATGTTTGAGCAGTTAATGAATGTATTGCGCCCCGCTTCTGCCCGCTCGGAAACCTTGCTCGAAGCGCTACAAGCCCGCTTGCTGGTGCAGGAGCAGGGCTTGTTGGCTAGCCTCTTAGCATCGGCATGGGTGGTGGAAGCACGGGATCCATACACAGGTGGGCATCTGTGGCGGGTGGCGGCCATGTCGGCGCTTTTGGCGCAGGCACTGGGAGAATCCGCGCCCAGCGTCAGCCGTATTGCCATGGCTGGTTTCTTACACGATATGGGCAAAATTGGCGTGCCAGATGCTATTTTGCGTAAGCCTGATAAGCTGACGGACGATGAATATGCGGTGATTAAAACCCATCCTTCGCTTGGTGCACGTTTACTGGCTAGCCACCCACTTTCTCCTTTAGTGCTGGCAGCCGTTGAAGGGCATCATGAAAGGCCGGATGGCCAGGGCTATCCCTATGGCTTATCAGGAGCAGATATCCCGCGTGATGCCTTGATTGTAGGGGTGTGTGATGCTTTTGACGCCATGACCAGCTCTCGGCCATATCGGTCTGGCATGCCTATCAGCAAGGCGCTGGCCATTATTCAAAGTGAATCAGGCCGGCAGTTTGATAAAGAGTGTAGTGAAGTGTTTATTCAACTTGGCCAGGCTGGCAGTCTGGACCATATCGTTGGTCATAGCGATGCAGGCATTCCGCTGGCGCACTGCACCATGTGCGGGCCAACGATTGTGCGATATCGTGTGGCGCAGCAGGGTGAACACGCCGCCTGCCCTAATTGCAACGGTGATTATGTGTGGGAGCGCGGCAGTGAGGGCCAGCTCTCGATTGTGGCAACGGGGGGAAAGGCCAGCGCCGAGGCAATG
The DNA here is from genome assembly GCF_002735645.1 of Iodobacter sp. BJB302. Lineage (GTDB taxonomy): Bacteria > Pseudomonadota > Gammaproteobacteria > Burkholderiales > Chitinibacteraceae > Iodobacter. The sequence continues at coordinate 1,575 of NZ_PDZG01000114.1, forward strand.
GCACCTCGCGCAGATCAGCAGCAGATCGCCTCCTTGGTCCAAGAGTGGACCAATGCGCTGCAAGCAGCTGCTTGAGCCCATGCGGGGTGATGGCAAAACTCGGAATTAAAAAACTGCCGCTTAGAGCCGGCAATCAGTCACGCCCTCCCGTAATGTAAAAGCCATTGGGGAGGGCGTTTTTTGCTGCTTATCCAGCTTGGGTGGCTTGCCATGCATGCTCAGCAAATACGACATCCAAAGTGGTATCGGCCACGCTGGTGGTGTAGTTGGACATGATTTTCAGACTGGTGCCTAAAATCACTTCCAATACGGATTGCTGGGTATAACCGGCGGTTATAAATTGCGCGACGGCTTCTTTGCTTTGCCAGCCACGGGTTTCGATCATGGCAATGGTGAATTGGCGCAAGGCTTCCAGCTTGGCATCTGCAATCGCGGTGTTATGACGCAGGGCGTGAATCACATCTGGGGCCACACTGCTTTGTGCGATCATGGAATGCGCCGCCATGCAGTAGTCGCAGCGGTGCAGGCGGTTGGCCGTCATCATGACGATCTGGCGCTCGGTTTCAGTCAGGCTGCTTTTATTGAAAATGCCAGTCAGGGTGAGGTAGCCTTCCAGTAGGGCAGGGGCGCTGGCCATATGGGCGAACAGGTTAGGCACAAAACCGAAGTTAGCCTGTGCATTGCTGAGTAAGGGCTGGCTGGCGGCAGGAGCGGAGGTGATACTGTGGCTGATAAATTGAGTCATGTTCTTTCCCTTGAAGTTTTACAGCTCGAAATTAATGATGATTTTGCCAAAATGCTGTGCGCTGGCGAGGTAATCAAATGCTGCCTGGGCCTGGTTAAAAGAGAAGCTGCAATCAATGACCGGCTCAATTTTGTGCTGGCTGATAAAGTGATTTAAAGCCTTAAAGTGTGCGAGCGAGCCCACCAAAGTGCCGTGGATAGTGGCGTTCTGTAATTGCAGCGGCAGTAAATTCGGGCTGGGAGCAAACCCGCTGAGAACGCCAATTTGATGGATATGCCCCCCTCCTGCCACTGCACTGATTGAGCGGCTAAAAGTGTCAGGGCCACCCAGCTCTAAAATTTGATCTGCACCAGTGCCTGCAGTGAGCTCCAGTACGGCCTGATCCCAATCGGGCTGCTTGCGGTAGTTGATGGTTTGCCATGCACCCAGCGCGCGCGCTTTAGCGAGTTTTTCATCGGATGAGGAGGTAATGATGACGCGTGCGCCCTGCGCTACCGCCAGTTGCAGGGCAAACAGCGCCACACCACCCGTGCCTTGAATCAAGACTGTTTCGCCCTCTGCCAATTGGCCGCGGTCAAATAAAGCCTGCCACGCCGTAACTGCCGCGCAGGGTAATGTTGCCGCTTGCTGCAGGCTTAAGTGTGCGGGTACTTCGACAATAGCATTGGCTTTGGCGACGATATATTGCGCTAAGACTCCAGCGGTTTGCGCGCTACCTAGTGCTCCGGCTAAATGGTGCTGAGGCTGGTATTTACCGGTCTGCCAGGTGCTGAAAAAACCAGTTGCCACCCGTGCGCCTATGGGCCATTCACTAACGCTTTCACCCGCTGCCACCACCGTCCCCGCCGCGTCGGATAAGGGGATTTGCCCGGCTACACTCCCTTTGCCAACATTACGCAAAATAATCAGATCACGGTAATTCAGGCTAGCCGCCGCGACCTTGATCAATACCTCATCGGCCGCAAGTGCTCCGATACGGGTCAGTACCTGCTCTAAAGCCATCACCTCACCCAATGGCTGCAATTGATAGCGCTGAAAATGAATTTGCTCTGGGAGATTCATCGTTTTTCCTGTTTATGTAACGAACGATACATAATGTAATCGAGCTAATATTCGCTCGTCAATATATTTTGTAGTAATCATTATGGAAAGCGACGAAACTAGAAAAACACGCGGCAGACCTCGTGCATTTGATCGTGCCCTAGCCTTAGATAAAGCACTGCGATTGTTTTGGGCGCAGGGCTATGAAGGCACTTCAATGAGCGATTTAACCAGCGCTTTGGGGATTAACGCTCCAAGCTTATATGCTGCTTTTGAATCCAAGCCCGCGCTGTACAGCGAAGCGCTAGAGCTGTATCTGGCCCGTCAACACGAGCAGATTACGGCTTTGATGGATCAGGCATTAAGCGCCAGAGAAGCCTTGGAAGCCATGCTCTATGCGGCTGCCGAGCAATACACCCGGCCCGATCAGCCAGCGGGCTGCCCAATTGCCAGCGGGGTATTACGCAGCGCAGAGGCGAATGAAGCGATGGCGCAGCTTACCGCCACGCATCGCCGCAATGCCTTGGCTATGATTGCTGGACGAATCGCTCTGGATATCCGCCGCGGGCTGATGAGCACGCAGACGGATGTGGATGGCTTGGCGATGTTCTATGCCGGTGTAATCCAGGGAATGTCGGTGCAGGCGATTGATGGTGCCAGCCACGCGCAACTCAATGCCCTGGTTAAAATTGCTCTGCGGGCGTGGCCCGCTCATGTTTAGTGGCATAACCGCTCGGTAAGTGCCCTGCCAGCGGCTCAAAGCGGCTGATGAGCTGACGGTTTTTGTCGGCCAGAGGCCCGCTGCCTAAATCCGGCGCACGCCCTGCATCCACGGCGTAGTTGCTAAGGCGGAAAATGGCCTCAAAGGGTTTGTTTTGCATATCGCGCTGATAGGGGCGGGTGCTGATCGATAGCCCGGCAATACGCTGCGGATCAAGCTTGCGGCTAAAACGATGCAAGCCTTGGTAAGTAAAGTGCCTTGCGACCCAATGATCACTGTGTGCAATTAAGGCGTCCATCAGTGCATAGAGTAGCTCGGATGCACTGCTGTTTTGCAGCAAAAGCGTTAATTCCAGCCCGTCAAACTCGGGGAAATCTGCCTCAATTTTGCGTGCTAATGGCGGCTCTCCTAGGCGAATATCCAGCAAAATGGTTTGATTATGTCGCTGCTCGATATGCAGTACTTCAATGGGGCGCTGTGCAAACTGCCATTGCAACAAACAGGAGCGTAAAGCCTCTGCTGTTTCTACCGTCTTAGGGGCATGGACCAGCTCTGGGTTCTGTGCCATCAGGGCTAAATCTTGGTGACTGCTAAAGGGGGCGCTGACTTGCCCCGCTGCTTTGCGAAAAGTCAGTAACTCACGCAGCTCGTGCTCGCGTGCTTTTTTGATGGCCAAAAAAGCGGTTTGGATAATTTCAGAGCTGGGCGTATCGCGATCAATACGCCATTTTCTGCCGTACACCAGCTTCTGCGGCCGGATGGTATGGCTGCGATCATAATTCTCCCGCCCGATCAGGCCCACCTGCAAATACATCCCGCCCGCATCTTCTGCTGCAAATAAAGGGGTATGTGTGTCAAATTCAATCTCACTGATTAATTGAGCCACGCTCGTGATGCTGTGCCGATACTGCACATAATGCTGTGGCACATGCGGACGGCCATTGCTCAAAATGACGCTTGGTGCCAGAGGCATAAGCGTTTCAAATGGTTTGCTAGGGATAGAGAGCACTGTCATGGTTGTCGCCGTGGCAAGGAATACGGCTAATTTACCAAATGCTAAAAATATAAAGAATAGCGATAAAATGGAAGATTTTATTGTATTTTAAGGAATAATTCAGAGCAGGAAAGCGTGAAGCCGTTTGGGCTTGAGCCTGCTTGTGCTGACTGGGCCAGCGTAGCGCGGATGAGCAAAGAATGGCTCCGTATTGCAGCTGAGGGCCGAGGGGAATACCGTGGTTTTGCCAAGTGGCGGGGCATAAAAGGCGAGGGCTATTTGCGGCAGGGTAGTATGTTATTGATGAAGCAAATGGGCGGGCAAGCGGGTGCTGGCTTATCTCGTAGGCGCACATAAAATGCACAAGCGGTGTCACCACAAAATGGCTTAACCGCCTGTGTCGCGTTGCGTAGCAATCAGTGTTTTATTGCGGCACGGTGCTGGCTATGAATGGCTTGGCTGAGCGTCTGCTAGCCACTTTGATAACTGGCCAGATTGCTCCAAAGCCAGTAAATCGTTAAAGCCCCCAAGGTGGCGGTCGCCAATAAAAATCTGGGGCACAGAGCGGCGGGCGCTGCGCTTGAGCATGGTGGCAAACTCATCCGGGTTTTGATCGACCCATATTTTATTCACGCTTAATCCTTTGCTTTGCAGCAAGTTTTCGGCTTGCACGCAAAATGGGCAAGTGTGGGTGCTGTACATGGTAATGGCTGACATGATGAAGTCCTGGCCTATGGGGCGGCTGATTTGGGAAAGGCTGCGGCGTTGTTTTGTGGCGTGTCTGTATCAATCAGAGCTTTTTGGGAGCTTTGTCTTTAATGGCTGGCCACTCTTGATTGGCTTTATTTATATTGCCCGGCAGGTCTTCCAGCCACTTCTTTTGCACTTGTTTGGTCACATTCAGGTACAGCTTCCCCTCTACGATTTTCCATGCCTCTGGATCACCATCAAATTTCTTATCCAGCGCGACCCCCATGGCACAAAAACCGCCAAATTGGGGCGCGTAATATGCGGGGTTGGCGTTAAATTTGGCCAAATTCTCTTGGGAAGAAAAGTGATAAGTCACACCATTATGGCTGGCGCTATAAGCCGCATTCCCCAAAGTAGGGCTATGGACAGTGAAATAGGCCACCGGGTCAAAGCCTTTCAGCGCCACGTTTTTTGCATCTACATTGATGGCGGCAGTAGACGCTTCGTCATAAGCCAATGCCGAGGTCGGCATCAAGCCGCCTACGATCAAAGAGGCCAGCATGGCTGAAGTAAAAAATGTGCGGCGAAAAATAAATGGGGACATGATGTTTTCCTTTTGGGTTTAGGGGTTTACCGCTGTGGCAGAGCGAGTAAATGGGTTGTGCCTAAGCGTCTTGAAAAGAAGAATCGTCATGTTTTACAATTGATTGTTCTAATTTATGGAATAGTCTGAGGTTTTTTGTTTGATAGAAAAAGAAAGATTAAAGGTGTTAACTTGAAAGTATTTGGGCTTGAATGATCAGCAGCTTACAGAGGCGTACAAGCAGCACATCAGGTATTGCCTTCGGTGGCAGGCATGGCAAGTACTACAGCCCAGGCCTTCTAGCAAAAGATAGATTTGGCAGATACGCTTCTCTACGCAGATTTGCCATGACTGGCAACACGATTGGCTCACCAGGAAAAGATTAATTAAAGCGAGCCGCAGCCCTTGTCTATTTACATCGTGCGCTAAGAAGGGCGCTATGGTTAGGCCAAAATTCTTCGTTTTGTTGATTTATAAGCCGAAGTGCGGAAGTAAAATTGCGCTTTAAATTAATGCGGGGCTGCATAATTAGAGTTGATATGGCAACTTATGCCAAAAATAATATGAAAAAAATTGAATCGTGGTTTTATTTCGAATTTTTTATAAGTTTGAGCAGCCTTGGAGGCTAAAGCCTGTGTCGGTTTTGAGTAAAAGGACTGTTTGTTAAAAACGTTACAAAATAAACTGCTTAGTGTTGCCGTAGTCTGGGTTTTACAATCTTTGGCTGGCAAATGCAATATTGCGGATATCAACAATTTGTATTACGTAATTGATGTCGGCTAGTATCACCTGATACCTGTTGAGTTGATCCACACATAAGGATGTTTATATGAGTTTGCAAGATTTGGCCCCCGCTTACGTGCGCTCGATTGCTCCCTACCAGCCGGGCAAACCTGTTTCAGAATTAGCCCGCGAAATGGGATTAAATCCTGACCATATCGTGAAATTGGCTTCTAATGAAAATCCGCTGGGCATGGGCAGCAAGGCCAGGGCCGCAATTGAAAAAGAATTGGCAGAATTAGCCCGTTATCCGGATGGCAATGGCTTTGATTTAAAAAGTAAAGTCGCAAAAAAATACAATGTAAAAGCAGAGCAGATTGTTTTAGGTAATGGCTCGAATGATGTGCTGGATTTAATCGCCCATGCTTTTCTTGCACCGGGTGATTCTGCGGTTTATTCGCAATATGCATTTGCTGTTTACCCGCTGGCTACGCAAGCCGTTGGGGCTAAAGGCATTCAGGTGAATGCGCTGGATTATGGCCACGATTTAGAAGCCATGCTCGCCGCAATTGAGTCAAATACCAAGGTGGTTTGGATTGCCAACCCAAATAACCCAACCGGCACTATGGCAAGGCCAGGCGATTTGCTTGAGTTTTTACAAAACTGCCCGAAAAATGTGCTGGTGGTCTTGGATGAGGCCTACACCGAATTCTTTACCCCGGAAAAACGCCCGGATTCAATCGCCTGGCTGAAAGACTTCCCGAATCTGATCGTGGTGCGTACTTTCTCTAAAGCCTTTGGTCTGGCCGGTTTGCGCGTGGGTATGGCACTCACTTCGCCGGAAGTTGCAGACATCATCAACCGCGTGCGCCAGCCTTTTAATGTAAACAGCCTCGCACAAGCTGCAGCAACTGCAGCGCTGGATGACGAAGAATTCCTAAAAGAAACACTGCGCGTCAATAGCGATGGCATGGCGCAATTAACGGCAGCTTTTGTGCGCCTTGGTATTAGCTATATTCCAAGCCAGGCCAATTTTATTGCCTTTCACTGTGGCGATGCCGCAGCGCTTAATTTATTTATGCTGCAACGCGGTGTAATCATCCGCCCATTAGCCCCATACGGCCTCACCAACACCCTGCGTGTTTCGATTGGCCTGCCAGCTGAAAATGCCCGCTTTATTGAGGTATTAGAAGAAGCTTTGGCTGATTAATCAGCCAGATGATCGTTTAAATAAAGCCCCGGCAGAAAGTTGGCTGAACTGACCCCAATTAGTTGGACAGTATAAAAGCTAGGCGCTCAAGGGCTGGGTTCTGTATTGCACAGGACTCAGCCCTTTTAACTTCAGTTTGATTCGGTCGTGGTTATAGTAATGGATGTAA
>NZ_PDZG01000115.1 GCF_002735645.1 Iodobacter sp. BJB302
CTCGGAACTGGAGCTGGCAAGATGAAGTGCAATTGAACCCCGACCGGGCTATTGAGCCTAAAACAAGCGAGGAATTACAGGTCGCTTAAATCGTAAAAACATCTCAACTATCTTGACAATTACCGATTGACATACGCCTTCATTCATGGGGGAGTGTTGAATTTGGGACAAGACTTTACTGGGGTGTTTGCAAATAGTACTAGTCAGATTTTCCTCCTTAGGTGATGACGTAATAATACGAGTCAATCTTGTAGCGAAAGGTTTTTCGACGGATTCAGGTGATATGGTGCGGCTGCTAATGGTCTTAAATAAATATTGAGCTAGATTAAGTGGCTTAAGTGAGTAAATACATTTTATTGATTAGCACATTTTGCAGCAGTTATACAAAGAAATCGGTATTTAACCGAGTGAGTTATTTTGAACGGAATGTGTTAATGAATAAGTTTAAAGTCTTTGGTATTGTATTTATTTTGTGTGTGATGACGCTGAAGGCGCAGGCTGATCCTTTAGTAAATAAGATGCAGGATAATCGTGAGCGGGTTGGATATGTCTCAAAAAATGAGAGTGTGCAATTGCTGCTTAATGCATTGGCAGCAGACATTAAAAAGCCATTTATATTAAGTCCTAAGGCAATGAAAAAGACGGTAACGGGCGAGTTTGATTTTGCGCAGCCTGTGCAGCTATTACATAAAATATCAAATCAAGTTGGTTTGATTTGGTATGACGATGGTGCAAGTTATTATGTTTATGATAATAGCGAGGTAAAAAATGCAATGCTGTCTTTGCGTAATGCGTCGCTAAATAATCTTAGTGAATTTATGCGACGTACCGGCTTGCTTGATAAGCGCTATCCAATTCGTGGAGACGCAAAGAGCAATACGTTCTATATATCGGGCCCGCCAGTATATGTTGATTTAGTTGCAAATGCGGCAGGCTATTTGGATGATTTATATAAGAATGTAGATCTTAATAAGCAAAAAATTGAGGTCATTCGGCTGCACAACACATTTGTAAATGACCGCTCATTTGATTTGCGTAGTGAAAAAGTAACCCTACCTGGTATCGCTTCAGTGGTGGGGCTTATGCTGGCGGCCGATGGGGCTGAGCTTATTGAGCGTCCCCGAGAAAAGCCCCCTGTAGGTGTTGAAGCCGCCCCATTAATTGCTGCTGGTAAAACTTTGGATAGTAAGACATTTAATACTTCACAGGGGCAGGTGAAAATAGCTGCTTATGCTGAAACTAATAGCCTATTGGTAAAGGGGACTCGTGAGCAGGTAGATATTATTCATGGATTGATTACGCAGCTGGATGTACCTAAGCGCCATATTGAATTGTCACTGTGGATTATTGATATTTCTAAGGGTAATTTGGATCAATTGGGTGTGAATTGGCAGGGTGCTGTAAATGTGGGAAATAAAGTAAAGGTAGCTCTCAATGCGGGCAGCGTGCAATTAGCTGGTGGAAATACATCTGTATTAGATGGGGCAAAGTTTGTAGCGTCTATTATGGCATTGAGTCAAAAAGGTCAGGCGCAAATTGTTTCACGTCCAATTATATTGACTCAGGAGAATGTGCCCGCCATTTTTGATAATAATAGTACTTTTTATACCAAACTCGAATCTGAACGTGCCGTGGCTTTAGAAAGTGTCACCTATGGCACGTTGATCAATGTCTTGCCAAGATTTAGTGCAGAAGGCGAAGAGGTTGAAATGATTTTAAATATTGAAGATGGTAGTGCAACGTCACCCAGTAGCAATGGTCCAAGTAATGTAAATGGCATGCCCGTGATTACGCGCACTAAGATTAATACGGTAGCGAGAGTGCCAAAAGACAAGAGTTTATTGATTGGTGGTTATAGTCTTGAGCATTATAAAAAGACGGAAAGTAAGGTGCCATTGCTGGGTGACTTGCCTTGGGTTGGTGGTGCATTTCGCACGACAACCGAGGATGTAAAAAAAATGGTACGGGTATTTCTAATTCAGCCTCGACCATTAGAGATGGGTAGCACTTGGGATGCACGGCAATTTACAGCTCCGAGTGTTTTGTACCCTGATGCCGCTTTGGACGAAGTAGTTCAGTTACTCAGGCAATCTGCTGGAGACAAGCATGGCCGCCATTGATGGGATTTCGTTTCAACGCCATAAGCTTGAGCCAAGGCGGACGGAAGTTCAGGTAGAGCCTGAGCAGGCGGAGGGGCGTGAGCGGAGCGATCAGGAGCTGATGCTGCTGATTCAGGACGATTTATCTGCTGTCTTGACTCAATTTAGGCGCCAGACGGGTATTGATAAGAAGTCTCAAAGAATCTCTGAGCAATTTGAACGTATTTTAGAAGACGATGCAGAGCCCAAAGTGGCCAAAGTATTTGCTTTATTGCGTAGCCAGGGGATGAGTCCCGAGGTGCTGCTGGCTTATGCACGCAGTTTATTTCCAGATGACAGTGATCTGGTCCTGGTCTTGCGTGAACTTTTAAAAAAGCGTGGTCTTGAAGCTTTGCACTCCGATATCTTGGAGCAGGCTCTTGAGCAGGCCTTGATGCAGGCTGATCCGCAACGATGTCAGGCGGGGATTAATGTTGGATTAAAGGCAAAGTTGCACGGCGCACGTATGGAGGTTAGCCCAAAGGCGTTGCGTACAGCCTATCGTGATTTCTTAGGCTGCGTAGAAAATGAGGTTGCTCAGTACGAGCAATGGGTCGAGCAATTTGGGGCACAAAAGCGTGGTTGGGTACTGGCATTTTTGGAGTCAGCCTTGATCTTTGATATCCAGGCGCATGACCCTAGTTGTGCACGAGAAGAGTTTGGGCGCTTGCTGCACCACACTGTGAAATTGAAGCGCGTGAAATCTAGCGAGTCTGATTTTATTGGTTCATTTAAAGGTCGGGATCTTGCCACAAAAGCAGGGCTTGATGAGGTGAGCTTATTGTCTTTGTGGTTTGATTTTGTGCGGCGGCCATTTGAATTTGAGGCCTCGGTCAGCCAAGCGATAGCATCAAGTTTGTTGATATTCTCTATAGCGGATAAAGCGCAATTGTTGCAAATGCTTTTAGCTTCAGTACGAAGTATTGATGAGCAATTGTTTTTTGCTCCTGAGAGCAAGCAGTTGATTCTAGATAAAATTTTAGACTGGGCCAGTGACCATTACGTTAGGGAGGCGCAGGTAGATCATCAGAAGCGCTTTCAGAATAGTTTGTCTGCACCTAAAGAGTAATCAGAGAACATTAATGACTATGCATTGTTGCAGGGGGCTGAGCACCGCTCCTCTTTACTCCACATATTGCTTGTGCTGAGAAAGGCTGTGCCCTAATGCATGGGGGTTTGGTTGGTGTTTTGAATTTAAAAACATTTAACTAAATCAATTAGAAAAGGTTAGGCATGTTAAAAAGAACTTGGGGTGCTTTGGCAACGCGGCCAGAGCTAATTATTTTGGCGTTGATCGTCATTATTATTGCAATGCTGATTGTCCCTTTACCGACGGTCTTGGTGGATTTGCTCATTGGCGTCAATATTGTCATTTCATTATTGATCCTGCTGGGGTCGTTTTATATTGAAAGAGTTTTAAACTTCTCATCGTTCCCTTCATTACTTTTGATTACAACGCTATTTCGCCTGGCTCTATCAATTAGCACGAGTCGCTTGATTTTACTGGACGCCGATGCTGGGCATATTGTGAGCACTTTTGGCGAGTATGTTATTGGCGATAGTTTGGTGGTGGGGTTTGTAGTGTTTGCAATTGTCACGGTGGTGCAGTTTATCGTGATTACCAAGGGATCGGAACGGGTTGCCGAAGTGGCTGCCCGCTTTTCTTTGGATGGTATGCCTGGTAAGCAGATGAGTATTGATGCGGATTTGCGCGCTGGTATTTTAGATGCCGAAAGTGCAAAGGAGCGACGTGCGACGGTAGAAAAAGAAAGTCAACTTTATGGCTCGTTTGATGGGGCGATGAAGTTTATTAAAGGTGACGCCATCGCAGGTATTGTTATTATTTTTGTGAATTTTATTGGTGGTATTACCGTTGGTATGGTGCAACGTGGTACTTCGTTTTCTGATGCTTTGAGTGTTTATACCAAGTTGACCATTGGGGATGGCTTAGTTGCACAAATCCCCGCTTTGCTTATTTCGATTGCAGCAGGTTTTGTGGTGACCCGTGTCAATGGGGAAAGCAAGAACTTAGGGCATAGCATTGTAAGTCAATTATTTCAAAATCCATTCGTGATTTTAGTGACCGCTATTTTAACCCTTTCAATGGGAATGTTGCCGGGTTTTCCGCTTCCTGTGTTTATTGTTCTTTCGGGGGCGATGGCGTTTTTGTACTGGCGGCGAACTCAGGCAGCACAGGTACAGGCATCTTCAGAAGGGGGGGCGGCTACTTTCATTGATGAGCATGGTAATGTGGAAACCGATCAATCAACTCTAGATACGGGCAAGATGAGTGCCGAAACAGTGCCCCTTATTTTTGTGGTGGCGGAGCGCAATAAATCTTATTGGGTTAGTAAAAATATTTTACAAAATATAACGAATCGTTTTTTCCTAGATTATGGAATTCGTTTGCCTCAAGCGGTTGTGAGTTATTCGGCATCTGCTGATGAGAGTAAGGTTGGGGTGTTTGTAAATGAAGTGAGAGCTGCTGAGTTTGATAGTCCATGTGGGCAATTTCATATCATGGATTATCGAGATGAATTAAGTCAGCTCGATATCAATGTAAAACTGATACAAGGCGTCACGCGTACTAGTGCTTGGGTGAGTGAAGCGGATGCGTCTCAGGTGGAAAAAATGGGCTATGCCCTGCGCAGTGATGTGGATGAGCTGTATCAAAATGTGGCGGGGCTGTTGGCTCGTAATGTGCAAGAGTATTTTGGTATTCAGGAAGCAAAAAATCTATTAGATGAGCTTGAAGGAAAATATCCGGAATTACTGAAAGAGACCTATCGGCATGCTTCTGTACAAAAGATTTCAGAAGTACTGCAAAGGTTATTGCTGGAACGTATTTCTGTCCGGAATATGAAGTTGATTTTAGAGTCTCTGGCGAAGTGGGCTCCGAAAGAAAAGGATGTGATTACCTTGGTGGAGCATATCCGCTCGTCTTTGGGGCGTTATATCTCGGATAAATTTGCGGCGCAGGGAAAAATCAGGGCCATTGTCGTGTCGCCAGGCGTTGAAGAGATGGTGCGCAAAGGCGTGAGGCAAACCAATGCGGGAGTATTTTTAAACTTGGACCCAGCAGAGGCGGAAGAAATCATGGATTTATTTGCGGTGGGTCTAAATGGGCTTTCTATTGCGCATAAAGATATGGTGTTACTGGCATCGGTGGATATTCGACGTTTTGTGAAACGTTTAATTGAGAGTCAATATGGCGAGTTAGAAGTTTTGTCGTTTGGTGAAATAAGCGATTCAATATCAATTGATGTTTTAAGGACGATTTAAAATGGATATGCAAAATTTAGATATGGCTGCTTTGGTAAAGGCGGCGCTGCAGCATTTAGGTTTCCCTGGTGGCCTAGTTAAGGATATTGATGGACATTCGACCATCTGTTTCAATTTTGATGGTGCACCAAGTATTTATTTGGTAAAGGATGAATATAGTGTGTGGTTATGGAGCAGGATCTCCGAATTTAATGAGATTGCCATGGCCCAGTATGGTCATGATTTACTAACCCACTTAATGGAGCCACAAGCCTATTTGCAGATGGGGCAGCCTATCGTGGCTGAGCGCGATGGACATTTGGAGTATCGCGGCACATTACATCAGGATTTTTTGCAATCTCCGGAAACTTTTGCCTTTTCCTTGCAAAGTTTTTTTAATTCGATGTCTGATGCCCACGAGATTGTAAATCGATGAAATTTACATCGTTGTGGTGCCACTATGCGCATCCACATCACTTGCGCGGGCCAATGATCGAGGCGCCTTTGCCTGATGTGTTTGTGGGCGAGCTGTGTGAGCTGCGCGATTCACTGATGTCTACTCAGGTCAGCGTCCGGGCTAGGGTGGTCGGTTTTAGCGGGGATCAGACCATGCTTAGTGTACTTGGCTCTACAGCGGGTCTGTCGCGTCAGATGCTCGTAATGCCTACCGGTAAGAGCCAGTGTATCGAAGTGAGCGATGCAATGCTGGGGGCGGTGCTTGACGCCAATGGCGATATTGTGGAGCGCCTCAGTCCTGAGCGTGTTTCTTGTGGATACGCTCGCCAGATTGACGCTTTACCTCCAAGTTATTTGGAGCGGGCATCCATTGACACCGTCTTACCAACAGGCATCCGCACCTTAGATAGCTTGCTCACTTGCGGTGTTGGCCAGCGGGTGGGAATTTTTGCACCTGCCGGCTGCGGTAAGACCACTTTGATGAATATGCTTATTGAACACGCTGACGCAGATGTATTTGTGGTGGGGCTCGTTGGAGAGCGTGGTCGTGAGGTTGCCGAGTTTAGCGAATGGCTTCGGCATTCTGCGCATAAAGACCGTACTGTTTTGGTGTACTCAACTTCAGATGCTGCCTCGGTAGATCGTTGTAATGCGGCACAGATCGCTACCACAGTCGCAGAGCATTTTCGGGACGAAGGTAAAAAAGTCATTTTACTTTTGGATTCATTAACTCGGTATGCACGTGCTTTGCGTGATCTCGCCTTGGCGGCAGGTGAGATGCCCGCCCGTCGCGGCTACCCTGCGTCCGTGTTTGATGCTTTGCCTAAGTTATTAGAGCGTTCAGGTAAGACCTTACGTGGCAGCATTACGGCGTTTTACACCGTTTTATTAGAGTCGGAAGAAGAAGCGGACCCTATTGGAGATGAAATTCGCTCTATTTTGGATGGGCATATTTATTTAACTCAAAAATTAGCGGGTCAGGGACATTTTCCTGCTATTGACGTTTTGCGCAGCAACAGCCGCTTGTTTGCTCAGATCACTACACCAGCACATCAGGCTCTGGCAGTAAAAGTGCGTACGCTATTAACAAAGCTTGAAGAGATGCAGCTTTATGTAGATCTGGGCGAATATCGCTCAGGAGAAAATGCCGAGAATGATCACGCATTTTCTTGTAAGCCAGCACTGTTAGATGTATTGCGTCAGCCTGTGCAAGAGCCCAGCGAGTTTGACCACACCTTAAAGGCGTTGCATGCCGCTGTGGCATAAGGGCCGAAAACTGCTGACGCTGTCTGAGCGAAAAACTCAAATACAGCAGCGTCTGTTGAGCTTGCAGATGCAGGCGGTGGCCACGCAAGAAGCTCAGCTGCTTGTTATCGAAACAAGCTTGCTAAATGTGCAAACTACGCTAAAGGCTCAATGCTTAAATGCAGTTGCAGTGAGTAAAGCTCAATTGTTTGAGCACCGTCGGCAACAGGCTGTGTTGCTGAGTGAAATTCAAAAATTGCGTCTTGAGCAATTGCAATGCAAGCAGCAGTGTGAATTGCTAAAAGAGCAACTGGAAACGATACGAATCCGCTTGCGAGAGTTGGATTATAAGACGATGAAGTTTGAGCGTTGGACACAAGTCGAAAAACAGCGTTGGAATCTGCAAGCGTTGAGTAGCGAGGAGGCAGAAGGGCAAGAAACAATGCCTTGGAGAAAGCTATCATTTTAATTGATGGAGAGCCTGCGGCTCTGTAGAAAATTCGTACGAGTTGACGGATTAAATTTTCATCTTTGAATGTTTTTATCCAGGATCTAGCGTAAACACTGGATTTTCTATTTTCTATTTTCTATTTTCTATTTTCTATTTTCTATTTTCTATTTTCTATTTTCTATTTTCTATTTTCTTTAATGTTGATGGTTAAATTATATATTGATGTGTACGATTGTTATAATGGTTGTTTGTAATAAAATATCTATAAATTTTTAATAAACATTTAGGG
>NZ_PDZG01000116.1 GCF_002735645.1 Iodobacter sp. BJB302
CACCAACACCCCCGCCTCCTCCCCGATGGCAATCGGCAACCCATCCCGCTGCCAAAAGTCCAAACCACCAATCAGCTCTTTCACCGTAAAACCAAGCTTGGCAAGCTTATAGCTGCCCCATGTCGAGCCATTGCAGCCTATGCCATCGCAATAGCACACATAAACTTTGCTGCGATCCAGCTGCGCCGTGCTTGCCTCGTCCATGAAGCGATGAGGAAACGAGATTGCACTTGGAATATGCCCACGCTCATAAGCCTCGGCACTACGGGTATCCAGCGCAATAATCTCCGGGTGCCGCGCATACAGATCGCTGGCTAAATCGGCCGCATCGGTATGAAAGCGCAGTTTCTCTGCCAAGTACGCGGCCGACTCGGCAGGGCTGGCTAAGCCACTACTTTTTACTGCAGATTGATCACTCATTCTCATCTCCAACAAGGTGTTCACAACGCTAATTTAAAGGTAAATTGGCCTGTTGCCACCTACCAATTCTGCCTCTATGAGCAAACCACTTTCTGCGCCACTCTGGCCCACCCTTTTTGCTGCAAGCGCCACTATTGGGATAGGGATTCAAGCCCAGCTGATCCACACCCTGCGTAAAGCCTTGCTCGAAGGCCGATTACCTCAGGGTAGCCGCTTGCCTGCCAGCCGGATGCTCGCCAAAGATTTAGCCATTTCACGCAGCAGCGTAGAGGCCGCTTATGAGCAGCTGGAAGCAGAAGGCTATCTTGAACGGCGGGCAGGATCAGGGAGTTTTGTGGCTTTTACGCCGCAGCTGCGCCCGTCAAAAAAAGTGGCCAGCGCGCCGGCACAGCTCTCTCAGAGGGGGCAAGGAATTGTAGATGCGGGCGGCTGCCGGGACAGCGCGCTGCCCAGCATGGCATTTAATGCCGGCCAGCCCGATACCCGCGCGTTTCCGCATGCCTTGTGGCAAAAGCTGATGCAGCAGCGCTGGGGCAAAAGTGGCGCAGCGCTCGCCAGCTACGGCCCGGCACAAGGCTTGCCGGATTTGCAATCGGCTATTGCAGGCTATCTTGCGCAAGCCCGTGGCGTAGATTGCCAGCCAGAGCAAATTCTTATTTTGAATAGCTCACAACAAGCCTTACAAATGATTGCCCAGCTGCTGATCGATCCGGAAGACACCGTTTGGCTGGAGGACCCTGGATTACTTGCAACTCTTCACTGAAAGTACATCACATTTATGTATCTGTAAAATGGACAAAATGTATCTAGTTATCCAATGTACTTGAGAGACCGCACCCGACCTATTCTGTTGAAAAAGTCGGGTTCTCTCCTGCTCCATGACAAATACACCTAAAAATTGCTTAATAATTCAGCAAATTGACATGAGTTTGCTTAAATAACGGTCAGATTTACTAGAGTTTTGCATCGATTTTCGTGAACAGCGGCAAGCGACCGACTTTTTCAACAGAATAGACCCACTGCCGTCATTCAGCAAGCCACAATATGAGCGGCAGCAAACTATTTAGTAGTGAACAGTTGTCGGAGTGAATTTTTTTACTGTACCTTTTTAAAGTACGCTTCAAGCGCGTTTACTAAATTGGCTGGTTTAGCAATTTCTATGCCTAATCGCCTAGCAGCCTCAATTTGCGTTGGGTTCATTGCCGATAAAACAATCTCTTTAGTTTTGGCTTGCTCGCTAGATGCTTCAACAGTCACAAGACTAAATAAAGCATATGCCACAACCATATCCTTCTGCACCCCTTTACCGAGCTGATACATAACACCAAGATTAAACTGTGCTGGTGAATTTCCTTGCTCAGCGGCCTTACGATACCAGCTCACAGCTTGGGCGTAGTCCTGCGGTACACCTAGGCCTTTTTGGTACATCATGCCGAGGTTAGATTGCGCAGGTGCACTCCCTTGCTTAGCGGCCTTACGAAAAAAATTCGCTGCTTGGGTATAATCCTGCTGCATGCCTTGACCGAGTTGATGCATGATACCAAGGTTGAACTGCGCAATTGAATTGTCTTGTTCAGCCGCCTTACGAAACCAGTTTGCCGCTTGCGCAAAGTCCTGCTGCATGCCTTGGCCAAAGTAGTACAACGCGCCTAGATTTTGTTGTGCATCGGCATTTCCTAGCTCTGCTGCCTTATGAAACCAACTGGCCGCTTGAACATAGTCCTGCGGTACACCCTGACCGAGTAGGTACATCACGCCGAGATTAGATTGCGCCTTAGCAAAGTTTTGTTCCGCGGCTTTGCGATACCAGCTCACTGCTTGGGTGAAGTCTTGCGCCACGCCTCGGGCATTTTCGTACATCGCACCGAGGTTGTGTTGTGCGATGGCATTGCCTTGCTCAGCAGACTTACGATACCAGCTCACCGCCTGAATAGCGTCCTTTGGCACGCCTCGACCACTGTCATACATCACGCCGAGATTAGATTGTGCAATGGCATTTCCTTGCTCAGCCGCCTTACGGTACCAAAATACGGCTTGGGCATAATCCTGCTGAGCGCCTTGACCGTTCTCATACATTCGCCCGAGGTTGTCTTGCGCAATAGCATTTCCTTGCTCAGCGGCTTTACGAAACCAACTCACAGCTTTGACGGCGTCCTGCGATACGCCTAGCCCTCTTTCATACATCATGCCAAGGATATTTTGAGCTGTAGCATCACCTAACTTAGCTAATTGCATAAATTCATTGTGCGCCAATACGTAGTTTTTTGCTTCAAGTGCTGCAAAGCCTTCACTTAATCCAGCGTTTGCAGTTGCTAAACAGCCAGTGAATATTGCGGTGAGAAATAGTTTCTTCATTTTTTCTCCTATTAGCTTGCTTAAGTTTTCAGTGGTTAGATTAATCAGCTCTCTTGATTTGCTAGTAAAGTACAGTTTAATAATTACGTAAAAATTACTTTTTGTAAGGAAATGTAAACCTAGTATATGTAAAGCAAGTGGTAAATCCTAATTTTGCCACTTTATTCTCTTACGAATGCCTCTCATGTTATTGATGATTCAGTGTTCGTAACGGGTCTTTTTTTTGCATAAGCCGGTTGCTGGCCTAATACCGTCAGCCAAAAGCCCACAGTAATTGTTAGTGCACATTATAGTTGACGCAAAAATATGCAGCTTGTTGTATTACTAGCTTCGCACGGGGGTTGCTTTCGCCGAGCTACTGAAGGCTGGAGTGGGCTGGATTGATGTCTGCAATAGCAGCTACTGCGGGCATTCAGTTAGGTCACAATCGTGAGGACAAAAGTCTGCTGTTGGCCGACTGCGGGCTGTCGCATAGTTTAAACCCGTCAATCAAAGCGAGCTGCAATCCGAGTTTGGCTGTAGCTAAATTGGTAAGCTGAGTGGCGACGTTCGGTGAGTTTGGGTGGATAAATTGAATAAGATTATGCAATAGGTTTGCATTACTCTGGTATTGCACCCTGAACTTACTCTGGTATTGCCCTGCAAAAACACCATAAGATGTTGTATTTGTTGGATTTTAAGCTAGCAAAATTTTTGAAATTTTCTCTAAAATCGCTCAAAAAATGTTTTTTAAAACAAGTGTTTTTGGCATTTTTCTTAGTCTTTGACAGAACTGAGCACAAATTCTGTACGTTCAAGAGTAAAATATTTACTTACATTTTTTATTGGTTAGGCTTCAGCACTAAGAAACCAATGTTATTGGCGTATATTGAATTGTGTTTTTTGGATAGTAATGCCATCTAGACATGACTACTGCTAAAAAAATCTAATGCTGCAACTTATAAAAGCATGCAATTTAAGGATAAATCACATGGCAAGGCAGAAAAAATCTAGCGCCGGTAACGTCGTAGTCATAGTTATTGCTTGCATTGTGGCCTTGGTCGCATCAGTACCAAAGGAAATTTGGATAGGTTTGGGAATTATTGGCTTGATTTGGGCTGTATCAAAACTCACCAAAAAAAGCAGCACAGGTAATGATATCCAAGCGGTGATTGCACGCGATAAACAACCATTAACAACAGCAAAAGCAAGTACGAATACTATTTCGAGCCATTCCATAAAATCACCAACTCGAGAGCACGCAATTACAAACGAAGACATTCCCATTCAAGTAAGAGTCAATACCGCACATACTGATGCATCTGAATATCGAATTCCTGCCCCACCTTCTGGGTCGGGTTCACAAAAATGGATTCCAATAGGTCAGCATATCGAGGTTGCAGGAACCACGATTACTGGTGGAATGGTTTACGTAGGCACCACCACTCATTATGGGGATACCCCTGACCCTTCATTAATAGCGACCAATAAACCAGTTGCAAAATATGGTGACTACACAGAGCGACAATTTAGTTATTGGCCAAGTTATTCAGAGATTTCGGATTCTGCGCGGCGAGCTTATCTGAATTGGCTAGCTGGCGGCAGAAAGGACCCTGAAGCTGAAATCGGATTTGTATTTTTATTTTTCTACGGTCTTGAACGCCGGGTATTGGTTGATGCTCAAACAGACCCTATTGCAAAAGCCGAATTATCTGTAATAGCGCAAGAGCTGCAGCGTTTATTAAAAATTTATGGTCCAGCCTCGGGCTCATTCCGGAGCTATGCCGGCCAGTTATATGACTGGATATCCATGAGCAATTGTGCAGACTCTCTGTATCTGAAGCCGGTACCAACTTTTCCAAAGTCATATGATGTGCCCGTGTATATTCGTCTTGCTCTTGGGCAGGCGGCGATAGATAGCGCTCCCGTACCTGCAACTCTTGCACTTGCATGGATTAAACATGCGCCCAACATTTCATTAAGGACTCCCGCAACTCGTTGCGAGAGTGAATTCAGCAGACTATTTACATTACGCTATCACGAGAAATTTGTTGAAGGACTGCTGTTACCTCGCAACAAAACCAAACTGAAATTTCAATACCGCCCAGCGTCAGCCGGTTTGCTGCGAAATGGCGAAACAAAACTGAGCTTTGGTGATATTCCTGATGTAACTGTACTTACTGGGCCATTGAAAAAGTTGCAGGAAATAGTCGAATCAACGACAAAAGAGTTGGAGTCATATAGCCGTTACTTATCAAAGAACTTGGAAGGTAGCACTGAGCTTGAAGGTGTATTGCTCTTGCCTCCATTGTTGTGGCCTGACAATTTAACTTTAGCGTTGAAGAGCATTCAATCAGGAATGGAGGATGGCGAGATAGTAATGCCATATCAAAAACTACTTTCCGCATTAAATGCCAAATCAGTGCTAACAAAAGATAAAGCAATTACGTTAGCCAAAGCTTTAGAGTCGATGGGCATCGGCATAGAACCAAATCTACTCGGTGGCGCAAAACTTCCTAAACTAGAAGACACAGTCGTTTTATTTGATATTCCAGCTGGGGAAATCATTTCTCCAATAACACCAGCTTATCAGATAGCCGTATTGACTCTTCAGCTTGCCTCATCGATTGCAGCAGCGGATGGAGATTTCGATGCAAAAGAAGCCGCACTTTTGCGTGAGCAAATTCAAAGCTGGACACATCTAACTCCGTATCACAACCGCCGTTTATTGGCGCTGCTTCGCTTGCTCGTCATTTCTCCTGCATCCCTGACTTCACTAAAAAAACAACTCGAGCCGTTGGATATAGAAACCAAAGAAATTCTTGGCTCATTTATGGCAACAGTCGCTCAATCAGATGAGAAGGTTACGATTGAAGAAATCAAGATGCTTGAGAAGGTTTACAAAGTTCTCGGCATTGATAGTAAAAAAGTATTTAGTGATATTCATGCGGCAAGTCCAGATACCCCATCTGTGACACCCACCAAAAAAGCAGAGGTTTCAACTTTCAAACTTGACTCTGCACGCATTGCGGCCTTGCAACAAGACACCGCCAAGGTTTCAGTCTTACTAGCCAATATTTTCAATGAAGAAGCTCAAATTTCAACGCCGAGTCCATCTATTGAAGTTGCTATCGAGCAGGATGATTCCGAATCAATAACAAAACAGAGTTATTTGCTTGGCCTTGACGAGTCGCATGACGCACTAGCTCGTATGCTACTTTCAAGACCACAATGGAATCGTGAAGAGTTACTTGATGTGGCGTCAGACCTTGATTTGATGCTTGACGGTGCGCTTGAGCGAATTAATGAAGCAACATATGACGTTCATGACATCCCATTCACCGAAGGTGATGACCCAATTGAAGTTAACGCTGAAGTTCTGGAGAAAATTGAAGCATGACCATCACCATACGCCCGAAAGACCGAGATGCAGTTATTCAATCACTACGTGCCGGTGTAGTTCCCCGCGCAGGCCAACATTTAATTCAAGTTGGACGTACTAATGAAATCGAAACTCTAATTGGTGATATAGACCGTGTTGCTGACGGCGGGTCTGCATTTCGAATTGTTACTGGTGAATATGGTGCAGGCAAAACTTTTTTCCTTAATCTAGTTCGCACAGTAGCGCTCGAAAAAAAGCTAGTCGTAGCAAGTGCAGATTTAAATCCTGACCGTAGACTTCATGCTAGTGGTGGCCAAGCTCGGTCGCTCTATGCGGAGATGATGCGCAACATTTCGACCAGAACCAAACCAGATGGTGGTGCCCTTGCTGGAATTGTCGAGAAATTTATTTCCACGGCAAAATTGGAAGCCAAAGCAAATGGCCTTTCAACCGAAACCGTTATTAGAGAAAAGCTAAATCATTTAACAGAACTAGTGAATGGCTATGACTTCGCTGATGTTATTGCAGCTTATTGCCGTGGTGTTGAAGAGGGACTCGAGCAACTAAAAGCTGATGCAATCCGCTGGCTACGTGGCGAGTTCACAACCAAAACAGATGCTAAGCAGGCCTTAGGTGTGCGCAGTATTGTTGATGATGCCGCTGTTTACGACCAATTGAAATTGCTTGCTCGCTTTGTTCGGTTGGCCGGATTCTCGGGCTTGCTCGTGAATCTCGATGAACTAGTTAATTTGTACAAGCTTTCAAATACGCAAGCAAGAAATGCCAATTATGAGCAAATCTTGCGGATTTTAAATGACTCGTTGCAGGGCTCAGCAGATGGCCTTGGTTTTGTTCTTGGAGGAACGCCTGAGTTCTTGCTTGATACACGACGTGGTTTATACAGCTATCCAGCACTTCAAAGTCGCTTGGCTCAAAACACATTTGCCGTGGGAGGCTTGGTGGACTTCAGTGGTCCAGTCGTACGACTTTCAAGTCTTACGCCTGAAGACTTCTATGTATTACTTCAAAATATTCGACATGTTTATGCCGCAGGTGACCAAGCAAAGTATTTGATTCCAGACCAGGGGATTTTTAGCTTTATGGAGCACTGCTCAAGCCGTATTGGAGATAGCTATTTTCGAACACCACGAACCACCATAACTTCGTTTATAAATCTTCTGGCAGTTTTAGAACAAAACACTGGAGCCGCTTGGCAAGATTTACTTGGAGGAATCGAAGTGCGGTAATTGTCAAGATAGTTGAGATGTTTTTACGATTTAAGCGACCTGTAATTCCTCGCTTGTTTTAGGCTCAATAGCCCGGTCGGGGTTCAATTGCACTTCATCTTGCCAGCTCCAGTTCCGAG
>NZ_PDZG01000117.1 GCF_002735645.1 Iodobacter sp. BJB302
CAAGCATTTTGCTTAAAATGGCATCTTTACGAGCCTTGGGAATACGCGACATGATAAGTAACCAGCCCCCTGAGTAAGTTGGAATCCCTGAAAAGGGAGTATCTCAACTATCCTGACACAGGGGGCATATACCACTCTGCTATTTTAAAAATGAAAGCGTTATTTTAATTTTTACCAGACATTTATCGCTATTAAAAAGCGATTTTGACTAAATGGTGGCAATCTAAAAAATAGCGATCTAAGTTAGGTGCGCTGAATATAGAGTTAATCCTACCCACTCCTGCCCAGTTTAGTACCTGTCTGATTTGTTTTGCTTAGTTTGGAAGGCACAATGGGTGCTTAGTGTGAATGTGCTGTGACAGAGCGATTTTTTTGTCTAGAGATGGGGTCCTCACTAAGCTCGCTGGTGCAATAAACGATCGGGTTTAATGTGCAATTAATTAACTAAATAAATTAGGGCAATTCGTGAGTTTTACTTTCAAAGCCTTGTCTGGTCCGTTGAACGGGGTGGAGTTTTCTCTTGGCCGCGAGGCCTATTGTATTTGTGTCGGGGCGAAGGGAGAGGAGGATGCCCAGTTGGCTGCTAGTTTGGCGCTGACTGAACGCACCTTGTTTGTGCTGGCTAGTGCACCGCAAATTAATTTCTCGCTGCATTTGGATGAAGATCTCGCTGGGGATGCTTTTAACGCTACGGTGTATCACCCGGCACAACATGAAAAAATTCAGCTTAAATACAATGAAATACAGGCGGTTGGGGGCTTGCGCTTTGCAATTAAGCGTTCTGACGAACTGTGGTGTGATGAAGTATTGCAAGGGAATGGCCCGCAATTGCTTGTTGCTGAAGCTGCGGCTCAGCCTAGCAAGCTTGCTTGTTCGCCTACAACGGGCATACGACGTTTAGGCTGGGTGTGGTGGGGCTTGGTATTGCTTATTCTTCTTTTGTTGGGTGGTGGTGCGCTGGCCTGGAATGCCCAATCATCAACTCCCAAAGTTGAGAATATCCATAAAATTTTACATGGTTCGAGCAATGCCTACACGGTGAGCCTCGGGCGTGATCAGACATATACCGTGTTTGCACAGACTGAGCGTGACGCATTATGGGCTCGCCAAGCTTTGATGCGCAGTAGCTTGCACACGGCTTGGCGAGTAACCACAGCTGTGGATGAACGAAGGCGTCTGAGCCCTTTACTGGAACGCGAAGGGGTTATGTTTTTTACCTTGCGCTTTCAAGCCCCGTTGCAGCCCACTATATTATTGAGTAGTACTCGTATGGGTAATGACGCCAGCACTCAGGCACGAGTACGTAGTTTGCTTATGCAGATCATGCCTTATGCCGAGCAAGTGAGTATGGAGTGGCATAGCGACGCAGCTGTTGCGGAGGCCGCACAAGATAGTCTTAAACGGATAGGTCTTGAATATCGTCTACAGCAAGGTAAAAAAGAGATCGGGTTAGTGAGCTCAGTGTATGCAGGTGATGTACGTCTGGCTGAGTTTAAGCGTGTCACTGAAGCGTTTTACGCTACCTGGGGTGATCGCTATGTTCATTTTAATGCTGAATTACGTGATGACTGGCTTAAGGATAAGTCATTTAAATATGGCCAAGAAGGTTATGTGCGCATGAGTCCCTCGCACTGGCTAATTGGGGAGCCAGTGGGCTATTCAAGTTAGAAACATGGTTTTTTAATTACGAGAATAATGACCGCCGTTTTTGATTCAGATGATTAGTTCAAATTTGGCCCTATGTTCGGGTGAGGAGGGGCTTTCTCTCTGAGCGTCCTTTATTTAACGTGCCTTATTAATTTATTTGGAGTCCTGGAAATAGTAATTTCTAATTTTGGTCATCGTGGAGTGATTTTAAACAGTCATGCTATAGCTGAGGTCACTACTAAAAATGTTAATACGGAAGAGGGCCTGTATAGTGAATTGGCTAATTTTTTTTTAGAGAATGTAGTTGCCCTTGAAGCAGAAGCTTTGAAGGAAATGAATGAGAAATTAATTCAAGATGTATATAAAAAAACGTACATGAAACGTTTTGCGAGTTTAAAGCTCAGTTATCCTATCGGGCCTGAGTTTTATATTGCAGAGTACCTCTCAAAAGAGGTCGTTGCAAATAATGTGATTTCTGGAATAAATACAATTCAGCTCACAGATGTGAGCGGGATATTTTCTGAGCGCCCTTTGTTTGGCACGTCTTATTAATTTTATTGGAGTAATAGATATGGCAATTCCTAATTTTGGTCACAGTGGATTGATTTCAAATAGCCAAGCAATGGCAGAGGTCGCCATTGAGAATGGTAAAATCGCCACAAAACCAGGTGCTGAATTGGCTGAGTATTTTACAAAAAATGCACCGGTAATTGAAGATGAGGCTTTGAAGGAGGTGAAAAAGCGAGAGGCGAAGGTAGGCGTAGATACTTATAAAACAGCTTATGATAAATCTTTGGTTGCCGCTGGGGCGCCGACACCTCAGGCAATTGCTGCGGCAGATGTTGCGGGTAGGAAGGCTGTTAAAGATCTCACTGATTATGGCGAAGTGGTAATGTCTGTCAAAAGCTCACTTGTTATGTCTTTTCAAGGTGCCGCGTGGAGTGGTTTTGTTGATACGCTGTCTGCTGGTTTTAATGAGGGAGTGCAAAACCTTAATAATGCGCTACATGCAGCGACAGCAGGGTTGCAAAACGATCCTACCGACCCATCCAAACTTGCCAAAGTACAATCTGCGCTGAGCGAATATACGATTTACCGTAACTCGCAATCCAATATGAGCAAGGCATTTAAAGATATTGCCTCCTCTGCTGCGCAAAACTTACGCTAGTGTTCGGTTGTGGTGTATGCCTGCTATTTATCTAGCATGGTGTCTCTCAAATTTTTTATTAAGGAAAAATCATGGCAATGCCTAATTTTGGCCATTCAGGCCTAGTCTCTAATGTTGAAGCAGGTGTTAATGCTGGCAATGGTGCCAAATGGGCTGGGTTTGTTGATCAGCTATCAGGTGAGTTTAATTCTGGTGTAAAGGATTTAAACGCAGCACTTAGCTCCGCGCTCAAGGAGCTTACAGCGAACCCGACTGATCCATCTTTGTTGGCGAAAGTGCAATCGTCTTTGAGTGAATACACGATTTATCGTAATGCACAATCCAATGCTTCTAAGGCATTTAAGGATATCGCTGCGGGTACTGTGCAAAACTTCCGCTAATACAATGTTTTAAATGTATGACGGATGTTGTTGAACGGTAGGAAAATTTACGTACTCCCCGTTTTGCGCTGGGGGGTGTGGCTTATGTAACCTGTGGAGGGTATTGATCCATAACAAGGTCGACCCCATCCATTTTATAAGTAAAAAATACAATGAATATAGTACCTATTTCACCTGTATCGATGTCGCTTGATAGCAGTATGTCTATTGCTGAGCCCAGTATGGGCTTGGCTGAGCGTGCTAGCCAAGCCTTTGCCCGTATGAGTGTGGATGCTGATGTGCGTCGTGGCGCGGTGACTGATGGCATCAATAGTGCTGCTGTGACTAATCCTGCGCAACTCTATGAAATGCAAATGGCGATTGCTAATTACACTCTCGATATTTCACTAGCCAGTACGCTGGCTCGTAAGGCGGTGAGTACTGTTGAAACGCTGGTAAAGGCACAGTAATGTTTAATTGTTTACGTGCCTGCTTGTTGGCGTGTTGTGTGCTGTTGGCGGGCTGTGAGCAAGAGCTATTAAAATCTCTGGATCAGCGCCAGGCCAATGAGGTGTTGGCTGTCTTGCAGCAGGCTAATATAGCAGCAAATAAAAAAGATGTGGGCAAGCTTGGATATACCATTTTGGTAGATGAAAAAGATTTTAGTGCTGCAGTTGATCTGCTTAAAACGCGAGATTTGCCATCAAAGGCACGCATTGAAATCAGCCAGTTATTCCCTGCCGAATCACTCGTTTCTTCCCCTCGGGCTGAAAAAGCGCGTCTGTATTCAGCCATTGAGCAGCGTCTTGAGCAATCTTTGCTTACGATGCCCGAGATTGTTTCTGCGCGCCTGCATTTGAGTTATGACGTGGAAGGGGCGGATACACGTAAGCAAGCTGGCGGAGTGCATTTATCAGCCTTGGTGATTTACCAAAATGATGTGAATGAATCCTTATTGATTAATGAAATTAAGCGATTTCTGAAAAATAGTTTTCAAACTGTAAATTACGATGATATTTCTGTGGTGCTTGCTAAAAAGCCGATTGCTCAGCATTCCTCTCCTTTGGTGAAAGCAGCGCTCTCGCCTTGGTTGTTGGGGGGGCTTTGCGTACTTTTTCTCGGTTTAATTGGTGTAGTTCTAACACTGTGCTGGATTAAATTCGGACGGCGCTTATACCCGTCGAAGCGGGAAACGCAGGGATGAAGCAGTTATTAAATGTGCTTTATGCGCCCGCTGATTATATTCATCCGCAACGCTTTAAATCTTTAGATAGTTTCCATGGCTCCGCTCAGCAGCAGCTATTAAATTCGCATTTACTAGCCCATTTTGGGCTGTGTAGTAATTTGCCCGCTGCTGCTACAACAAGTTTACTAACACGTACATTGGTGAGTAATTGGAGGCATTTAAGAACTGCGGCTACTTTGCTTGGTTGTAAGCTTGGGCGGGCTGATTTTGTGCGCAGTGGGCAATTGGCCTCACTTAGCTTGATGCAGCAGCGTTATTTAGGATTGCCAATCATTACTCCTCAAATAGCACTCCCTGATCAAGGCTGCGCGCAAACCCGTGCGCAAGCACTTGGGGCAAGTTATTTGCAGTTGTTTGTGCCGCAATTACCCAGGCCGCTTGCGCAGAGACTGCCATTGCTGTTTGCACCAGAGCAGCTCAATATTGCTATGCCGCCCGGCCTTGAGCCTAACTACACTTTACTGAATTTTGCCATCGATTATGCCAAGACAAATTACTCTTAATCCACATAGTCACATTCAGCAGGATGTGCTTATACGGCGCTGTCAGCTGATCGATAGTGAACGTAGTCATGCAACCTTAAGTGAGGCTCGGGCACGTGCTAGCAGCATATTGCGTGAGGCCAGTGCACAAGCTCAGGCGATTTATCAGGCGGCCTATGCCGATGGATTTAGTACGGGCTTGGCACAGAGTCTGCGCGAGGTTCATGCGCATTTGCAGGGTAGTGTTCAGTTGCAAGCAGATATTGAAAGCAGCATCAAGGATGATCTGCGTAAGGCTCTGAGTGATGCTTTGGATGTGCCTTCTTTGCTATTGCAACTTTTGGAAGACTGGCTAAGCAAAGCGCCTAGGGTTACCTCGCTCCGTATTGTTTTACCCCAGCGAGGCAAAGCTCAAGCTCTTCAAATGGCGCGGCGGGTAAAGGAAGTGTTGGGGTTTGAACCTTGTATGCAAATCGATACGGGTGAGCGTTTTATGCTTGAATATGGTGAGCATGTACAGGAGTTTTCGCCCGTGCATGTGTTGAATGAGATGGATAATAAACTCAAGCAAACCTTAGAATGTTTGAGGCTAAAAGAGCGTTGTGAAGCGCTTAGGGTGAAGTCGACGCAAGCTTGGTTGTGTCAGTTAGAGGAACAAGGTGCTCCTCAATTCGCGGAGGGAGAATCCCATGCCAGGATTTAAAATTATGCCGATAAGCTCCCAGTCTTCGTCTATGCAATCTATGCCAAGCGGTATTCAAGACCTTGCTGGTCGTGCGGCTGCTTGTTTGGCAAATGTGGAGCAGCCCGCTTCTGGTATTCACATTGGCTCCGCAGACAAAACGGGCGATGTGCGTAGCACCATCAAGACAGAGGGGCCGAAGCAGATTTTACATAAGGAACTTTATGCAGAATTAGAAAGCCAATTTGCTGCGGCAACGAAGCTCGGGCGACAGCTCACTTTTAACGAGATGATCAGCTACGCAAAGTTGATGCGCGGGGCGGATGGACAGCTTGCTTTTCCCCGTAATGCTGATTTGCAAGCCGCGTTTGCATTTTGTAAGGGGAGTGCTAAGGCGGGTGATGGGCAGAAGGAGCCCATGACACCGTTGGAAAGTTTATTTCTTGGGGCATGTACCCAATTAACAGCGACAGCCTACTTTTTTGACCGTTTCTCTGACATGACTTTTTTTCCGGATGAAGACAATGGGGGGGCTAAGCTGGAGTCTGATTGGTAAGTGCTTTTTCAGGAGAATTTATATTGTTTTTTATCAGTAAAGTTATGTTTTTTGTATTAATGTTTTGGGGTAGTCCGCTAGTACATGCAGGGATTTTTGCCTATGTGGATGAGAATGGGCAATTAAGCCTTAGCGCTGAGGGGGCGGATTCACGCTTTAAACGCTTCAATCCCCACAAAACGTACCGCTCAAGTATTGTTGAATCAAAGCGCTCTGTAAAAGTAATTAAGCTTTCTGAGCAGAAACGTCAGCTATTTCCCATTATTGATGCAATTGCACAAGAAGAAGGTGTGGATCCGCGTTTATTGCATGCGGTTATTAGGGTTGAATCGCAGTACGATCCAGAGGCTCGCTCGCCTAAAGGAGCGCTCGGTTTAATGCAATTAATTCCTGCCACTGCCAGTCGTTTTGGAGCGAGTGATGCATTGGATCCGAGGGCGAATGTGCGTGCAGGAGCGCGTTACCTTAAATGGCTAAATAATGCCTTTCTAGCTGATTTATCATTAGTCTTGGCTGCTTATAATGCCGGTGAAGGAGCGGTTCGTAAATATGGCAACGCGATTCCACCTTATCCGGAGACCCAAGCTTATGTACGCAAGGTGCGATCCTTTTTGTAGCATTAGTTGGTTTTTTTATTGATGTTATGTTGTCATAATCGATTAATAAAATTGAATCGATTATTTTATGAAGTTTATTTATTAATTTATTTTCAGGGAGTTCGTTGTTGTGATTAATTATTCAAATGTTCAATGGAATAGGGGGGGCAATGAATTATTGTGCTCACGTAAAGATGTAGATTCAATTAAGTCCACTTTGGATGAAAATAAAAAAAATGTAAGCGCCTAGCCCTCCCATCTAAACGCCCTTTCCTTTTTTCGTCATGCTGAGGTTTTTATCAAGCAGGAGGATTTATGGGGGATTTGCAGACGCGGCGCGGGGAGTGGCTACTGCGCGTGGCTC
>NZ_PDZG01000118.1 GCF_002735645.1 Iodobacter sp. BJB302
GCAAGCATTTTGCTTAAAATGGCATCTTTACGAGCCTTGGGAATACGCGACATGATAAGTAACCAGCCCCCTGAGTAAGTTGGAATCCCTGAAAAGGGAGTATCTCAACTATCCTGACACAGGGGGATATCCTTAAAGTGGGTGATTGGAGTCAGACAACTGTATTTCAAAGGCATAACTAGCCTTTTTCTTACTAAAGCCAATCGCTTCATAAAAAAGGTGGGCGTTTTCTCTGTGCAGGCCAGATCGTAAACGTAGCCGCTCATAGCCCTTTGAAATGGCCCAGTCTTTTGCGTGGCAGACTAAGGCTTTGCCAATTCCGCTGCGTTGCAAAGCGGTACTCACGACCAGCGCACTAATCTCCGCATAGCCATCACTCGCAATTAAGCGCACGCCCTGGATATGGCAAAGGCCTGCCAGTTGCTCATTGTGAAATGCCAGAAAAACGACGTGATCCGGCTGGGCAGAGAGTGCTGCAAAGCGCCTTTCCACATCGCAAGGGCTGCCTGTGTAATCCAGTGCGGGCAGCAGGGCAGAGACCGCTGCGGCATCATGAATGGTCATTGGGCGTATGTTTAACTGAGGCATTATTTCGCTGGTCATTTATGGGGATTGGTTGAGTACATAGAGCACATCCGGGCAGCCTTCTTCATTGCCAGTGCCATCGCTGAATTCCAGGGCAATAAAGCCATGCCGTTCATAAAAACGCCGCGCACCGGTATTCGCCTGAAAAGTATAGAGATACACAGGGCGGGGTATTTGGGTTAATGCATATTCAAGCAAGGCTGAGCCTGTGCCTGATCCGGTGTGCAGGGGGTGGATATAGAGATGATTAATCCAATGCCTGCCTTCATCGCTTGCTGTGGCGATAAAGCCATATATCAGGCCATCTTTTGAAGCAGCAATAATGCGGTTTGTTTTAATCAGCACGTCAGCTGCCCAGCTGTAAATGGCTTCGTCGCTATGCGCTAATGGCGCGTAGGAAAGATATGCTTTGCGTGAAGCCAGATAGAGGCTGGCAATTGAATGGCTGTCTGAGCATTCCGCTAATTGCATGGTTTTTTCCTAAAGCTTTTTAAGCATATTGATTCCCGTTACTTCGTAGCCCAGCTGGCGGTATAAAGCTTGCGCGCCGGTATTATGGCCAAATACATGCAGGCCAATGCTGGCCAGACCAAGATCACTCACCAGTGTTTCAATAGCTTTAAATGCTTGCGTTGCATAACCCTGACGCCTGTAAGGGGCTTTGATCTCTAAATCATAAATAAAGGCAAGACGCACGCCTTTATCTGAAACAGCGGCAAACCAGATAAAACCAACGGTGCTTTGATTGTCTTTGCCAATGATTTCAAATAAATAGTGATCGGGCGTATCTGTGCCCTGGGGTAGTAATTTGTGAAATTCATTGCGGGATTGTTCAAGCGCATCTTCTTCCTGCCAGCGGCCGGACTGAACATTCTCTTCGGCATAGCTAAGAATTGAAGACTCAAGATAAGATTCGTAAACCGCAGTACGCATTGGCAATAGAGTGGTCATGTGCTTGTTGCCTGATATGGGCTGAAATAGCTGCTCAGCATATCGAAATTTATATGTCCTTAGTTGATTTATTTCTATTTGGCGGGATTTATTTGATTGAATAAACGGGCAGGGCGCGCAGGGCGGCTGTTTAAATATTTACATTGATTTTAAGTAAATAAAAACCCGGGTAAATAATTTCACGCCGGGTTTTTTGAATTTAATAATTCAGATTAAATACCGCGCAGCAAATCATTAATACTGGTTTTTGCGCGGGTTTTTGCGTCTACTTTTTTAACAATCACCGCGCAGTACAGGCTGTATTTGCCGTCAGCCGATGGCAGGTTGCCAGAAACCACGACAGAGCCAGCCGGGATGCGGCCGTAAGTCACTTCACCGGTTTCGCGGTCATAAATCTTAGTGCTTTGGCCGATATAAACGCCCATCGAAATGACCGAGCCTTCCTCAACAATCACGCCTTCAACCACTTCCGAGCGCGCGCCAATAAAGCAGTTGTCTTCGATGATGGTTGGGTTGGCTTGCAATGGCTCAAGTACGCCGCCGATGCCAACGCCACCGGATAAATGCACGT
The DNA here is from genome assembly GCF_002735645.1 of Iodobacter sp. BJB302. Lineage (GTDB taxonomy): Bacteria > Pseudomonadota > Gammaproteobacteria > Burkholderiales > Chitinibacteraceae > Iodobacter. The sequence continues at coordinate 2,108 of NZ_PDZG01000118.1, forward strand.
TTTTACCGATTTGCGCGCAGCTGCCCACGGTAGCCCAAGTGTCAACCATGGTGCCTTCGTCTACATAGGCGCCAATATTCACGTAAGAAGGCATTAACACCACGTTTTTACCGATAAAGGAGCCACGACGCGCCATGGCGTTTGGCACCACGCGGAAGCCACCTTCGCGGAAATCGTTTTCGCTGTAATCAGCAAATTTTGAAGGCACTTTGTCGAAATACTGTGTGCAGCCGCCATCCATAGGCACGTTGTCGTTAATGCGGAAAGACAGCAGCACGGCTTTTTTAAGCCATTGATGGGTATGCCACTGACCATCAATTTTTTCTGCAACGCGGTATTCACCCTTGTCCAGACCCAAAATCACGCTATTAATCGTGTCACGCAGCTCGGATGGCACATTGGAAGGGGTGATTTCTGCACGGTTTTCAAAAGCAGTTTCGATGATTTGCTGAAGTTGGCTCATGGTGCTTCCTTGGTTGGTCATTCGTAGGGCGGGTGAACCCCGCCAAAGTGGTGATGCGGTATATGCTTGCGGCTTTTGCCCGCACTGCAGGATTTTAAAAAGCAGGATGGCGCTGGCAAAAGCGAACGATGCGTTCTGCGGCAGTAATGCAATCATTCAGTGGTGCAACTAAGGCAATACGGATATAGCCTTCACCAGGGTTGACGCCGTGGGCGCTGCGGGCGAGGTAGCTGCCGGGCAAAACGGTAACATGCTCTTCTTCAAACAGCTGCCGGGCAAAGGCGGCATCGTCCCCTTTGATTTTTGCCCACAGATAAAAAGCCGCATCGGGCATGCTGACGTCTAATACGCTTTGCAGCAAGGGGGTAAGCGCAGCAAATTTCTGGCTATAGAGCTGGCGATTTTCGACAACATGCGCTTCATCATTCCACGCTGCAGCACTTGCTGCCTGCACCATCGGGCTCATCGCACAGCCATGATAAGTACGGTAGAGCAGAAATTGCGCTAAAAGTTTCGCATCCCCTGCTACAAAGCCAGAGCGTAAGCCGGGCACATTGGAGCGCTTTGATAGGGACGAGAAAATCACCAGATTATGGTAGTCGCGCCCCAGCTGAGCTGCTGCTTCGAGTGCGCCCAGCGGTTTTTCTTCGCCAAAGTAAATTTCTGAATAACATTCATCAGATGCAATTACAAAGCCGTACTGATCAGACAGGGCAAAGAGTTTTTGCCAGTCGGCCAGCGAGGCGACTGCGCCAGTCGGGTTGCCGGGTGAGCAGGCAAAGACCAGCTGGGTGCGTTGCCAGACCGCATCTGGAACGGCGTCCCAATCGGGCTGAAAGCGGTTTTCTGCATTGCAGTTTACAAAATAAGGCTCGGCCCCTGCTAAAAGGGCCGCGCCTTCATAAATTTGGTAAAAGGGATTGGGCGAGAGCACCACGGGCTGCTGCTCTGGGCGGGTGTCAATGATGGTCTGGGCAAAAGCAAACAATGCTTCGCGGCTGCCATTCACTGGAATGATTTCGGTCGCCGGGTTAGGGGCTGCAATACCGTAGCGATTGCTCAGCCAGATGCTGATGCTTTGCCTCAGCGCATCTGATCCCAGTGTGGCCGGGTAGGCTGACAGGCCATCAAAGTGGGCGATCAGTGCATCGGTAACCAGCCTGGGTGTGGCATGTTTGGGCTCGCCAATGGATAAATTAATATGTGCCAATGCCGGATTAGGGCTAAGACCCGCAAAAAGCTGCTTAAGTTTTTGAAACGGATAGGGCTGAAGCAAGGAGAGTTGCGGCGTCATGGCGTTCCGAATGCACTGGGGAAAACCCCGATTATAGCGGCAGAGCGCCGTCAGGTCTTGTGGTGAGTGATTGTCAGTCAGGGCTAGCTTCAGTCCTGAACCACAAGATTTCGAGAGTACGGAGTGGCATGGAGCAAAGCAAAGTAAGTCTGTTGGTTCCCATACGACTCCGTTTCTTTTTGTGACTAAGTATCTTTTGCCTGGAGGTTTGCTTATTTAAGCAAATCGCCGTAGTCCTGCATCAGCTTACGCACTTTTCCTGCCACCACCGCCGAGCAATAAGGCTGCTCAGGGTTTTGTTCGAAGTAATCCTGATGGTAGGTTTCAGCGGGCCAGAATGTCACGGCAGGTGTCACGGTTGTGACGATGGGATCTGCATACTGATCCGCTAATTCTTTGATCATTGCTTTTGCCGCGCTCTCTTGCGCTTCGTTATGGAAAAACAGGCTGGAGCGGTATTGCGTGCCAACATCCTCGCCCTGGCGATTCAGTGTGGTGGGGTTGTGCAGGGCAAAAAATAATTTAAGCAGGGTGCTGTAGCTGATAATGGCCGGGTCAAAAGTCAGCTGAATCACTTCGGCGTGGCCGGTATCGCCCGTACATACGGCTTTGTAAGTGGGCGCTTCAACACTGCCGCCCATATAGCCACAATCAACTTGAGATACGCCACGCAGGCGGGCAAAAGTGGCGTCGAGACACCAAAAGCATTTTTGGGTTATCTACAACCACCGCCGAGACAGATAGTCTCAAGCCGTGGCTGTAAATAACCTCCTTTCTCGTTTGAAATCATAGACTTAACTCCACCTGGTGAAAAATTGCATGGTTGACTTTTTTTGGGCAAATCGGCTAGACTTTTTGGGCAAATCCTGAAAAATTCACCCAACAAATCACCCAAAAAAACAGCCCAACATGACCACAAAAAAACCCACTAAAAGCAAGGTGCCGAGAGGCATTCAAGTAGTGCAATGGACTAATGCAGATGGTAGCACTACGACGAAATACAGAGTAAGAATTTCAAGAAAAGACTATGAAGGAAAAAGAAATAATTACTTTGAAGATGTCAAAGAAGCAATTAGCTTTTTGACACTATCTAAAACCGAAAAAGGAAAAGAATTAATTTACTCTATCAGTGAAGAAGAAAGACAACGAGCCAGAAAAGAAGCTTTACAAGAAAAAGAAGGAAAAGACTTTACTTTTGAGTATGTAGCTAAAAGATGGCTACAAGATGAATGCTTTAAAGACCCATTGTTAAGAGCAATTGACATAGAAGACGATAAAGCTTTAAAGACATTGCCAGAATTAAAAAGAAGAAATATAGCAATGAAAAAAGCTGTCATCAAGAAAATATGCTCTATTTCAATTCCTGATAGGTATATTACCAAACAGGAAAAAGAAGCAATGGGAATAGAACACGAAAAAACAACTTATAGACACTTTGGAAAGTTTGATATAAGAACAGAGATTAACAAGATAGACTTAAACAATTATATTAAAACAAGACTCCAAGGAGACAAAACAAACAAACCTATCAAGCCTATAAGTGTTGTTAGGGAAATAACCTATATTTCTAATGTTTATAATAACTTAGAAAACATAGACGAGACATACGAGAACATCATAAACATAACAAGGCTTTACAATAAGAACTTGCTTAAAAATACAATCAATTACAGGAAAAGAATTTTAAGTGAAGATGAAGAAAGCAATTTTTTAGAAGTCATCAATAATTATTCTAATAAACAGCTTGCAGATATTTGCAAACTTTCTCTTTTAACAAGTATGCGAAGGAGTGAGATTATTTATTTAAAAAAATCCCACATATCAGCAGATTTTAGAATTATTCACTTAACACAGACAAAGAGTGGACGACCCAGAGACGTTTATTTAGATGAAACAGCAAGAGAATTTCTAATGAACTTGCAACCAGCGAAAGAAGCGAAAGGAGATAGATTTTTTACTTATAGTATTATGGGCTTTGGGCGAGTGTTTGCAGAAGTGATGAAAAGAAACGGACTTGAAGACACCCACTTTCACGACCTAAGAAGAACAAAAGTAAGCCGTATGCTTTCCACTGGTGGAGAACAAAACACTATGCTAGTAGCGAAGCTTTTAGGCTTTTCAAGTGTTAGAAAGTTTGAAGCAATCCACACCAAAGGAAACAGCAATTTAAACACTCAAACAGGAATAACTAACAGCAATGGGCATAGTATAGAAGTAGCCTTTAAACACTATTTAAGCCCTGTTATGAGTGATGTGGACAAGCTACAAAGGATTAAAGAATTAAAGGCAAAAAAGAAAGAAGACAAGATAACAGAAGAGGAAACAAAAGAACTTTTAAATCTTGTTTTGTCTTTAATGGAGTGAAATATTTAAAGACCAAGCGAACTAAAAGGTCTTTTATAAAAAAGATGTTGACGATCTTTTTTTAGATGAACTATAATAAACACATCAAGTAAGGAAAAGACTAACTTGCTTGATTGTCTAATTTCCTTTTTCCTTTTTGGAGTTTTAAAAATGGTGACCAAGCAAGCATTGACTCTTGAACAAATCCAGCAACAAAAAGCAGAGTTTGAAAAGAAACTGCTTGAACTGGCACAACAAGAAACAAATATTATTGAAGAGTCCAAAGCAGAAGCTTACACCTCTTTGATTGAAGTCGTTAATAAATACCGTTTGAATGGTATTGATGTTATTAACACCCTGCTTTCTAATCGTAAGATTAGTTTTAAAGAAGTTGGCGAAGTTAAGCCGATTATTCTTATTCATGCAGATGTTAAGAAACAAAAGCGAAATGCCGAAAAAGGCATTATGGAAGATGGAACCTTTGATTATTATGAAGGTAAAGTAATCCTTGCAGATGCCCAACAAGCAGAGCAAATCTGTGCTAATGGTGTTGAGTCCTTTAAAGCGACTCTCACAGAAAAAGGCAAAGAATATCTTGCCAACGAAGAGACAAAACACATTCTTGTTGATTTTTACAACAAGTTTAAAGGCAAGGGTGCCAAAGATTGGAACGGTCAATAAGAAGACCAGAACCAAACAAAAAGCCACTGTTAATGAACTGACCCCAATTAGTTGGACAGTATTAAAAGCTAGGCGCTCAAGGGCTGGGTTCTGTATTGCACAGGACTCAGCCCTTTTAACTTCAGTTTGATTCGGTCGTGGTTATAGTAATGGATGTAAT
>NZ_PDZG01000119.1 GCF_002735645.1 Iodobacter sp. BJB302
GCAAGCATTTTGCTTAAAATGGCATCTTTACGAGCCTTGGGAATACGCGACATGATAAGTAACCAGCCCCCTGAGTAAGTTGGAATCCCTGAAAAGGGAGTATCTCAACTATCCTGACACAGGGGGCACCCGCCATTGCCCATCGATATACACATTTTCATCGCCTAAATACACGCCTGTTGCAGCGACAAATACGTCGATATGAAAACGCGTGTCTTTACGCTTAAATTGTGGTTTGTTGTAGCTGCCGTGCTTAGCACCAAGCGATAGATGAATACCGCATTGCCGCTCAAAAGTACCGATATCGCTCACAGTTCGGTCCTGGCTAAACGCACGATTTAGGCCCAAACCCAATTCACGCACCCACACTTCGCCTTCCACTGCGCGGATTTTAGCCAGCACTTCATCAAAATACGGCGTGCTGTTTTCTACCCCTAGCACACAGCCCTGCTCAACAATCAAAGTAATCGGCAAGGCCGGAAAATTACAGTGAAAGCTAGTATCCCCAAACACAAAAATATCGGCACGGCCGCTCAGCTGCGTTAAATCACGCGCCTCGGTAAACACCTCGCCAATCGGAAACTGCCCGCCAATATGCTTCATTTGGCGGTAATCACCCACATTTAGCTTAGCGCCCTCAAGTGGGCCTGCGTAAGTCAACACATGGTCTTTTCCGCTGCTAATACGTGCATGCGGAGCCGCATTAATCCGCGCCTGCAAAGCTGCCCCCGTGCCGCGATAATATGCAGCATCGTAAGCCAGCGCTTCGATATACAAAGGCGCTTCATCTGCCACCATGCGCGCCAAATGCACGTGCTCGATGACTTTTAACTCTTGATTAAACAACTGCACCCGCAAACGATAGGCATCAAGGCGAAAATGCGTCGATTGAATCAACACCACCAAGGCCCCCGCAGGCTGAGCATGAAACGCCGCCATCACCGCATCATTATCCACGCTGCTGATTTCAATCACTTGCGCGCTGGGCAAAGCTAAGCGATAGCTATCCGCCAACACCTGCGCCAATGGGCATTCAACATCATAAACAATCAAAGCCGCTTCATCGGCATCGTGGCCAATTGCCACGCTGACAATATCGCGCACATGGCTAGCCGCCGTAGCGCGGTGCTGGGCATTCAGTTCGCAGTAATGGGGGGTATTTATCATTGGGAGTACTTCTGTGCATGATTCAACAATGGCGACAGTTTAATGGATACGCCGCATAGCAGCGAATGCAAAGCAAAATGAGGAATAGGATATGGCACGAAATAACTTCCGGAAATGTCTCCTTAATAAGATCGTCATTCCCGAGTGTTCCTATCGGGAATCCAGTGCCTCTGCTGGATCCCCGATAAATACATTCGGGGATGACGTATATGTCAACTGGGGAATGAATACGAAAAGGCCTTAGCCCCTTATCCATCAACAAGCGCATCATTATTAACGCTTAACTGCTACAATAGTTAATAACAAACTTCTTAATGATGCTTATGCGTCCCTCTGATCTTCACCCTCTGCTCCGTAAAACAGCGGTACCAGTGCCAAATCACTCGGGCACAGTCGCCGTTATTCCGCCTGAAATCGATATTGAAGTGCCGTTCAAAGACTGCGATACCCTCAGTGCCATCGCTCGGCTTGAATTAGACCGGCTTAAATCAGCTCTTGCCGATTTCTCCGGCGCTGCAAAACTCATGTATGCGCTCAATCGCCGCGAAGCCGTCGACAGTAGCCAGATTGAAGGCACTCGCACACAGTTTAGCGAGCTGCTTTTATACGAATTAGATGCCGCACACGACGTAGCCAACACAGACGATGCCTTAACCACACTGAACTATGTTTCAGCTTACGCTCTCGGTGTTGAACAAATAACGAAGCAAGGCCAAGACGGCTTCACTAATGAGCTGATCTTAGCTTTGCACCGACAACTACTTAATGGCCATCCACGCACCACGCCAGGGGAATATCGCTTGGTGCAAAACTGGATTGGTGGCATGAAAATAGAAAATGCCATTTATATCCCGCCACCTGCCGAACAGATTCCCCAATTAATGACATCGCTCACGCGCTTTATGGCGAATCCATTTAATGAGCAAGTCAAAGCACCTTCTCTTTTCCGCCGTGCAACCATTGCCCACGCCTATTTCGAGGGTATCCACCCTTTTTTGGATGGCAATGGTCGCGTGGGCCGCTTATTACTTCCCCTGCTATTTTTGGCCGATCAAGAGCCGCCTATTCACTTAGCCAGCTTTCTAAAAATCCGCCAGCTTGATTATGTATTGGCATTAGAAAGCGCACAAAAACGCCTCGACTATTCGCCATGGGCCAAATTATTTCTAGAATGCGTGATTGCCAGTTGCCGGCATACACAAAATCTAATTAGCCAATTCAGCCAATTAAAAACCGAATGGGAAATCGCATTAAAAGGATTTCGCAGCGATTCGGTCGTGCACAAAATAATGCCCTTATTACTAGGCCAACCTGTGCTGACCGTAAAATCCATAGCCCAGCAGCTTGGCGTATCGTTTGTACGCGCCAATAAAGCCATCGATGCGCTACTTGAATTGGATATCCTCCGCTTAGCAATGCCAGAACGACAAAGAAACCGAGTATTCCACGCCCATGCCGTTTTAAATCTACTCGTTTCTGGTTTGGATCATGCGCTATTAGATGCTAGAAAAAGTGCAGCGGGGATTTAATTTACAAATTAAATCAGGCTGAAAGGGGACTATGGCTTATTTAACCCAATAGGTCATTTGTAGCTTGGGTTAGCGGTCTGCGTGTGAGGTTTACCTCACCCAGCGATATATCACGTAACCCAACATTTTTTTCACCTAAGCATACTGGGTTACTCATTTAACCGTGGCTGTCCCTAGTTTCGGGCATAAGGTCTATGGTTTTGTAGGACGGGTGAAGCCATGCTAAGCAAAATCAAAAAGACCTTTTTAGTGCCTTCGGCACGTTGATTTTGGAGCGGTTTCCCCGCGGGGGACTCACTTTCTTGAACGGCCAAGAAAGTAAGCAAAGAAGGCCGCCCCACGAAACACGAAGGCTCCTGCGCTGCGGACAATCGAGTCGGCGGCAGGCGGGATTGGCTCGCTGCCTCGCTCCCTGGCCGAAACCCCGCCCCGCTTGTTCCTCGCTCCGGCGTGTTTCAAGGGGACTTTGAGCCCTATGCAGAGAGCGTGGTTATTGTGCTTTTTCGCTGTTTGCTAATAAAAAAACTATGTGCTTAGCAAAGGCCGCAAGGTGCATGGTTTTGTAGGATGCCAATAAGCTCTGCGTGCGACATTTATGTCGCTCAGCGATGGGCGGATTGCACCGTTTAATTCACGCCATCAGGTGCAATGCGTCTGAATAAAACCTCAGACTTATTGCACCCTACTTATCGATTTCGGCTTACGGTCTTACAAATTCATTATGACTTACAGCCTTCTAAATACAGCAATCTGAGTTTTATCGCCGCTCGTGGCACGGGGCTTTTATCCTCCCCTTGAAGCACGCCGAAGCGAGGAATAAGCGGCACGGGGTTTCGGAAAAGGGGTAGCGAGGCAGCGAGCGCGCAGCCTTTTTCGCCGAGCCGGTTATCCGCAGGGAGGGGCTTTCGTGCTGGTCGGGGCGGCCTTCTTTGCTTACTTTCTTGGCCGTTCAAGAAAGTGAGTCCCAGCGGCGATGCCGCACCAAAATCAACGTGCCGAAGGCACTAAAAAGATCTTTCTGACTGTAGTTAGCGCGGATAAGGTGCAACCCACGAATGAAATTGGCTCTGGTCTAACACTCCAACAAAAATATTGGAGTGTTAGATCAAGACTGTAAGGTGCATGGTTTTGTAGGGTCCAATAAGCGAAAGCGCATTGCACCGTTTAATTCATGCTATCAGGTGCAATGCATCTGCATAAAATCTCAGTCTTATTACACCCTACTCATTGATTGCGACTTACGGCCCTAAATCAACAGCTGAACTGTTAAAGTTTTAGCCAAATCTACCATGCTAATTTATTTTTTATTTGCATTGTTTTTCATTTCAAACAGTGCTTGCTTAGCTATCGTGTCTATAGTCATAAACCCTACAGATTGCAAATATATATCGATAACTTCACTGTTTCCTAATTTTGAAATATCATTCAAACTCGCCACAAAGGAATTAAATGCAGGTAGGCGATTAATTAATGCGAAGCTCACTACATTTTGCATGGATTCTGGTCCACTGAGCCAATGCAAACCAACCATACCGTTCGTATATAAGACAGTAGCACAATTTGGTTCTAATAATTCTTTAATTCCTACTTCATCATCAACAATAGAACTTTGTATGATTGAAGCAATTTTCCCAGCAATTGTATAGTCATCAGGAATGCTATTAGCTAATGGTATTTTCTTTTTCCCTTTAATCCATGAAAACAGATCCATCATAAAACTCCCTATTTATATTAGTGGCAACTTAGTAAGACCTATTTTTTTTGAAAATGAAAAATGTTCAAAGTGGCTTAGGGCAAACCACTTTTTTTCTTTACTAATTCTGAGTCGTAAATATTAACGTAAAATTACACCATATTTACTAAAATATAAATTAAAAATCAAACAAATTCAATGTAACTGACAATTTATTTACAACAACACAGAACTAAAAAATATATCCAAGCCCTCTCCCCCAAAAACCATTAAAGCGGACGAGCGTTCTATTGGGTAGAATAAGCATACTTCGCCTCGTCAACACAGGATCTTGCCCATGTTTGTCGATTACCCCGGCAGCCCCTATCGCCTTTTTCAGCCATTTCCGCCTGCTGGCGATCAGCCAACGGCCATTGCTCAGTTGCTTGAAGGGCTGGATGATGGTTTGCAGTATCAGACCCTGCTTGGGGTAACAGGCTCGGGTAAGACTTATACGATGGCGAATGTGATTGCCCAGTCGGGGCGGCCGGCTATTTTGATGGCGCCGAATAAGACACTGGCGGCGCAGCTTTACTCGGAGATGCGCGAATTCTTTCCGCAAAATGCGGTTGAATACTTTGTGTCTTACTACGATTACTACCAGCCCGAAGCCTATGTGCCCAGCCGCGATTTATTTATCGAGAAAGACTCGGCGATTAATGAGCATATCGAGCAGATGCGGCTATCCGCCACCAAGGCGATTTTAGAGCGGCCCGATTGTATTATCGTCGCCACCGTCAGCGCGATTTACGGGATTGGCGATCCCAGCTCTTACCACCAGATGATTTTGCACCTGAAAGAAGGCGAGCGGATTGCCCAGCGCGATATGATCAAACGCCTCACCGCCATGCAATACGATAGAAACGACACCGATTTTAGCCGTGGTTGTTTTCGGGTGCGTGGCGATGTAATCGATATTTTCCCCGCCGAATCCGCCGAATTAGCGCTGCGGGTGAATTTATTTGATGATGAATTAGAAACGCTGCAATTATTCGATCCGCTTACAGGCCATATTAAGCAGCGCGTGGGCCGCTTTACGGTGTTCCCTAGCAGCCATTACGTTACCCCGCGTGAAAAAGTATTAGAAGCCATCGAAACCATCAAGGCTGAGCTAACTGACCGGCTGGCGTTTTATTACAAAGAACACAAACTGGTTGAAGCACAGCGGCTGGAGCAGCGCACCCGTTTTGACCTGGAAATGCTCATCGAAATGGGCTTTTGTAAGGGCATTGAAAACTACTCTCGGCATTTCTCTGGCAAGCCGGCGGGCTCGGCCCCGCCCACGCTGATCAACTATATGCCGCCCAATTCGATCATGATTGTGGATGAAAGCCACGTCACCATTCCGCAAATTGGTGCGATGTATAAGGGCGACCGCTCACGTAAGGAAAACCTGGTGGACTATGGTTTCCGTATGCCATCCGCCCTCGACAACCGGCCTTTGAAGTTTGAAGAGTTCGAGCAGCTGATGCCGCAAACGGTGTTTGTCTCCGCCACGCCATCGGATTACGAAGCCAAGCATCAGGGCCAGGTGGTGGAACAGGTAGTGCGCCCAACCGGCCTTGTTGACCCGATTATTGAAGTGCGGCCTGTGGGCACACAGGTCGACGATTTACTCTCTGAAATCAAGCTGCGCACTGAGATTGGCGAACGGGTGCTGGTGACCACGCTGACCAAACGCATGAGCGAGCAGCTGACAGATTATCTGAACGAGCACGGGGTAAAAGTGCGCTATTTGCACTCGGATATTGATACCGTAGAGCGCGTTGAAATCCTTCGCGATTTGCGCCTGGGCGTATTTGATGTGCTGATCGGGATTAACTTATTACGGGAAGGCTTGGATATCCCTGAGGTATCGCTCGTGGCGATTTTAGATGCGGATAAAGAAGGCTTTTTAAGATCAGAGCGCAGCTTAATTCAAACCATTGGCCGTGCAGCGCGTAATTTAAATGGTAAAGCAATTCTCTACGCCGACCGGATTACCAATTCGATGAAAAAAGCCATCGATGAAACCGAACGCCGCCGCGCCAAACAAACTGCATTTAATCTGGCCAATGGCATTACGCCGCGCAGCGTAGTCAAACGCATCAAGGATATTATCGACGGCGTATATAACGAGGAAGCCGCCGTAGCCGCCCGATTAGAAATGAAGCGGCAAAAAATGCTCAATGAGTTTGACGAAAAATCCCTGGCCAAAGAATTAAAACGCCTCGAAAAAGAAATGATCGAAGCGGCTAAAAACCTAGAATTTGAAAAAGCAGCCCAATTACGCGATCAGCTAAAAATGCTGAAAGATCAGGTATTTGGGAATTGATGGCAATGGAGCAAGTGCCATAACACTACTTTAGGCATTGCCCCAGCGTCCCCCTTTATTCAAAAGGGGGATTTGCCTTTTGTGGTTTTCTGTCGTAATGATGTGCCGTTCAAATCCCCCTAGCCCCCAATGCTGTTCACTTTATGATTTTTATTCCCCAGTTATGCCGTTGATTAAGAATTTCCGTGCCTTTTCTACTTGCAAAATGCTTAGTTCGTCGTTTCACAACCCGCGGATTACTGCGTCCTG
>NZ_PDZG01000011.1 GCF_002735645.1 Iodobacter sp. BJB302
TTACATCCATTACTATAACCACGACCGAATCAAACTGAAGTTAAAAGGGCTGAGTCCTGTGCAATACAGAACCCAGCCCTTGAGCGCCTAGCTTTTATACTGTCCAACTAATTGGGGTCAGTTCACAACGTGATGGGCTTTTTTTCTTAACGCGGAAGCAATTAATCTCTTTGCATTACCGCTGCAAAGAAAGCATCAGCCTGATGCAGATGCGGAGATAATTTGAAGTAAGGGCCGGTCAGCGGGATTTCTACCTGCTCGGCTTTCAGCAGCTCTGCCGCATCCAGCAGTTTGAAATCAGGATTAGCTGCAAGGAAAGCTTCAACAATGGCTTCGTTTTCAGATGGCAAGAAGCTGCAAGTGGCGTAAACCAGGCGGCCTGCGGATTTTACCAGGCGTGAGGCGGAGGCGAGAATGCTGGCTTGCATGGTGTTCAATTCGGCCACGCTTTGCGGGTTCTGACGGAATTTCAGATCCGGATTGCGGCGTACGGTGCCCATGCCGGAGCAGGGCGCATCGACCAGAACAGCGTCGATTTTGCCGACCAGACGCTTCACTTTCTGATCATTTTCGCTGGAAATCAGCTGTGCATTCACGTTGGAAAGGCCGGAGCGGGCCAGACGAGGCTTGAAGTTATTCAGGCGCTTTTCTGACACATCAAAGGCGTACAAACGGCCACTGGAATTCATCATTGCACCCAAGAGCAGGGTTTTACCGCCCGCACCCGCGCAGAAATCCACCACCATCTGGCCGCGCTTTGCGCCGGTAAGCAGGCCCAGAAGCTGGCTGCCTTCGTCTTGTACTTCCACACGGCCTTCGGTAAAGGCGCGGTATTTATTAATGGCTGGCTTGCCAGTTACGCGCAGGCCCCATGGGGAGTAAGGCGTTGGGATGGTGTCGATTCCGCCCACGTCTTTCAGCTCGGCAGCTACCTGCTCACGCTTGGCTTTTAAGCTGTTTACACGCAGATCCAGTGCGGCAGCGCCTTGCAGGCCAGCGCCCAGCGCAAGAATATCGGCGTCTATCATGCCGCCAGCGATCAGATCATTCACGACCCATTCCGGCAGATCGGCACGCACATATACCGGGGCTTCGGCGAGTTTTTTGCTTTTACAGAGGGCAAAATTGTCTTTTTCTGTATCCGGGAACCAGTCGCCACATTCACGCAGATTGCGGCGCTCTACCACTACCAGGTAAGCAGTAAGCAGGCTGCGCGCATTGGCCGGGCCACCTAAAACCCATTCCAGGCGAATTTTATTGCGCAAAATGCCATACACGCATTCAGCAATCATATGGCGATCCTGCCCGCCCAGATTGGGATTGCTGCGAAAGAAACGCGACATGGTGGCATCAGACGGGGCGGCAAACACCAGCATTTCGGACAGAACAGAAATAGCGGCGTGGTAACGGGTATTATTTAAAGCAATCATGTCTTTTATCTTCGCATCATGCGGTTGGAGTTGGAGTTATGGCTATTGCTTGGAGGCTCCAGCACCATTTCCCCATTAATTTTTATATCATTAGCCCAGATATCGAAGCTGCCTTCGCTACCCAGTGATAAGGTCATTCGTACTGGCATATTGTGCCACTGTGGTGCCAGCCAAAAATCAAAAGTACGGTCTTCAAAACGACCCCGCAGCAAAATGGCTTCGATTTGCCTGTCACCTAATCGCAGGCTGGCCTGGCCGCTGATTTCAAACGGTACGTCTTTATAAATCTTACGGCCGCTGGCTACGGTAAAAGTAAAATCTTTCATCCGCGAGCCCTGTAAGGCAAGTTGAAACGCAGCAGAGAAAATATCCTGATCACCCGCTTTTAAAGCTTCAACCTTGCTGCTGCCACCATCTTTAATGGTGACTTGCATATCATCCCAGTTAAACAGCGCCTCATTAATCAGCTTTTCGTCACGATAATCTGCAAAGCGATGCGGGATTACCCCTTTTTGCCCTACTTCACCATCACTGATAAAAGTGCGTGATTTGCTAAATAATGCGCCACGAAGCTTTAGCGAATAATGGCCATTTTCTGCCTTCCAGCTCATACGGATAGGGAAGATCCCATAAGCATAGGTAATTTCTACCGCTGCGGGATAAGTTTGCTCCGCCACTAAAGGGCTTTCTTTGAGCGGAGGCAATTCTTCTTCAACCACTGCCGAGGCAATCACCACCACAGGTTTAACACTGCTTGCGGCCGAAGCCTGCGGCACTTCTTTTACAACTTCGCTGGCTGCCACTGCCACGCTGCTTGCAATTCGCTCTGCAGCAGCAGGGCTGCTTGCAACCATCCTGACCGGAGATTTTTTGGCCGCCAGCACCACAGGTTTCTCTGCGGTTTTTTTATGCAGCACAGGCCCATGGTGTAAATAGACGACTTGATGATCCGCAGGTTTTACCCCTTTCAAACCAGCAGGGCGGGCATCGTCTGCCTGCGCGATATCGCTCAGTTTTTGCGTGACTTTTTTCAGTTCACTTTCGGTGTAAGGTTGCTGCGTTAGCCAGGCATAAATTTGCTCATTAAATATAGAGCCCAGATGCAACAGCAGGGACAGCAGAGCCGCAATCCCCAGCAGCAAGCCCGGCCAGCGCAACATTAAAGCACCGGTGGCGCGATCAAAACGGCCGCAGGTGCGGGGCTATCCACGTGCACCCTGCCATTGATCAGCTTCAGGCAGTCTTCTACAAACCAGCGTACTGCCTGCGGGTAAATCAAATGCTCTTGCTCAAGCATTCTTGAGGATAAACTGGCTACTGTATCGTCATCCAGCACGGCCAGCGCGGCCTGCAAAATAATAGGGCCATGATCCAGCTCGGCTGTCACAAAATGTACAGTGCAACCCGCAATTTTTACGCCATCAGCCAAAGCCCGTTCATGTGTATGCAGGCCAGTGTAAGCAGGCAGCAGGGACGGATGAATATTGATCAGGCGGCCAGCATAGTGATTGACAAAGCCCGCCGTCAGAATACGCATAAAGCCCGCCAGCACGATTAAATCTGGTGCATAGCCATCAATTAGCGCCGTCAGTGCGGCATCAAAGGCCTCGCGGCCAGCATACAGCTTATGATCAAGCACGGCGGTGGCAATGCCACGCTCTGCAGCCCAGGCAAGGCCTGCAGCATCGGGGCGGTTTGCAATCACGGCGCAGATATTTGCGCCCGCAATTTGCGCGTCCACAATGGCCTGCATATTGCTGCCACGGCCGGAAATCAGGATAACGATATTTTTCATAAGTCTCAAAAGAGAAAGGGCGAGGTAAGTGCCCCTCGCCCAGTATCTGCTCAGGCAGGCACGAGTGCCGGCCCTGCAACCATTACATGACCTGAGTCTGGTGCTCATCACCCACACGGGCACGGATCGCGCCCAGGGTGTAAACGGTTTCACCTTCTGCCTGCAGCAGGGCAATCGCTGCATCGGCCTGATCTGCCGCCACAATCAACACCATACCCACGCCACAGTTAAAGGTGCGGTACATTTCCTGCGCGTCCACATTGCCTTCTTTTTGCAGCCACTGGAATAACTTAGGCATGGTCCAGGATTTTGCATCGATGGCCGCAACGACGTTAGCTGGCAATACACGCGGCACGTTTTCGCTGATGCCGCCGCCGGTAATATGCGCCATACCCTTGACCGGCAAAGCTTGCATAAGTTTCAACAATGGCTTCACGTAGATGCGTGTTGCAGCCATCACTACATCAGCCAGGCTCTTGCCGCCGTCAAACTCTGCAGCGTAATCAGCTTCTGCGCGGTGCATAATTTTACGAATTAAGCTGTAGCCATTGGAGTGAGCACCGTTAGATGCCAGACCAAGCACCACATCACCCGGCGCAATATCGTCGCCGGTAATGATTTTGCTTTTTTCGACCACGCCGACTGCAAAGCCAGCCAGATCGTATTCACCCACCGGGTACATGCCTGGCATTTCTGCAGTTTCACCACCGATCAGCGCGCAGCCTGCCTGCTCGCAGCCATTGGCAATGCCGCGGATTACTTCAGTTGCATTTGGCACATCGAGCTTGCCACAAGCGAAGTAATCGAGGAAGAATAATGGCTCGGCACCTTGCACCAAGATATCATTCACACTCATCGCAACCAGATCAATCCCCACGGTATCGTGACGATTCAGCTCAAAAGCGAGCTTCAGTTTAGTGCCCACACCATCGGTACCGGACACTAAAACAGGCTCTTGGTATTTTTTACTGATTTCGACTAAACCGCCGAAACCGCCAATACCACTCAGCACCTCCGGGCGCATGGTACGCTTAGCGTAGGGCTTAATATTTTCAACCAACTGATCGCCGGCATCGATATCGACACCCGCATCGCGGTAGCTCAAGCTTTGATTGGTCATGCAAGGCCTCGTGAAACTGGCAGCGCCACTAGGGGCTTCTGCGCTAGAATGGCGAACATTCGTTATATTAGTGCAGGTGAATGCCCCTTTTAGGAACCGCACCTGCCGCAAAGCCAGACATTTTATCGCATCTTGTGAAAAAACACCCGCACGCTTGTCATCGACCTCTTGGAGCCCCTCCCGCATGAAGCAACTCGTGCTGGATCTGCAACTGCCAGCCCTGCCCTCTTTTGAGGATTTTATCCGTGGCGAAAACGCCGAGCTGCTTTATCAGCTTGGTTGTTGGAGCCTTGGTGAGGGAGACGTGCGCTTTCTCTATTTTTGGGGAGAACGCGGCAGTGGCAAGAGCCACTTACTCGCCGCCGCGCGCGCCATGCTGCCCGCCGGCACTCAAATATTTTTTACCGATGCCGCCCACGATGCCCTGCCCGCATCGCTGCCCAAAGAGGCAGCACTGATCGTAGACAACGTTGATGCACTTAGCCGCGACGAGCAGATTCGCCTGTTTGATCACTTTAATACGCTCAAAGATGGCGGAGGCCTGCTGCTGGCTGCCGGCCCTAAGCCACCGATGCTGCTGCTGCTCAGGCCAGACTTAAGCACGCGCCTTGGCTGGGGACTTGTGTATCAGCTCAAACCGCTATCTGACACCGACAAAGCCGCTGCCCTGAAGCGCCGCGCCTATGCACTGGGTTTTGAGCTGGGGGATGATTTGGCTGATTACCTGCTGCGCCATGCATCAAGAGATTTGCCGACTTTGTATCAGCATCTGGATGCGGCCAATGATTTATCTCTGACTGAAAAAAGACCTGTGACGGTTTCTTTGCTAAGGGAAGTGTTGCGCGGGGATTGGACGGAGTAAGCCTGAGTTTGGCGACAAACTCAGGCGACCTGACGCGTTAATTGCTCACTATGGCAGCAAGCGCAAACCCACACTAGCCTTACCCTGAAGCCCCCAACAATCCGTTGCGGCCGTATAAGCCAAACCACTTCTAACGGTAGTTCTTGCTGCTGCAGCAAGATTTCCGTTTGCTCCATCATCAATCAATCTATCCAATGCACATACATAACGAGCATCAGCAACAGTAGCCAAAGGGGGGTTAAGACCACCCGCGGTAAAAGTAAGATAATTTGTTCCTCCAGGAGGAAATGTCGCCAGTGTTGATGACGATATATTCCATTGAACACCAAAAGGCGATGTCACATCAGAAGCACTTAACATTCCAGCATTTTGCAACTGAATGAGTGCCGCATCGACTTCCTGCGCTGTATCTAAAATTCCATTTTTAGCACCTGCACAAGGCGTAAAAGCCCCCAAAGCAACTACCCCGCATCCATCGCCCGGATAAGCGCCATAACGCTCAAAATAAATATTAAACGCCGCCTGCACCTTATTGTATTGAGCGGCAATGCTCTTCACCTTCGCCCCGTCAATCAAATCCTTGCCCTTAAAAGCCATCCCAAGGATCAGACCAATAATCACCAGCACAATGGCCAGCTCCACCAGAGTAAAACCACCTTGTTTAGCCTGACACCCCGCCTGATTCAAACTCATTGCCCAGCTCCTTCGTCGATTTAGCCTCTCAGAGAATAGGGCCTGAACATCAGCAAAAGCATGTTATTACAAGGCCTTACAAGGTTTATAGACTAAATCTGGTCTTTAGTTGCATGGCGATTTAAGAGAGAATCAATGGCCTGCCTTAATGGCCCCTCTTCAAGGGTGTCAGCCAGCTGCGAGAAAGCAACACATGCCCCCTCTTTCAGATGTAAGTCTTTGCTTCGCATGGCATTTGTGGATTGCAAGCCGACTTGCACCTTGGGCTGAACTACGGTAGCTTTCCATCCGCCGGCTTGCAGTGCAGCAAGAATCTGAGGCGCATTCAGGCGTACTCTGGATGCCGCAGCACTGCCACTTACACCAATTAATAAAGTATCGCCGGACCAGGCCACTCCAAGACAATGCGCTGCCATCGCTGGCGGCAATACAGAGCGCACCAGCGTTAATACTCTCGCCAGATCATCAACCTGATGCATCAGACTGGCGAGCTGTCTGTCGTGCCCGACTTGCTGCAAAGTGGTTTTTTTCATGGCTGATGGCCTGTTATGGATAATGAAATGAATGTCATTGTGATGTCTGATCGCCTGGGCAAAACACTTACCCTTGATACACGGCAAGTGATCGTTCTGGGCCTGATTGCGGCCCTGCTGATTGCTTCAGTCAGTGTTGCTGTTACAAGCAGCTTTAAGCAATCCCCTGCACTGTGGCGGCTGATGCCCCATAATAATGCCCGCCAGACCGAAATTGATGCTCTTGCCATCCGGGTGGGGGAGCTGCAGGCTAAATTATTACGCCTTGATGGTCTTGCCAGCCAGGTTGGCAATAAAACCGGAATTGATATTAAGCCCTTTTTATCCAGCCAGCCTGTGCCCCAGGGCGGTTTGCAACACAAGGGCACGGCACTGAGCACCGAAACGCTGGCCAATGAAATTGACGCGGCCAGCCAGAATCTGAACGCCAGGCTGGATCAGCTATCCTTAGCAGAAAGCGTGTTACTGAGGCCTAAGGCGTGGCAACTGCCTTCAAAAGCCCCTCTCAATGCAGGCTTACAATCGTCAAGCTTTGGTAAGCGGATTGATCCGTTTAATGGCAATCAGGTATTTCATGAAGGCATCGATTTTGTAGGCGATAGTGGCACACCCATTATGGCGGCAGCCAGCGGCAAAGTCAGCTTTGCGGCCTTCCACCCCCAATATGGTAATATGGTTGACTTAGATCACGGTAATGGCATCACAAGCCGCTATGCTCACGCATCTAAGCTTGCAGTAAAAGTGGGGGATCAGGTTAATGCGGGTCAGACAATAGCCTTACTTGGATCCACAGGCCGCTCGACAGGTCCACACTTGCACTTTGAAATAAGATATAAAGGGATTGCACAAAATCCCTTACGATTTATTGGCCCTGCCACGAATGAAATTAATATTGCTGCGACAAAATCCGGCGATTGATCTTGAATTTTAATTGAAACGGCAGCATATACGGCGGATGAGGATGCTTATCCGCCGTTGTCACAATAACCGGGCTTAGCCCATTGCTGGTAGCTTTAGATGATTGCAAATTTGCTCAAAAAAGTTTTCGGAAGTCGTAATGACCGCCTGCTCAAACAATACGGCACCATCGTAAAGCAGATCAACGCCCTCGAAGCGGGCATTGCCGCTCTTTCCGACGATGACTTGCGCGCTAAAACGGCAGAGTTCCGCAGCCGCGTCGCCAAGGGTGAAACACTTGATCAAATTCTGCCAGAGGCCTTTGCTGTTTGCCGCGAAGGCTCTAAGCGCAGCTTAGGCATGCGCCACTTTGACGTGCAGCTGATGGGCGGCTTAGCGCTGCACCAGGGCAAGATCTCTGAAATGCGCACGGGTGAAGGTAAAACACTGGTTGCCACGCTGCCTGCTTACCTGAATGCACTCTCCGGCAATGGCGTACACGTTATTACCGTGAATGATTATCTGGCCAGCCGCGACGCGGGCATTATGAGCAAGCTCTATAATTTCCTGGGCCTGACTTGTGGTGTGAATCTGGGCCAGATGCAGCATGACGAAAAACAAGCTGCTTACGCCTGCGATATTACTTACGGCACCAATAACGAATTCGGCTTTGATTATCTGCGCGACAATATGGTGTTCACTGTGGGTGAGCGCGTGCAGGGCAAGCTGAACTACGCAATTGTCGACGAAGTGGATTCGATTCTGATCGATGAAGCACGCACACCGCTGATTATCTCTGGCCCGGCCGAAGACAGCATCGAGCTTTACCAGCTGGTTAACGATATTCCAGGCCAGTTGACCCGCCAGAGCGAAGAAGAATCAGAAGGCGATTTCTGGGTTGATGAAAAAGCGCACTCGGTACTGCTTTCAGAAGCAGGCCACGAAAAAGTGGAAGCCATCCTCACCAAAAAAGGCCTGTTAAAAGAAGGCGACAGCCTGTACTCGGCTGGCAATATCAGCCTGGTGCACCATCTGTATGCAGCGATGCGCGCCCATGCCCTGTTTCAGCGTGATCAGCATTATGTGGTGACTGACGAAGGCGAGATTGTCATCGTTGATGAATTTACCGGCCGTTTAATGTCGGGCCGCCGCTGGTCTGAAGGCCTGCACCAGGCCGTTGAAGCCAAGGAAGGCGTGGAAATCAACCAGGAGAACCAGACTCTTGCCACGATTACTCTGCAAAACTACTTCCGCATGTATACCAAGCTCTCTGGTATGACCGGTACGGCCGATACTGAAGCTTACGAATTCCAGCAAATTTACGGTCTGGAAACCGTAATCGTGCCAACCAACCGCGATATGGTGCGGGATGACAGGCAGGACCAGGTTTACAAAACCGACCGCGAAAAATACAACGCCATCATTACCGATATCAAAGGCTGCCAGGAACGCAAACAGCCGGTGCTGGTAGGTACAACATCGATTGAGCAATCTGAATTACTCTCCGAAATGCTGACAAAAGACGGCTTTAAGCACAATGTGCTGAATGCCAAACAGCATGCGCGTGAGGCCGATATCGTGGCCCAGGCCGGTGCGCCTGGCGTGATTACCATTGCCACCAATATGGCCGGTCGCGGTACAGATATCGTGCTTGGCGGTAATATCGAGCGCGAAATCAAGGCCATTGAAGCAGATACAGAATTAAGCGAGGCCGATAAAGCCGCCAAAATCACCGCAATGAAAGCAGAATGGAAAATCGTCCATGATGCCGTTGTTGCAGCGGGTGGCTTGCATATTATTGGTACCGAGCGCCACGAATCACGCCGTATCGATAACCAGCTGCGCGGCCGCTCTGGCCGTCAGGGTGACCCGGGCTCCAGCCGTTTCTACCTGTCGCTGGAAGACTCGCTGCTGCGTATTTTTGCCGGTGATCGCGTAGCGATGGTGATGGATCGCTTAAAAATGCCTGAAGGCGAGCCAATTGAAGCGGGTATGGTTTCCCGCGCGATTGAATCCGCTCAGCGCAAGGTTGAAGGCCGCAACTTCGATATTCGTAAGCAATTGCTGGAATACGATGATGTGTCCAACGAGCAGCGCAAAGCAATTTACGGCCAGCGTAATGAAATTCTGGAAAGCGCCGAAGTCAGCGAAACCATCGGCGCGATGCGCGACAGCATGGTTTCTGATCTCTTCGACACCTATATCCCTGCTGATTCAATGGAAGAACAATGGGATGTTGCGGGCTTAGAGCGTGCACTGGGCGAGTTTAATATCGATCTGGCCATTGCTGACTGGATCAAAAACGACACCACGCTGACCATTGAAGCCATGAAAGAGCGTGTGCAGGTTGCTGCCGCTGAAAGCTACAATAAAAAGGTTGAAACTGCGGGCGAGGAAACTTTCCGTCAGTTTGAACGCTCGGTTCTCCTGCAACACGTTGATCAAAGCTGGCGCGAACACCTGTCGTCCTTAGATCATCTGCGTCAGGGTATTCATTTGCGCGGCTATGCACAAAAGAATCCTAAGCAGGAATACAAGCGTGAAGCATTTGAGTTGTTCTCTCAGCTGTTAGAAAACATCAAGCGCGAAGTAATTCAGATTGTGATGACCGTACAAGTACGCTCACAAGAAGATGTTGATGCCGTTCGCCCGCAAGAATTGCCAGCTTCAGCATTGCAATTTAATCATCAAGAGCTGGAAGCTTTACTGGCAAGCGGTGATGAAGAGCAAATCAAAGCAGCGCTGATGCAAGCGATGGAAGGCGGTGCGAAAGTACAGTTCTCCGGCGTAGGCCGCAACGACGCCTGCCCTTGCGGCTCTGGCAAGAAATTCAAGCACTGCCACGGGCAAATTGCTTAATTGCCTGTAGCAATAAAAAACCCCCGAAGCATGCTTCGGGGGTTTTTTATTGCTAGAAATGTAGGGCGGGTGCAACCCGCCATTTTTATGATGCTCCATGATAAATATCGGCGGGTTGCACCCCATACGCGCTAACCAAATTGTTTTTCATTAGCGAACAGAGAAAACGTATTGACCACGCTCTTTGCACGGGGCTTAAAAGTCCCCTTGAAGCCGCGACACGAGGAACAAGCGGGCGGGGTTTCTTTGATCCCTGTTTGAGCGAAGCGAGTTCCGCAGCCGCCGCTCGATTGTCCACAGATGAGGGGCTTTTGTGATTTTGAGGTTGCGGCTTTAGTTCTTTTCTTGGCCATTCAAGAAAAGAACGCCCCTGCGGTGGCTAACCGCTCAAAATCAATGTGCCGAAGGCACTAAAAAGGTTTTTTTGACTTTGCTTAGCACAAATGAAATGCAACACCCAGGCAAGTCAATTCCTCAAGGCAGCTTACCCGCCGCCAGCATTCTTGCCGCCAGAATAGACGGGCTGATCCAATCGGTGATGTCGTCGTACTCTTCATCAGCGGGCGTTGCGGGGTCATCCTCTGCCCTGAGTTTGCTCACAAAAATCACATCGTTATTGGTGTTTTCCTGCTCATCAGCAGAGCCTGCCACGCCATTGGGCGGGCCGTGGCGGTAGTGCATTACCACGACGGCAATGACATTTGAAGCGAGAGGTGTAGCGGCCCCCGATGTCGGGTAAATCAAAATATCTCCTGATGAGCAAAGCATAAAGCTCATGCCTGCCGGAGCCACACTGCCCAAGGGGCAGCTGCCTGCCACGCCCAGTGTTTGATTACTATCTGTCACCACAGGCGGCAGTGATGCAGGGCCGTTATCGGCAAAACCCAGCGTTAGCCGGTAAGTAAATGGCTTATTAAACGGATCAGTTGAACGCGGCAAACCCAGAGTTGCGCCTGGAATGCTGCCCTGGGCCCGGTTGCACGTGCCATTTGCCGCGCGATCCTCTGTAAAAGTCGTCAGAGCCGGATCAGCCGGGCAGGGTAAATAACCATGCTGCACAGCAAACCCCAGCAAAGACTCTTTAATTTCAGCCATCTGAGCCCGCCCGTCACGCATTCTCTGGCTGTCTGTTTGTGCCTTAAAAGCGCCCAGGCCCCCTGCCAGCATAATGCCGATGATCACCAATACAATTGCGATTTCGGCAAGTGTAAATCCCCTCTCCTTCATGCTCTTTCCTTTAGGGACTTAAAAGCCCCTGAACCACCCGCATGCAGCTTGCCGGTGATCGCCGGAACGATGGTCATTTCAGCAGGAGTGAATCCCCGGTCCCTCATGGTCTGTCCTTTGGCGCATAGGTCCATTGGTTTGCAACACGATAATAAAGGCGATCATTACCAGCATCGGCAGGCCCAAGCTTGGCGTACTGATCAATCTGCGGCGGCACCGCATCCCATGCCCGGCGGTTAATATCGGGCGCTGCGGCATAGCTGCTTACCGGGTCCAGATAATTATTTAAGAGCGCTTTATCAGCAGCAGTTACACGAGTTTGCCCCGTTTGTGCAACCCCGGCCCCTATCATGACTGCATTCACAGCGGCTGCCGGCGTTTGCATATTTCTTAATGTAAGTGCGATGGGCGCAGGGCAGTTGGGTGTATTGGCCACAGCGTAAAAAAACATTTGCTCCCAACGATTGCGGTAGAGCCAGTCGTATTCAAGCAATACGTTTTGCCATGCCGCCTGGCTTGGCATTGTGGCGGGCCGGTTGGCCGGGTTAACCAGATACTCAGGCAAAACAGGCAACAAACCCACGCCTGTCAGTGCAATCGATTTAGGGATATGCCCGCGGCAAACAGCAGGCGAAGGCGTACAGGCATTGCTGTTGACTGCCGCCGTATCCGCGCAACCTGGGTCCGCCGGGCTGGCCGGGTTGGGTAAAGACCCCGCTCCCGCCTGCACTGCCCAAAGATTAATCAGCTGCTGGTACTCCCGGGCTGCGCGTTTTTCTAAAGGGGCCAACAACTCACTGCGCCGGATGGTAATCAGGCGGTCATTCAGTGTTGGGTTCGCATTGGCATCCAGCCGCGGCCCATTCAAAAATCGCCCTTGCGTGGCGTTGTAATTAGCATAGTTATTGGGCGCACCAAGGCATGCGCCACCCACCGTCAGCCGGTTACATTCCAGATAATTATTCGCATTTCTCTGCTGAGCAGCCGTACTGCGGTTTTGCCCGCTGAGTGCCGCTCCGGGGGCCAGAATCACTACAATCACCGGATCTGCCGCATCTGATAAAGCCTGAGCACCATTATTGGCGGCAGCATAAAACCAGGGATTTGCCCCCGCAGGCGCAGTATCGCTATTGAGCGGCGTATTTCTTCGCTCTTGAAAACCATCCGCCACCGCCATCCAGAGCGGCTCGCCCGAGCTGTCGCGCAGCTCTGCCGCCTGATAGCTTCTCCATGGAATACGGCCAATACGCGCCGCAGCGCCTGGGCAAGCTGCACCGTTCAAGCCACTCTGCCCATAAGCGGCTTCACCCAGGATATTCAGATCGGGGCAGAAGAATTCCCCTGGGCGGGTCACGGGCACAGTATTGCCGCGTTTGGATAAAGCCTCTGCCAGGAGTATTTTTTTTGCTTCTGCCAGCACATTTTGCGTTTGCTGCTCTCGATAAACCTCAAGAGCATGGCGGCTGAACCCTGCCAGTATCGCCCCGGCTATCCCCAGCCCCACTACCATTAACAGCATCAGGGCAATGGCCCCCTGCTGGCGGCGTTGCCTAAGGTGCGGCTTGATAAACATCGCGCCGTACTCCGCGGCTTAGCGTTTGTCCTACCTTAAGCCCGGCAGGCACAGAGGCCGTGCTTAGCGCGCCATTCAGCCAGCGTATTTTTTTGCCATTATGGCTAATTTCACCATCCAGCCTTAGCGCATCCAAGCCGGTGGCCGGCACTGATTGCGGTGCAGAGGCTTCTCCGCGCGCGACAGCCCGCTCTTCCGGGCTGAAAAATAAACGCCCCCACCCGGCATCAGCCAGCGGGCTGAGAATCAGATAAATCAAAATAATGTATTTCATTGACTTGCCTCAGGGGCGGCCACCGGCCCTATGCTTAACCATTCAATATCACAAACCACTTTCAAACTTGCACCGGCCTCTGTCTGGCGGGTCATCACACACTGCTCCGGTGCTGGCCAGCCGGATAAGCGCCTTAAACCTGCCAGCACCTGCGAGAACTCGTCTTCATCACCTGGCTCAAAGCTAAGCATCATTTTGCTGCCATAGAGCTGCACGGTTTCAGCCGTTGCGGTAAAGACACGCTGCGGCTCAAAACGAAACAGAATGCTGAGCCCCGGTGAGCGGCGGTTCAGCTCGGTAAGATACTCAATCCAATCCAGCCGGTGCTCGCCATTGAGTATGCCGCGCTGGCTGAGCGTCTGATAAAGCGCACGGTATTGCTGGATGTTATTCCAGGCATTCTCCTGGCCATCGGCTTGCAGGGTTAAGCGTTGCACATTACTGCGCAAAGCCTGCTGCTCATCCTGTGCCCGCCACAGATAAATGTGCGACAGCACAATCAGCAACACGCCAAGAGCAAGGGTTGCTCCACTCATAATCAGATCATGGCGGATCAGCTGCAGGGGCTGAAGATCAATTTTCATGGCGCTTTTGCTCCCAGCTCAGGCGCAGAAAAAAATCAACCCGCTGACTGTCCTGCTGCAATGGCTTTGCTTCAACGCCCGATTTAGAGCTGGTATTAAGGGGCAGCGTAACCGGCTGCACGGTCACACCGGGTAAGCCTGCCAGCCGGGCACTTAAGCGCTCCACGCTTGCCAGCGCCTGCCGGTACTGCAAATCAAAGGGCTCTACCCGGCCTTTCAGCTCCATCACCACAGGGATTGTGGCGGGCGCCGATGCATCCGCGGCCTCTGCCTGATTAGCAGGGTCAACCGGGCCACGGCCAGATTGCCAACGCAGCTCATCAAGAATCAGCTCAGGAAAATCCAGCAAAACTTGGCTCACTTGCTGCGCCTGATCTTCCATATCCGGCCAGGTCAGAAATTCCCTGGTATAAAGCTCAACCGTACCCTTCATCGCCGCCGGGTCACTGGCTTGGCTTTGCTTGAGCAGCAGATTAAAACGCCGCAAACGCTCATCAACCTGCCCGGTTTTTTTAAGCGACTGACTAATGGAAGCCTGAATCTCGCCGGCCTCCCAGATCGCCTGCCCGCTCCAGACACAGGCCAGAAATAAGCCAAGGTATGCAGCACGGCGCAGCAAAATACCGCGTTTTCGCCATGTGGCATGAATAAGATGGCGGCCCTGCCCGTAATGATTGGCTGGCGGGTGCAGCTCCAGCCAGCTGCATAAGATATGCAGCAGGGAATCTGCCTGAGGCAGGTGCAGCTTGCGTGCCAGTAAATCCAGCGGCACATCACTCAGCACAAACTGAGCGGCGTCCCCACTGCTTGCCAGGCGGGCGCGAATTGCCGGCAGGCAATCACCATCAGGCGAAAGCACTGCAAGCTGCAGCTTATTTTCACGCCCCAGCAGGCGCAGCGTGGATAAATACTGCCTGGCCCGCAGCGCCTCCACCACAATCACCTCAGCAAGGCGCTCTGTATCCTGCAGATTGCTACCCTCGGGCAGGCTGCTCACACGGCTGAATTTAAGCCCGTCTGCGGCCAGATAAGTCTGGCGCATTCCGCCGCCGGGGGTAAATGAAACCAGCAGATAATGCGTCAGCCCCAGCCCTGATCTGTGCAGCATTTCTCCAGCCAGCAGGGCTGCAGAATAAATACCCTGCAAGACCATTTTTTTTGCCAGTAAAGCATTCACAATGGCGTCCACTGGTGCCGCCAGCGTTAATGCCGACATCAGCACCTTATCCTGCTCTCCCGATTTGGCAAATGTCTGCACAAAAGCACGGCGGTAGGGCGTAGTCCGGTAGTTCTGATCCAGGCGTCTGGCCAGCAAGGCAGTGCGATCACTGCGCCCCAGATGCGGAATCGATTCCAGCTGAAAATCTTCCTCAACCACATCCACCAGCAGGCTGAAAATGGCTTCTTTCCAGGTATCCAGAAAAAGTAAGAATGCTGCAGCACCTTCATCATCCAAAGCAAAGCGCGCATGCTCCAGCAGCTGCCCCTTTTCGATATGAAAAGCGCTCAGCCGGGTATTGGATAAAAAGAGTGTGCAGTGGCTCATCGCAATTTGCTGATGGTGTCAAAAATAGGGCCAAGCACCGAGGACATAATCCAGGCCAGAATCAGGCCCAGCACCACCGTGAGCGATGGCTCAATCAAAGCCTGTACGCGCTCTATGGATTCTTTTACGTCGCGGTTATAAAAGTAGGAAACATTCATCAAGGCATGATCCAGCTGGCCGGTGCTCTCGCCAACTTTCAGCATGCGCAGCACCAGCGGCGGAAACATTTTTTCCTGATTAAAACTTGCCGTGACCCCCTGCCCCTCACGTATTTGCGCCTGAATCCGCTGCAGCGATTCGGCCACCACGCTATTGCTAACAATCCCTTCAGATATCTTGATGCAATCCAAAATAGGAATCCCGGCCGCATACATCAGGGCAAAAAAGTTAGCAAAACGCGCCAGAATAATTTTATGCAAAATAGGGCCAAATGGCTGAATGGTGAGTTTCCAGCCATCAAAGCGATGGCGAAACTTAGCGTCATGACGCAAACGCAAGCGAAACAGCACAAATAAAATAATGGGTGTGCCAAATAAAGCCCACCAGTAATAAATAAACAGATTAGATACCGCAATTAAAATACGGGTATTCAAAGGCAGGGTTTGCTGCATGGCGGCCACAAAAGAAACTAATTGCGGCACTAAATAAATCATTAAAAAAGTAATCACCCCCACCACCAGTACGCCTACAAAAGCCGGATACATCACGATTTTTTTTGTTTGCGAAACTAGCTCGTCCTGCCACTTTAATGAATCAGATAAATTAAGTAATACTTCCGGCAATTTGCCGCTCGCCTCTCCTGCACGAATCAGATTCACATAAATGGCATCAAAAACCTGAGGATGGCCTGCCAGCGCCTGTGAGAACTGCCGCCCGCCTTCAATATCTTCAATTAAATTAGCAATCACTTCGCGAAAACGCGGCTCTTCCAGGCTATCGCGCAGATCAGATAAGCCTTCCAGAATCGATACCCCTGCGCGGGTCAGCTGCTCCATATGAAAAGTAAATGTTATCAGCTCGCGCCGGCTGATCTTTTTTCCGCCCAGCCCGCCTCCTGGCGATGCGGCTTTCGCCGTGATCAGGCTCAGGCCAATCCGCTCCAGGCGCTGCTCTAAATCCGTCAGATTATTGGCTTCTGTTTTGCCCTTCTGAACTAGGCCCGCATTGTCTGCCGCACGATAAGTAAACTGCATTGGCTTTCCTCAGGAATCAAGCCGCAGAGGGCCATTTATCCCTCACTCCGACGGATTAAACCCGCGTTCCAGAAACACTCCGCCGCCCCTTGGCGATTCTTTTTCATAAAGAATTTTTTCCAGCTTCAGCAGGCAATAAGCGTTCAGGGTGAGGTTATGCTTGGCGGCCTGGGCAATCAGCTGCGCCTTGGTCATTTTGTCTATTCGCAGAGTCAGTGTTGTAGCGTCCGCCTCGCTGCTGGATGCAAAAATCTTTTCCTTACGCCACGGGCAGTATTTTTCTACCCACTCCTCTGCCTGCTCCAGCGTAATGGGCGTGAGCACATCGGTAGGTATACGTTTTTCAGTATCCATATGAGGATGAGGGATATTGTGCTCAACCAAAAAATACTGATCACGCTTGGTGCGATAAAGCTCGATCAAATGTGGCACATCATGCTCGTCTTTTGATTCGGTATGCATATGGCAATTTAATGCGGTGCGCGTGTTGTAGGTTTTGCCATCCACCACGCGCGAAATATGTTCGCGTACATACATTGCAATCCTCCTTTTTACTGGGGCACTTAAACCACCCTGTCGGTTAAATCAATCACACGGGAAATCTCTGCCAGCGAAGTCAGCCCATCCAGCACATGCCGGCATGCATCATCGGCCATGGTTCTAAAGCCCTGGGCTTCCGCCGCTTTTTTGATTTCCAGGCGCGTGGCATGCCGGGCAATCAGCTCATCCAGCTCGGCACTCATTTTTAAGACTTCCATTACCGTTAAACGGCCCTTATAGCCCTGGTGATCACACTTGGGGCAGCCGCTGGCACGGTACAGCGTAATCGGCTCCCCTTCAGGCGCGATGCCCAATAATCGCCGCTCAAAAGCATCCGGCTCGTAAGGCTCACGGCAGAGCGGGCAGAGTTTGCGGGCAAGGCGCTGGGCGATAATGCCGATAATATTGCCTGCCAATACATCGGGCAGCACGCCGATATCCAAGAGGCGCGGAATCGAGCCGATGGCAGAGTTAGTGTGCAGGGTTGAGTAAACCTGGTGGCCGGTCATGGCGGCGCGAAACGCCATATCGGCGGTATCGCGATCACGGATTTCGCCCAGCAGGATGATGTCCGGGTCTTGCCGCATCATTGAGCGTATGCCGTTTACAAAATCCATTTTGGCGGCTTCATTCACCGAAGTTTGCCGCAGCATGGGAATCGGATATTCCACCGGATCTTCCAGCGTCATGATATTGACGGCTTCGGTGTTCACGCTGCTTAAAATCGAATAGAGGGTGGTGGTTTTACCCGATCCGGTGGGGCCGGTCACCAGAATAATCCCCTCCGGCCGGGCAATCATCAGCTGCAATAAATAAAGGTTTTCTTTGCTCAGGCCCAGCTTATCCAACTTAACCAGGCCTTTTTGCCGGTCTAAAATCCGCAGCACAATATTCTCGCCCCAGGTGGTGGGCTGAGCCGCCACCCGAAAATCCAGCGGCCTGCCTGCCAGGGTAAGCGAGATGCGGCCATCTTGCGGCGAGCGGGTTTCGGCGATATTCATATTGCTCATCACCTTCAGCCGCACCACCATCGCCGGCCAATAGGTTTTATGCAGGGCGCGAATTTGCCGCAGCACGCCGTCTATACGGTAGCGAATCCGCACAAAAGACGATTCAGGCTCAAAGTGAATATCCGATGCGCCGCGCGTGCAGGCATCGGCCAGCAGCGCATCAATCAGGCGCACCACCGGCTGGTTGTATTCCGCCTCGGCGTGCTGCAGGCTGGCGTAATCAATCACCCCGGTTTCTATTTCATTCAAAATGCCGTCGATAGACAGCTCAAAACCATAGTATTGATCGATGGCGTGGACTAAATCAGATTCCGCTGCCAGCAGCGTTTCAAGCTCGTATTTGTCTTTGAGCAGAATGCGAACCTGATCCAGCGCAACCAGGTTATTCGGATTAGACATCGCCAGCGTCAGCTTATTCCTCTCCGTATCCAGCGACACCGGCAGCAGCATATGCCGCTTGGCCACGTCTTTGGGCACCAGCTTAATCGCCTGCGTGTCAGCCAAAATCTTGGATAAATCAACACTGACCTGCCCAAGGTTTTCTGACAATGCATCGCGCAAAATGCCTTCAGACACAAAGCCCAGCGACACCATCAGCTTGCCCAGTGGCACGCCGCTGCGCCGCTGCTCAAACAGGGTGATGCGCAGCTGATCTTCTGACAGCAGGCCTTTGGAAACCAGCAGCTCGCCCAGCGGAAGCTTTCTGACCGGCGCGTTCATAAGCGCTCCAGGGCATGCAAACCTGCTTCGGCAAGCGGGTAAACCACCGAATCTGATCCGCCGCCTGGCGCTAACTTTGTGGCGGCCATCATCATTGCGGCTCCAAAGCTTTCAATCTTGCTTCGGCAATTGCCCGGTCAAAAGTACCTTTGCCTGCTAAGGCCTGCCGGTAATACCTTGCTGCAGATTTATTTTCTTGTAAGTGCTCCAGGCTGATAGCCAGATTAAATGCGTAATCTGCATTGCCTGCATCCAGTGACAGGGCCTGAAAATAAGCACCCTGTGCCTCGCTCCAGCGATTTTGCCCCGCGTAAAGATTAGCTAGGGCAAATGCGGCATCGGCCTGCTGAGCCGAGAGCTGGCGCAGGCCTGCTTCCGAGCTTTCATTCGCAGGGGTGAGCGAATACAAAGCCGACTGCGCTACTTCATCTCTTGGATACAGCGATAATATTTGCCGGTAAAACTGAGCGGCCTCTGCCCCTGCGCCCCGCTTCATCGCCAGGGCGGCCATTCCCAGCAAGGCATCACGATTTCGGGCATCCTGCTGCAGCATGCGGCGGTAGCCCTCTTCAGCCGCCCGATAATCGCCCTGCTGAAACGAGCGGTATGCCATCGCCAGCGGCAGCGGAACGGCAGCCTCATTATTTTGGGTTTCAAAACGAATGCCCGCGCCATTGGGTGCGCCGGAACGCTCCTCCACTCTGGCCGCATCCCCTTTGTAGCGGGCAGGAACAGGCAAGGGGGGCGAAGTCAGCACGGCCACCACGGCACTGGCTGCCCGCACAGGCACCGGAGTGACTGGTACCGGGCTGGCGGCGGCAGGTGCTGCCGGGGCCGCCTCTGCTGATGCTGATGCTGATGCTGATGCTGATGCTGGTGCTGGTGCTGGTGCTGCTGGTGCTGCTGGTGCTGGTGCTGGTGCTGGTGCTGCAACAGCAGACACGGTCAGGGCCTGATACTGCCACCAGAAATAGCCGCCCATTCCCCCCACAATCACCACGCCCCCAAGTACCAGCCAAGGCAGCGTTTTAGAACGCTGCTGCAGCTTAAGCACGGGCGGCGGCAGAGCAATGGGGGCAGGAGGAGGAGGCGTCATTGTCACAGTAGCCGCTGGCTCTTGCGGAGCGGCAGGCGGAGGTGTGCTTTTCAGCCAGGTAAGATCTTCTTCAGCCTCTGGCGTATTAAGCGGCGCTGGCGGTAAATTAGCCGCATCCCCGGCTGAATTAACCTGATCGGTTTGATCGGTTTGATTGGCTTGACCGGCTGGAGCCGGTTCGGCGGGCGGAAGAGGCGGTACCAAATCATCTAATGGCAGCGGTACAAACTCCCATGGAGCATCGGCAGGAGGGGCTAAGGGCTCTGCAACTTCCAGAGATAATGAAGTAGTTTCTTCCTCCTGCTCATCTGGCGCTGGCTCCTCAGCCACATCACTTAGCTGCAGGGGGGCTTTCAGATCAGCAGCCTGATCAGTTGCAGCGTTTTCATCACCAGCTGCCAAGGCTGCCGCCTCACGCAGCCGTTTGGCTTCCTCCGCTTTTTTTAAGGCCTGCAGCAATAAGCTCATGGTTTAGTCCCCAAAGGAACACCTCCGGACTGAAATGCCGATAAATCATGATCTGCTTCTTTCTTAAAAAACTGATCGTCAGGTAAAAACTGCTGGTAATTACCTAAATCGCTGCTATCCCTGATTAAAACAGGGCGTAAAAAAACCACTAATTCAATTTTTCTGACTTTATCATTGCGATAGCTGAATAAATCGCCCACATAGGGCATTCGCGATAAACCCGGCACCCCCTGCCTGTCGTTATTTAATGAATCCTGAATTAACCCGCCCAAAATAGCCACTTGCCCGCTGGCTACTTTTAAAGTGGAATCAAATTCCCTGACCTGCAATATCGGCACAAGACTTTTAATTTGTGTATTGTTAGCTGCCGCCAGAATAGCCACAGCTGGATCTTCAATAAATGAATTAATATTGGTAATGGTTGGCCTTACATTCAGTGCAACATGGCCATCTTCAGAGATCTGTGGCGTAACCTGCATTACCAAACCAATAGGCACTGTATGCAGCTCGCTGTCGTAAGTGGCCTGAGTGGTGACTTTCCCATCGGTTACAACGGGTGGTGTTACTTTAATTGTAAAATATACCTGCTCTTCCACAACCTTCATTACGGCGGTCTGATTATTTAATGCCATGATTTTGGGGCTGGATAAAACACGGGTACGGCCAAATTGCTCCAGCATTTTAATAGTGAAGTTAAATGTGCCGCTTAAAATACCCCCCGTTTTGGTATATGAAAGAATACTTAAAGGGGCAGTACCCAGATTATTAGCCAGAGATTTCTGTTGAAAATTTAACTGATTATCTGTTTCGCCAATCCGGCTCCAGTCCACCCCCGCCTGATACTGATCAGATAATAAAACCTCTACAATCGTGGCCTCAATCAGCACCTGACGCAAAGCACCGCTTTGCACTGCATTTAAATACTCGGCTACTTTTGCGTGTTCTTTCTGGCTGGCCCTTATTGTAACAACACCTGTTTCCGGATTAAGAATAACGAGTCTGCTGCTATCTGCCGGCGGGCTGGTTTTATTAATGGGCTGCGATTCACCTGATTTTATTTTTTCTGTTTCTGCATTGGTTTTATTAGCCTGAGCTATATCTTTGGCCGCTTTGGCTGCTTCTGCAGCTGTTTTAACGACTTCTTTTTTATCAGCAGAGACATTGCTTTTAACAGCCTGCGCGCTTTGATCCTGCACAATAGCCCCCAGCTGCGCCCCGCCAGTTTTCGCATCAGCCGATATACCCAGCAGCTCTTTTAAATTTAAATCGATCTGTTTCCACAGATGATGATCGGCCAGCATATCAATTTGCGTATTAGAGCTATTACCAGACCCGCCACCACTGCCACTGCTTACCGAATTAGCCAGCGTAACGTTAGATTTAACGTTTCTGGATAAATTAAAATAATTCATTCTGTAGGTTTTAAGATAAGGCAAATCCGGCGTAACGGTTAATACGCCGTTTTCTAATTCCCAGCGCAAATCAACTTGTTTACTCATCCGCTCTAATATTTGCGGCAGCGTCTGATTGATGGCATTTAATGTAACATTGCCACTTACTCCGGCATGCACATCCACATTTATTCTGGCATCCCGGCCAAGAGCAAATAAAATTTCATTTACAGGCACCTGATGCACCACGACGCTATAGGTAGCCGTTTTAGCAGCAGGCTGCGGTTTAGGTAAAACAGGCATTGCACTGACCGGTTTTGGAATCTCAGAAGAAACGGCTTTAGCTTCTAAATGGCGGCCAGTTTCCATCTCCAGGCCCGATTGACCGGCGCAGGCACTGAGCAAGAAAACCAGAATTAAAATTTGCCACCGCATTATTGAGCACTCATACAGAAACATCTGCTGTTTGATAGCCGGGTCAATACATCATCAGGCCAGCCATTTAAGTTCGGCATGAAATAATTTATAGAATGGAATAATTAATAATTCCTGATTAATAGCTTATCTCTGCTATTTATTCACGCTTACAAATTCCACAATTCGTCCCGCATCCCTCCCACTGTGCGCAAAATAGGCTTATTTTTTCTGAGTGATTCCGGCAGACTGGCCATTGCAGCTTTGGCACTGTTTTTATCAGGAAAAAGGCCATAAACCAGGCCCCAGCCTTTACTGCCCCTGACTTCAGCGGGGTAAATTAATAATTGCTCATGGGGTAATAACAAAGCGGCCTGTGCCAAGAATTTTTCTAATTCAGCCGTTTTGGATTGAGAAGTCACCAGCAGCATAACCGCCGTATCACTCGCCTCAGCCCGATTCATTTTTTGCCTGGATTCAGTCAGTTTTTGCCGCAAAGCTGCAGTAAGCGGCAAATCCGGGGCCAGGGCTTCCGGGCTGCTGGCTAATGCCAGAGGAGCCGATGCCACAATCACTTGTGCCGGTGGGTTTGCGGCTTGCATCAGGCCAGCCCACACACCTCCGGCCAGCCCTACAGACAGCACAATCCATCCCCATCCAGTGCGCTTTTTAACTGGTTTGAAAGCGCTGTCTTTCACCGCCGCGCTTACATGCTTTGCTGTAATTGAATGCTGGCTCTGGCAAAATGCAGCCATTAAAGCTTTATCCGCCAAAATATTTATCCGCCGGGTTAAACCTTCCGAAGCGCGGTAAATAGACGACAAAGCCTCGGCTTGAAATAACTCTGGCCCACGATACCCAGCCGTGCGCATCCGAAAATCGATATAAGATTCAATATCTTTTGCTTTAAGTGGCGCCAGCTGAAATACATGGGTAATCCGCTCGCGTAATTGGCGTAAATCCTGCCTGGCCAAACGCGCGTCCAGCTCGGTTTGCCCAAACAACACAATTTGCAATAATTTGTGGTGCCCGTGATCCAGATTTGAAAGCAGCCTGACAGCCTCCAGACTTTCTGTTGGCATGGCATGGGCTTCATCGATCAGAATGACCACCTGCCGCCCTGTGGCAAAGCGCTCGAGTAAGGCTGCCTGTAAATCCCTGACTCTGCCACTCGTGTATGTTGCATCGCAGACTATGCCCAGATCGTCAGCAATCATCCGCATTAATTCATCCGGCTTCATGGCTGGGTTCGCGATATAAACGCTGTCCACACTGGCGGGTAAACGCTCCATCAATACCCTGCACAGCATAGTTTTGCCACTTCCGACTTCCCCCGCCACTTTAACCAAGCCTTCTCCTGCTAGGACGGCATAAATCAAGGCATCCAGAGTAGCGCCCCGTTCAGCCCCGACAAAGAAAAACTCAGGGTGTGGCGTAATCCGGAAAGGTGGTTCGTTTAAGCCAAAGTGTTCCAGATACATTGATGATCCTGTCTATGGATGAACGCTTGCTTTCATACTAGTACGAGGATTCAGTAAAAATTAAACAAATATCTGGACGGACAGATCTTCGCATTAGCGCAGTAAAACGCCGCAGGGTGAGCGCTACAGCTGCAATACTCATCAGTCGTTAAATAAAGCGGGGATTAAATTGACAACCAGCAGGAATAAATACGATAGAAATGTTGTTTTTTCGTGTGTTTGCATGCCGTTTTTGGAGGGTTTATCAGGGCGAAAAACAAGAGAATTGGGGCTGATTTGGCGACAACAAAGGCGATACAAGACTTGCCGTGACAAGCCAGCTTTGCTGCATGGCAATAATTCCATACATTTTCATACAAAGTTAACCTACCTGATCAGGCCAGACACACCTACAATACCCCCTTTTTATGCCAAGAGTATCGTGCACCATGCCTTCCTCGCTGGTTCAGTTTGAGAATGTGAGCTTTGCTTACGGTGAACGTCCGGTGCTTACCGATGTCTCGCTGAGCATCAAGCCCGGCCAGGTGGTCGCCATCATGGGTGGATCCGGCTCGGGCAAAACCACCATCCTCAAGTTGATTGGCGGGCAAATTCAGCCCCATCTGGGCAAGCTGACCGTTGCCGGAGAGGATGTGGGCAGGATGAACGAGGCCAGTCTTTACAAAATGCGTAAAAAGCTGGGCATGTTGTTTCAGTTTGGCGCGCTTTTTACTGACTTATCTGTATTTGATAACGTGGCGTTTCCGCTCAGAGAGCGCAGCAATCTGCCCGAATCCATGATCCGTGATTTGGTGCTGATGAAACTGAACGCCGTAGGCTTACGGGGCGTCAGTGATCAGATGCCATCAGAGTTGTCCGGCGGTATGGCAAGACGCGTGGCACTGGCAAGGGCAATTGCACTTGACCCTGCTGTAATGCTTTATGACGAGCCATTTACGGGTTTAGATCCCATTTCGCTCGCCACTATCGGCCAGCTGATCCGTAATTTAAATGATGCCCTCGGCACGGCATCGGTAATTGTGACGCACGATGTTGAAGAATCGCTGTCGATTGTGGACTACGTCTATTTTCTGGCTGACGGAAAAATTGTTGCCGAAGGCACGCCAGAGCAAGTTCGTTCATCAACACACCCTTTTGTAAAACAGTTTATCAATGGGGAAACAGACGGCCCTGTGCCTTTCCACAAACCCGCTGTCCCCTATGCCAGCGATCTGGGATTGGAGCCACCCTGTGCTTAATTATTTATTTAACGCCATCTCAAAATTTGGCCGGCCGTTCAGCAACATCATCATCAAGCTGGGCTTTGCCTGCCGCTTTATGCTGGCTATCCTGCGTCATTCCCCTACCTCCTTGCTCAGATTTCAGCTTACAATGCGTGAAATATGGTTTGCGGGGGTGCTCTCTGTATTGATTATTTCGGTATCAGGCCTGTTTGTAGGCATGGTATTGGCCCTGCAAGGCTTTGATACGCTGCAGCGCTTTGGTGCAACCGAATCGCTGGGCATTTTAGTTGCACTGTCTTTGGTCAGAGAGCTGGGGCCTGTGGTGGGTGCTTTGCTGTTTGCCAGCCGTGCGGGCTCGGCCATTACCGCAGAGATCGGCTTGATGAAAGCCACAGAACAACTGGCGGCAATGGAAATGATGGCCGTTAACCCCATCGCACGCGTTGTTGCACCGCGCTTCTGGGGCGGCGTGATCTCTATGCCTCTGCTTGCGGCCATGTTCAGCGCAATGGGTATTTTTGGCGGCTATCTGATTGGGGTAAAGCTGCTTGGGCTGGATGAAGGCGCTTTTTGGTCGCAAATGCAAAGCGCTGTGGATTTCCGCCAGGATGTTATCAACGGTGTGATCAAGAGCGTGGTATTTGGTATTGCCATCTCACTCATTGCGGTATTTGAGGGGTATGATGCGCCGCCCACTGCTGAGGGCGTGTCCGGTGCAACAACCCGTACGGTTGTGACCAGCTCACTTGTCATTCTGGCGCTGGACTTTGTGCTTACCGCCTTTATGTTCAGAGGAGTTTAAGAATTTCGGGATGGCCCGGCTTATGGCCGGTGCATCCGCTATTAAGTGTCTAAGGGGTATTAAAATGAAAAGAGGCATGATTGATTTCTGGGTAGGTTTGTTTGCCGTTGCAGGCATTGCTGCCTTGCTGTTTTTATCTTTGCGCGTCAGCAGCCAGACCACTTTACCAGCTTCCGACAGCTACGAGCTTACGGCTAATTTCGACAATGTAGGCGGGCTTAAAGTGCGTGCACCCGTGAAAAGTGCCGGGGTTTTGGTTGGCCGTGTGAGTAGTATCACTCTGGATACAGAGCGTTACGTTGCACGGGTGAAGCTGGACATGGATAGCCGCTATCATTTCAGCAAAGATGCTTCTGCAGAAATCCTCACCTCAGGTCTCTTAGGTGAACAATACATCGGCGTTACATCTGGCGCAGACGACAAAATGCTTCAGGCTGGAAATAGCTTCACCATTACTTCTTCAGCCATTGTGCTGGAGCAATTGATCAGCCGGGTGCTGTTTAACAAAGCAGAAACCGCTGCTGAGAAATGATCGTAAGCAATATCAATGGAGTACACAAAATGAAAAAATGGATCCTTGCCCTCTCAATGGGTTTTATCGCCACCTGCAGCCTTGCCGCACCAGTTGAATCGCCAGAATTGATCGTAAAAAATGTCAGCCGTGATGTGCTGGAAATCATCAGAAAAAACGATAGGGATCAGCTGAAAGCCAGAGACTTAGTCGACACACGGGTTGCACCGCTGGCTGACTACAACCGCATGACTATACTGGCCGTCGGGCGCAACTGGAAAACAGCAACGCCGGAACAACAGCAAGCTTTAACACGCGAATTCCGTACGATGCTGGTTCGCACTTACTTCTCTGCGCTGTCTATCTACAAAAACGCACAGGTTGATGTAAAAGGCACTCGCGCGGGCAATGACTCCAGTGAAATGGTTGTGCTGACCGAAGTCAGCCTGCCTGGCCAAAAGCCTATTCCGCTTGATTTCAGCTTTGAAAAAACCGATGCAGGCTGGAAAACTTACGACATCGCAGTTGATGGCATCAGTTTTATCAATAACAACCGCAATCAGTTTAATGCCATCATCCGTAAAGATGGCCTTGATGGCCTCATCAAGCAATTATCTGATCGTAATAACGCGCAGCGTAACGCCAGCAAATGAAAACCTTTCAGCCAGATGGTACGCTTACGCTTGAATCCGCAAGCCGCCAGCTCGCCACATTGCCCAGTCTGGGGCAAGGCGAGCAGCTGAATGTAGACTTAAGCCAAATCACAGCAGCAGATTCCAGCGCTGTTGCGCTGCTCTTACACTGGATGCGCACCGCCCAAAAGCAAGGGGCAGAATTGCAATTTTCTGGTGTGCCAGAGGGGCTGGCCGGTTTGATTCGCCTCTACGAAGTAGATGTTCTTTTACCACTGAGTAAGCAGATATAAATTTTCTGCACCGATTGCACTGAGCGCTGTTCTATAAAGCAGCGCTCAGCTGCAAATCAGCCTAGAATATCGACCTTGCTCACTTATTTACGACACACATGCGCCGTCTTTTTCCTTTTTTTGCCCTCCTGCTTGGCGCATGTGCGACGCCACAGAATAACTACGACCCTATCGAGCCTGTGAATCGCGGTATTTATGCGGTTAACAACACGATAGATAAAGCCGTGGTTAAACCTGCAGCCGAAGCACACGAAAAATACTCTCCTGGCCCTGTGAAGCAGGGTGCGAGTAATTTCTTTGACAATATCGATGATTTCTTTGCATCGTTTGGTGCCCTGCTGCAAGGCAAAGGCAGCGAAGCGGGCCACAGCATGGGCCGTGTATTGGTTAACACCACGCTGGGCATGTTTGGCTTAGTCGACTGGGCCAGCGATATGGGCCTGAAGAAAAGCGACGAAGACATCGGTCAGGCTCTGGGCAGCTGGGGAATAGGTTCCGGCCCCTATTTAATGATCCCTTTTCGTGGCCCAACCACGCTCAGAGACAGCAGCGATTTAGCTGTTCGCTTCTTTGCTGATCCATTAGATATCTGGGATGGTACCCAAGAGCTAAGTACACAAGTGATTCGCTATGGTGCATGGGGCATTGAGCAGCGCCGCCAACTGCTGCCGCTGGATCAGCTGGTTAATTCACAAGCTGACCCTTACGCCTATATACGCGATGCTTATCTGCAACGCAGATACTTCAGAGTATGGGACGGCAACCCGCCCAAGCCTCTGCAATTAGGCCCGACAGACGAAGAGCTGGATGCAATTGATGCTGCGAAAGAGCAGCGTGCAAACGCATCTGCGGCAAGCGCACCTGCCAGCCTGCCAGCAAGCGCTGTTGCCGGGGTAGCCCCTTGAGCGCAATTGTTTTTGAATCGGTAGCCAAGCAATTCGGCGATTTTCATGCACTAAAAGGCGTGAGCTTTACGGTAGAGCAGGGTGATTTTTTTGCCCTGCTGGGCCCCAACGGGGCTGGTAAAACCACGCTGATCTCTGCCCTGGCAGGCTTATCCCGGCCCACATCCGGGCATATTTCTGTGATGGGTTTTGATGTTCAGAAAGACTACCGCGAAGCCCGCCGTGCAGTAGGCATTGTTCCGCAAGAGCTGGTCTTTGATCCCTTTTTTACCGTACGCGAAACGCTGACATTCCAATCCGGCTATTTCGGCCTGCGCAATAATGGCGACTGGATTGACGAGATTCTCACCAACCTGGGCCTCACCGACAAAGCCAACACCAATATGCGGGCCTTATCCGGCGGCATGAAGCGCCGTGTGATGGTGGCGCAAGCCCTGGTGCACCGCCCGCCCGTCATCGTACTGGATGAGCCCACCGCAGGTGTGGACGTAGAGCTGCGCAAAACACTGTGGGATTTTATCCGCCGCCTTAATAGTGACGGCCACACCATTGTGCTGACGACACATTATCTGGAAGAAGCCGAAACGCTGTGCAACCGCATCGCCATGCTTAAAAAAGGCGAGCTGATTTCCCTTGAAAACAAAGACACGCTGATGAGCCGCGGTGCGGCGCGTGAATTGTTTATTAAAATCAAACCTGCCGTACTGCCAGCATCCCTTGCCCCTCTGCTGATTTGCGAACGTGACAACGGCTTTGAGCTCAAACTTGCAGACTGCAAAGATCTGGAAGCCATCCTCACCGAGCTCAGAAATAACTCGGTTCAGCTCAGAGATATCGAAGTAGGCAAGGCCGATCTGGAAACGATTTTTGTCGACATGATGTCTGGCAGCTAATTCGCCACCAGCACATCACTGCCCACACACCCTCTGCGACAAGAAGACACTATGCAAGGTTTTTACACGCTGTTTTACAAAGAAGTACTGCGCTTTTGGAAAGTTGCTTTTCAAACCGTAGCAGCGCCTGTGCTCACTGCGCTGATGTACCTGCTGATTTTTGCCCATGTGCTCGACAGCCATGTAGAGCCCTATCCCGGCGTGCAATACACCGCGTTTCTGATTCCGGGCCTTGTAATGATGTCGGTGCTGCAAAACAGCTTTGCCAATTCATCCTCCAGTCTGATTCAGTCAAAAGTAACCGGCAGCCTGATTTTTGCCCTTTTGCCACCGCTTTCACATATGGAGTTTTTCCTTGCCTATATGCTGGCAGCCATGGTGCGCGGGCTTGTTGTGGGTGCAGGTGTTTTAGTCGTCACCATGTGGTTTAACTTGCCGGCTTTTGCCCATCCGCTGTGGATTTTAGTTTTTGCGCTGACCAGCTCGGCACTGATGGCAGCCCTGGGCATCCTGGCGGGCATCTGGGCAGAAAAATATGATCAGCTGGCTGCATTTCAAAATTTTCTGATTATGCCGTTGACGTTTTTATCCGGCGTGTTCTATTCCATTCACAGCCTGCCTGCCTTCTGGCAGGGCGTATCGGCCTGGAACCCAATTTTTTATATGATTGACGGTTTTCGCTACGGCTTTTTTGGCGTAAGCGATGTATCGCCATGGCATGCTTTAGCCGTAGCAGCGCTTTCTTTAGTGATCGTTGGCAGCGCTGCCTATGCATTGATTAAATCTGGTTACAAATTAAGGCAATAACCCCATGACTCCCGAATCAGTACAAGCCTTGCTTACCGACCGCCTCAGCGCCACTGCGGTTGAAGTAACAGGCGATGGTCATCATTTTTATGCGCGTATCGCATCCCCCCGCTTTGAAGGCCTTGGTCTTCTCGCCCGTCACCGTTTAGTAAAAGACGCGGTTAAACCAGAGATTGATTCGGGCGAATTACACGCCCTGTCGCTGGAAAAAACGCTCACGCCAGCCGAATGGGCAGAGCGTGTAGTGTGAGTAAGGAAGATCGCTTCAACCTTGATGGCATAGAAAAAAACCGCGCCAAGCTGGAACAAGCCATCGTTGACGCAAAAAAACCGCCAGACCGCAGCTCGCAAAAGCTGGCTGCCTTAACCAATTTGCCATGGCTGATCGCCGGCGTTGCCGCGCTGCTTTGGTATTGCCTGAAATAACTTCAAGAGTTCGACAAATGGACAAATTAAAAATTACTGGCGGCACCCCGCTGGCTGGTGAAATCTCTATCTCTGGCGCAAAAAACGCTGCATTACCTATTTTATGTGCCAGCTTACTGACTGCGGGCACTTTACGCCTGACCAATGTTCCTCAGCTTGCTGACGTAAAAACCACGCAAAAATTGCTGCAAGGCATGGGCGTGCGCGTCATGACCGATAACGTACACGAGTACGAAATCACCGCCAATGAAGTTACTACCCTCATCGCCCCTTACGAGCTGGTTAAAACCATGCGCGCATCGATTCTGGTGCTCGGGCCTACACTGGCCCGCTTTGGCGAAGCTCAGGTTTCCCTGCCAGGTGGCTGCGCCATTGGTGCCCGCCCGGTTGATCAGCATATCAAAGGCCTGCAAGCGATGGGTGCCGAGATTGTGATCGAGCACGGCTATGTAAAAGCCACTGGTAAGCTCAAAGGCGCACGCATTGTTTGCGATATGGTTACCGTAACCGGCACAGAAAACCTGCTGATGGCGGCCACTCTGGCAGACGGCATCACCATTATCGAAAACGCTGCGCGCGAACCCGAAGTCGTCGATCTGGCAGATTGCCTGATCAAAATGGGCGCAAAAATCAGCGGCCACGGCACAGATACCATTACCATCGAAGGCGTGGCCGAGCTGCACGGTGCAGAGCACGCCATCGTGCCGGATCGCATCGAAACCGGTACTTTCCTGATCGCCGCCGCCGTAGCACAGGGCAAGCTGGTATTACGCAATACCCGTGCGGATATCATGGAAGCCGTGCTGGAAAAACTGCGCGAAGCGGGTGCTTATATCGAAGCAGGCGACAACTGGATCGCCATTGATATGAAACAACGCCCTAAGGCTGTGAATATCCGTACCATGCCCTATCCTGCTTTCCCAACCGATATGCAAGCGCAATTTATGCTGCTGAACTGCGTAGCGGAAGGCACGGGCGTGATCACCGAAACCATTTTTGAAAACCGCTTTATGCACGCACCCGAGCTGATCCGCATGGGCGCTAAAATCAATACCGAAGGCAATACAGCCATTGTGACCGGTGTTGAAAAACTGGAAGGTGCTACCGTGATGGCCACCGACCTGCGCGCATCGGCATCCTTAGTGATCGCAGGCATGATTGCCAGCGGCGAAACCATTGTGGATCGTATTTATCATCTGGATCGCGGTTACGAGCATATCGAGCGCAAGCTGTCTGCTGTTGGCGCCCAAATCGAGCGGATTTCCTGAGTAAAACCGGGCTCGCATAAGCTGCCAGGGTGAGAAAACCCGCCCTGGCGGGCTTAAACGCTCAGGCTGCTTTGCAAAAATACTTTTTCCTGGCCGCTTTGCGTAAGCAGACAGATTAGGGTAAAACCTAGCCTGCACATACACCGACCCTGGGACATTACCATGCTGATTTTCAATCCCAAACCTGCCCCGGAAGAACAAGACAATAAGCCACGCCTGCCTTCACAAAATGAAAAAGGCGCAGCCGCTTTAGCCCATCTTGCAGGCGTATTCTGGCTCCCCATCCTGCCGATGGCGGTACTGGCCCTGATGATCCCCCTGATCGTGCTGCAATTTGCCCGTGTGCATTCTGACTATGTAGAGCAACACGCTATCAGCGCATGTAATTTTCAGCTGCTGATGGGCTGCCTGTACGCCCTTGCGATGCTGGCTGGCTTTATTGTGCACAGCCCGCTGCCACTTTGGTGGATTGCCATTGGCTCAGCTATTTTTGCCCTGTGGGAAGGCGCAAAAGCCATCAACGGCTGGCCATCAAAATACCCTGTCAGCCTGAAATTATTTAAGTAATCCAATAAACGCCCGCACGCCCCCCGCCACAGAGATTTAATCTCTGAAACACGGGCTGGCGTGCTGCACGGGCAAAAATATGCAGTATCTGCGGCCTGTTCTCTGGCCTTCAGCCAGAGAGGCTGATTGCAATACCATTGCCACATTAAATCTACCGGACGTATTTATGATCACCATCGCGCTATCCAAAGGTCGTATCTTCGAAGAAACGCTGCCCTTACTGGCCGCGGCTGGAATTGTCCCTTCTGAAGCGCCAGAATCCAGCCGCAAGCTGATTATTGGCACCAATATGGAAGACGTCCGGCTGATTATCGTGCGCGCCACCGATGTGCCCACCTATGTGCAATACGGCGCGGCGGATCTGGGGATTGCAGGTAAAGACGTGCTGCTGGAACACGGCGGCGCTGGCCTTTATCTGCCCTTGGACTTAGATATCGCCAAATGCCGGCTGATGGTGGCCGTGCAAAATGGTTTTGATTACGAAGGCGCGGTAAAACAAGGCGCCCGTTTACGCATCGCCACCAAATACACCGAATGCGCCCGCGAACACTTTGCCAATAAGGGCGTACACGTCGATTTAATCAA
Source organism: Iodobacter sp. BJB302 (assembly GCF_002735645.1). Lineage (GTDB taxonomy): Bacteria > Pseudomonadota > Gammaproteobacteria > Burkholderiales > Chitinibacteraceae > Iodobacter. Next base: position 32,619 of record NZ_PDZG01000011.1, read on the forward strand.
GCTCTACGGCTCTATGGAGCTGGCCCCGCTGGTTGGCCTTGCCGATGCCATCGTCGACCTCGTATCCACAGGCAGTACGCTCAAAGCCAATAATCTGGTGGCCGTAGAAGACATCCGCGAAATCAGCTCCCGCCTCGTGGTAAACCAGGCCGCGCTGAAGCTTAAACACAACAAGCTGCAGCCGATTATTGATGCGTTTGCTGCAACTGTAGCGGCAAGGCAAGCGGCCTAAGCGTAGGGCGTAAAGCAGGACCAAGCCTAAATACGCTAAGCCCTTTATTTTTTCACCAGCAAACAATGAAAAAACTTAATGGCTGCGCTCTTTGCATGGGGCTTAAAAAAGTCCCCTTGAAACACGCCGTAGCGAGGAACAAGCGGGGCGGGGTTTCGGCCAGGGAGCGAGGAACGAGCCAATCCCGCCCGCCGCCGACTCGATTGTCCGCAGCGTAGGGGCCTTCGTGTTTCGTGGGGTCGCCTTCTTTGCTTACTTTCTTGGCGAAGCAAGAAAGTGAGTCCCCGCGGGGATTCCGCACCTAAACACTGTGCCGAAGGCACTAAAAAGATTTTTTTAACTTTGCTTAGCGCACGTGGGGTGCTACCCGCGAGCAAAGCTGAAAAAAATATGGGCTTACCTGCCCTGCGATGATTCAATACCTGTAATGCGCTCTCGGTGCGCAACGACTTCGTCGTTGTACACCCTATAAACGGTGCACCCTATAAACCAATTAGATATAAATATACCAAACCCATTAATTCCACTTTCTCATAATCAAAGCAATTCATTAATTCCACACTCAAAAATATGCCCTCCGCATTCAATTACTATTAATGTTAATTAATCAGACAATTATGGTTGACATTAATTACCTGATCAGTAAAATGCCCTGCATATTAACTATCTAAGAGGCTGTCTGTGGACAACGACGGATGTAATCGATCTGTGTTGGTAACCGCGGTATAGCAGGATAAAGTAGATTCAATCTGCCATATCCTGCTACGCAGGGTGTGGTGTCTTTGTGCCCCCACTCATCTAACCATTACATAACAATCGGCATCTGCTGCGTATTGTTATGCCTGTGGCTGGGTTTCATCCTTATTGATATCAATCGTCCTCCCTTTATTTTTCGGAGGCTGAAATGCACTTTCTAAAACGACTTATCATCGCCATACGGGGTACGCATGCCCGTGAGATTCATCAATCACAGTATTTTTTAAATATCAGCAGCTCTGAATCAACGATCAGCGATCTGCGCAAGATGCTGATTCACAAGCTAAATCTGCTTGGATTTCAGGCTCAGCAGCTAAAAATATTTCGTCAGCCCGAAGGCACATTCTGCCTGTCGGTGCTGCTTAATTTATCGGCTGACTTGCGCCAGAGCTTTATCCAGATGGCCATAGGCTTAAGCCAGCATCAGGATGTACGCCGTATTCAGTGGGGATTAAGAAGTAATAAACCCCGCTTACGCAGCTAAAGATGCCAGGTATATATTTAATTATTTAACAGGCTCTGCTTAATTAAGCAGAGCTTATAAATAAAATTATTCATTTTAAATATGAAAGGTATCTGCTCGCCTTAAACATTTTAAATTCATAATTATCATTTAAATCAAACAGGACATAAAAAAATGCCAGACGAACCGATATTGCCCGCTGAATTGCTATTAAGTTATTCAGCGGGCCAATTAAATCTATTCCTTTTATTTCAGCGCCCTGCCAGCGCGAAAGGGGATCGCTTTGCCTGAATAAATGCAATGCACCCTCCTGAGCCCTGGCGAACAGGAAAATACGTATGACCCCTATCGATCAAACCGCCAGCCAGCAACCAAAAATCAATGCTCTCAGCGACGCTGCCGCAGCTGAGCGGCTCAAAACCAACGGCCTCAACGAGGTCGCACACGACAAACCGCCTCACGCCCTCGTTCAGCTTTATCTCGCCTTTAAAAATCCCTTTGTCATGGTGCTTTTAGTACTTGCCTTTATCACCTACTTTACCGACGTGCAGTTTGCAGAAGCGGGAGAGCAAAGCTGGGTTGGGATTATGATCCTGACCACCATGGTGACTTTAAGCAGCTTATTACGCTTCTTTCAGGAATATCGCACCGGCAAATCAGCCGAAAAACTCAAATCCCTCGTCAGTAATACCGCAACGGTGCTGCGTAAACCTGCCAAAGGCCAGACCCGCAAGCTGGAAGTACCCATGAGCCAGGTCGTCGTCGGCGATATTGTCTGCCTGCAAGCGGGGGATATGATTCCGGCAGATATCGAGCTTTTAGAATCACGAGATTTATTTGTCAGCCAGGCCGTATTAAGTGGTGAAGCGCTGCCGGTCGAGAAATACGACACGCTGGGTGACGTGGCTGAGAAATCCGCCCAAACGGCATCAAGCGAAGATGTGGTAGACAGAACAGAAAAATCGGCACTAGCCAGCATCAGTGATGAAAGCCTGCTTGATCGCAGTAATATCTGCTTTATGGGTACCAATGTGGTGAGTGGCATTGCCACCGCCCGGGTAATTGCCACTGGCAACCATACTTACTTTGGCTCCTTGGCTAAAAATGTACTCAGCCATAAGCGTGTAGAAACCAGTTTTGATCGCGGCGTAAGCAGCGTTTCATGGCTGCTGATTCGCTTTATGCTGGTGATGGTACCGCTGGTGTTCCTGATTAATGGCCTGACCAAGGGTGATTGGTTATCTGCGCTGACCTTTGCCATGGCCGTTGCCGTGGGTTTAACGCCAGAAATGCTGCCGATGATTGTTTCGGCCAACCTAGCCAAAGGCGCAATCGCCATGGCGAGACGCAAAGTGGTGGTCAAGCGGCTTAATTCGGTACAAAACTTCGGCGCAATGGACGTGTTATGTACCGATAAAACCGGCACGCTGACACAGGATAAAATCATTCTGGAACAGCATTTTAATTGCGATGGCGAGCTGGATGAGGGGATTTTGCATCTGGCCTGGCTCAATAGCGTGCATCAGAGCGGTATGAAGAATCTGATGGATATTGCAGTGATCGAGCGGGCTGCCGAGCTAAATAACCTGCCACTTGGCTACACCAAAATCGACGAACTACCCTTTGATTTTATCCGCCGCCGCCTGACCGTTGTGCTGGAAAATCGCAAAGCTCAGCAGTTGATGATATCAAAAGGTGCGGTAGAAGAAATGCTCGCCGTATCCACCCATTTCCAGGATGGCGATGCCGTTCGCGAGCTGACACTGGCAGAGAAAATCCGCATCTTAAAACAAACGCAGGACTATAACGCTCAGGGTTTCCGCGTGTTGCTGGTTGCCAGTAAAGCCATCAGCTGCAATCAGAATCAGTACAAAGTGTCCGATGAAAAAGATCTGGTGGTGCGTGGATTTTTAACCTTTCTTGACCCGCCTAAAGCATCCGCTGCCCCAGCGATTAAAGCGCTGCAAGAATATGGCGTGGCCGTCAAAGTGCTGACGGGCGACAATCCAATTGTCACCAGCAAAGTCTGCCGTGATGTTGGCCTCAACCCCGGCACTCCGCTCTTAGGACCGGAAATCGAGCTCATGGACGATATCGAGCTGTGCCAGGCAGTAAGGGAATGCACGGTCTTTGCCAAGCTCACACCCATGCATAAATCACGCGTGGTGAAAGCCTTGCAAGCCAATGGCCACACTGTGGGCTTTTTGGGCGACGGGATTAACGATGCGCCCGCGCTGCGCGATGCCGATGTAGGGATTTCAGTTGATAGCGGGGCCGATATCGCCAAAGAAACTGCCGATATTATTCTGCTGGATAAAGACTTAATGGTGCTGGAAGAAGGCGTCATTAAAGGGCGGGAAACCTTCGGCAATATTCTGAAATATCTGAATATCACGGCCAGCTCTAATTTCGGCAATGTGTTCTCGGTGCTGGTCGCCTCGGCCTGGCTGCCCTGGGAGCCGATGCTGGCCATGCATTTGCTGATCCAAAACCTGATTTACGACATCTCCCAGCTGGTCTTGCCTTGGGACAAAATGGATAAGGAGTTCCTGAAAAAACCACGCAAATGGGAAGCCGGTAATATCCGCCGCTTTATGGTTTGGCTGGGCCCAACTTCATCGGTGTTTGATATCACCACCTACATCCTGATGTGGACGGTATTTGGTGCCGGAGCCGCGTATTACGCCGACGGCGGTGGCCAAAGCATTATGAATTCAGGCTGGTTTATTGTTGGCTTAGTATCGCAAACCTTGGTGGTGCATATGCTGCGCACCCGCAAGATTCCGTTTATCCAAAGCCGCGCCTCGCTCCCGGTGATGATCTCAACCGTGATTGCCGTTGCTATCGGCTGCTGGCTGCCTTTCTCGCCACTGGCTGAATCCATCGGCTTTGTTTCGCTCGATTCATCCTACTGGTACTGGCTGGCCGCAACGATGCTGGGCTATATGATGCTGGCACAACTGGTAAAAACCATCTACATCCGCCGTTATGGGGTGTGGTTTTAAAAATGTAAGCATTTCAGTTTAATCACTTCACGGCTTTAAAGGCATCCCCTTTGAAGCCGTTTTTTTTACCACTCAAAACAAGGCGCATTTTTACGAATGCAGCTCAAAAATTTAATCGAAGTTTTAAGCACTTGTTGTAAAAAAACAAAGAGATAACAAAGATTCAATCCTTTGAAACTGGCGCATTTATTAGCTTTTACAGGTGTTTTCGACTTTATATATGAAAATTCTATAACATAATATGCTTATACCCTGACGCCATTGCAATGAATTTAGAAAGCTTTATGTATATTTACCAAGCCAGCATGGAAAATAAATCATAAAAACCATGGGCTTGCACTATTTCTAATGACGTTTTATTTGATCAACACTAAAACAGGGGTAGTTATTCATGAAGCTTAAAACCATTGCACATTCAATTCTTTTTGCCAGCCTAATCGCCTTCTCATCCAGCTCATTTGCAGCCATTATCGATGTCGACTTTAATACCTACGCAGCAGGCACTCTCATTTCGGATCAAATAGCGGGTGTGACTTTTTCCGTGCTGGGTGGCCCAGGTCCATCTGGTGCTGCTGCCATTGATACACTCAATGAATCAACCAAGGGATTAAGCAATAGTACAACTGGCAAATATCCAACTGGCTCGATTTTGGATTTGAAATTTACCGGCCTGGCTAATCTGGTGAACTTCACTTTCAATAATTATGGAGATGAAAGTACTGGCCGTGGAGCGACCTTTTATACGGCCTACGATGCTTTGGGCTCGGTACTGGAAAGCGGCAATGTAGGAGGAGGAGGCTCATTCTCCCTTGCAGCCACTGGCATTGCTGATTTGCGCTTTAACAATAATACCAATGGTACTGAAAACTGGATTTTTACTTTAAACACATTAAAAGCAAATGTCTCACCTGTTCCAGAGCCAGAAACCTATGCACTGATGGGCTTAGGTTTAGTAGGTTTATTTGCTGCACGCCGCCGTAAAGCAGTGAGCGCTTAATCCTTGCTCTAAGCAAAAAATCCAGCAATCTTCGCTGGATTTTTTGCCTTATACCCCGCCCCCAATTAATTCCCCTTCAACAACTGCGATAAATCCAGCGCCGAGCGCACGCCCATTTTGGCGAATACATTGGCGCGGTGGACTTCTACCGTGCGGATGGCAATTTGCATTTCGTCGGCAATTTGCTTGTTAAGCCTGCCCTGCAAAATCCAATCCATCACCTCGCGCTCGCGGGGTGTAATTGAGGCGAGGCGTTTTTCTAATAACTGCTGATTACCGCGTACAGAATGGCGGCCAACCGCCACCTCCAGCGCATCATTAATCCGCTCCAGCAATTTCTTCTCACTGCATGGCTTTTCTAAAAAATCAAAAGCGCCCTGCTGAATCGCCTGTACCGCCATTGGGATATCGCCGTGCCCTGATAAGAACAGCACAATCAGCTCGCTGCCCAGCTCGTACATCTGCCTGAATACTTCCGGCCCGCTCAGGCCCGGCATACGAACATCGAGCAGCACCACGCCTTCGCTACTGGCATCGATGGCGGCTAAAAATTCTTCGCCCCCCTCAAAGGCATACACCGTATAGCCATGGGAAAGCAATAACAGGCCGAGCGAATCTCTCACGGCAATATCATCATCAACCAAATAAACAGTTTTCATCGTGGAAGGCTCATATAAAAACAGGTGCCGCCCTGTGGGTGGGCTTCAAACCATAGTTTGCCACGATGCTGTTCTAAAATAGAGCGGCAAATATTCAGCCCGATACCCATTCCCAGCGATTTGGTGGTGAAAAATGCATCAAATAAGCGGCTGGCAACCTCTGGCGCAATGCCAGATCCCCGGTCGCAGACCGATAAACAGACCGATGTCTCATCGCAGTACGTAGCCAGCCACACATCGCGGCGGCTTTGCGGCTGCTCACTGCTGGCATCCAGCGCGTTTCGCAGCAAATTCAATACCACTTGCCCCAGCAAAACTTCATCCGCCGCGATCAAAGGCAGTGTGCCCCCCAAATTAAAATGTAAACGCACACCCTGGCTGCGCGCACTGGTATCGATTAGCTCAAAAGCATTGCTGGCAATGGCGTTGATATCACAAGGCTCGCAATGCGGGGTGCGTTTTTGTACAAACTCGCGGATACGCTTTACCACGGCGGCGGCACGATGTGCCTGACCTGCAATTTTGCTAAGCGTTGAATCCAGCAACTCATGGTTATTCTGATTGGCAAACTGGCGGGCTGCGCTGGCGTAATTGCTCATCGCCATCAAAGGCTGGTTTAACTCATGCGCCAGGGTGGACGCCATTTCACCCATGGTAATCAGCTTGCCGGTGTGGCGGAGCATTTCTTCCTGCTCGCGCTCCCTTGCTTCGGCGGCTTTTAAAGCGGTGATATCCACCACCGAGCTCATCCAGCCACGCTGCTTGCCGGTGGCATCAATCAAAGGCGTGGTGTAAACGCGGGTGGCGACCAGATGGCCATCCCGATGCCGCACCATCGATTCAAACCCATCGTGCGGCGCACGACCACTGAGCACGATCTCGTTTTGTGCCTGATGCCCGGCGATATCTTCCTGATTCCAATAAGGATAAGGCGGCAGCGCACCTATCAGCTCTTCGGCGCTATAGCCCACCATGCCGCAAAAGGCGGGGTTTACATAGACAATGCGGCCATCCATATCGCGGGCGCGCATCCCTACCGAGAGCGAGTCTTCCATGGCGGTGCGAAAAGCGTGCTCTTCCCTGAGCGCGTTTTCTGCCAGTAATCTCGCCTGCATCTGGCGGCGCAAACGCCACCAGCTAAACAGCACAATCAAGGCCAGCCCCAGCACACTGGCAATCAGCAGTTTCTGTACAAGCCCGGTTGGATGGCGGTAGGCCGTGATACGCAGCAGCAAACCGCTGCTGACTAAATCGAAAGGAAGCTGATAGCTAAGATTAGTGTCATCCGCCTCTATTTTGGATTTGCTGGCGACTTCCCTGCCATCCGCATCAATCATCTCCAGCCGGTATTTATAAGCAAACCACCACGGCACCTGTTGCTGTAAGAGTTTTGGCAGGGCAATGGATGCCACCAGCTCTAAATCATGCTCGGCCAGAATCAGCGCAATCATTCCCTTAGGGTAAAGCGGCACGGTGTAACTGGGCCGCCCTATCCCCTGCGCCAAAGCAATCGGCTCACGGGTCACTTCTGCCGATAAATGCTGACCATAGCTAAAACTCTGGTTTTTAGTACGCAGCTGAATACCAGTAATCGCCGCATTTGCGCCAATTATCAAACGCGCACGACTTCGAAACTCAGTCTCGCTTAAGCTGCCATCGCGGGATTGCTCTAAGAGCGCGGCCAGGCGCTCTTCAGATTGCCCCAGCACAAAGCGCAAATTCTGCTCTACCCACAGCACATCATTAATCAGCACCAGCCGTGCTTCTTCACTCTCGCCGTGGCGCAAATAGGCAAATAAGCCCAATACCGTGGCCAAAAACAAGACCAAGGCCAACCTTGGCAGAAACCAGGGATGTGCACTAAGGCGAAGTGAAAGATTAGTAAGCAAACGCATACTCCAATGTTAGCACAGCGCAATTCCAGACTTACTGTGGTTTACCACAGTCGTGACAACCACAATTGAAAGCGCATTCTGACTGATCAACAATCATCTATACATTCAACAGCTTTGGAGATTGTAATGCGTACTTTACTAGCAGCCATTCTGGCTCTTACTGTCACTTCTTCCTTCGCGGCCGAAGCGCCGATCGTGATCAAGTTCAGCCACGTTGTTGCCGTGGACACCCCTAAGGGCAAAGCTGCTGAATACTTTAAAAAAATCGCCGAAGAGCGCACCAAGGGCCGGGTTAAGGTAGAAGTTTATCCAAATAGCCAGCTTTACAAAGACAAAGAAGAAATGGAAGCCCTGCAGCTGGGCGCAGTACAAATGCTGGCCCCCAGCCTAGCTAAATTTGGCCCGCTAGGTGTTAAAGAATTCGAGATATTCGATCTGCCGTATATTTTTGACAGCTACGCCGAAGTCGATAAGGTCATGAAAGGCCCAATCGGAGCCAAGCTGTTTACCAAGCTGGAAAGCAAGGGTATTAAAGCGCTGGGCTTCTGGGAAAACGGCTTTAAAAACTTCTCCAGCAACAAACCCATCCGCACGCCAGACGATCTGCGCGGCATGAAAGTACGGATTCAATCTTCGAAAGTGCTGGACGAAGAAATGCGTGCCGTGGGTGCCCTGCCACAGGTTATGGCCTTTTCTGAGGTTTACCAGGCACTACAAACCGGTGTAGTAGACGGCACCGAGCTGGAGCCATCCAACCTTTACACCAGCAAAGCCTTTGAAGTACAAAAGCACCTCACCCTCACCAACCACGGCTTCCTTGGCTATGCCGTAATCGTCAACAAAACCTTCTGGGAAGGCCTGCCTGCCGACATTCGCGCCACGCTCACCACGGCAATGAATGACTCATCCAATTACGCCAACCAGATTGCCAAGCAAGAGACCGACAAAGCCCTGGCCGCCATCAAAGCCAGCGGCAAAACCACCATCTACACCCCAACCGCCGCCGAGCGCGCAGCCTTTCGCAAAGCCCTCATCCCCGTCCACCAAAAAATGGCCTCCCGCTTCGGCCAGGACTTGCTGACCGAGATTTATAAAGAGACGGCTTTTAAGCCGGTTGAGTAAAGGGATTTGAAGGAAGGCAAGGTGCCTATGCGCTAACGCGTGGGCATTAAAACTTATCCCCTACAACTTCTGCTTAGGGCAAGAGCTAAGGACTGGGTTCAAATTTAACAGCCAAATATTTCGTCATTCCCGCGCAGGCGGGAATCCAGTGGCACTGCTAGATCCCCAATAAAAACACTCGGGGATGACGGTGGTTTTATTTCGGGAAATTATTTCGTGCCAGAGCCTAGGGTCTGTTGACGTTTCATTCACGGCTGCGTTGGCTGCAGTTTTGGGGCTGAACAAGGCAAAAATTGCGACATGGCACGAGTACCATTAGCGATTTTTAACGATGTGCAGCCCCAAAAATGCAGTCAACCCGAAGGGCTGAGCCGGAAAACGGCCATTCACTGCGTTATGCTCCTCGACAATAACCAGTTATTGCCTTCGTCGCATGCCTTGTGCTTGGCCGTTTTCCGGCTCAGCGCAATTGTGAATGAAACGTCAACAGACCCTAAGCAATTTGATTTTGCATTAGTAAACAACAAGACGATGACCTCGCTCGCGAGCATTGGGCTTAAATCCCCCTTGAAACACGCCGAGCGAGGAATGATTAGCTCGGGGTTTCGGTAAAGGGGTAGCGAGGCAGCGAGCGCGCAGCCTTTGCCGCCGAGCTAATTATCCGCAGTGAGGGGCCTTCGTGTTTCGTGGGGTCGCCTTCTTTCGCTTCCTTTCTTGGCGAAGCAAGAAAGGAAGGCCCCCGCGGTGGCTACCGCTCCTAAATCACCGTGCCGTAGGGCACTAAACAAACTTTTTAGAACTGCAGCGGCGGGTTTTAGCCGCCCTACGAGGGGCCACTCGCCCCTCTTACAAGCCCCCACCGTCCCTTCGGAGACTTTCATGAAAATACTCGATCACCTGGAAGAGTGGCTCATTGCCTCGCTGATGGCGGTGGCGACGCTGGTGATTTTTATCGCCGTGCTCCACCGCTACGCCTCCGGAGCCCATCTGCCCATCATCCAAAACTGGTTGCTCAGCATCAATCTTTCTTGGGCTCAAGAGCTGTGCATTATTTTATTTGTTTGGATGGCAAAATTTGGCGCGGCCTATGGGGTGCGTACCGGCATTCACGTCGGAGTCGATGTAATGATTAACCGGCTAGAGCCTAAGTATCGCACCGCCTTTGTCATGATTGGCCTGCTTGCTGGCGCATTATTTACCGGTATTGTGGCGGTGCTTGGCACGCAGTTTGTGTGGGGAAATGGCGCGCATTATGCATTTAGCCATGCTTTTGGTATGGCAATGGGCAATCTCTACGAAGGCCCAACCACCCCAGATTTAGAGTGGCCCACTTGGATGGTTTACAGCGCCATTCCACTAGGCACCAGCCTGATGTGTTTCCGGTTTTTACAAGTTGCCACCACCTTTATGCGTACCGGCGAGCTGCCTCACCACGATGTAGCCCACGTTGAAGGCTTAGAAGAAGAAGGAAAAGCAGTATGAGCACCATTCCCGCACCAGAAACGCACTGGTCAATCAAAATACCCGCCTTGGTATTTGGTTCTTTAGCAATTATCGCCATCGTTGGCGGCAAAAAAGCCGTAGTGTTCTGCCTGCTGCTGGCGCTGATGGCCACCGGCATGCCAATCTCTATTGCGCTGGGGCTAACCGTACTCACCTTCTTATTCACCATGACCAATGTGCCTATCGAATCGGTGGCGCTGAAATTGTTCACGGGGATTGAAAAGTTTGAAATTATGGCCATTCCCTTTTTTATTCTGGCCGGTAATTTCTTAACCCACGGTGGGGTTGCCCGCCGCATGATCGATTTTGCCACCAGCATGGTGGGCCACTTTCACGGTGGCTTGGGCCTTGCAGGTGTGCTGGCCTGTGCACTCTTTGCTGCGGTTTCTGGCTCCAGCCCGGCCACGGTAGTGGCGATTGGTTCCATCCTCTTGCCCGCCATGATTAAGCAGGGGTTTCCACGTCAGTTTGGTGCAGGGGTGATTACTACAGCAGGCGCTTTGGGGATTTTGATTCCGCCATCCATTGCCATGGTGATGTTCTCGGTGGCCACCAATACCTCGGTTGGCGCGCTGTTTATGGCAGGGGTTGTGCCCGGCCTGATGCTGGCGTTTTTTCTGGGGCTGACCACCTGGTGGCGCGCACGCAAATTTGGCTATCCCCGCATGCCCAAGGCCACAGCGGGCGAGCGCTGGAGCGCATTTCGCCGCTCGGTTTGGGGGCTAATGCTCATCGTACTGGTACTGGGCGGGATCTACACCGGCGTGTTTACCCCAACCGAAGCCGCGGCCATTGCCGCCGTGTACGCTTTTATCATCGCCGTGTTTGTCTACCGCGATTTACCGCTCAGCCGCGTGCCTAAAGTGCTGCTCGATTCCGCCAGCATGAGCGCCATGCTGCTCTACATCATTACCAATGCGGTCTTATTCTCATTTGTAATGACCAACGAAGGCATTCCACAAGCCATGGCCGACTGGCTACTGGGCATGGGCCTTGGCCCAATTACCTTCTTGCTGGCAGTGAATATTCTACTGCTCTTAGCAGGCAATGTGATGGAGCCATCGTCCATTATTCTGATCATGGCCCCTATCCTGTTCCCGGTGGCAGTTAAGCTGGGGATTGATCCGATTCACTTTGGGATTTTGATCACGGTGAATATGGAAGTCGGTATGTGCCATCCACCAGTAGGGCTCAATCTTTATGTGGCATCCGGCATTACCAAGATGGGGATTACCGAACTCACCATTGCCGTGTGGCCATGGCTGCTGACCATGCTGGGCTTTTTGCTGCTGGTCACTTATGTACCTGCTATCTCTCTCTGGCTGCCAAGAGCGATGGGAATGATGTAGTCCCGCCCCCAGCGGCATGGATAGCGGCAGCAGCTAAACCAATAAACTTTCTACAATCATTCACATGCGGCGTAATACGTCTGGAAAAACACCCAGACTGATTACGCCCTACTGAACTCATTTCATACCGCCTTTGATTTCATGTTAGCCAAGTCGACTTGGGTATAATCATCCCACGATAGATTTTTGGACCCTGCCATGTTGCGTCGCCTTGATTCTCGTTCTGCTGATTTTCAATCACAACTCGCCGCCCTGCTGGCTTTTGAAACCTCGCAAGATCCGGATGTGGATGCCCGGGTTGCGGCCATTCTCGACGATGTAAAAGCACGCGGCGATGCGGCGGTGGTGGAATACACCCAGCGCTTTGACGGCGTGGCAGCGCAAACCATGGCTGAGCTGGAGCTGAGCCAGGCCGAGCTGAAAGCCGCATTCGAGCGCCTGCCCGATGTGCAGAGAGAAGCGCTCGTCGCCGCAGCAGAGCGGGTACGCAAATATCACGAACACCAAAAAATGGCTTCATGGCAATACACCGATGAAGATGGCACGGTGCTGGGCCAGCAGGTCACGGCACTCGACAGAGTAGGGATTTACGTACCTGGCGGCAAGGCCAGCTATCCATCCTCTGTATTAATGAATGCCATTCCTGCCCATGTGGCCGGTGTAGCCGAAATCATCATGGTGGTGCCCACACCGCGTGGTGAGCGCAACGATCTGGTGCTGGCCGCGGCCTTCGTGGCCGGTGTAAGCCGGGCATTCTGTATTGGCGGCGCGCAAGCCGTGGGCGCGCTGGCTTTTGGCACCGAAACCGTGCCTGCTGTGGATAAAATCACCGGCCCCGGCAACGCCTATGTAGCCGCCGCCAAGCGCCGTGTATTTGGTGTGGTAGGCATCGATATGGTGGCTGGCCCATCAGAGATTTTAGTGATTTGCGATGGCACAACAGACCCGGATTGGATTGCGATGGATTTATTCAGCCAGGCCGAGCACGATGAAATCGCCCAAGCGATTCTGCTTTGCCCGGATGAAGACTTCATCCAGCAAGTCGCCGCCAGCATCGAAAAACTCCTCCCCACCATGCCACGCATGGATATTATTCGCGCGTCCCTCACCGGCCGAGGCGCTTTAATCAAGGTAAAAGATCTGCACGAAGCCTGCGAAATTGCCAATTATATTGCGCCGGAACATCTGGAATTATCCATCGCTACCCCAGAAGTCTACCTGGCTGAGCTGCGTCACGCGGGTGCGATCTTTATGGGCAAGTTCACCAGCGAGTCTTTAGGCGATTATTGCGCCGGACCAAACCACGTCCTCCCCACCGCCCGCACCGCCCGCTTCGCCAGCCCGCTGGGCGTTTACGACTTCCAAAAACGCACGAGCATCATCCAGGTTTCAGAAGCCGGCAGCCAAAAACTAGGCCGCATCGCCAGTACCCTCGCCCACGGAGAAGGCCTCACCGCCCATGCACGATCGGCGGAGTATCGTTTGAAGGATTGATCAGTGCGCAAGCTACGGCGAGAAACCCGCCGTAGCTTGAGGCTTAAAACCCAAATTTTGAAACACTTCGGCACCAGAGAACGCGGAGTTTCACGGAGAAAAGAGGACTTTAAATGAAGTCCTTTTCTTTGGTTTTAAGTAGTTTCAAAATGAATAATCTGAATTTTAATCACCACTCATAGCACAGGGCTTCAATATCCCCTTGAAACACGCCGTAGCGAGGAACAAGCGGGGCGGGGTTTCGGCAAGGGAGCGAGGAACGAGCCAATCCCGCCCGCCGCCGACTCGATTGTCCGCAGCGCAGGGGCTTTCGTGTTTCGTGGGGCGGCCTTCTTTGCTTCCTTTCTTGGCCGTTCAAGAAAGGGAGTCCCCCGCGGGGATGCCGCACCAAAATCAACGTGCCGAAGGCACTAAAAAGATCTTTTCGATTTACTCGACGCTGATGAAATACAGCCCACCACACAAAAACTCAACCCATCCCCCCGCAACGCAACATTCAATCCCCCCATACCACAACAGCTAAGCTAAAATGAATCTCACCAATGTCCTAAGCCTTAATCACTTTCAAGCTAAAGAATGACCTCTGACCAGACTAAACAATTAATTGAACAACTTGAAATGAAAATCAGCTCATTTCAATATGTGCTCGCCTATCGCAATATCTTTGTGATTAGCTTTTTCAGCTCAGGTGAGATTCTGGATCATAATTATCCTTCGCATGAAACCGCTACCCAACTTGATCATTTCAGTTTTCTGATCGGACAGGATAATCTGGCCGCGATTAAAGCGCTGATTAAAACCTCGGTTAGCGGAGCAGACGGCTGGAAGTTTTTTAACCGCGATTTAAAGCTGCATTTATTTCGCGTTAACCAAACCTTATGGCATATCGAGGTTGGCTCTTTAGAAGAAGAAAACGACGCTCATTATCCTAATCCGGATTTCGCTAAGTTTTACAGCCTAACTGAAACACTGACCGAATTCAGAGAATGGCAAGATAGCGGCGAAATTGATGAAGTACTAGAGCGTATCCGCAGCCAGCATCTGCCACAAATCAGACAGGTAAAAGCTACGATCTCAGACCCTATTTTAATTATGTGCCTCGATTTAATCGAAGGCATTGTGGCTTCCGCTGTCAATGATAATGGCGATATTGATACCAGCCTGTATGCCCTGCTCACGCCCTCCGAAGTGCAAGTCGCCAAGTTTATTAAAGTAGGCATGTCGACTAAAGAAATTGCACAGAGCTTAAGCGTGGCCTCTAAAACAGTTGAAAATCATAGAAATAGTTTAAGAAGCAAATTGGGCATTACCAATAAAGGCATTAATCTGCGCAATTATTTAATTAGCTTATCCACTTAATCAATTTCCAGTATGAGTAATCTCATTACATTTTCGTAAAAAAAGCCCTGCCATCAAAATGGCAGGGCTTTTTACTTACTGGTCAGCAGCTATGGCTTATTGGCAAGCAGCGCCTTTAGTCCATACATCGTTTGTGCCTGGCTCATTGCCTTGTGTCCACCATTTATTGGTGTACTCAAAGCCTTTGTGTGAAACCTTGGTACCACCAGCGGCATAAACTGTTGTTGCAGACCATGCAGCTGCAGCGCAAGTATTTGAGCTGCCTTGTTCAAAACTAACGGCAACACTGCGTGGGCCAGTTACATTTACCAGGGTAAATGAGCTGCTGATGGCTTGTGCTGCGCCATCTACAGTAATGCTCTTAATTTTGTAGCCAGTATTCGGTGTGATAGTGAAAACCTGATTGGTTTTTTCACGCACTTGCACCACGCCAGATGGTGCAATCACACCGCCAGTGCCAGCCGAAGCCGTTACCGGGAAGTAAACTGCAGTTGATGGATCATCAATCTTCATATCGCTGTAATTGCCGGTTACGCCGTAGAAATTCTTAGCCGACAGATCAGAGATCTTAGTATTGAGTAAACGCAGCGCCTTCGTATCCCCGCCATTAGAAGCCGGATTTAAAGTCAGCACCACATCGGCCCCCTCTTGCTTCAGAGCTAAAGCGCTAAAGTTGTAAGCAAATGCAGCTAAATTAACCGTGGTATTGGCAGCTTTAAAGTAATCCACGCTTTTTGCCTTGCCCCAGCCCCATGTGGTTGGGTTCAGCAGTACGGTGAACTCCAGCGAAGAATAGCTGCCGCTCATATTGCTGAACATATCTGAGGATACTTGTGCAGCTGTTACGCCAGGCAATTCGATCCATGAGTATATGCCACCGTCCGCAGCTTGGGTACCAATAAACAAACTGCCGTTGTCCTGGAATATTTTCAGGTGCTTAAAGCCAAGGCCAGAAGTACCCTGAATCTGATCCAGAGCCGGGTTAAAACCAGTTGCGGTTTGCTTGCCCGACCATGCCAGCTTGTACACAGCAGAAACAACAATCACTGCTGATGGATTAGCCTTTACAGCGGCAGCGGAAACTTTTTCAAGCAAAACAGACTGCCCGGCAAACTGCAGCAATGCACCACCTGCGCTGTCTGTTACCGCTAAAGAAGCCAGCGGGTTAGAGCCAGTCCAGTTGCGTAATACAATTTTATCTTTACCCACTACAAAATCTTTTACTGTGGTTGTGCCGCCAGGGAACTGGCTGAGATAAATCGTGTTTTTGCCGCCACCGGTATAAACCGTGTCATTACCCTGCCCTGCAGATAAAACCTCATCCAGCGGGCCGCCACTAATGGTGTCATCGTTTGGCGTATCAATTTGCGTATCGTAATTACCAAATTTATCGATATATGTTGTTACGCAAGTACCTTGCTCATCGCAGGCTACTTTATTGGTGATCAATAAATCAGCCGCCCCCCAGGCACCGCCTAAGTGAGCTGCAGCCAATAAACCGGACATAGTGGCTTTAATGGTAATTGGATTGCCATTTTCATCTTTACCTGGCCAAGATTTAGCCAAGGCCTGTGCCCAGGTGATATTGGCAGCGGCCAGCTTTTCTGACATCACGCCATAGTTAAAGCGCATGGCATCACGAATCACATACTCTTGCTTGGCTGGATTTTTTAAATCAGCAAAGCTGTTCACGCCATTACGGCCAGAGAAAGTGCCTTCCCAGCGATTATTATGTGTACCACGTACTTTATTACCGCCAGAACCAGGAATTTCAATTGTGGCTTCAGTAACACCATTTGCCCATGTTGAATCAGGCGCGAAAATATAGAATTTATCCAGATTTTCTGTCGCTGAAACATACTTCACCGGAGAGTAATAACCGGTATCAATCATTAATGCTTCGCCAAGCTGATAACCAATAAAACCCCATGCATTTAAAGAGCTGTATTGCATAGTTTTAAACATTGCAGCCTGATCTGCTGCATTTGGATTGTAAATAGTATTAAGACCCAGCTTAGTAAAGTACTGATTAACTGTTGTAGGCTCAATAATCAAACTACCGGTAGACGGATCACGCACCGGCACGCCAGGAGTAACAACTTTGGCATAGCGCAGAATCGGTGAATTAAAATTCTGTTTATAAAAATCAGCTTTAGCCGGATCAATACCGGATTCAAAAGCACGCATATTATCAAGGAAGTCCTGGAAAGATCCCTTAGTTGCAGCAGGCGCGGCAATCGCAGCCATAGGCATAGAAACTAATAAACCAGCTAAAATGGTTAAGCGGTGTTTCATTGAATTTTTCATTCGTCTCTCTCAATTGTTTAGGATAAATGCCGTTTAAAAAGCAAATTCTTTTATATTTTTTGAAAAATCTAATACGCAAATCCAAAACCAGGTCTATTTAATTTCTACACCTCCTTTTATTAAAAATTAAAAATCAAACCAAAGCCGCACTTATCAATCAGCCATTCCCGCAGCCCTTTTTCATCCAGCATAAAAAAGCCGGATCTGCGCGGGAATAGCATTACTGAATCAAACAATCAAACGCTCAGGCAAACCTGCGCCGCAGCCCGCGCGCTGCATTCACGGCTGCCATAAGCGCAAACATGGCCAGCCAGTTCAGGCACAGACTCATAGGCATTACGCAAACCGATCACCACCAATTGCTCGCCGAATTTGGCGGCAAGTTCAGCTACCAGTGCTTTTGATGCCGCTTGCTTAAAATCTTCACCAGGCAGCGGGTAGTTTTCGATAACGGCCAGAACCAGCTGATCCGCCGCAACTTTTACCTCAGCAAGCCATGTTTTAGCCTCGGTGTAATCCAGAATACTCAGCCTCTCTTCAGGCAGAAGGGTGCTGATTTCTGCAGCAAAATAATCAAAAGCAGGCGTCGCCTGATTCGGGCCAATACCGCGCGGATTCACCAGATTGGCGTAATCGGCCAATGGCGTGGTTTGCAAAACGAATACGTGTTTATCCGCCTGAACCGGCAGATTACGTGCCGGGTCGGCCAGGATTTGTACAGCAGATTGGGCGGCAGCCTGCTCTACCTTGCGATTGGCCACCTGATTAAACTCACGGAACAGCGGCATACCCACCAAACGCGCCAGCTTAAAGGCCACAACGCGCTCTACAATCTGATTCAGCTCGGCTTCCGGCATACGGCCGTCTTCTACCGCGCTGACAATGGCACCAATCATGGCCAGCTGGTTTTCAAGGTAGTTATCGTTGTGATCGTAGTGCTCTTCAGAGAGCATCATCATGTCGATACCGGCTTTAAACGCAATAATGGCAGCTTCTACCGGCGGGAAATTACGGCGAATCGCGCCCATATTCATGCTGTCGGAAATCACAATGCCTTTGAAGCCCAGCTTCTCACGCAAGACATCCTGCAAAATGGCCCTCGATAAAGTAGCCGGATAAACCGGATCGATCTGCGGGTAGCAGATATGCGAAGTCATCATCAGCTCTACCCGCGCATCAATCGCAGCTTTAAACGGGGCAAGGTCTTCCACCATCAGCGTGGCCAGCGATTTATCGACCACAGGGATTTCACGGTGCGTGTCACCCGTAGTATCACCATGGCCGGGGAAATGCTTGGCGCAAACTACAATTCCACCATCGTGAGCGCCATGCACCGCCGCCCCCACTTGTACCGCCACCTGTGCAGGCACTTCACCAAAGGCACGGGTATCAATAATCGGTGAATTAGGTTTCAAATTAACGTCAGCGCATGGGCCAAGCACACAATTAAACCCGGCCGAGCGCATTTCAATACCGAATACGCTATACATTTGCGCACTGAGGGCTGGATTATCGGCACTGCCCAAGGCCAGATTGCCCGGCCCGGTTGTGGATTCAGGAGTAAGCACACTCCATGCACCTTCCTGATCCACGCCCAAGAGCATAGGTACGGCATCTGCCCGCTGATTCACAATGGCGGCCATGGCCTGGGTGAGCTGACGTGCCTCGGCAAAAGTAGCAGCATTGTCCTGGCTCAGATAACAACCACCTAAGTTGTAGCGCTCGATCAAAGGGCGGGCGGCTTCGGCATCTTTGCCAGGGAAGGCCAGAATAAACAATTGCCCCACTTTTTCTTCCAAAGACCAGCCGCTTATTTTTTGTGCAGCCTGGCTGCGAAACGATTCAAACATACTAAAACTCCATTTTTAAGCAATAAGGGGCCACAGGCCGTGTAAAACACGGTCTGGCTATAAATAATGGTTGGCTAAGTCTTAAAAGGACCTGCTTCTGTAAACCCAGAGCACAGAAATCTATTGGTTTTCTCTGTGGAACTCCGTGTCCTCTGTGTTCTCTGTGGTTCAAGATTTGGGTTTTTACGAGATCACGCGTGGGCACAAGGGCGTGCCCACCCTACATATGCTTTAGCGCTTTTTCTTACGTAAATTGCCCATGGTTAGCGTGACGGCGAAGATGATGATCAGGCCACGGAAAATCATTTGCTGATCCACATTCAGGCCCATCAGCACCAGCCCGTTATTCACCATGCCCATAATCAGCGCGCCGATAATGGAGCCCATCACCGTGCCCTTGCCGCCAAACAGGCTGGTGCCACCAATAATCACCGCAGCCACCACCATCATCAAATCATTTTCACCCAGGGTGTAGCGGGCACTTTGCAGGCGGCCTGCATATAAAACACCAGCTAGTGCAGCAAGTGCAGCGTTTAATACCAACACATACAGCTTGATGCGATTAACGTTAATCCCCGAATACATCGCAGCGATTTTATTGCCGCCGCTGGCCAGCACTTCTTTACCAAAAGCGGTACGGCGCAATAAAACATGGCCCAGTACGGCAATCAGCACCATCCAGATAAACAGCACCGAAACCGGGCCAATATCGCCAGAACCAAACACAAATACAAAAGTTTCGTTCTCTACCGGAATCGATTGCAGGGCGGTAATCCAGCGCGTCACCCCTGTGATAATCCCCGCCATACCGAGCGTCACCAGAAAGGATGGAATACCGACTTTAGCTACAAACAAGCCATTAATCAGTCCACACAAAGAGCCTGCAAGTAAGGCTCCCAGCACCGCCCAGCCCATGCCATAAGGCATCAGCATGGCCGCGGTTACAGCAGACAGCGCCACAATTGCACCAAAAGACAGATCAATTTCTGCGGCAGATAAAACAAACGTCATGCCCACGGCCATGATGGAAATCATGGCGGTCTGGCGGGCAATATTCATGAGATTACCCGCTTCTAAAAAGCCTTTGTCGTGCAGGGTAATTGAGAAAAATATAAAAATACCGATGAAAACCAGATAAATAACCGAGCTTTTCCAGTCTGTCTGGCGGGCAGGCACAACTGCTGCGTCCGCTTTATTTGCCGTGATGTCCATACCATCCCTCTTAGATTTAGGAATTAGATTTTTTCTGATTTGCACATGAGCATGTTGGGTTACGCCGATTTATCCGCCTAAAACCGCGAATATACCGCCTAACCCAACCTACGTGATTACTGATCCCTACTGCACCGCAGCCAGCAAACGCTCTTCTGTCTGGCCTTCTTGAATCAGCCCGGCAATCCGTCCTTTATTCACGATATATGTGCTGTCGCAAAAGCTGGCGATTTCGCTGTATTCGCTGGAAACAAAAATCACGGCATTTCCCTGCGCCGCGTATTCATTCACGATGCGCATAATTTCGTACTTGGAGCTCAGATCAATACCAAAAGTAGGATCATCCAGTAGCATGACACGGGCATTGGTGCTCATACATTTGCCAATGACTACTTTTTGCTGATTGCCACCTGATAAAAATCTCACCACCTGATCCGGCCCGCTGGTTTTAATATGCAGACGTTTGATCAGGCTTTCGACTAATTCCCTGCCACGCCCCTCATCCAGCAGTAAGGGAGACGACAATTTATCAAACAAAGACATTAGCATATTGTCAGCAACACTAAAATCTAAAACCAAGCCCTGGCTGCGCCTGTCTTCTGGCACAAGATTAATACCCAGCTTAATCGCGTCATTCGGGTTTTTAATTTTCACGCTCTGACCAGAGAGTAAAATCTGCCCAGATTCGATGGCATCGAGGCCAAAAATCGCTTCTAAGATCTCGGTACGGCCACTGCCAAGCAAGCCCGCCAGGCCAACCACCTGCCCCGGGTACACCTTGAAAGACACGTCTTCCAGTACCGAAGTCACTACATTACGCAGCTCCAGCAGCGGTGTTTGCTCAGTATCCACGGCCACGCGCTGCCAGTTTTCATTGGCATTACGATGGTGGCCCAGCATATCAGCAACCAATTCTTCGATATTGGTGGTGATCACCGGGCTGCTGCGTACCAGAAAGCCATCACGCAGCACGCTGACCGAATCACAAATCTTAAAAATATCGCGCAAATAATGGGTGATATAGATAATCGAAACGCCTTGCGACTTCAGCGTGTTCACCACGGTAAACAGCTTTTCAATTTCTTTATCAGATAAAGACGCGGTAGGCTCATCCAGAATCAAAACCCTGGCGTTTTGCGAAATGGCTTTGGCAATTTCGATAAACTGCTGCTGCCCCATCGTCAGCTCACCCACACTCTGCCATGGGTCCAGAGCAATGCCCATTTTTTCCAGCACCGCCAGAGTGGCCTGCTCCATGGCGCGGTGATCAACTAGGCCGCCCCTGCCCAGCCAATTGCCCATAAAGATGTTTTCGGCCACGCTCATGGTCGCAACGAGGCTCAGATCCTGATAAACCATCACGATTCCGGCCTCCCGTGCATCGCGCGGAGACTGGAAATCAACTGGCTGACCAAACAAAGACAGCTCGCCCGCATCGCGCTGATAATAGCCATTAAGCAGCTTCATCAGCGTTGATTTACCTGCACCGTTCTGGCCAACTATCGCATGCACCTCACCCTGCCTGAGGGTGAAATCAATGCCTTTTAATACGGCATTGCCATCAAACGCTTTAGTCAGCCCTCGTGCTTGAATTGCAGCTTCATTCATTGAGATGAAATCCCTATTGCCTGGCGGGTTTTACCCGTCTTACAAGGCTGCACAAAAACCCCTGAAACACAGAGCGCACTCACAGCACACCACCTGCTGTAAACCATCCGCTCTGTGTTTAGATAATCAAGGTTTGTATCAGCCGCTCTGTATTATTTTTTTGCTGCCAGCGCTTTCACAACGGCATCAGGCGGCTGGCGGAATAATGCTTTATTCCACTGTGCAGCCAGATTGCCTGAAGTCACCTTGATGGCGTCAACGGTCACAAAAGCGGGGGTAGGTTTATTGATCAGGGACATCGCGCCCATAGTGGCCAGGGTTTTACCCATATCGTAAGGCAGATCGCTCACAATCCCAGCCACATTGCCGCCCTTCACCATATCCAGCGCATTGGCCGCGCCCAAATCCATAGTGATCACTTTGACGTCTTTACGGCCAGCGGTGCGTACTGCCGCAGTCACGCCTTCGGCAATCGCATCCCATGGTGCGTAAATGGCTTTTACAGATGGGTTTTGCGTTAGAATCGCCGAAGCAATCACTTCGCCGTCATTTGGATTAGCAATGCCTTTATCGGCTACCACTTTGATATTTGGATAACGCGCCAGCACCGCCTTCACTGCGCTGTCACGCTGATTGGTGACATAGTAATTCGCCGCATGATGCATCACGGCCACATCACCCTTGCTGCCAATACTGTCTGCCATCAGCTCGGCAGCGGCCTTACCCATCCCGAATAAATCATCAGTCACAATGCCTGCGTAATCTTTACCAGCCTTAAAGCCCTGCGGTGCATTGCTGATAAACACCAGCTTCACGCCCTGCTGAGTCGCTTGCTTGAACGCTACAGCGCCTGACACGGGATCAATTACCAGTGAAATAATAATATTGGGTTTCAGCGCCAGAACGGTTTCGAGATCAGTACGCTGTTTTTTAGGATCCATTTCTGCATCGGTAACAGCCACAACTTTAATACCCAATTCATCAAATACTTTCCTGGCGCCCGCAATCAAAGCAGTCGAAAAATCCGACGTGGTATGCATCAGAATCGCCGCTTTGTAATCCTTACCCTTCAGCTGGGCCACATCCTGAGCTGCCAGTTTTACCTGGGTGTAAGACGTTGGCGTTTCACCATTTGGCCCTACGGTATGATCCACGGCCGCAAAGGCATTGGTACAGAACAGGGCAAGCAGCAGACCTTTTAAACTAGCACGCATTTTTCAACCTCTTGATGTGGGTATTCATGGGTGTAGTATAGGTGTTTTGTAGGTGTCGTCAATCAATTGGCATGAAAAACACAATATTTTGTTGGTATTCGTTCCCAGACTACATTTTCTTTTTTGAGTGGTAAACAAAGCACGTCATTGAATCTTTTATTCCAGAATTTAAACCCGCCACCTTAGACAAAAACAATATATAAAAAAATTCCCCTGCCGGAGCAGGGGAATAAAATGCCGATTACCCGGCAGAGGAAAACTACAGGGGAAACTTTATTAAATTACTTTGCTGCAATACGATCATTCCATTTTTTAGCCGCTGCATCCAAAGCCGCTTTTGCTGACTTACGGCCTTCAATCGCAGCTTGCACTTCGTCATTGAACTCTTTGCTCATCGTTGTTGCATCTGGCATCAGCGCTGCTGGCAATGTCAGCGTACGTGCAGCACCCATCGATTTAGCAACCGTTGCACGTGCAACAGCTACCGGATCGCCACCCTCTGCACCTGAGGAGAAGAAGTCGCTTTCAGCGGCTTTACGGGCAGACGGGAAGGTTGTGCCAGTCGCTTTAGAGAAGCCTAATTGCTGCTCGCTGTTGGTCAGGAACAAGCCCAGTTTTGCAGCAGCTTCCGGGTTTTTGTAACCTTTAGGCTGTACAAAAGACATCAACCAGGAACCCAGTACCAATTTACCTTCGTCCTGAGGGAAGGCCATAATGGCTGTTTTTTCGTAAGCTACTTTACTGCTGTCAGCCAGTTTGCCTAATGCGGTTGGTGCAGTTGTCATCATCGCAAGTTTACCTGCGCTGTAACCCGCAATTTCTTGCTCAAATTCAAGACGGAAGCTGTCTTTTGGCAATACGCCTTTCTTGTACATATCGGCAAATGTTTCAACTGCCTTGATGTGCTTAGGGCTGTTAAATACAGCTTTGCCATTAGCAAAAATTGGCAGGCCCATGTATTGGAACCAAGGGATCATGCCGCCGTCGCCGCTCTTTGTTGCCAGCTTAGGCGAGAATGCAGCCACGCCGGTTTTAGCCGTAATGGTGCGGGCAGTGGCTACAAATTCTGCAAAGTTTTTTGGATTTGATTTAATGCCGCTCTTTGCCAACAATTCTTTGTTATAAGCAATAACCGATGCAGCATTGTAGAAAGGATAGCCATAGATCTTGCCGTTAACGGTCAGATCTTGCAAAGCGCCAGCCTGGTATTCTGCTTTGTTTTTGCCGATCAGTGCATCCAGTGGTTGCAGCAAATCTTTCTGAGCAAATTCATGCGTCCACGGCGTATTAAAGTTAACCAGCGCCGGAGGATTACCCGCAGCAATGGCAGAAATCAGCTTAGGCTGAATCTGATCCCAGTTCATATCAACCCAAACGGCTTCCAGCTCTGGATTTGCTTTATTGAAGCGCTGAACAGCATCGTTCCAGTATGGAGCAAACTTAGTAACGTTAAATGTCCAGAATTCAACTTTCGTTGTATCTGCGGCATGAGCAAATGTGGAAGACAACATTGCTGCAAGTAGTAATGGACGGACTAACTTAAAGCGCTTTGACATGACTCTCTCTCCGGACTTATGAAGTGGGTTTTCAAACCCCACCATTTTTGGAATACGACGTTTTTTTACTCGACTGACAATCAGACATTTATTAAAAAACATCTATTTCAATTTTTTATTTAGTAAAAAATTGAATTTAAAAGCACTCAAGCAGCAAGCTGAATATATCGCGAGATAATGTATCTCAATCACTGAAAACGGCGCATATAAAGCACTTTGCTTAGGTGATTGAAAGCAAAATGTAGGCATTTTGTAGGTGCAAGTCAAGACATAGGCATATTCGTTGTATTTTTGGCATAAACCGAGCATCTACGCGGATGTAGCTTCAGCGCCACAAACTACATAAAGTGCTTTTAATTCAAATAACTGAGATAAAAAATGCCAAAAAAAAATGAATTTGTAGAATTCCTGCTGGAACAACTGGCTCCGCTGGGCTCATTGCGGGCGAAAGCCATGTTTGGCGGCCACGGGATTTACTGCGATGAGATTTTCTTTGCCATCGTGGCCGGCGACATCCTGTATATCAAGGCAGACGAGCAATCAAAGGCTGAATTTACCTGCCTTGGCCTCATTCCTTTCAGCTACAGCAAAAAAGACGGCTCAGTACAAAGTATGGCGTACTACCCACTGCCTGAAGAGGCACTGGAAGAAGCAGAAAGCATGATGTTCTGGGCCAGAAAAGGGATTGCTGCCGCCCTGCGTAAGCGCTGATTACAGAAAAACCATGCCGCTTTTAATGCGTGTAAACACTTAAGACTTCACGAAAAAGTCATTCTCGTAGACAATTGAAGACGAATGCACTGCCTTCAAAATGAGCAGCCAGTCATAATGAACGGAAGTGTTTCTTAACCAGACTGCCATTTTTTGAATTGCCCCTTGATCGAGATTATCGAAATGCGTCAGATTACTGTTAGCCGTAATACGCTGGAAACCCAGATTACCGTCACACTCAATCTTGATGGAACGGGGGTATCTAAATTTGATACCGGCGTGCCTTTTTTTGAGCACATGCTCGATCAGGTCGCACGCCACGGCTTATTTGATATCGAAATCAAAGCAGTGGGCGATTTGCATATTGATGCCCACCACACAGTAGAAGACGTTGGCATCACCCTGGGGCAAGCTTTTGCCCAGGCCGTTGGTGATAAAAAAGGCATCCGCCGTTACGGCCACAGCTATGTACCGCTGGATGAAGCCCTTAGCCGCGTCGTAGTCGATTTATCCGGCCGCCCCAGTCTGGAATACAACGTGCCCTACACCCGCGCCATGATCGGCGGCTTTGACGTTGATTTATTCGGCGAATTCTTCCGTGGTTTTATCAATCACGCCGCCATCAGCCTGCATATTGATAATCTGAAAGGGCAAAATGCCCACCACCAGGCCGAAACCGTATTCAAAGCCTTAGGCCGCGCGCTGCGTATGGCAGTAGAGCATGATGAGCGCATGGCGGGCATTACCCCTTCAACCAAAGGTACACTGGTCGGCTGATGCCAAGGCTCATCGCTGTGCTCTGGCTCTTATTTGCCAGCCCCGCATATGCTGAACAATGGCTGCAATGGGCGCAGGACAGCGATTCCAGCAGCTGGATCGATACAGACTCGGTGATTGAGCGGCGCAACCATGTTTATTTCCGCTATCAGTGGCGCTATTTAAAAGCTCAAACCAGCCCCGATGGCGATTACGATAAGCGCCAGACCAGCGCCGCTGTGGATTGCGGGGCCAGACGCAGCGCCAGCTTCAAGCACCAGTTATGGCTACAGGACAAGCCCGTTGCCGAACTTGCCGGCCATGATTTCATCACACAAAATCTGGCTGGTACCGTACATGCTGTTGCTTGCCTGATTGCAGAGCAGAAAAAACGTGGCACAGCCTTGCAACTGTGTCAGTATCAGGCAGATATCAATCACCCGATCTGTGGCGATGCAGCCCTGATCCAACACTGAAAACAACATGAAAATTGCTGTCGTCGATTATGGAATGGGTAATTTACGCTCGGTTACCAAAGCTTTAGAGCATGTCGCCGGTGATCATGCACAGATTGTGCTGACTGCAGACCCAGCCATCGTGGCTACCGCCGATAAAGTCGTCTTCCCCGGCCAGGGCGCCATGCCCGATTGTATGAAAGAGCTGACCGAACGCGGTTTAAAACAAGCCGTACTTGATGCCACCCGGGAAAAACCCTTTCTGGGGATTTGCGTCGGTGCACAGCTTTTATTTGAGCACAGCGAAGAAGGTGATACCGCAGGCCTTGGCGTTTTTAAAGGCAATGTAGTGCGCTTTCCCAAAGATAAAATGTCTGACGCCCTGGGCCAGAAATTAAAAGTGCCGCATATGGGCTGGAATGAAATGTTTAAAGTGCATGATCATCCGCTTTGGGCAGGTATCAGCGATGCGGAGCGCTTTTATTTTGTGCACAGCTATCATTTTCAGCCTCATGACAATATCACCGTCTTAGAAAGCTGCTATCCATATCGCTTTGCAGCGGCGGTAGCAAGGGATAATATCTTTGCTATTCAATGCCATCCTGAAAAAAGTCATCAAGCTGGTCTAAGCTTATTAAAGAATTTTGTAAACTGGAATGGCAATACCTAAAAGGCAACAGTATGAAAACGCTTTGGATCAGTTGCTTTAAAGCACTACAAACAAGCTTGCTTATGACCGGTATTTTCAGCGTAATCACCGTTAGTTTAGCCAGCAACTATTCTTTTGACACGCATTCATGCCTTATTTTCTTTAGCTTTATGCTGATCTTTAATTTTTTAGTTCAAGCAAAAAACAACTTTTTTTCACACACAAAACAAAACCTGACTCCATCATGCTAATCATCCCTGCAATCGACTTAAAAGACGGCCAATGTGTTCGCCTGCGCCAAGGTGAAATGAGCGACGCCACTGTGTTTTCTGACGACCCGGCCAGCTTTGTAAGCCACTGGCTGGGCCAGGGCGCCCGCCGCATGCATCTGGTCGATCTCAATGGTGCATTTGCTGGCAAACCAAAGAATTTGGGTGCAGTAAAAAGTATTCTTAAAGCGATTGATGGCGAAGTGCCCGTACAATTAGGCGGCGGCATCCGCAGCTTAGAAACCATCGAAATGTATCTGGATGCGGGTATCGATTACGTCATTATCGGCACCGCCGCCATCAAACAGCCCGGCTTTTTGCATGAAGCATGTGATGCATTCCCAGGCCAGATTATTGTGGGGCTGGATGCAAAAGACGGCTTTGTAGCCACCGATGGCTGGGCCAAAATTACCGATCTGAATGTAATCGATCTGGCCAAACGCTTTGAAGGCTATGGCGTGGAAAGCGTGATTTACACCGATATCGGCCGCGATGGCATGTTATCTGGGGTGAATATCGAAGCCACAGTTAAGCTGGCCCAAGCGCTCACGATTCCCGTAATTGCCTCAGGCGGGCTCACTAATCTGGACGACGTCAGAAAACTGGCCGAAGTGGAGTCAGAAGGAATCGAAGGAGTCATTACCGGCCGTGCCATTTACGAAGGCACGATAGACTTTAAAGCGGCGCAAGAACTGGCCGACGAATTGTCTAATTAAAGTAAATCAGAAAAACGATGGCAACGCGCTCCGTTTTTCTAATGCACTTAAGACAGCGGGGTGCCCATGTCACAGCCTGAATGGTTTGATTGGGCACAAAGCGAGCGCAAAATTGGCGACTACCTGCAAGAGCAGGATCCCATCCTTTTTGCAGCGGTTTGCCAGTTACTCTTTGATTGTGATCCGATGATGATCCCGCTGGTGATGGAGCCTCAGGGCTATGCACCTGAAGTGGGCAGCATTTTGCGCATATTGCCGCAGTGCCAGTCCGAAGAAGACGTAAGAGAAGTACTGCACAACGTCTTTGTCCAATGGTTCAGCCCTGAATTTGCGGGTGGCCTTGGGCAATATAGCGAGGCGGCAAATAAGCTATGGGCACTCTGGACCAGCCAGCAATCCGAATAAGCCCTCTTCTGAAGAAAACCTATGTCTCTTGCTAAACGAATTATCCCCTGTCTCGATGTGACTGCTGGCCGTGTTGTAAAAGGTATTAACTTTGTAGGCCTGCGCGATGCGGGCGACCCGGTTGAAATTGCCAAAAGATACGATGCTCAGGGCGCAGACGAAATCACCTTTTTAGATATCACCGCCTCATCTGATCAGCGCGATATTATTTTGCACGTCATTGAAGAAGTGGCAGCCCAGGTTTTTATTCCGCTGACCGTGGGTGGCGGGGTGCGCGTGGTAGATGATGTCCGCCGCCTGCTCAATGCCGGTGCCGATAAAGTCAGCATCAACACCACAGCAGTAACTAACCCGCAAATGGTGAAAGACGCTGCAGACCGTTTTGGCAGCCAGGCCATTGTAGTGGCCATCGACGCCAAGCAGGTCAGCCTGCCGGGCGAGCCATTACGCTGGGAAGTATTTACCCATGGCGGCCGCACCGCCACAGGGCTGGACGCCATTGAATGGGCAACCCGTATGCAAATGCTGGGCGCGGGTGAAATTTTACTCACCAGCATGGACAGAGACGGCACCAAAATCGGCTTTAATCTGCCGCTCACCCGTGCAGTCAGCGATGCGGTAGATATCCCCGTCATTGCTTCGGGCGGCGTCGGCAATGTACAGCATCTGGTTGATGGCGTTATTCAGGGCCACGCCGATGCCGTGCTGGCGGCAAGCATTTTTCACTTTGGCGAATACACCATACGTCAGGCCAAAGAAGCCATGCGGGCAGCGGGGATTGAGGTGCGCTTATGAGCTGGCTGGACGAAATCAAATGGGATGAAAAAGGCCTTGTACCCGTCATTGCTCAGGATAAAGACAGCGGCCGGGTGCTGATGTTTGCCTACGCCAACCGCGAAGCCGTGGCGCTTACTGCCGAAAAAAACACCGCCCATTACTGGACCCGCTCCAGACAAAAACTCTGGCATAAGGGTGAAGAATCAGGGCACTTTCAAAAAGTATCGGCCATTCAGTTTGATTGCGATGGAGATGTGCTGATTTACCAGATCGAGCAAGTGGGCGGCATTGCCTGCCACACTGGCCGTAAAAGCTGTTTTTTCCGGACGCTGGTCAATCAGGAATGGCAAATCACGGATGAAGTGATCAAAGATCCGGCCGATATTTATACTCACGGTCACACCCACCCCTAATGACCGCCACAATCATTGTCTTCTTAAGCCTTAGGTTTAAAAGTACGGACCGCTTGAGAAAAAGAATAGACAATCCGCAAGATTTCCGAAGAATCGCCACGTACTTGTAACCTAATGGCAATATAATCGGGTTCTGAATCGAATCAGGGATATAGATCAATGGTTTCCGCAGACATTCTGGAACGCTTATCAACCACACTGGCCAGCAGGCATGGCGCAGATCCGTCAAGCTCTTATGTTGCCAAACTGTTTCATAAAGGCACTGACGAAATCTTGAAAAAGGTGGGTGAAGAGGCTGTTGAAACAATTATGGCGGCCAAAGATGGCGATAAGCTGCATCTTGTCCGCGAAATCGCTGATCTGTGGTTCCATACTTTGGTGTTGCTTGAGCATGTCGGCCTGAGCCACGAAGACGTGCTGGCAGAATTAGCACGCCGCGAAGGTATTTCTGGCATAGACGAAAAGAATTCCCGTAAGGAGCAATAAAGTGAGTGACTGCCTTTTTTGTAAAATTGCAGCGGGTGAAATCCCGGCTAAGAAAATATATGAAGACGATGAAGTGATCGCCTTTCATGATATTCACCCTGTCGCCCCGGTTCATTTTTTATTGGTCCCTAAAACACATCTGGATTCTTTGGCCCATGCCGAAGCTCAGCATCAGGCCCTGCTTGGCAAAATGATGCTGCTGACCTCAAAACTGGCAGCAGAGCAGGGTTTGAGCGATGGCTATCGCACCATTATTAATACAGGGCATGGTGGCGGACAGACTTTCTTCCATCTTCATATGCATATTATTGGCGGCAAGCCGCTATCAACTAACATTTCAGAAATCAGCACGCAATAAGCGCGCTATCAGGAGATTGCATCATGGGTTCATTCAGCATCTGGCACTGGCTAATTGTTTTGGTGATCGTTGTACTGGTTTTTGGTACCAAAAAACTAGGCAGCATCGGTAAAGATTTAGGCTCTGCAGTAAAAGGCTTTAAAGATGGCATCAAAGAGGGTGAAACCCCTGCAGCCAAAACAGAAGACAAACCTGCCGATACCAACAAACCTTAAGGCTTGCCCGTGTTTGATGTGAGTTTTGGCGAGCTAATCACGATTAGTGCCGTCGCCTTAATCGTCATCGGCCCAGAAAAACTGCCTAAAGTCGCACGGACTGCAGGCGCTTTGCTGGGCCGTGTGCAGCGCTTTATCTCGACCGTAAAATCAGATCTGGATAAAGAGTTTCAGCTGGCAGAGCTGGCTAAAGTCGAAGCCGAGATTCGTGCCGAGGCCTCAGCGCTCAGCCAGACCATTCACCAGCCCCTGGAAGAAGCGGCTCAGGCCTTATCAGAGCCAGCCCCAATCCAGGAGATTGAGCTTGCTCCCGCTGGGCCTCAGGGTGATCTGTTTGCCCCGCCCGCAGCTCCTCCTTCAGGCTCTAGGCCAGATCGGCGTTAAACAATGACGGATAATCTCCAGCCCCTTTTAGTGCATTTAATCGAGCTGCGTACGCGCATTGTGCGTATCGCTGCGGTTTTTTTAATTGGATTTATTGCCTGTTTTGCTTTTTCTGAACAGCTCTATGATCTGATGGTTGCACCGCTTGCCCATGTTTTGCCTAATCAGAAACTGATTACCATCGGCATTGCCTCGCCTTTTGTTTTGCAAATCAAAATCGCCTCTATGGCGGCCTTTATGCTTACTCTGCCCCATACGCTGTATCAAATGTGGGGCTTTATTGCACCGGGCCTTTATACCCATGAAAAAAAGCTGATTTTGCCGCTGGTATGCGCGTCCACCCTGCTCTTTATGCTGGGAGTGGGCTTTGCCTACTTCCTCGTTTTTGGCGTGGTATTTAAGTTTATTGTTTCGGTCGTCCCTGCCTCCATGCAATGGCTGCCCGATTCAGGTGAATACCTCGATTTTGCAATGGGAATGTTTATCTCGTTCGGGGTGACATTTGAAGTACCCATTCTGGTGATTGTGCTGGTAAGAATGGGCTTTATCAGCGTTGCAAAGCTGAAAGAGATTCGCCCCTATGTTATTGTCGGGGCCTTTGTCATCGCGGCCGTTGTTACCCCGCCTGACGTTGTATCTCAATGCCTGCTTGCTATTCCTCTCTGGCTGCTTTTTGAAGCGGGAGTATTAGTTGCAGGCTGGATGTACCAGCCTCCTCAGAAAACTATCGAAAGCGCCCAATGATTCCGCAACTCCGAATATTTCAGACCCTGCTGTTTTTGCTTGCCGCAGTGCCCTGCGGCATTCCTTTTCGCTACCAGCCCAATCCGGTATTTCCATCCGAGCTGGCCGCTTTAGTCCTGGCCGTACTGATGGTACTCACCGCCACAGCGCTGCCTTCCCGCGAGAAATCCGGCCCGCCCTATGCCAGCCTGATCTGGTTTGGCCTGGCTGCGGTGATTGGCTTGCAAATGGTGCTGATGCCCGTGCTGTACTGGTCTGATCGCACCGAGCCTGTTCTTTATGCCCTGACCGCCGCCTTCTCGGTGTGGGCACTGGCAAGGGCGCGTGATCATTTTGGCAGCATACAGCTGGCGCCCTTTTTTGCATGGGGCTTGCTGGCAGGGGCGATTTTCAACTCTGCGGTATCCGTACAGCAGGTTGTAGAGCTGCTGCAAAATGGCCCAAGGCTGATTTTTGGCCATTTGGGCCAAAAGAATTTATACGGACATTATCTGACCTGGGGTTTGGCTGCCGCTGCGTGGCTGACCGCCGAAAAAGAATTACCTAAAACCTGGTTCTGGCCCATTGCCACCTGGCTGGCATTATCTATTGCCTGGAGCAGCTCCCGCTCGCCCTTTATGTATGCAGGCGCGTGGCTGGTCTTTGGCGCGTTATCCGCTTACCTTGGCAAAGACAGCGTACGCCGCTTTGGCCTGCTGCTTACGGCCAGTGCCGCACTGATTATCGTGATGCAGTTTGTTGCTCCATGGATTAACGATGTGCTGCAATCATTGCTGCATGCCAAAAACGAAGTCCCTACCGGGCTGGATCGCCTTGATTCCAATGGCTCCCGCCGCCTGGTGGAGTGGCAAAAAGCATGGATAACCTTCCTGGCTCACCCATGGCTGGGTGTAGGCTGGGCTGCTTACCCTTCACAAAGTATTGCCCTGCAGGTCAACCCGGCTTTTGCCATTGTGCAGGAAAGCGTGCTGTTTACTCATGCGCATAATTCGCTGCTCAATATCATGGCCGAAACAGGTCTGGCAGGTACGCTGGTGATGGTTGGCGGCATGCTGTGGATGTTTATTGCGCTTCTGAAGCGCGAGCATGATCCGGTCAAAATTTTCGGTGCCGCTCTGGTGATTGTTTCGGTACTGCACAGCCTGGTTGAATACCCGCTCTGGTATTACCACCTGCTTGGCCCCTTTGCCCTGGCGCTGTTCTTTTTACGCTCTGATGCACCGCGCAAGCTGCAACTGCCTGATTGGGCAGAGCGTGCAAGCCTTGGTACTTATGGCGTAGCTGCACTGGCTGCTGCGGTGTTTGGCGGCATGCTGTATATCCAGATTTATCCGATTATGGATCCATCTGATAAACCCGCAGAAAACGCTGGCCGGATTAAGACTTTACAAAAGCTGAAGCAAAATCCATTAATCGATTTCTATGCTGATTTTGCGCTGTCGAATTATATCGTCGCCAGCAAGCAGGACATGCCTTGGAAACTGCAGATTCTGGACAAGCTGAATCAGGTACGCCCCTACCCTAGTCAGCTCAGCGATCAGGCCATTATGGAAACCTTGCGCGGCAATACCAGCAAAGCACACAAGCTGATGCGCCAGGCCGCTTTCTCCTACCCGGAAAGCCTCAATTACTTCCGTGAAGCGATCATGGAATTCAAAGAGCCTGAAGTGCGCGCTTTAATCAGAGAAGTGGAAGACGCTGAGAAGTTGTTTGGGAAGGAAAAGAAGTAAGGGAAGGCATACCGATATCCGCAAACCAAAAAGATCTGTTTAGTGCCTTCGGCAGCTTGATTTTGAAGCGGTTGCCACCGCGGGGGCCTTCCTTTCTTAAACGGCCAAGAAACGAAGCCAAAGAAGGCCTCCCCGCGAAGCACGAAACCCCTTACTGCGGACAGCAGCGGCGGCGGGACTCGCTTCGCTCAAACAGGATCTAAGAAACCGCCCCGTTCCTCGCTTCGGCGTGCTTCAAGGGGACTCTAAGTTCAGTGCAAAGAGCGCGTCATGCACGGCATAATAAAGCCACGCAAAAACTACACCGCCAATGCATGAATAAAAAACTCACGATTGCCATCACCACCTGTAATCGGGCTGGCGAAGTAGTTTTGAGTTGTAAATCCAGCCGCTGTTGCGGCTGTTTTTATTTTTTCTTCTACCTGCGCATAAAGGCTTTCATCTTTCACAATACCGCCACGGGCGATGCCGGCTTTGCCTACTTCAAACTGAGGCTTTACCAAAAACAGCAGCGTGGCCTGCGGCTGCAGCATGGCGCGCAGTGCAGGCAAAATCAGGGTCAGCGAGATAAACGACACATCGCCCACAATCAGTTGCAGCGGCCCGTCCTGCACTCCGGCAATCAGCTCCGGCACTAAATGCCGGGCATTCACGCCTTCAAACTGCACCACTCTGGCGTCGCCAAGCAGCCTTGGGTGAAGCTGGCCGTGGCCAACTTCCACACCAATCACTTTGCGCGCACCTGCCTGCAGCAGGCAATCTGTAAAGCCGCCGGTAGAAATCCCCACATCCAGCACCTGCCAGCCCGCCACATCCACACCGGCCTGCTCTAATGCACCTGCCAGCTTGAACCCGCCACGGGAAACAAAGCGATCGCTCTCGTCACTTGCCACCGTGAGGGGCAAATCTTTATCCAGCCTGATGCTGGCCTTAGTCAGCACCTTGCCAGCGCAGCTCACCCGGCCCGCAGCAATCATGCCTTGCGCCGCCGTACGGGAAGGGGCCAGCCCCTGCTCTACCAATAAAACATCAACACGCAACATTAAAACACCGGTTTTTTCAAACAGTCTTTAGCAACAACAACGGTATTACGCTCTAAAAAACTATCGCTGCCCTTAGTCCACCACAGCCACTGGCCATCGCCCCATGCAGCACCACTGGCCGTACGCTGCTCATCCAGATCGTAAATCCGGCCATCCATACGTAAACGCACCTGCGTCATATCTGCGCTTGAGGTCACGTAAAACGACGAGCCACTTTTGCATTGATAGGGGCCGGTTATTTCATTGGGCGCAGCGTAAGCCATGCCGCTGAGCAACACAAAGACCAGTGCGCGCAGCATCAGAATTTCTCCGCAGCCGATAAATAGCGCCATTTACCCGGTGGTAAATCACCCAGCAGTACGCGGCCAATACGGATACGCTTTAAGCCAACGACTTCCAGGCCAACTAATTCGCACATGCGGCGAATCTGGCGCTTTTTACCTTCACGTAAAATAAAGCGCAGCTGATTTTCATTTTGCCAGCTCACGCGGGCAGGTTTCAGCGCCTTGCCATCCAGGCTTAAGCCATGATTCAGCTTTTTCATGCCTTCACTGCTCAATTGGCCTGTAACACGAACCAGATATTCTTTTTCAACATTCGAGTTTTCGCCGATCAGCGTCTTGGCCACCACGCCGTCCTGCGTCAGCACTAAAAGGCCTACCGAATCGATATCCAAGCGCCCGGCAGGGGCCAGATCACGCATATGCGGCGGCACAAAGCGAATACCGCTGGTATCCCCTTCCCAGTGATTATCAGGCACCACCAACGCCACAGCGGGGGTATAGCCTTTTTCGGCCTGCCCGGACACATAGCCCACCGGCTTATTCACAAGAATGGTCACACGCCCTGCCTGAGTGGCTTTAGCCGCAGGCTCCAGACTTACCACCTGGCTGGGCAGAACCTTGCTGCCCAGTACATCAACGACTACGCCATCGACCTTCACCCAGCCCTTGGCAATATATTCATCGGCCTCGCGGCGCGAGCAAAGGCCCAGTTCGGCTAAGCGCTTTGATAAACGTAATTCTTCCATAAACCTTTTATCCTTTCATTCCACTAACCCGCCCGGCAGGTAAGCTGCTTCTTTAATGACTGCAAAAAAAACATCAATTCATTTAATGCCAATGAATCGCAATTCTCAATGTCAACAGAAGCCATTAAGATGCATAACTAACCATTTTCGCACGAGAGAGCCCTTCCGATGGAATATCTTGCTGTAAAACATTTGCATATGCTGCTTATTACCCTGTCGCTGGGGCTGTTTTTGCTTCGGGGAGGCCTGATGCTGGCTGAATCGCCACGCTTGCAGCAGCGGTTTTTCCGCATTGCACCGCATATTATTGATACCGCACTTTTGATCAGCGGTATCAGCTTGGCCATGATGTATCCCGGACCCAAAGCATGGCTTGCCGCCAAGATAGCCGGGCTGCTGCTCTATATTATTCTGGGGACGATCGCGCTTAAACGGGGCAAAACCAAAACCATCCGCAGCATCGCCCTGGCCGCATCCGTGCTGGCCTTTGCCTATATTATTGGCGTGGCATTCAGCAAAAGCGCTTTGCTGGGATTAGTTTAATTCAGGCAATAAATGCACCTGCCATAGACTTTCTGCAAATCGTGGTTTGAAAAAACCGAAGTGCCCAATCTGCCTGACGCCAATCTCTTGTGGCGACAGGCGTTTGGCGCTTTGTGGCGCATTCTGATAAAACGACTGCAATGAATTTGTATTATGAGCAGACATCAGCTCATCGTCGGTAAAGGAGAGCGCGGTAATATCCCGGGTAAAGGCCGCAAACTGCTGCTTTACCGCCTCACCTTCCACCCCCAGCATATAGTCCGGGTTTAAGCACCATCTGCGCCACTGCTGCATAACGCCACGCGGTAAATTACCTACTTTGCGTAAGCGCTTGCCGGGAAAATATCCACAAACAGGCAGCAGCACGGGCACCAGCACAAACCATAGCCACCAGACTTTCCAGCGCAAACTCAGCGAATTTTCCAGCCAGTAACCACTGCCACTGGCAATCGTAATGGCCTTGGTAATGCGCTCTGGCTTTGGCACAAGGCCAAGCAACTGCCCGCCCAGACTATGGCCCAACCAGTAAAGCGGGCGGTCTGCCTGCGTCATCGCGCTCAGCATGGTGTCGCAATCAAACCTGGCCCAATCCAGGATATCGACTTCAAGCTGGCGCAAATCGCCCTGAGCAGAAAGCCCCATTCCGGTGTAATCAAAGCTGGCCACCAGAAAGCCCTGCCCGGCCAGCCATGATGCCAGCGGCGCATAATAAGACTGGCTTACACCCATTGCGGGCACAATCAGTATCGCCGCTTTTGCTGCAGACTGAGGATAAAAAAACAGGGCCGTGATTTCTGAACCACGGCCTGTCATCAGCGTTTGCATTTGCCCCTGAATCATTTCATCCCGCTCCTTACAGCAGCATTAAATCGTGTGGCTGGCCTGCCAGTGTCCCGATTTACCGCCTTGTTTTTCCAGCAAACGGATCTGCGACATAATCATGCCGCGATCCACCGCCTTGCACATATCGTAGATGGTAAGTAGTGCAATATTGAGCGCCGTCAGCGCCTCCATTTCTACCCCGGTACGACCGACTGTTTCAGCAGTCACTTCGCATCGCACCAGGCTGCCTGCCCTGTCTATGGTGAAATCAACGCTCACGCTGGTCAATGGGACAGGATGGCAAAGCGGGATTAAATCTGCGGTGCGTTTGGAAGCCATAATTGCCGCAATTCTGGCCACGCCCAGCACATCGCCTTTTTTATGACTGCCTGTTTCAATTAAATGCAAAGTGGTGGGCAGCATACGAATTTCGCCCACAGCGCGGGCAATACGATGGCTGTCCACCTTGCTGCCCACGTCCACCATATGCGCTTCACCATTGGCATTAAAGTGAGTCAGGCCGGATGGAGCAGGCGTTTTCTGAGTCTGATCAGTAGCACGATAAGGCATAGGAATGGTGTCCACTCCCGATAAGCGGGCCGCACATACGGCCAGATCATCCTGAGTATTTAAATTTGGGAAGGCCAGCTCAGGAAAATCAACATACTGCAGCCTCAGGCTTTCCTGCCAGGCAGATAACTTAAGCTCTTGCCGCGACAACCTGTCCATTAAAGAGGCCAGTACATCGTGGCACAGCATACATATTGTCGGATGAATTTGTCCGTCCGGAGTACGCGCCACCACCACGTCCGATTCGCCCAGCTCCAGCTGCGCCAATAGTTTTTCAACCAGATCGGCAGGCAAAAAAGGCACGTCACAAGGCAGCACCAGCAGGTATTGAGCAGGGGAAGCCAGCAGGGCGGAATGAATACCTGCTAAGGGGCCAGGATGGCCGGGGTAAACATCGCGTAATACAGGAGAACCAAAACGGGCGTAATCCGGCAAATTGCGATTTGCCGAGATCAAAATATGATCCACAAGCCGGGTCTGCCTGGATAAGGCTTCGAGACTCCATTCAATTAAAGGCTTGCCTGAGAGCTCGACCAGACCTTTATCACGCCCCCCCATGCGACGCCCTTCACCGCCAGCCAGAATGACCGCATCCAAAATCATCTTAACCCACCCTTAAATACTGCCAGCGATCGAGCGCGCTCTGATCGCTCTCCCGTGCATCAAGCCATTTCAGGCAAGCGCCGTTTCCTTCTTTTTTCCAGAATGGCGCCTGTGTTTTTAGAAAATCCAGAATAAAGGCATTGGATTCATAAGCAGCCTGACGGTGAGCCGAAGCCGTCAGTACCAGCACAATCTGCTCGGCAGCCTGCAAATCACCCACTCGATGAATTACGGTTACGGCTTGCAAAGGCCAGTAGCCACAAGCCTCATCAACAATCTTAGCCAGCGATTTTTCTGTCATGCCCGGATAGTGCTCAAGGCTCATGGCGGAAATACTGCCGTCTAAATCCCTTACCCTGCCAACAAAAGCAACGATGGCGCCCATCGTGGCATTGCCATCAAAGCGGGCGTATTCTGCGGCAAAGTCAAAATCTGCACTTTGTACCTGAATCCGGATATCAGCCATCAGCCCCCCGTTACCGGCGGAAAAATCGCCACTTCGGCCCCGGCGGGAATCTCATCCTGCAAGCGGGCCATTTCTTGATTAACCGCTACACGAAATACTTTGCCGGGCGATAATTCATCCGCCCAAACTCCGCCTCGCGCAGCTAAAACAGCAATCAGCTCTGCAACGGTAGCAGGCGCAGGCAGTGCTTCCTCACTACAGCCAAAGGCATCTCGCAGCCGGGCAAAATATAAAACACGAATCATTGTTTATTGCCTAAATAACAAGCACTTTGTTTAAATAAAAAACTTATAAATCGTTTGATACCAGAGAGCCTGTAAACCAATACCGGTTTACATTAGCCATAAATAAGCTCAAATCTATACTCAATAAAGTATTAATTTATTGAAACACCATTTAATTGCTCAATAATCCAAACGTTTTTTTAGCCAGTTTGCCAGCAGCGGCCAAAGGATCCTGGCGAATAGCGCGCTCTTCTTCGGCAATCACCTGATATAAACCATCCAAAGCTTTACGGGTTACATATTGCTCAACGGTTGAATCTTCTGCTTTAAGCAGCCCCAAACCTGCTGCTTTACCAGCCAGGCGATTGTATTGCTCTGCTAATTGCAGCCTAGAGGTTGTTTGCCGGACTATAGGTAAAAATTGCTCAGTCAGCGGCGCCTGGCTGGCCTGTTTAAAATATTGTGTGGCCGCATCATCTGCACCAAGCAGAATATTTTTGGCGTCTTGTACGCTCATTTTCTTCACTGCATTAATCAGTAACTGTTTGGCCCTTGGTACGGCAGCCTCTGCAGCACGATTCATTGATGTTTGTAATTCATCTAAAGACTGGCCCAGCCCTAAGGTACGAAGCAAGGGTTCGGCCTGGCGCATTGCATCCGGCAAGGGAATACGCACTTTATCATTCGCTAAAAAACCATCGGTTTTACTCAGCTGCAAAGTGGCATTGCTTACGCCCTGTATCAATGCTTCTTTTAACCCCCCAGAAGCATCGCGCTCAGAAAGCAAATCAAAACCACCCGCAAAAACAGGCCATGTCATGATGCAAAGTAAGCCAAGCAACAGGCTGCGCCGAGAATTTACTTTCATATCAAGATTCCGTAATTAACGCGAGTCTTACTTTAATCGAATAAATTGCAGCATAGCATTAAATTAGCTCATTTAATGCAGGCCGCATAAGGAATAAAAGTAACCGTGTCTCCGGCACTAATTGTTTCACCTACGGCAATATCCACCAGACCCGTAGCCCAAACCAAAGAAGTTAATACCCCCGAGCCTTGATGTGGATAAATTTCAACCTGCCCAGCCGCATTTAATCTGCCACGTAAAAACTCACGACGATTTCCTGCTTTTTTCCATTCAAAAGCAGCACTTAACTGATAACGCGGCGGAAATAAACTGATACATCCCTGTCTGGCCAATAAAAAGGGACGAACTAATAGCAAAAAGGTAACAAAGCTGGAAACAGGATTTCCCGGCAGGCCAATAAAATCACACCCGGCAATTCGCCCGTACGCAAATGGCTTGCCTGGCTTAATTGCGATCTTCCAGAGATTTAAGCTGCCCAGCAGCTCAACTGCGGCCTTAACATGGTCTTCTTCGCCAACGGACACCCCGCCCGAAGTAATCAGCACATCATGATCCTGGGCTGCCTGCCATAAGATATCCCGGGTCTGCTCTGCATTATCAGGAACAATACCCAGATCGGTAACCTGGCAATCTTCTAATAAGGCGGTGATGGCGTAGCGGTTTGAATTATAAATCTGGCCCGCTGCAAGCGGCTGCCCCGGCTCTGCCAGCTCGTCGCCGGTTGAAAGCAGTGCGACCTTTAAGGGCCGCTTTACAGCCAGCTCAGCCACACCTACGGAGGCCGCCAAACCAATTGCGGCCGCGCTTAATCGTGTACCGGCGGGCAAAATCACGGTATCAGCCTGAATATCCTCCCCACGCAGGCGAATATTGGCACCCGGCTTTACCTTCTGAGCGATATACACCCGCCCTTCTTCACTGCGGCAGTCTTCCTGCATTACCACTACCGTGGCTCCGGCTGGAACCGGGGCACCCGTGAAAATTCTTGCCGCCTCGCCCTCAGCCAGTGGCTGCCCCACTTCACCTGCGGCAATTCGCTGAACCAGCTCAAAAGATTCTGGCCAAACCTCGCCCACATTCAGTGCATAGCCATCCATGCCACTATTATCAAACGCAGGCACCGCCATTTGGGAAACCACATCAGCGGCCAGAATACGGCCCGCCGCCTGATTTAAAGGTAAAGTTTCAACCGCAGTGTCAGCACGGGCCTGAGCCAGTAATTGGGATAAAGCAGAATCAAAATCCAGCATGGCAACTCGCAGCAATAAACGCTGCAATCTCTGCAGCCTGGTTAAGATCAAAAAGAGGAAGAGTACTTTCCGGCGAACAATCGCTGGCAATCGCAATAATATGCGGATCATCCAGTGCAGGATAATCAGCACGGCGCACTTCTATTTTAGGAATAGCGGCTGCTTTAAAACCTTCAACTAAAACTATATCGACGGGAGCTAAGCGAGCCAGCATCTCATGAAGGGGCAGGCCCCCCTCATGAATCAGAGCAAACCCATGGGGAGTTGCCAGCAATACCTCACCCGCACCCGCCGTACGAAAACGCGCGGTATCTTTGCCTTCCGGCTCAAACTGCACAGGGTGGTGAGTATGTTTAATCACACTCACCGACTGGCCCAGCCGCACCAGCTCTGGCAATAGTTTTTCAATCAGCGTCGTTTTACCACTGCCAGACCAGCCGGCAATGCCTAATACAAACGGGGTGTGGGTAGCGGTCAATTAAATCCCGATAGAGAAATCTTGAGTTGGTAAGGCGCTGACCAGTGGCTGAAACTGCCCGCTTTCTTCATCAAAGCCCAATAAGGCGCCGTGTTCAAAATCAAAAAACCAGCCATGTACACTCAGCGCATCTGTACCCAGGCGCTCTTTAATCCATGGGAATGATTCAAGATTCTGCAAGGAATCACGAATGGCTTCCAGCTCGCAGGCACGGTAGCGATCAGCCTGATCACTATCTGGCCATTGCTGCAAAACACGCTCTTTTGCCTTGCTGGCAATATGAATCCAGCGGCCCAGAAAATCGTCTTTATCAACAATATCAGCACTATCCATCAGCGCCTTAATCCCGCCGCAGTGGCTGTGCCCAAGCACCACAATACGGCTCACATTGAGCACAGTAACAGCGTATTGCAGCGCTGCAGATACCCCTTGATTGGTAGTACCCTGCTCAAAAGGGGGAACCAGATTCGCCACGTTACGAATAATAAACATCTCGCCCGGCGCGCATTGGGTCAGGATGGCGGGATCAACACGGGAGTCACAGCAGCCTATCAACACGGTAGTTGGTGTCTGGCCTGCACGTAGACGGTCAAACAAAGCGGTTTCGCCAGCAAAATATTGCTGCTGAAATTCACGAAAACCTTCAATAAACTGATGCAAATCGGCCATAAGGGTTAACCCGTAAAAGAGACGGGCTGATTATCCACCAGTCTGAGCCAAAAATCGCATCCCGCCGTAAAATTACACAGGGAATTTAAATATTTATCATTAACCCGATCTCCCGCCCACAAAGGCACATTTGCACTAGGATTAAAAATGGCCGGGATGGCCGGCCATTCAGTTTTGCACCAATAAGCGCAAAATATTCTTAGCAAAACAGATTTATACAGCCGCTGGCTCAGCACCTGGTAGGGTGTAACCTTCAATTTTGGCAGCATTAACCAAGGTTTGCAGATACTGATTCATTGCGCGGCGGGTTGCGATATTGCTTAAAAACTCAGCCAGTTTTTCTTTTACTTCATCAAAAGCAACGGTGGCACCTGCTACTTTTTCTCCCGCACGAATAATGTGTAAACCAAATTGGGTTTCTACCAGATCTGCAGCCACTTCGCCCGCATTCAGGCTAAAGACAGCGTGTTCAAATTCCGGCACCATCTGGCCGCGGCCAAATTGGCCCAGATCACCGCCTTGCTGGCCCGACGGACAAGCTGAATGCTGGCGGGCTAACTCTGCAAATTTTTCCGGATTAGCTTTTACTTCGGCCAATACGGCATTAGCCGTTTCACGAACTGCATCTAAAGACGCTTCTTCGCTTGGCTTGAACAAAATATGGCTGCCTTCAACCATTTCACCACGGACAAAAGACTGTGGATTATTGTTGTAATATTCTTGGCAGGCGGCCTCATCGGCATCCGTGATTTTTACTTCTGTCTGCAACAGTAAACCAATGGTTTCTTCCGGAGTAGCGGCCTCAATAGCCAGCGAAGCGGCACGTTGCAGTAAAAGCTCACGCAAAATAAGCTCTTGAATCGTTGCATCCAGCATCGATGGCGCATCTTGATGGTGCTGACTTTCGGCTTCGATCATTGCATCGGTAATTTCAACGCCATTAACAGTGATACTCATCATATTCCTTGAATGCTTGATTGGTTAAGAA
Source organism: Iodobacter sp. BJB302 (assembly GCF_002735645.1). Taxonomy (GTDB): domain Bacteria; phylum Pseudomonadota; class Gammaproteobacteria; order Burkholderiales; family Chitinibacteraceae; genus Iodobacter. The sequence goes on from NZ_PDZG01000011.1 coordinate 75,822, forward strand.
ACTGAAATGGGGGCTGAATGCGCAATTTCCAGCCCCCAAATTAAATTCCTTTTTACCAATCATGCCGCTCTTAATAATGATCAAAAAAGCCCTACATGCAGCTCATCAAACCAGTTAATAAAGCGTTCAACGTCTTCCCCGGCATAAACAGATCCATGCTGTGGACAGATCATGTCTATTTTTAAGCTTGCTGCTTTTTCGCACCACACCCGTTTTGCACTATTGGATCCCATCCAGCGCTTATGAAAGCCCTCTGCAAAGCGAATATGACGGTCAAAATCGCTTACAAACAGATCACTATTGCTCTCGGGTAAGAGCGCAGCACCCACATCCCCTGAAAATAAAATCTGGGCTTTAGGATCATAAAGATGAAAATTCCCGGAGGAGTGCAGGTAATGCGCAGGAATAGTGCTTAAATGCGCGCCGCCCACCACAATTTCACTGCCCAGATCAGGGATAGAAATCATGGTATCGGCCGAGCCGCCAAAATGAGGAACAAATGTGGCCCATAAACCAGAGATATAGCACTTCATTTCCGGATTAAACTCCAGCCAAAGTGCCAGAGAAGAAATCACATCAGGATCCTGATGTGATGAAAAAATACTATGGATTAAGCGCGGATCGATCACCGTGCTCACCGCCGAAAACACCGAAGGAAAAACCTCCAGCCCGCCCGGATCGGTAATAAGCGCTTCATCGCCATTGTTAATAACATATTCATTGGTATCGATTAAATAGCTGGGCCGCTCCGGATCGCGTGAAATAGCAAACCAGCGATGATCATCCTGCTCAAAAAGTATTTGTGCTTTTTTCATCTCATCTTCCCTGAAATACGCCGTAATTCTTCCAGCCTCGGCACGATAGAATCCACTTTTCTGGCAAAATCATTTGATAACTCTGCCAGCACATTAGAATGCTCGCCCGAATACGCCGATTCAATACGGGCCGCACGCGCAATGACCACCCCAAACACACAGGCCTGATAAGCTTCATCGATATATTCAGAAAGACGCTGGTGCACCATTCTTAAGCGCTCAGAATGTTCCTCTGCAGCCTTGCGATTACGCCCCAGCGTTTCTGCCAGATACGTTGTGTTTTCTGCTGACAGCTCTGATGTCTGAGCAAGCATCTGGCTACGCCGCTCCTGGGTCATGCTGTGCGACGATTCGGCCAGCATGTCCTGGCTGGCATTGCTCAGCCGGTTCATACTGCCTTGCAGTTGCAAAGATAACTCACGTAATTCACCAGAAATCACACCAAAGCCCCGCGCCATCCTGCCTGCCCTTTTGGCCAATAAAATAGCGTTCAGGCCCATTAAATTAATTTCAAAGCAATTCCAAATCACCATCTTGATATTTTCATTTATCAAAACCGTGTTTTGTAATTCAGCTGCGATATCCGCCATGAGCTAGTCTCCACACAGCTCGTCCCTAATAACGAGCTATACCTTTATAGATCACTAAGTCGATGGAAAGAAGAGCAAGTATTCATCCAGGCAAAAGCTGACAAACTAACCAGAAAAACCTCCTGAAAGCTTAAATATTAAGCACCCCCCAAAGCAGCACTGTAAGCACCCACTGCAAATAAAAGACAAAAAAAGGGCCTTCCGCAGAAGACCCTTCTTACTAAGTACCAACAATATATAAAGCTATCGTAAAAGCACTCCGCCCTGCATCTTAAATAAACAAATTAATAGGCTTTACCACTGGTGACTTTCTCTGCTTTGATTTTCCACTGCCCGCCCTGCTTCACCATTTCCAAGGTTTTCTGCACCACATCGGTATAGTCTTTAGATTTGTAGCTTTGGCTAAAGCTTGCTTCAGCCTGGGTTTCACTGATTTGTTTCAGCTTCATCTTGTCCAGAGTAATAGTCAAATCGCCCTGTTTACCCACCCGGGTGCGGCGGAATTCTTTCCATTTGGCGACGCTCATCCCATTACTTGGCACAAAGCTGTCTGCATAAAAGGCTAGGTAATCATCTGTGCGTTTTTCAGCCCAGGCTTTCGACCATTTATCTGCCAGATCATTGCCAAACTGCACCAGCTCTTTGCTGACAGGGGCGCTGTCTTTGGCCACTTCAGGTGCTGCAACTGCAGCGGCCGGAACCAAAGGCGGCCGGGCGGCCATTGCTGCATCTCTGTCCATCACATAAGCCGCAGGCATCTCTGCGCTGCAACGAATACGCTCATCATCCAGCTGGCTATCATTCAGCTCATCTGGTATAGCAGCCTCAAGCGGAGCTAGTTTAAGCGCGGCCAGAATCTGGTGAGTCTGAGTTAAAATCCCTGCTTCAGACGTTTTTAAATCATAAACTGCAGCAACAACCGAACGCTTCGCCGTAAACAATTCGTTTTCGGTATCTAATAAATCCAGCAAAGTGCGCTGGCCAATATCAAATTGCTTACGGTAAGCATCGCGGGATTTTTCAGTAGAAAGCTGATGCTGATCGAGGAACTTCATTTGCTCATTCAGGCGGCGCACATCATTCCAGGCGATTTGCGTAGTCTGACGAATATCGCGGCAAGTTTTATCGCGCAGCTCATAGGCGGAATTGAGTTTTTCTACCGCACCGCGTGTTCGAGCGCTATCACGGCCACCGCTGAATAAATTGTAATTTAAATTAAGCTGAATCGTGCGATCCTGGAAAGTACCATTAATATTATCCCTATCGCGATCAATTGCCTGCTTTGCAACCAGCTCTAATTTAGGATAATTATTTGATTTGCGAGTTTCGGCATCACTGCGCGCAGAACGAATATTTGATACTGCCGCCAAAAAGCCAGGATTTTGTTTTAAAGCAGTCGCTAAAGCAGTATTGCCTTCCTTAGGCAGTGCCGCCCGCAGATCCGGAGCAGGAGCCAGAGTGGCGGCAGGCGCTTCCCCTACAATGCGCTGAAAGCGTGCAGATACATCGTGTAAATTAGATAAATCAGTCAGCCAGTTAGATTCAGCTAAAGCCAGACGGCCTGAGGCTTGCTCCAAATCAACCCGGCGGCCAACGCCTGCTTTAACCCGCTCTTCAATCTGGCCTAAAATTTCTTTGTGTAATGCGAAATTGTCCTGAGCAAGCGCAACCAGCTCACGATAACGAAGCACATCCTGATACGCGCGGACACTCTCATAAGCAATCTGATCAGAGGAAGAAAGCAGCTCGTAATAACGAGTTAGCCTTGCATAACCCAGACGCTGAACTTCATTGCTTGTGGCAAAGCCATCGAATAACATTTGGCGCAGCGTTAATGTGGCCCCTGGATGATTAAAACCACCTGTATCGCCACTTGGACGCATTTCCCACTCTCTGCCTGCATACGCCTGAAAATCAACCTGTGGCAAATACCCCCCACGCGCAGCAGAAACGTCTTCAGTTGATGCCCGGAACTCAAACCAGCGTGCACGCAATTCCGGATTGTTTGTAATGGCCCGCTCGGCCGCTTCCTGCAAAGTAGCAGGGGCAGCAGCCTGAACGCCCATTCCACTGAATGCCAAAGCAACGGCAAAGCAAAGTTTCAGGTTCATATTATTAATCCCATGTAATTCACAAGTAACATTTTTTATGCGCCGGCGGATTAAGCCGGATTATCTTTTTCATAGCAGCAAACAAATTGTAACCTTACCATTATTCTTTCTGTATTTATATTTATAATTGTAAGTTGGACAATTCTAGTGAATTAACCCACTATTAAGAATAGCTTCGTAAAATCATTCAGACTGATGCAGCAACACAACCTACTTCTCTTACGTAAAAAAACAGTCGGGCTTTTAGCCATGCTGTCTTTCGTGTTGCATGCAGCTTCTAACCTTGATTTTGACCGCTTACAAAAATCACTGGTACAGCGCTGGGGGCAAACGCCTGTTCGTTTGTTTACTGACTGGCAAACACTGATGAATGAGGCGCGCAATGTACCTGAAGCCGATAAATTAAAACGGATTAATGACTTCATTAATCGCCGAATTCAATTTGGTGATGACCCCACTATCTGGAATGCGCCGGACTACTGGGCAACCCCACTAGAAACCATAGGCAAAGGCGCAGGAGATTGCGAGGATTTTGCAATTATTAAATATTTCAGTTTAAAAGAGCTGGGTGTTGCCAAAGAAAAACTTCGCCTTACATACGTTAAAGCTAAAATTGGGGGAGCAACAAGCAATGTCAGCCAGGCGCATATGGTATTAACTTACTACTCCAGTGCAGATGCAGAACCTTTAGTTCTTGATAATTTATTGAATGATATTCGCCCGGCATCCCGCCGCCCTGATTTAACGCCTGTATTCAGCTTTAATAGCGATGGTATTTTTACGGGAGCTGCTACCCAGCCAACAGGCCCGGTTGATAAATTATCCCGCTGGAAAGATCTGATCAGCAAAATGAAAACTGAAGGATATGAAACTGATTAGGCATATAGTGCTTATATGGCCGGATTAAATGTGAACTTATTTAATTAAACGGGCGTTGAAAGATTAATTAAATGCCCAGCTCTAGCAAGGAAATACCATGTCACTCTTTCGCCAGCTATGGATGATGATTATTCTGGCTACCCTGGTGGCCTTTGCCGGTAGCTTTATCGTCAGCGTTTACACCGCCCGCGGTTATTTAGAGCAACAACTCTTTACTCAAAGTAATGACAACGCCTCGTCTTTGGCTCTTTCTATGTCGCAGCAAAGTAAAGACCAGGCGACCATTGAGCTGAATGTGGCCGCCTTATTCGACACGGGGCACTTTGAATTAATCCGGTTTAGCGACAACCATGGAAAAACACTGGTTGAACGTAAAAACAACGACAAAGCCGATGGGGTACCCAATTGGTTTGTACAAACCTTTCCCCTGCAAATTGCCTTTGGCAAAGCCCAGGTGAGCGACGGCTGGAAACAAGCAGGCACGGTGACAGTCGTTGCCCACTCCCGCTTTGCTTACCAGGCCTTATGGGAAGGAGCGATGCGCTTGTTTGTATGGATTATTGGAGCAGGCCTGGTCTGCGGGGCGGGTCTGCAGCTCTTACTCAACTGGGTTAAAAAACCCATTACTCAAATGGTAGAGCAGGCCGAAGCCATTAGTGAACGGCGTTTTATCACCATCCCTGAGCCACGTTACAAAGAGTTAAAAAGCGTCGTCAATGCCATGAACACGATGGTCAGCCGCGTTAAAACTATGTTTTCTGAACAGGCAGCCCGCATTGATGCACTGCGCAGTGAAGCCAACCGTGACGCCCTCACCCAATTACCGAATCGCAGCTTTTTTATGGGCCGATTGTCTCAGACTTTAGAAGATGACGAAGCGGCCCCCAGCGGAATTTTACTTATTATGCGTCTGCATAATCTGGCAGAGGTTAACCGCCGTTTAGGCCGGGAAAGAGCCGATCAATTTTTGCAAATGGCAGCTGGACAGCTGGCATCTCTGACAGGCCAGGAACCAGATCGCTTGGTCGCCCGTCTGAATGGTGCAGACTTTGCTTTACTTGCCCCTGGTTTAAACCGTCAGCAAGGGCTGGATTTAGCCAAGGAGCTGCATCAGGGCTTAGCAGAGCTGCGCCAGCATGAGCTAACCGATGCCGATGACTTGGCAGCAATTGGGATCGCCACTTATCAGCACAATGACAGCATCAGCCAATTGCTGGCTGGCACAGACCAGGCGCTGGCTCAGGCCGAAAGCAGCGGAGCCAATGGCACAGGCCATGTCAGCAGCGCCAGTGCAAATCAGGCCTTGCCTGCCCAGGACTGGCAGCCATTGCTGCAAAAAGCCTTTAAAAACCATAGTTTTGAATTGGCTTCTTTCCCCGCAATTATGATTGATGGCCAGCCCCTGCACCGCGAATTATTACTGCGTTTACGCCACCCTGAGACCAATGAATTGCTGACTGCGGGTACTTTTATGCCCTTTATCAGCCGCCTCGGCATGAGTAACACACTGGATTTAGAATCAGTCCGGCTTGCATGTGCCGAGCTAAAACTGCACGAAGCCCAGTTAGCCGTTAACCTAGAAGCCAAATCGATTGCAGATGAGCAATTTATTGAAGAGCTGCTCAGTATTCTGCAGCAGCATAAACATTCCACAGACCGGCTGTGGTTTGAAGTTAATGAGTTTGGCTTCAGAGATGAAATTACCGCACTGGCTAACTTTGCCCAGAAAGTGCGCCCACTGGGTTGTAAAATTGGGATTAAACACTTTGGCCGCCACTTTGGCAGCATTCCGCAACTCTACGAATTGCAACTCGACTATTTAAAAATTGACGGCAGTTTTATTCAATCTATTGATCAGCACCTAGGTAATCAAAACTTGGTTAAAGCCATTACAGGCATTGCATCAGGGCATGGTTTAATTACGATTGCCGAACGTGTGCAAACTAAAAATGAATGGGAAATGCTTAAAACTCTGGGTATAAATGGCCTGAGCGGCCCAATTGCCAGCACACCATTGAGCTAAATAAACAGCAATTAAAAAAGAGGCCAGCATTGCTGGCCTCTTTTTTTAATCAGTGATTAATTTACCCTTATTAAGCAGATCCTGAATAATGGCAGCATCAGCCAGACTGCCATTACTGGTTAAATCAACGCCCGACAAAATAACCCTCTGATCATCCGCACTCGAATTAAATGGTCCTGTGTAAGCACCCGAGCTGCTGACATGAACAATGGTATCGGTACCTGATTTTTCAAAATGCAGATACTGGGTAAGATTCCCCGTGTTTACATTATGATTTTCACCCTGCAGTAAGTCTTTCAGATCCAGCCTGTCCCCTCCGGCGTTATAGCTTGCCACAGAGAAATCAGTGATTTTATCAATCACAGGCGCACCCACAGCGCCTTTATCCGCCAGAGCCCAATGGAAGGTATCTGCTCCCAGACCGCCAGTTAAGGTATCACTGCCTGCACCTCCATCAAGCCGGTCTGCTCCAGCCCCTGCATTAATCACATCATTACCTGCCCCGCCATGGATAATATCGCGGCCAGCGGAGCCGGTAATCGTATCAGACAGATTTGTCCCCGTAACCTCTTGGCCGCTGCGAACCAGGTAATGCCCGTTATTGCCCGGGTCTTCGATAATATCCTGCAGCTCGCTCAGTACAGGGGCTTGTGTACCATGGAACAAGGCCATGTCATCAATACCAAGGGTGACATAAGCACTGTCGGCTGAGCCTGAAGGTTTAAATTCTATTTTTAAAGCCGCATTGCCACCCTGCTCCCAATACAGTACTTCAAGATTGTGCATCCCTTCACTGATAGCCACGCCGGTTTGTACCCGCGTGGTTGGCGGCTGGTTCGCGTTATATTCAAACACAGACTGACCATCAACAGCGATACGGAAACCATCATCCGCATAAACACGAATATCGTATGTGCCTGCCGCAAAGTAAGCACCACCCACCATACGCATAATTGAATCAGTGGTATTTCCGAATGTACTGGTTGCAGCAAGCCCGGCAGTATCGGCCCCTGCATTATTTGCACCAAGGAAGTTATACAGATTACCCGACGTAATGGCCGAGCCTGCTGTTACAGCATTATTTGTACCCAAATTACCGGTCACCGCTGGCGTAACGCCATATTTAATGGCATCGGCAATAAAGGTGGCATCGCTGGCCGCAGCACTTGCTTCAGTTTGAGTGCCGACAATATTGCTGCCCTGACGGCCATTAATCACCGAAGTAATATCGCTGAGATTATCGAGATTGCCTACCGTATTATCCTGGTTTTGCACGTTATATGTAGTGCCAGCGCTCTTATCGGGATCATTGTTATAACCAAAGAACTCACCATGCAAGCCACGGGCAGAATCAGCAATTGCCGTGGTTGAAGCCGAAAGTTGCATCGTGTTGCCCTGAGCCGGCGGCACAATATTGATTGTAAGATGGCTGTTTGATGTATCCAGATCACCATCGTTATCAATTAAGGTAAAGCCTATGTTTTCGCTGGAGCCTGACGTTTTAATCACAGGCGGTGTATAGGTATATTTGCCATCATCCATATCAATGGCAAATTGCCCGCCCAGGGCCGTATTGACTTTTAATTGATGAGTAATCGCATCAAAGGTGTAAGTACCTGCAGCGGCGGAAGTCACCACTGAATTGTGCGCCACATCAAAGGTATATTTCACCCCATCAACCGTTATATCATTCATATGCCCGCCATCAGCACCAAAACCTGATGACGCGCCAGAAATAACGCCGCCTGTTAAATCACCCGAATCAGGCACTACGATCGTGTCGCGCAAGATAGGTGGCAGTTGAGCCAAATCAGTCACAATGATGGCATTGGCTTCAGATCCGCTGCCCGTGCCATTGTAGGCAAGCGGATTCAGATTGGTTGCCGTTACTCCCGTACCCAAACCTAAAGCCAAAGAATTAATGTCTTTAGCGTTTAAGAAATTAGTCCAGGTGAGCGTTTCACCCGCATCCAAACCCAAGCCCGGATTAGGTGCGCCATCAGAGAAGAAGTAAGCAATATTCTGGCCTCCGGCAATCTTGCCTGCCTCGTCATAGTGCGTCATTACCTGCCCGACTGCGGCATCATAATTAGTCCCCCCATTCGCGCTGAGATTGGCCAGGATCGTTTTGGCTTCATCCACACTCATCCAGGTTTGCCCGCCACTTTGCTGAGTCGCTGCAGAAGAACTAAATGTAACCAGCATGACTTTCACGTCACCCAGCACGTCATAGTCATCTATCAGCTTGGTAATTGCCTCTTTCGCAACCTGCAGTCTTGTTTTTCCTGGTATACCACTTGGGTCCGCCATACTTCCGGACACATCGATCGTCAGGATCAAATTGCTGTCGACATTAGGAATCTGAACATCGGCTGTCTTGCTTTGCCCAACGGGTGCATCATCCTCAACATTAACAGTTAATGTGCCCGTACTGCTCAAGCTGCCATCTGAGACCTGCACACCAACATTAAATGATTTCACATCCTCAACACTGTTAACAGGATGATCAATCGGCCCGCTTAAAGTGACGGTGTAGTGGCCTGCATTATCAATATGAATTGCCGCAATCGTTGTACTGCCCACTTTTGCGACCAGATCCTGCGTTCCGCTGCCACTCCAAACCAGTGCTTGCCCGCCAGAAGATAAAACATCCGTTGGTGCAAGCAGTGTTGTTGTTAAAGTTGTGCTGTCAGGATCACTGATCGCAATCGTGCCAGAGCTGACCGTGCTGTTTGTTGTGTCAGTCGGGGAGCCCGTATTATCGATAATCCCGCCTGCCAGACCCTCTTCTGAAACTGTAGCGCTGGCATTTGCAATGACCGGAGCATCATTAACTCCTGCAACATTAATCGTCGCTGTTCCAGGCGTTGCATCAATCAAGCCCGTATTGTCTTTTGCTGCGTAATTAAAATTGGTGCTCCCGCTCCAGTCATGCGCCGGTTTAAAGTACAAAGTCAGGCTGTTACTTGCCGCCGTTAAATCAGAGCCAGCAACTACCAGCTGCGTCATTGCAGCATCGCGGTACAACGTGCCATTTCCAGGCAGGTTCAATATTCTAAAGCCAGCAACTGTGCCATCTGCATCCGTACCACTTAAAGTGATCGCAATCGGCAGTGCCTGATCCTCAATCCCGGACGCACTGACATTATTTGTATCCGGTGCAAAATCATTATCCAGAATCCCACCTGTGGCGCTTACACCGCCAATAGTCAGCGGTACTGTTTCACGGGTGATTTCAACCAGTGCATCATCTACGGTTGGCAGAGTGACGGCGAAGTTGGCCACTCCTGCGGGAACAGTAACCAAACCAGTGGTTGGGTTGTAGGTCACGCCGTTGCTGAAGGTGGCTGTGCCGTAATCGGCTGCACTCGCTGATCCGCCACCCAGGTTAAAGGCATAGGTTTCAGGTTTGGTAGTGGCAGTACTGAGCGAAACATTGAAGACAAGGTTGTTGCCTTCCACCACATTGTCATCGGCCACGCCCGGATTGCCGACTTCGATGCCGGTGATGGCAGGGCTGTCGTTGTCCAAGATGCCGCCGGTAGCGCTCACGCCGCCGATAGTGAGTGGGACGGTTTCTGGGGTGATTTCTACTAAAGCATCGTCAACCG
>NZ_PDZG01000120.1 GCF_002735645.1 Iodobacter sp. BJB302
AGTAGTCAGATATTCGAATCGAATCTTCCAAATGTGCAGCTCTGCTCGCCATACTTCATGATTAATGAAAAAAAGAAATTATCTATCAATTATCCATCATTTGACTATAAAGTGAACAGCATTGGGACACCCGTCCATATTTTTGGGGTGCTTTTATGTCCAAGTACACAACGCAGTTCAATATTCAGCCTGGCAATCCACAGCAAAATGCATATATTGAGCGCTTGTAATCATACAGTGCGTTATGAATGGCTGGTTTGCGATGATTTTGAAAGCCTTGCCGAAGTGCAAGAAACTGCAACGCAATGGCTTTGAACTTACAATAACGAGCGCCCGCATATGGGATTGGGCGGCATCACCCCGAAACAAAAACTAGTATTACATGCCTGACCTCTTCATTTAAGTGAGCTTAAAAATGGGGAGATTACCTCTGGTATCAGGGCCAGAGCGTTAAATCCGCTTTACAAACAAGCAGATATTGAGGATAAGACAGGCTATATTGAGCGTTTGGTGAACAAGCGCTCTGGATCAGTTGCAGAATCGACGGGCTTAGGGCCGTTTCACGTCAAATAAAGTGTAGAAGTTCAGACTTGATCTGACAGCCCCCATTTTGATTTGGGCCGGATTGTCAGATTAGTTTAGATTGTCGACCTTCTCCTTCCAGAGCGATTTGCCTTCTAACAAAGTTTGCAGCGATGTCCGGCCGCAGCACATTTTCCCTTGATGCGTACGCTGGCGGTTGTAGTATCCAGCCATGCATCTAAATCCGTTTGCAGCTCGTCCAGTGACTGATACAGCTTACGCCTGAAGGTCACTTGGTAAAACTCTTGCAGAATCGTTTTATGGAAGCGCTCGCAAATACCGTTCGTTTGCGGATGACGAACCTTGGTCTTGGTGTGCTCAATCTCATTAATCGCCAAGTACAGCTGGTAATCGTGCGTTTCGGCTTTGCCGCAATACTCCGTGCCACAGTCGGTCAGAATACGCAGCATCCCCATTTTCTGTTCAGCAAAGAACGGCAGTACTTGGTCATTGTGTAAATCAGCCGCTGTGATTGGCGTCTTAGTCGTATACAGCTTGGCAAAGGCCACTTTGCTATAGGTATCGACAAAGGTCTGTTGGTAAATGCGCCCCACACCTTTGATCGTACCGACGTAAAACGTGTCCTGTAAGCCCAGATAACCTGGATGAGCCGTGTCAATTTCACCATGTACGACATCGTTATCCTGCTTGCGCTCCAGTGCCGCAACTTGAGCCTCACTCAGTATGGTTTGCTGTTCAGCAACCTGCTTCTCCAGTGCCTGCAAACGCTGTTTGAACGACGCCAAATCATGCCTGAGCCAGATTGAACGCACACCAGAGGCAGAGATAAAAACACCGCGCAGCCTAAGTTCGTTGCTGGTGCGTACTTGTCCATGTGCGGGCTGTTCAGTGGCATAGGCAATGACAGCAGATTCTATTGCCTCAGCGACTCGGTTCTTGGGATTGGGTTTGTGGCGATTGGAGTCGAAGAGTGCTTCGACACCACCGTCTTCAACCGCATGTTGATAGCGATAAAATGTATCGCGCGACAGCCCCATCATTTTGCAGGCTTTGGATACGTTGCCCAGTTCGGTGGCGAGATTGAGCAAGCCGATTTTGTGCTTGATGAAGTTTTGGTTTAGATTAGCCATGGGGTTACTCCTGCGCTTGCACGCTGTTTTGAATAAAAATTCGCACCTCTATCAAAACGGGTAACCCCACCTACTGGCAAGGCCTACTGTCAGATCAAGTCTGAACTTCTACAAATAAAGTCGCAACATTCTTCAATACGGCCTTTTCTCATGGGCTCACTTGGGTCGGATGAACGCCGTACTCCAAGGCGATTTCATTCACTGTTTTGTTGGATCCACTATACCGGAAGGCATCTCTAAATAATGACTATCGCCAGAGCCTACTGTTGGTAAGGCATATTTAATGCGCTGGCCCTGCCTTTTGTGTGATTATTTGAATAACTGCAAGGCATCTGCGATGTGTTCACTTATGCTTGGCCAAGCTTGACTAAAGGTTTTTAAGTTACCTGCTTTTACGCAGATTTCCAGTTCTATACAGGTCTTCAGAAGGGCATCTAACCCTGCTAATCCAAGACCGCCTTGGAGTTGATGCAATTCGAGAGCTAGCCCTATAGCATCCTCTTCTTGCAGGGCCGAATGTATTCGCTTAATTGATTTTAAGCTAGCTTCCTGCAACGCAACAAAAACATGAGGGGCAAGAGGCTGTCGCTCGGCAAGATCGTGAAGCTTTACTTGTTTGGTTGTGTTCTTTGAAATGTGTTGGCGCATGGCCCGTGACAGACTGCTTAAGCTTAAAGGCTTGAGCAGCAAGGCATCTATTCCTGCTTCTAAGCAGGCTTGGTGTTCTTCTTCTCCGGCGTAGGCTGTCATGCCCACGATGGGGATTTTGGCTCCTTGTTCCCGCAGGCAGCGGGCCAAGTCTAGTCCTCCCATTTCTGGCATGGATAAGTCAGTAAGGATTAAGTCATAATGGGCTTCTGAATAGGCAGCCAAGGCTTCACGCCCAGAAGCCACTATATCCGCAGCAAAACCTAACATGCTTAGCTGGTCATATAGCAATGCCTGACTAGCAGGATGATCTTCGGCTACCAAGATGCTTAATAATGATGCTACAACGGACGTAGGTTCCTGTAGTATCGGTTGCATTGTCTCTCGATGGGGGGGGCTAAATGCCTCGCATGGAGGAGCATGTACACTTAAGCTAAAGATACTTCCTCGCCCCGGTTCACTTTGTACGCATATCTCCCCCTTCATGAGCTGTGCTAGACGTAGGCATAGAGCAAGACCTAGCCCGCTGCCGCCAAAACTGTGCTGAATGCTTGCATCTGCCTGCACAAAAGGATTGAATAGAATTTGCAATTCATCGGCGGAAATACCAATGCCAGTATCGGCCACACTCAATACATGCTGCTGAGTGCTTTCATCAAAATAAAAAGTAATCGTGATTTTACCTGCGTGTGTAAATTTCAAAGCATTACTGAGTAAATTAGCAAGGATTTGGCGCACGCGCTCGCCATCAATCCAGTAATGGCCTAGTGCATTTTGTGCGATTTCATAGGTAAGGGTTATTTTTTTTGCGGTGGCAAGCGGTTCAAATAAACTTGCTAATTCTCGCACAATATTGCTCAAGGCATAGCATTGAGGGGATAAATGCATTTGATGTGCTTCGACTTTTGAGAAGTCAAGAACAGTATTTAATAAATCAAGTAGTGATTTGCTTGCATTACGACTCGCCGCTAATTGTTTTTGAGCCTCTTCAGGTAATGGCTGATAAGCCATTAGTTCTAAATTACCCAATATTGCATTTAAGGGAGTCCTTATTTCATGACTTATGTTGGCTAAAAAATCTGATTTCAGCTTGCTGGCTTGCTCTGCATATTGCCTTGCTGCTTTTAGCCTAGTTTCAATTTCAAATTGCTCGGTAATGTCTTCCATGCAGCATAAAATAACATCCTCATTGTTATAGCGTTGAAGTTCAAAGGAACACTTAAAATTTATCTTTGAGTCCGTGTCGTTTTCTGGTAAGATTATGTAATTATTTTGTTTTGAAGTGGTTTCTTTTTCTTTCCAGGCTGTAAAGAGCACTTGCCACAGTTCTTCATGAGCATGTCTGTACGCATAGCTAGTAATGCAATCGTTAGCCATTATTAAATCGCCAGTTTTTTCATGGATTAGACATATTCCTATCGGCATGTTTTGCATGATAACTTGAGATAGTTTTTGGCTTTCAGCGGCCTGCTTCGCTCGATGATAAATCGGTTGCGCAAAACGCTTATGGAGAAACAAAACAAAAAACCAAAAGCTGAATAATATAAACACCATATAAAAGATTAACTTAAGCAAAGTTTGGCCACGTGCAATGAGAAAACTATGCCAGTCATAGGAATATACTAGGCTCCATCCTTGATTTCCAATGGAGGTAGATAATTGAATTTGACCAAGTTCAATGCTTTCTTGTATTTCATTTTTTTTTTGCTGAGGTATCTGAGTATTGTTATTTAGTTTGCTCCATGCTGATGGGCTAGAGTTCTCTTCTGATTTCAATTCGTTAAGGACATCTCTCCCTTTTGAGTCAAGTAATTTGAAATTACCATCGTGCTTTTCCCGCTGTAGGGTTTGTTTAAGCAAATCCGCTGAAATGATGCGGCCCATAATTAAAAATACGTTATCTTTTTCAAACGCAGGCATCCATAGCTCTAGCCCGCCAACACGCAGAGATAAATCTCCTTCAAAGGGCATCCATATGCTCTGCCTTGATTTTTTTAGTTCGTTTTTCTTTACTGGGTCTTTTAATTGTGGCAGCTGAGGAGCCAAGTGTTTGATTAAATCATAGGTTTTTATATTTGAAACCTTTCTTAGCTCTTGAGGAGAGGGGGCTGGCCAAGTTCCTAAAAAAGAGTAGTCAGGAGAAAAAAATACACCGGTTGTTTCTGTGATTAATTGTGAGTTCGTAGTGCGTACGGCCCCAGAATAAATAGATATATAGGTTAAAAAATCAAGTAAACCTTGATTTAATTTTTGGCTTTCATTATCTGCTAGTACCCAGAGATTGCAGCCGTAAGCAAAATCAGAAAATATGATTGTGTCGCCTTTGCTGTGGCATTTTGTTTTTGTATTTAAAGGAAAGGGGGGCGTGACAGCAGTAAACCTCTCCGCCAATAATACATTGGTGAGTAGATTCGTTTCTCGACGCTGAACCTCATATTTTAAAAGATACTTTCCGTTAATCAATGTTGAGCGGGCTTGGTCCATGTAATTGTCAATGGTCCATTTCGTCTCTAGAATGACTAAAATGATTAGAAGTAAGCTAAAACAACCGCCGCCAATAAAAACGGCAATGCTGTAATACTTTCCCAGTAGTTCTAGTGCGAGACTATTTCGTTGCTTTTTGCGTTCTATTAAGTCCAATTTCAGCTCCTTGTAAGGTGGTTTTTTTCAGGCAGGCTGGGTACTTGTGATGTTCTTTTAATGGGAGGCTTGAATACCTCGCAGAGCTTCACTATTAAACTCGAACCTTCCAAAAAACCGGTTTTCCGCTTGGTTTCTTGTAGGCCTGCACAGAAATATGTGTTCTTAATTGAATTGCCCCTCCCCAAGTAGCTTGCTACTTTTAGGTAGCACAACTTCTAAAAGTTCATTTCTTTTAACTTAGCTAAATACTCCATAATTTCTAGTGCGAATTCGGCGTGCGCCTAACTAATCCAGATTGCTACACCATAGCACCAAATACATGCGAATCTTGGCTGGGTGTTGCTGACATTCAGACAGCCGTTTTTTAGCCTTTATGTTGAGTCTGGTGGCGGTAATCGTTGGTGTTAAACAATGTTTTGCTCTCTGCTTTAATCATGCGGTAATTGTCAAAGTAGTTGAGATGTTTTTACGATCTAAGCGACCTGTAATTCCTCGCTTGTTTTAGGCTCAATAGCCCGGTCCGGGTTCAACACTGAAATACTGACCCGCCTAGGGTCTGTTGACGTTTCACATAGGCAACCATAAAAATGCACAAGCCATGGCAATAACGCTTTCGTAATTCCGTTTTAATTTATCGTATCGGAATGCCACAGCTCGATAATGTTTCAGTCGCGCAAAGGCATTCTCGACCAAATGTCGGTAGCAATACAGCCCTCGATCCAGATCGGTATTCCCTTTGATTGAATTACGTTTTCTGGGAATCACTGATCGCGCACCCTGTGCCTTAATCTGCTGCCGGATAGACTCGCTATCATATCCCTTGTCTGCGATGATCACTTCGGCTGAAGGCAATTGGGCGACTAACTGAGGGGCAGCAGTACAATCGTTGATTTCGCCGCCAGTAATTTCAAATGCGATTGGCAAACCGTAAGCATCCACTGCCAAGTGAATTTTGCTGGTATTTCCAGCGCGGCTTTTGCCGATGGCTTCTGATTGATCGCTTGCAGCACCCGCGCTGTGTTGGTGAGCCTTTGCATAACTCCCATCGAGGAATACCCACTCGAAATCAGGATCGACCAGTAAGGCTTTGAAAATATTGAGCCATTTCCCCGCCGCAGACCAAGCATTAAAGCGTTTATAAACCGAATTCCATTCGCCAAAAGCACTGGGTAAATCCCGCCATGGGCAGCCGACGCGCATGCGGTAGAGCATTCCTTCGACGGTAATTCGTAAATCGGGCTTGTTGTAAATGGCGTGTTGAAGCAGAATCTTTTTTAGCTTCGACCAAAGCTCGTTACTGAGCATTAATCGGGGCATCGCAAACCCGCAGGATAAATGGTGTAGGAACCTCCATTCTACGGGTTTGCACCTACTTCTGCACATCTTCTCGTTTGAAACGTCAACAGACCCTAGCCGCATAAAGGCTTTGCCAGTCTGGATGAAGCAAGGCAATGGGTCAGCGCTTTGTGGATTGGTACAGCCATACGCACCGACACAGCGGCATTCAATTCGTCACGCCATCACAACGGTATCAAGGGCAGGACAAAGCATTATTAGAAAAACGCCATGCCGTCTACCATGCCGCCCGCTTGGCGCGTCCGGAACGGTGGCGTAATGCGACGCGAAACTGGAGCTGGCAAGATGAAGTGCAATTGAACCTGGATCGGGCTATTGAGCCTAAAACCCCCTATGTCAGACTAGTTGTCGCCTCTGAATTTTCATGGGCTTGAAAAAAACATAGGCTTCATCATGCAAAAAATTACGTATTCTGACGACTTTAAACACCAAGCATTGAGCAAGGTTTATCAG
>NZ_PDZG01000121.1 GCF_002735645.1 Iodobacter sp. BJB302
ACAGCCCCTTTTGCATCTGGATTGGGTTGATTGCCATGACGACCACTCCACAAAAGAACGTTCGTTCACCTTAGGCCTTTTAAGTGGTTTGAGCAAGGAGATTGAGCAAGAGACATAATCAGGTAAAAGCATGAGATCTCAAAGCATAGATAGATATAAATTTGAATTTAAATCAGGGAAAGCTATTTTTGACGTATTCTTTTTCACTGATGGAGCACCTTTTATTCTTCTGTTTGGGGTTAAGTCAGAAAATTTTAGCTTTGAAATTGAAGTTGCTAATGGATTTATTATTGACCATAAACTTGAACACGATATTTACAAAAAACTATGCGAAGTTTTGGGATTAGAATTCAACAAAGAAAAACCATTTAGCCCATGTGATTTCTTTACTGAATTCAATAGCAAAATCCCTGAGCAAGCATTTCCCCATCAAAGGGCTATGGCTCACGATGTTGCTCAATATAAACGATTTGTAGAAGAAATTAATAAAATTTATTTCTTTGGCTGGAGAGACAATGAAAAAAGAAAAACTAATGTTCAACAGTCAAATTTAGATAAAACAAGAAGCTTATTAGGAGAAAAGGCATATAAAATATGTAAAGAAAAAAATATAAGTAGTTGTTGGACTGACCAGAAAGAAGCAGCCGTTGCGTATTCTTCACCTAAATAGCATAAGGCCCCATTTGCTGGGGCTTCCTTATTTTTATATCGCAGATATAGTGTAGGGTTTAAACCGGATCACTTCCACCCCCAGCCAGTCGTTCAGTTCCTTCATCCGCTCCTGCAAGGGTTCAATCTCGTTATAAGCAAACACGGTAGCCGCCTTTTCTACATCGTCCAGGCCGCCGGTGTTGTTGGGGATGATGCCCATCAGTTGCGCTGGCACACGGTGGGCGCTTAGCTGGTCGTCGCGGGTTACGTTTTTGATGTTCCAGAAGTCATCCTTGGCCGCTACTTCAGAGATAGGCAAAATCTGCATGCCATCCTTCTTGCCGCCTGGCGCGTACACCATCAGATTTTTAAAATTACCCGGGCCTTTACTTCCCTTGAGTGCTTCACGCAAATCGTCGACATAGCTTTGCGCGGCGTCGGTCATGTATAGAATAAAACCGGCGTGGCTGCCGTTGGCAAAGTAGCGGCGGCGAAACAGCGTGGCGGATTCATTTAACCAGGTAGAATTCAGCGCCGGCAGGTATTCGGGCAGGCCGTAAATCTCCTGGTTAATATCGGGCTCTAAAAGGTGGAAGATGGCCCCTTGCTGGAATTGGTGCTCCTTGGTGTAATCCAAGATCTGAAAGTATTGCTCTTCTTTTACGCCCACCCGCATATATTTAGCCAGCGCATGTTTCAGGCCCGGCTGGCTTGCTGGCCGAAATGACAGATTGCATTTACAGGCAAATCAATGCCCGGCGTAATACTGGCTCAATAAAATAAGTCTATTTTTCTATGCGCTAGACGCCCTGCGCCTGTACTGCGATAATTTACAAGACTTGGGCGTTTATCGCAGTCTCAGTGCTAACGCAAAAAAATAACCGGATAAAATGCCGGACAACAGATAAGCAGCATCCACATTCAACCCTATAAAATCAAGGACATAACCTAACCATGCTGCTTATGCTAGATAATTACGACTCCTTTACATATAACTTAGTCCAGTATTTTGGTGAGCTGGGGCAAGACGTGCAGGTGCATCGCAATGATGAAATCACCATCGAAGAAATCGAAGCTTTAAAACCTAAATATCTGGTGGTGTCCCCCGGCCCCTGTTCTCCTTCCGAAGCAGGTATTTCTTTGGCAGCGATTCATCACTTTGCCGGTAAGTTGCCTATTTTAGGCGTTTGCCTTGGGCATCAGGCCATTGGCCAGGCTTTTGGCGGTAAAGTCATACACGCGCAAACGCTGATGCATGGCAAAGTATCGCCAATAGAGCACAGCAATACGGGTGTGTTTAAAAACCTGCCTTCCCCCTTTACTGTGACCCGTTATCACTCGCTTGCAATTGAACGCTCCAGCCTGCCGGACTGCCTGGAAATCACGGCATGGACAGAAGATGGCGAGATCATGGGCGTGCGGCATAAAACACTGCCGATCGAAGGCGTGCAGTTTCATCCGGAATCGATCCTTACCGAGCACGGCCACGCCATGCTGGATCAGTTTTTAAAAGAATGGGCCTGACACAGATCCTAAGCCGCTTTAAGGCCTCTGCCGTGCCTGCCCGCCGCAGGCACCAGCCCCCTCTTTATCACCCAGGATAAATCATGCGCCTTATCTTTACCCTCTCTTGCGCCTTACTTGCTTTCAACACGCAGGCCCAAACATCGCCCCCGGCCCAGGTGGAATGCGATGGCGCAAATCAAGTTTTGATTAAAACCTGTTTAGCGAAGCTGGCCCCTCAGGCTGAGCAAGATCGGAAAAATGCAGAAGCCGCAACCCGGGCAATGATGAAAAACCTGGACCGCGCCACCGGCCGCCCCGAAGCATTGCCCGCCTTCAAACAAAGCACCCGGGCCTATGAAGCGTACCGTCAGGCGCATTGCGCCTGGGTTGGTAAAAGTTTTGCAGGGGGCAGTGGCGCAGGGATTGCCGAGCTTTCCTGCCGTATTGATTCAGACCGGGCACGCAGCGATGAACTATCGCGCTTTTATGTGCAGTAGCCCTGTGCAGCTTTAGCTTAATAATTTGAGTTCAGAATCTGCAACTGCGCCCTGATCCTAAGTGCAAAACAAAAAAAACTTCAAAAAATAGTGTTTTCAAAGCACTGATATAACTCGCCGTATCCCATGTTTAGCACCTGCATTTAATTCAGCAGCCTGAGATGGCCCGCTTAATCGCTTCATCATTTCACGCCTGCCTGTTTGCAGCGTTTTTTGCCAGACCACGACTTATTTGCCGCCAGATCACCCGCCCCACACCAAGGAGCACTCATGATTACTATTCAAGCCGCACTCAATCGCCTGATCGATAACAACGAATTGTTTTATGACGAAATGCTGTATCTCATGCGGCAAATCATGACAGGGGAAATGTCCCCTGTTCAGACCGCAGCCCTCTTGATTGGCTTACGTACTAAAGTTGAAAGCGTGTCTGAAATTGCCGCATCGGCCACGGTGATGCGCGAGTTGTCTACCAAAGTGAATGTACAAGACCGCAGCCACCTGATTGATACCTGCGGCACAGGGGGCGACGGCGCGCACACCTTTAATATCTCGACTTGCGCCGCTTTTGTGGTTGCCGCCGCTGGCGCTAAAGTTGCCAAGCATGGTGGCCGGTCTGTTTCATCCAGCTCTGGCTCCGCCGATGTGCTGGAAGCCTTTGGCATCAACTTAAACCTCAGCGCAGAGCAGGTGGGCCGCTCTATTGATGAAATTGGCCTCGGCTTTATGTTTGCCCCCAATCATCACAGCGCCATGAAATATGTTGCGCCTATCCGCCGGGAGCTGGGCGTGCGTACCATTTTTAATATTCTGGGCCCGCTGACCAATCCGGCAGGCGCAGAAAACCAGCTGATGGGCGTTTTCCACCCTGATTTAGTCGGTATTCAGGTGCGCGTGCTCAAGCAGCTGGGCAGCAAGCATGTACTGATTGTGCATGGCAAAGATGGCATGGATGAGATCTCTATTTCAGGCCCTACCCTGATCGCCGAGCTGAAAGACGGCCAGATTAACGAGTTTGAATTTGATCCGCGTGATTATGGCTTTGAGCTGGCAGATATCAAAACACTGCACGCGAATGATGCACAGCAATCCAAACACATTATTGAGCAGGTTCTGGCCAATCAGGCCAGCCCATGCCGCGATATTGTGCAGCTGAACGCCGGAGCCGCAATTTACGCAGCGGGCAAAGCCGAATCACTGGCGGAAGGGATTAAGCGGGCGGGCCAGGTACTGGCAGATGGCAGCGCCCGTGCCAAGCTGGATGCGCTGGTGCAATTCACCCAAAGCATTTAAATCATAAATTCATTTTGCAGGGCGGTTGAAACCCGCCTTTTTTTAAAGTGCTGACAAGCTGCAGCAATCTGCACGTCGGCTTGCCATGCCTAAACAAAAGAGCCAAATATGTCTGACATCTTAAAAAAAATCTGGGCCACCAAATACGAAGAAGTAGCTGCGGCCAGCAAATTGATTCCATTGCATGAAATTCGTGCTCAAGCCGAAGGCAATACAGACTTACGTGACTTTACGGGCTCATTACGCAGCAAAAATGCACTGGGCCACCCCGGCATTATTGCGGAGATCAAAAAAGCCAGCCCGTCCAAAGGCGTGATTCGCGCTGATTTTCAGCCGGCAGCTCATGCACAGGATTACGCCGCACATGGTGCAGCCTGCCTGTCAGTTCTCACCGATGTACCTTACTTTCAAGGGCACCTTGATTACCTGAAAGCGGCCAGATCAGCATGCAATCTGCCTGTTCTGCGTAAAGATTTTATGGTGGATGAATATCAAATTTTTGAAGCCCGCGCATGGAGCGCAGATTGCATCCTGCTCATTGCAGCAGAGTTAAGCTTAAGTCAACTGCAAGACTTTGAGGCAATAACGCACAGCCTGGGTATGGCGGCTTTAGTAGAAGTGCATAACGAGGCTGAATTAGAGCTGGCATTACAGCTTAAAACGCCATTACTGGGAATTAACAATCGCGATTTGCGCAGCTTTGAGGTTTCGCTACAAAATACTCTGAAACTGCTCCCAATGATTACAAGCGATCGTATCGTGATCACAGAAAGCGGGATTGTCACCCCTGATGATGTTGTTCTGATGCAACAAAATCACGTTAACAACTTTCTGGTCGGTGAAACCTTTATGCGGGCGGAATCTCCCGGAAGCTGCATAGATGCTACGTTTGGCCCGGCTTACAAAGGGTTTGTACAGGCTTAAACCTATATTTTTGTCATATACTTTTAATAAAACTCCCCTAGACTTGGCATTGTTCGAAAGCAATTTGTTGCTGCAAACATACAACTGCTTTCTAAATGCGTGCATTAGTGATTCATGAACCTTGGCTTTTTTGTGAGCTGACTTTGAAAAAACTTAGCCAACCAGAAAGCACAAGAAATGTCATAATACCGCAAAAGAATATAAAATGGCTTCTTATAACAAAAGTGCCGTGATCTTTGCCAATGCAGAAGTGGCAAACCCCTTGCCACTTCATTCACTCGTTTTTTGGGAGTAGTACAGATTATGAAAAAGCTTATCGCCCTTGCTATCTCTGCTGCATTTGCTGCACCTGTAGCATTCGCAGATGTAGAACTTGGCCCATTCAGCATTTACGGCACATTGGGTTCTGCTGTTGAAGTGATTTCTGTAAACAACAACAGCGGCGCGGCAATTGCTAACACTGCAGACAGCCAAACTCGCCTGATGGACCAAACATCCAAATTGGGTTTCAAAGCCAAATACGACCTGGGCAATGATTTTTTTGCTGTTGCCCAAGTTGAAAGCCGTTTCTACCTTGGTAACAACGGTGACAACACCGATGACAAAGCTGAAATTGGCAGCCGCAATACATTCGTTGGCGTAGGCGGCAAGCAAGTGGGTACTTTACGCCTTGGCCGTTATGACAATGCTTATAAATTGTCACTGAAACAAATCGTTCCTACTCTGTACGGTAACCTGAACGATGCGTCTTCTACCTACGGCTCCAAGCAAATTCTGAACCGTCTTGGCGCACGTCAAGGTGATATGGTTGCTTACGAGACACCAGACTGGGCAGGTTTCAGCGCGAACTTAAGCCACAACTTTGGTAAAGATTCAGCTAACTCAATCTCTGCCGGTGCTGCTGGTACACCAAGCAACACACCAGCAACAGATTTGATGGGCCAGACTTCGGTTTCTTTAGGCTACAAACACAGCCTGTTTAATGTTGGCTTTGGTTACACAACAGTAAACAATGCAGCCTGGAAACTGGATGGCAGCAGCGCAGCAAAAGCAGCCAACTTCACAGGTACACAAAAGCTTGAAGCTTACCAACTGGGCGGCCAGGTTAATTACATGGACTTCAGCGCAGGTGCAGTGTTTGAACGCACTTCTTCAAGCGTAAGCGGTCTTGCTGCGGCTAAGAACTTCGATCAGAAACAAAATGTTTATGGCCTGATCGCTGGCTACAAAAAAGATGCTCTTGAAGTACAAGTTCAATACGCAAAAGCAAATGATGTAGATGGCACAACTCTGACAGATACTGGCGGCCAGCAAGCTACTATCGCTGTAGGCTATCAGTTCCATAAGTATGTTCAGGCCGTTGCTTCTTTCTCAAAAGTAGACAACCAAAAGAACTCTAACTTCACTACCGCTTCTGGCTTTGCTTTAGCAAAAGGCAATGACATGAACCAGTTCGCATTTGGTCTGGTTGGTAAGTTCTAAGACACATTATTTCCAGCCTTCTGGCTAGCTGATAATTGAAAGGCCTCCCATTTGAACTGCACCCCAAAAGTTGGACACCCGTCCATATTTTTGGGGTGTTTTTATGTCCAAGTACTCAACGCAATTCAAGCTCTCTGTCGTTCAGCAATATTTAACTGGCGAAGCGGGTATCAAAA
>NZ_PDZG01000122.1 GCF_002735645.1 Iodobacter sp. BJB302
TGAATATCGTCCACCTCAATCCAGAAAAATCACCGGAAGCGGAGACGGGTGCTGTAAGGAAAAAAGCAGAGCAAAGAACGGCATAAATATTAAACGATTAAGGCGACAACTGGTTTGACAATTACCGGATGAAAGATGGCGACTTCAGAAACCAATCGGGTGGCAGCCTGAACCGGGTGATCACTAATTACTACGATGGCGACCCAACCAGGCTATTGGGCGGCCCGCAAGGCCCAATCAGGCTTACAGACTACGGCAGCATTACGAACGGTAAAACCGGCCAGGTTTTGGCCTATAACGATGCACCCTACAGTACGCTGATTCCAGGGATTGAGCGCTATCACGCCTTTGCCCGCGCCAATTTGCGGATTAACGATGATACGCAAGCCTATGCAGAATATTTATATGGTTTCTCCCGCGCCAACCTGACTTTTGCCGCACCACTCACGGTCAGCAGCACCTTGCGCGCATGGAATAATCAAAAACAAGCTTTAGACACCATTAATAATAAATTGCCGGTAGGCCACCCCAACAACCCCGGCACCACGCCGCTGGATTTCACCGCCACGCTGTTTGATTTGGGCAAACGCCTGAAAACCGATGAAGTGACCCTGCATCGTGTTTTATCCGGTATCAAAGGCACAGCCTTTGGCTGGGATTGGGATGCTTCGCTGGGCTATTCACAAAGCTCGCTGGAAGAAACCGTACAGAACTTCGTCAACCGCTATGAATACGAAAAAGTATTAAAAGACGGCAGCTACAACTTTGCCGATCAATCCAAAAACAGCGAAGAAGTGCGTAACCGCCTGCGCCTCTCTACCCTGCGCCCGGCCAAATCCAGCCTGATTACTGCTGATATCAGCGCATCCTCGCCCGAATTATTCGAGCTGCCTGCTGGCAGTGTGGGCTTTGCCACCGGCGCGCAGTTCCGTCAGGAGAAAATGGATTCACGCACCTCCGATGCCGTACTTTCAGGCACCGAGCTGCGCCCGGCGATTAATATTATTGATGGCGAGCGCAAAGTCTCCGCCGTCTTTGCCGAGCTCAACATTCCGGTGATTAAAGACTTAAACGTTAACCTGGCAGCACGGGCCGATCATTACAGCGATTTTGGTAATGCATTCTCGCCTAAAGCCAGCGCCCGTTATCAGGCTGCAGACTGGCTGCTGCTGCGCGGCTCTGCTTCACGCGGCTTCCGTGCGCCCTCTTTGCCAGAAATCACCAAAAGCTCGGCAGTCAGCTATGGCGCTGTGGTTGATCCGCGCGACCCGATTGCACCGACCAAATCACGCGGCGTAACCAATATTATCGCCGCCAATAAAGATCTGCAGCCAGAGCGCTCGGATAACTTTAATCTGGGCTTTGTGCTCTCGCCAACAAACGACAGCAGCATTGGCCTTGATTACTACAACATTAAGCAAAGTGGCCTGATTGGCACGCAAAGTGGCGCGGATATTATCGCCAACGAAAGCCGTGATCCAGGCAAAATTGTGCGCGATGATAAGGGACGCATCAGCACGCTTTACCGCCAGTACAGCAATATGGGCGATCGCGAAACATCAGGCATTGATCTGGATTTACGTCAGCGCTTTAACAGCAAAGACTACGGCAGCTTAAAACTGGGCAGCCAGATCAGCCATGTTTTAAGATTTGCTGAGCCGCTTTCCACTGGCGAGCCACTCACCGATGGCGCAGGCAGCAATCAATTTGGCTCGATTCCAAAATGGCGCGCCGTCAGCGATGCCACATGGGAAATTGGCGCATGGTCCACCACCCTGACATGGAACTATGTTGGCGGCTACGATCAGGCTTTTGCCAGCGACACCGACACCGCCAAATATGTTGACCCATTCAACACCTTTGATCTGACGGCCAGCTGGAAACTCGCCAAAGACACCACGCTGACCGCCAAAGTCATCAACCTGAGTAATACCCGCCCACCGTGGGATTCTTCAACTGATTTCTTTGACCACACCCAAGCAGACCCGCGCGGCCGCTTTGCCTCGGCCAAGCTGACTTACAAATTTTAAAGAGACCCCTTCTCTGACTTAGCGCCATATATATGCCCCCCATAATTTGCGGGGCATATAACGCTTTGAACCGTTTGAAATTTTACTCAAACCTTTCAACAAAAAAATGCGGCCCCGGAGGCCGCATTTTTATTGCGGCAAGTAATCAGCCTGCATAAAAGTTAATTGAACATGACAGTGAATGCACCTTTATTCATACAAAAATCAGCCAACTTCTTACATCGCACCACAAAAAATCAACCACCACCCTGACACAATAGTAGTAACAAGGTGGAAACATCCATTCAATCAGGTGTAGCATATCGGCATAAATCACTTCAGGCCCCGCCCGGTGAGACATTTTAAGAAGGCGCAGCGTTTTTATACACCAAGGACGGTGGTTTATCTGCCGTTTTAGGGTGTCTACATCTTGTTAGGCACCCCTACCCATTATTTTATTTTTTAGTTAGCGCGCTGTGGTGGCAGTTTGTATTGTGGTGTGCTGATATTTTTATTTTGTTTTGCAGCTTTTTGTTTACATTGTTTACTAATACGCTTTTAATTCGTTTGCTTCGTTTTAGTGGCTTTCTTATTTAGTTTTGTGGTTTGCTACGGAAAACGTCGGTTTTATTTTTTGTGTAGTGGCAACTCGCCTAACATGGCATTCAAGCAGACTGGCCGGAACGTGCGGCTTTTTTATCCAATTGCAGCGTAGGCCAGCTGCTTAATTTTTACGTTAGGCACCCCTGCCATTATTTTGTTTTTTTAGTTGGCGCGTTGTTGTGGCAGTTTGTATTGTGGTGTGCTGATATTTTTATATTGTTTTGCAGCTTTCTGTTTACGCTGTTGATTAATACGCCTTTAATTAGTTCGCTCCGTTTTCGTGGCTTTCTTATTTAGTTTTGTGGTTTGCCACGAAAATCGTCGGTTTTATTTTTTGTGCAGCGGTAATACGCCTAACATGGCATTCAAGCAGACTGGCCGGAACGTGCGGCTTCTTTATTTAATTGCAGCGTAGGCCAGCTGCTTAATTCTTACGTTAGAACTTAGTCACCCATATGTTCACACATCCCTCACTCACAGAAACAGCATAGGATTCACATGACAACAGATTTCCCATTAGGCGCTCACCTCGTAACCCCACGAACGGTTTACTCCCACCACGGTATTTATATCGGCGATGGCAAAGTTATTCATTACTCTGGCTTGGCGAGTGGCATGGAATCGGGGCCAGTAGAAATTACAAACCTAGAGGATTTTTGTTCTGGAAATAACGTAAATGTAAAAACATACAAAGACTCATACTCTGCGGAGACAATCGTCAGCAGAGCAATGTCACGAGTTGGCGAGTCTAGTTACAGCGTTTTTAATAATAACTGTGAGCATTTTTGCTTGTGGTGCATAACGGGAAACCACACAAGTATTCAGGTAGATACAGTTACTACCGTCAGCGGTCCAAGCATAGGAAGCATGGCTGGGTTTGCTGCTCGTGGTGTAGTTGCTGCATCCGGCTCAGTAGTTGGGCTGTCTGGTGCTGGCGTAATGAGTGGGCTGGCCTCAACTGGCGCCATTGTCGGTGGGGGTGCTGTTGCTGGGTTGGCAATACTCGGCGCTGCACCAGGTGCCGCAATGGCCTCACTGGTTAACAGCACGGTCTTAGCGGACGATCCGAACTTGGGAACGGACGAACGTGATTCGCGCTCAGTAGGTCGGGCAGCTAGTTACGCTGGGGCAGCAGCAGGCACTGCCGGCAGCATCGCAGCAGTCAGTGCGATGGGCGCAACAGCAGGCCTCAGTGCTGCTGGTATCACGTCTGGTTTGGCCGCTATTGGCGGCACTGTTGGCGGTGGCATGGCTGCGGGGGTAGTCGTAGCCACAGCTGCACCTGTAGCGGCTGCGGCGGCAGTTGGTTATGGCATTTACAAATTCGTCAGATGGGTCAAAGACTAAGTTCTAACAATGCACTCCAGCCGACTCACTTACCTCCGTTTCGCTGCGCTTCACTTCGGCAAGCGGTCGGCTGAGTTTGGGTGTTAGAGGTAAAGCCTAGGCCTATTAGGTTTTTCGCCTTGGTGTTCTGTGTTGGTTTTTTAGCTGCTTGCTGTAGTTTGTTATTGCTTTTCTTTTTTTTAATGGCTTTTTTATTACCGGCTTGGCATTTTTAATTGCTGTGCTTTTATCCAGGTTGCAAGTTAATTAAACGGGCTTGGTTTTACTAACTGCGGTGGCAGTGAATGCCGTTTTTAGTTATTGTGTTGTACGGTTTTATTTATTCTTTTAGCGGGCTTTCTGTTTTAGTTTTACCGCACATTGATATGCGCCCTTTTTAGCCTCAGTGGTTAAGGCCTCTAACCCGTCAGTCAAGCGGGACTGGCCTATATACGGCAGCTGTTTTTGAACCATATCAGGGGGCCAGCCCCTTACTTTTACGTTATGTTTAATGCAAGTAATGGAGAAACAATATGTTTAACTTGTTATACAGCCTGTTCGGCTGGCTCTTTGGATTATGGGAAAAACTTCCTGATTCAGCAAAAGAAAAAATAATCGATATGATCGTAAATGCCGCTGAGGCAATATTTAGAGAGTTTTTTCGATCAAAGAAAGAAGATCCGGAGGCTAATAATGCGTGATTTTAAAGAGTTTGTTAAGTCCAGCCAGAGGAAACAAATTATCAACTCATCTTCATCACAAGAGCTAACTGCAAATATAAGCAACACGCTGGCCATTACGGCTTTAACTATATCTAGCGGTGATCGAGAAAATTTTTCATCTGAAGTTGTGAAAGTGGCAAATAGTGACGAAGTGCTAACCGAATTAAGTCAGTCAATTGGCGAACCTAAGGAGAAAGAGAGCGAAGATGAATTTGTTGAGCGTGCAAAGTCTGCTCTAGCAAAAATACTAAAACAGAAGTTAATAAAATAATTGTAAAAATATACCTTCGTTTAAAAACATAACAAGTCACTCAAGCATCAGTCGCTACGCTCCTTGGACAGCTTTTAAGTCGCAGTTTTGTGGTTTCGCTACGCAAAAGTATTCCACAAAACCGCAACTTAAAATCTGCAGCTTAGCTCGGCGTTAGCCATTTGGACTCATCATGCAAATTTTTCGTCACCTCACTGCAAATGATGTTCGTCTTGAACCCTTCCCGTTCAGACGAGAACTTTCCATGGAGGCATACCTGATCGAAAACGAAGGGGTGCTCAGTCTCGACGACGATGTCTTCTCTAGCGTCGAAATTGTTGAGGCAGAACTGACACTCAAGCAGGGGCGAAAGAGCAAGGACACAGACGGAAGAATCGACATTTTGGCGACGTACTCGCAAGAGTACATAGCAGTCATAGAGCTAAAGCTGGGGCAGCTCGAAGAGGTACATTTGAGCCAAATCGAGGACTATCTCTGTGAACGGGATCAAATCACCCAACAATACCCAAACATCCTGAGTATAGAACTCGCGCCGATTCCAAAATGGATAGGTATCTTAGTAGGAACGACCATAAGCTCCGAACTTGCATCGAAGCTTCGGCAAGGCTATATCACCGCTTCAGGCATACCCGTTGCCGCGCTTACGGTTCAACGATTTCGAGGCTCCGATGGTAGTGTCTTTGTAACAACAGACACATACTTCACCCCTCCAACCGTGAGCAAGGATGCATCAAAGTACAAGTTCGACGGTCAAGTCTTCGGTAAGGGGCGCTTGGTTCTTGCGGTCGTCAAGCGCTACGTTGAGGTCCACCCAGCGACAACCTTAGCCGAACTGCAACAAGTATTTCCAAAGCACTGTCAAGGCTCTCTCGGGGTAGTTGCTACAGTTGAGCAAGCTAACCAGATCTACACCACGACAGCACGGAAGCGGCACTTCCTTGTTCCCGAAGATGTTATCCAACTTCCAGACAGCACGGTTGCTGTCAGTAGCCAATGGGGCATCGGAAACATTGACCGATTTATCAAGCAAGCTCGGCAACTGGACTTCGTCATCGAAGCGGCAAATGGCTAACCCGGCGCAAATGCGCGCCGCCCCTTAGCTCCACGTTAAGTCCCGCACGGAGGATCCGGTCATACGGCAGATTTTGGCGGCACTAACAAGTTTTAGTTTTTGCACTGCCCTTTTAGTTGGCACGTTTTACCTTGAGCATGAGTTTGGACGCCCTAACCCAGGTCCATTTTCTACACAGTGGGCACTCGTGGGCGCAATACTTGGGCTGTGGCCTCAGGTTGTTCTCAGCATTGTTGGATTCACTTGCTTACAAGTTCGCAATAAGCAGCGACCCCCCTGTGTCAGGATAGTTGAGATACTCCCTTTTCAGGGATTCTAACTTACTCAGGGGGCTGGTTACTTATCATGTCGCGTATTCCCAAGGCTCGTAAAGATGCCATTTTAAGCAAAATGCTTG
>NZ_PDZG01000123.1 GCF_002735645.1 Iodobacter sp. BJB302
TTTTGATACCCGCTTCGCCAGTTAAATATTGCTGAACGACAGAGAGCTTGAATTGCGTTGAGTACTTGGACATAAAAACACCCCAAAAATATGGACGGGTGTCCAACTTTTGGGGTGCAGTTCAAATTAATTCGTGGCTTTTTTTTGTTGCTGATTCATTATTTAGCGCTTTCAAGATAATCCAGTTCTTTCTCTGCCTTGGCTGCTGCGCGATCTGCAAGCTCGTTACGTATCTGACGCCTTACTTCAAACTGTGCACGATGAAGTCCCATTACCACAATTTCCATATTTCTTTGCGATTGTTCCAGCTGACGGCGCTGGCGGGGGGTTTTAAACGTAGTCGACAGAGTCATGGGAATACCTTTTTTGAGGGTTACCGTTTGATCACTGAGGTTTCAGGTTATGAAACCGAGCACATTGCCACACTAGCATCGCTGTTACAGATTACAGTTTAAAGATACTACGCCAAATAGTTGGTGTATGTAATATTACAACTAAGGTTTTTTGTGTTGGCAAAGCAAGTAAGTGATTGATCCCACACGCTTTGCCAGATTAGTTTAGCGCAAATTTATTGCGTTGCAACATCTTTTGTTGTGAATGTTGAGGATTTTTCTACTTGGTTTCTGCCAGTAACTCCTTACGCATTTCTTCTGGAATATTGGATAAAACCAGGGTGTCGTTTTCCGGGTTGTAATGCACAGCGCCGCTGCGTAAGCTGCTGCGGTCAAATTCCAGCTTCCAGTGGGGGGCTTTGGTTTTAAAGGTGCGCAGTGGCTTGATGGCACGGCGGTCTGGTACAAAACCATCGTTTAACGCCAGATCTTGATGGTCCAGCACATTTTGTAATTGCATGGGGGCATCCGGCCACACTTGCTCTGCTACCTGCTCCAGTGTGACGGCGCAGCTGGCGTTGCCCAGCTCGTCCAGGTATTCGTGGGCACGTTCAAACAACTGATCGCGCTCTGCAGGCTGTAAATGCTGCTCTTCGGCAAACTGGCTGAGGCCGTGTACCAGTTTTTGTGTTTCTTTCAGCGCCACTACAATATCGTTGCAGCCTAAAAATGATTTGAAATAAGCGGCTACATCGCCGCGCCCGCGCAAAAAGCTGATATAGCGCTCAGCGCCGTTTTGCCATGCTTGTAAATCAATTTTGCCTGCGACTTTTAAATTGCTGGTGTCCAGGTAAATGCTGTCGGCCACATTCAGCTCTTCATCCAGCATGGTGCCCATAATTTCAGACAAAATAGTGAACAGGATAAAATCTGTGCCATCGCCTTTGATGCGGGCAATCAGCACATGGCCGCCGCTGGCTAAGGGCTCTTGCTCTAAGCGCAGCAGCAGGTGCTGCATCATTTGTTTAGAGCTGCTTAAAAAATCTGCGCCTTCTATAAGCTGACGAATCAGCCCTTGCATAGGGAAGGCTTCCTGATCTTCTTCAAAGCTGCCAAAGCCTTTGCCCAGCTTTTGGGTGTAGAGCTTACAAAGCTGATCGATCAGTCTTTGTGCGGCAGGGGTGTGGGTAATTTCTTTATCGCTTAAGCGTAAGCTAACCGGGCCGTGGGCTTCTTTATTAATTTGATGGCTGATCAGATTGCTGATGGTATGGGTGGTCATGGTGTTTCTCTGTGAGGGCTTTGGGGCGCAGTTTACTATCCATCTGCGTGATCCTGGCGAAGATAGCTTGTGATTTGTTGCGCAAAGTTTTGAAGCTGCTGCCAGTCTGTGTATTCAACGCAGCTGGTGCCATCGCTGGGGCCGCCGGTGATATGCATAATTAAACGAATAATCTGCGTATCCAGCCAGCCGTAGCGGGGGTAATCGAGCTTGCCCGCGATAGAGAGCGCGGCAAAGGGGCTGAGCTGAAATTGCTGAAGCAGCTTTTTTAAATAGCCATTTGGCGAGCCATCGCCTTTGCGGGCGCTTAAGCTGACGGAGGTAATGGCCAGGGGAAGCTGTGATATTTGCGCTGCATGGTGCTTAAAAAACTGTATGGCTTCGGGCAGGTGCCGCCCATAGCGTACAGAAGCAATCACAATGAGCGCCTTGCAAGCAACAATTTGCGCGGATGGTGTTTTTAAATCGGCCAGCTGCACCGGGTAAGCATCAAGGTGCAGGGCTAGTTTTTGCGCAATACGCATGGCCTGGCCATCACGGCTGGCATAAAGAATGAGGATAGGTTTCATTGTTTTAGCGTATCACCGTGATGATCAGTCTGTTTTGAGCGTGGTCAGCGTTATTCCGTGATTAACAACTTGGCAGGGCGGCTTCGGTAAGCACAATAGCCAGGGCGCGGGCCAATTCTTGGATGGTTGCGGCAGGTGTTAGGGCGGTTTTCATAAATAGTGCAAAGGCGCGTTTTTAAATCTAAATAACGGCAATCCCCGTTTGCCTTACGCTTTAGGGTGTAAATACTGTTTTTAAAATTAAAGTGATCAATAATGCCCGCTTTTGTTAAGCGCTTGGCAATTTGCTTGGGCGGCTCGCCTTCTGCTTCAAATGCATCCACCAGATTCATGCGGACTAAATCGCTGAGTTTTACTTCAACCGGCATGGTGCAACAGGATGACTGGCAGTTTTTGCATAAATCATCACGAAACTTGATCCATGTCGCGGGGTTATCGGGATGAGCGTGATAAATTAAAGGGTTTGTTATGAAAACGGCTTGACTGTCTTTGAGGGGGCGTATTTTGCCTGTTTTTTGCATCACAAGGCAGATAAATCGATGTCTGGCGGGGAAGGGGCTTCACTTCTGCCTTGCGCAGTTGACTAAAACACCGCATCCTTCGCCCTTGGATTTTTTAGCTGTACATCGCCGCCTGCGGGCCTGGCAATGATGGCTACAGATTGAATGGGGAATAGAGTATGGCAAGTAAGTTTCAGTTATATAAATTAGACGGCTTTAAATCCGACGAACAAAATAAAAAAGAACGTACTCCGGGACGTTTTGGGCAAGAGGCTGCAAAAGTAATGGATAAGCGCGAGCAACGTAAGGCCGATCAGGCCGCAGGTTTGGTTCCTTTTGCAGTAAAGCTGAATGGCGATTTGATTAAAGAGCTGCATGCGGCTGCCGCAACGCGGGAAGTGACCATGGCAGAATTAGTGGCTGAGCTGTTAAAAAAAGGTTTACAAGCTTAACCAGGCAGGAAAGCATTCATTTAAAAGGGCAGCCATCGCTGCCCTTTTTTTATGCTAAAGTCTATAAACGCAAAATTCAGGATTTGAGATAATGGCCAAGCCAAGAGTAGAAAGAGCACCAAAATTTGATTTGGTCAATGTTGATTTTCCTATGCTGCAGAAGTATCTGCCTTTATATGATTTAACAGACAGCAAGGGCCGTTACCTGCATTGGGATAAGCTTAAATGGCGGGTGCCCAGGGCCGAGGCGCAAAATATCTGGTTTGCGATTAAATTCCAGCGCT
This sequence comes from Iodobacter sp. BJB302, assembly GCF_002735645.1. GTDB lineage: Bacteria > Pseudomonadota > Gammaproteobacteria > Burkholderiales > Chitinibacteraceae > Iodobacter. The sequence goes on from NZ_PDZG01000123.1 coordinate 3,420, forward strand.
TTATTCAGATGAAAGAAGTCGATCTGTTTGATGTGAATGGCGAATCTTTTAGCTACTGCATTCCCAACTCAATGGAAGCCAAGCTGCATCAGGTCATAAAAACCGCAGGCGGCAGCGTGGCCGTAGTTGCAGGTATGGCGGCTACCATGCAGATTCAGGCCAAATTTTTAGTGTCTTCCCTGATCATGGAAGAAGCCATCAGCAGCGCCCAGCTGGAAGGCGCAGCCACAACGCGCGAAGTGGCCAAAAAAATGCTGGAAGACGAAAGAGCACCGCTTAATGAAGACGAGCGGATGATTCTGAATAATTTCTTTTTACTGAAAAAAGCCGAAAAAAGCTGTAATGAAGAATTAAGCGTTGATTTGATTTTAGATTTTCATCAGGTTGCTACGCAGGGCACAACGGGCAATAGTGTGGTGCCCGGCCAATTCAGGGGGGGCGACGATATTTATGTGGAAGATGGCGATGGTGGTATTGCCCACCAGCCGCCCCCGCACGAGCTGATCCAGGACCGGCTGCAGGCACTCTGTGCTTTTGCCAATACCAATCATTCCGGGCTGGATGGCTGTGAATTTATTGCCCCCGTGGTTAAAGCGATAATTCTGCATTTTATGCTGGGCTACGAGCACCCGTTTCGGGATGGCAATGGCAGAACCGCAAGGGCTTTGTTTTACTGGTATATGTTAAAAAGCGAATACGATTTATTTAAATATATTTCGATCAGTAAATTACTGAAAGACAGCCCTAAGGACTATGGCTTATCTTATCTCTATACCGAAACAGATCAGAATGACCTGACGTATTTTATTGATTATCAGCTTGATATCATCATCAGAGCATTTGATGAGCTTAAAAAATATCTGGAAGAAAAAACCCAGGAATTCAATCAGGTTGTTGCACTGCTGGAAAAATCAAAATTTGGCCAGTCTTTGAATTTTGTGCAGAAAGATATTATTAAAAAAGCAACTAAATCACCAGGCAGGTATTTCTCAGTTAAAGAAATTGTGAGTGATTACGGTATTGCTGATAATTCAGCCAGAAGCTATTTAAACAAACTGGCTGAATATCGTTTATTGCTGCCCAGTAAAGATGGCAGAAGCACTTTATATATCGCCCCGTCGGATTTACTGCAAAGGCTGGTGTAAAAGAAATAAATTGAATTTAATTTTTTTAGACTTGATTGTATTTAGAGTGCGTAAGTTTTGTGCTTGAAAAATATGCAAATGCGGTCATCGATTGTGCAATGATTTTATATTTAATGAATAAAATGGCAATTAAAATAATATCATCTGAAGCAGGTAAGAAACAAATGAGTCCATTGTTGGCTGATTGGTGTGATTTTTGTGAAGGCAATACCTCCTTTGATAAGTCTCATTTTATTTCTCTGCTTAAAAATAGCTCAACCACAGCAAATCTTTATGACGTTTTTAAGTATTTCCCTCTTTGTGACACTCTTATGGAGCGAGCACAAAATGTTCTAAATTCAGGTTCATTATATCAAAGGTCTTATCTTTACCCGAGGGGAGTGTGCTCAGAGCCTGAGTTATTAGCTTCTGCTGCCAAGTGGCTTGAAGAACAATCGCGTTTTTGTAATGTGATGGGAGATTCTGAGCTTGCAATGCTAAGTAGTAATGTGGGTGTCATTTATACTGAAAAATCTGTTGTGGATGAGACTGTTAAACTAGATATTCCTAGCCGCTGGATCTTTGATTACATTGCTGATCATGTTCGAAACAGCAGAATTACAAATTCTGCTGCAAGTTATGCGCTGTTTGAAGTGTTATATGGGATCGCTGCAGATTATTATCTGGCTTGGTATATCGCATCGCCTTTAATTGATCTGGATATTAATTTTGATTTGTATTTTAATTTCTGGAAAGTTGGAGGTGTTAGTGCTTTGCTTAATGGTAAGTTGCTTGTTGCTGCTGTTTATTAAGTTGTTTTTAAATTACGATTAATATTTTTTGTATTTTATCAGTAGTGAAGTATAGGTGTTGAAATGAGGTATATAGCTGATGATTTTATTGCTGAAGCAAAAAAGCAAAATATTTATTGTGTAGAAATGGCAATCCTGGACGCTGCTTCCTTTCGCCGCTCATGCGAGGGAAAGTTTTTTTTAGGCGGTGAGACCCCTTTGTGGAGCAGAGCTTCGTCATTGGATAGCTCGTTACATTTACCTGGTGAAAAATGTATCTTTTCTGATTTTATCAGCAAGGATATTGTCGTTTTTTTTTTGAGCAGGAAGTTGACCCTACAATTTTTTTACTAAACAATTTTAAAGAACTTTCTTCGATTATTGAAGAGTTATTTAGCTTTGTTTTTTATGTATCAAGCCTTGAAATGGATTTCGTTGTTTGTTGGAATGACCATGAGTATTTAATTGGAATGGGTGAAGCCAAAGTGTGGGTCGAAAATTTGATATATGATCGGTCGTTTGATTAGAAAATACGCAGGTTTTTAAAAAAAATATAGGGTTGGGTCTTAAATTTTAAATTAGGTAATTAATTTGATCGCAATTGCAAAGCTCTGTAAATTTTATCTCAAGTGTAATGTAAGGCCTGACCCCATGCTTCCCGGGTCAGGTTGTTCTGAAATGGGGGGATTACCAAGGGAAAGTAGTAAAGTTTGACACTTCTAAAAATAGATTGGTACCGAAATGATTGATTTTTCTATATCGTGGGATGCTCCTATAGTTCCGTCGGAGGCTATTGCTGGTATTCCCTTGGGTATACCTATTTCAGTTTTTGATCTGGTTCTCTCTCGTTATCTATTAAAAGGATCTACTTCACTTTATCGTAAGCGCCTAGCCCTCCCATCTAAACGCCCTTTCCTTTTTTCGTCATGCTGAGGTTTTTATCAAGGAGGATTTATGGGGGATTTGCAGACGCGGCGCGGGGAGTGGCTACTGCGCGTGGCTCAGT
>NZ_PDZG01000124.1 GCF_002735645.1 Iodobacter sp. BJB302
AGACAAACCTTTTTGCATCTGGATGCCATTGATGGGCATGATTCATCTCCGCAAAGTAGAACGTTCGTTCACTTTACGCCGCGCGAATGGCTAAATCAAGGGTTACTGAGCAAGAGACATAATCAGGAATGGCATAATAAAACTCAAAAAAATAATTAATAATTGCTACTGACATAATGCAATGCATATAATTAACTTAACGCGTTTAACATTAGAAAAACACATCAAATAAATCCATTCACCTATCAATAACCATTGAGTATTAATTTAATAATTTAATGTTTTTCATAGTGATATTTCACACAAACACTATAACGGCATTAAATTAGCACATATAGTGGACAAGTCCCAACTTCAGCCCAATGCAGCATGACCAGTCAGAAATTAGAATTTAAATAAAGCGCTTCATTGGCATAGTAATTTTCAGCAATATGCATATATTGAGCTCTACAATCAGGCCGTGCGTTATGAATGGCTGACTTGCGATGATTTTGAAATCCTTACAGAAGTGCAAGGGCAATCTCCCCCCCCCCCCAAAAAAAATATTATTGCTACTGTCGTGAATATGTATTTACGTCCAGACCATATGACATGCAAGTTACCTCTCCATCTGGTTTTATAAGAAATTTGGCATTCATATTTAGCTTACTTGGCGATAAGCCACTCTCCAAATACGCCTTAATTGTAGGCTGATCTAGATCAAGGTCATATTTAACATCAATGATCAGGGTGTATTGCTTATTTCCATCATCATTGGCACTGATAATGTAGGATTGCTGGCCAGTGCCAATAGTATCAATTTTAAAGAGCTCAAGCGCTTCAAAGATGCCTTTTCCTGATTATGTCTCTTGCTCTGGAACCCTTGATTTAGCTGCTTGCCCAGCATAGCTATTTCGGATGGTCAAATAGGTGGGATGCCCTTATTTCATGACACTTTACTCAAGCCGAGTAATGGTCGCGAGGGTTATCGACTGAGCAAGAGACATAATCAGGTGCCTTTTTGTGTTGCAAACTGCCCAAGCGATACAATTTGCGGGTTATCTTCTTTTCAACGTCATGTTGTTTATTATTTTCCTCCGCAGAGTCATTATGATATTTGATGTAATCTAAAAAATATTTCATTACTTCGTACTTATAATTATGATTTTTTTCTTGATAGGGAATATTAAATTCCAAACCATTTAAAAATAATTTATATTCACAGCCACTCGTATCACGGAATATTTTCTTTTCAGCCTGCGCCTGCGCCTGCGCCTGCGTTATTGTATGACTTTTAATACTAGAGGTAAACACCTCAGGTTTACCAGTTACGCATTCAAATTTTCCTGAACCTCTACTAAAAAACAGAAACCCCTTCATGCTTTTGTGCTGTGCTTTGAATTTCATTAGTGTGTACCAAACTAGTGCCATTACCAACCTGAGAAGGGCTGTTTCTAGGCGCACGAGTAAATAATCCAAATAATTTCATGCTTAAGTTTACTCCTAAATTTTACATGCCAGATTTTGAAATTAATATTTCACCCAAAAAAACCTGTGCGCTTTCAAAAAATGACTATTCACTGTAAATTATACCTAATTATGTCTCTTGCTCAGTCGATAACCCTCGCGACCATTACTCGGCTTGAGTAAAGTGTCATGAAATAAGGGCATCCCACCTATTTGACCATCCGAAATAGCTATGCTGGGCAAGCAGCTAAATCAAGGGTTCCGGAGCAAGAGACATAATCAGGAAATCATAAGTTCACAAAATATAGATCGATACTCTAATATAAATAAGTTTAGTATTAAAAATTCAAATGCACCACTTATTTTTCTCTATTTCGTAATGAATACGCACTCACAAAATCATTAATTCGCTCAGCCTTACCAAAGAGCCAACCTTGCCCCCATTGCACACCCAGTTCTAGTAGCGCTTTATGCTGCTCTTTCGTCTCAATTCCTTCTGCGATAATGGTCAAATCTAATTTGTGTGCCATAGCGATAATGTTAGGTGTCACACTGCGGTCGCTTGCATCGCTGCATAGCGTAGCCACAAAACTACGATCAATTTTTAGCAGGTCAAGTGGCAATGCGTGTAGATAGCTCAGGCTTGAGTAACCTGTACCAAAATCATCAATGGCCAAACGATAACCAGCAAAACGCAATGTGTTCAATTGTGCAAGCATCTCCTTATCCTTGGTGATGCCACGCTCAGTGAGCTCTAACTTAACTTCAGCAGGTCGCAAGCCATATTGCACTTCCAATTTCTGTAAAAAAACTAATAACCAATCATCTTGCAAATCCTGAGGAGCAACATTAATCGAAATACTAAAATCTTGAAAACTTTCACGCAAAACCACCATATCTTGTGCCGATTTTGTTAGTACAAACCGGGTTATGTCACTGATTTTCCCCATTAATTCTGCTTGTGAAATAAAATAGTCAGTATTTATCAATTGGCCATCAAAATCCCAGCGTATTAATGCTTCTGCTCCAATTATACGTTCAGTTTTCAATTCAACGATCGGTTGATAAAGAACATGAAACTCATTATCTTGAAGCCCACGGCTTATTAAATTATCAAGACTATATTGGCTTTGCACCCTAAAAAAAATAAAAATAAATCCAATAAGAATGATTGTTAAATTAGCAGGCAAAAAATATATCCAATAGCGCTTCCATGCTGATTTAAATTGAGCATGACTTATTCCCATTTCTACAAGATACTGGCCTGCAAAAATATTTTTTTCATAGTACAAAGCGAGATCAGCGTAGGGCAATGGCTCAGTGAAGCCTAAATAATACTCACCATGCCTAATAGAGACCAGAGGCTTCAACTTCTGGTCTCTATCAAGAGAACTTAAAATACTAAGTGGATTAAACTCAACAATATAAGCCCCCCGCCCAGCCACCAAGTGATTTAACCCATAAAGAGTTGCTGAGGGCCAATACCCCCAAATTCGCACTCCATTATCCATAGTAATACTTGGGTTTGTAGGTACTCCATAATTTCTTCTTCCCTTGTTATTACAAGCAATATTCCCGTCAACTACATATGAAATTGACAAAAAATGAGAGGATTTATATAACTGTTTATTAATATACTGCAGATGGCTCTTTGAGCAAACTTCAAATTCTTCAGGGTGCGTCCCTAACCCTCTCATTACATTCAATGCACGCACTCCATTTAAATAAAACTGACTAGAATGAGTCTTCAAGTATTCTTTAAGGGTGTAATACGTCCAGCCCCATGAACAAAAAAAGCTTAATAAAAAAACAGTAAAAAAACACAACATATTATATAAAATAATGTCTTTAAATGCTTTCTGACGCCTACAGCTTGAGGTGACCATTTCCGACAAAAATGGCCAAGACATTTCCTCTTCCATGTATTCTATTATTTTTTTTAACATAAGCAGCATTGCAATTAAAATGATTTAGAAAAATACAAACAATTTAATAAATCAATAAGCCATGGTAATGCTGTTAATTTTCAAAAAAACACCAATTACTTAACTTTGTTTTTTATTAAAATTCATACGTTTATTACTCTATACTCCATTAATTAAAAAACTCAAAAAACAAAATTCTAAATCAATAAATTACTAACAACAATTAACATATTTTTATGCAGCTATTGATCCATTTAAAATCAATAAAAACAATATCCCCGACAACACCTTGTACGATCCAAGGAGTTGACATTATCACGCAACCATACAACTAAAAAAGATAGAAAGAGGCATGTGCTATTATGGAATTAATATTTAATTAATTAGAGTAATTTACTTGGTGCTGCGCCAAATATTTTTTTAATATCTTGAGAAAAGTGTGAGGCCGAATCATAACCATTATCTACTGCAATCCGCGTGTAGGCATTTTTGCCTCCCAAGGAAGAAAGTATAGAATCCATTGCACGCCAACTCATTAGTTCAGTCTTTACTTTCCCCCCCAAAGCTTGCTTACTCAATTTTCTAAAGTAGCTGCTTGATAAGCCATAAGATCGCTGCAACTCAACCATTTTGTGCTGACCATAGTTTTTAAATAAAAATCGCACCAGCTGATAAGCTTCAGATTTTCTTAGCAAAGCAGCCAACTGTAACTGCTCAGGCACTGCGTGTAGTACACCGGCAATAAACCATTGATCTAGTGCTTTACGCGAAGACAAACAATCAGCGGGCAAGCTTATGCATAACCCCGCTGATGGAGCGCTTACCATTTGAGCACTAAACCCCAAATCCAAAAAAACCAAGCATTTGGCCAGTACGTGCATTGGTAATAAAGCGTACTCTCCCTCCTGAATATTTAGCTTGCTTATTCCATCATCAGGATACACTTGCAAAAGAACGGTACTGGATGGTGCGTCTCCTAGCTTCAGCAACCGTGTATTCAATGGCAACGAAGATGATGACTTTAAACGCCTCCACAAAATCATTTGAGTAGCATGGGGTATGATGGTAATGAGCGGGAATGGCTTCCATTGCAAATCTAAATCCATGTCACTTCCTAAGGAGTATCTAAAACAAAATATTTAATCAGCTATTTCGCCCTCAAATAATAACGACATACAAATAAATCACGTCACATAATTTCAAGCAAACAAAACGAATATTTATTGATCTAATCCGCCAGTAGTAACAAGACCTACTTCCACCGCATATTTGAATAAATCACCATCACGCTCGGTATTCAATTTGCGCATAGCACTATTTTTTTGTGAACTAATCGTTTGCTTGCTCCGGTGTAAGTGTGCGGCAATTTCATTCACCGACATCCCGCCTACGAATAGTCGTACAACTTCAACTTCTCTATCCGTCAGCACAGGCACTCTGTCAAAGCTCGCTGTCTCAGCATTAATTTCGCTCAAAACTCGGGCGACTGTTGTCGAGAAATGGCTACCGCCACTATATGCAGCATGAATAGCCGGAGCCAAATGAGATAAATCATCAGACTTACTCACAATGCAGCGCACTCCCTGAGAAAGCAAACTACGCAATACCAAACTACTGTTCACTGAAGTCATCACCACGATGCCCAATTTAGGATAGCGGCGCTTCAAAGCGCTCAACATACTACTTCCATCGCCATAAGCACCACCCGGCATTGAGTAATCGCTCACCAAAACGCTACAGTCATGTAACTCAAGCAACTGGGCGATCTGCGTCGAATTACTGGCACACCCTTGAACTCGAATGCTGGGTGCATCGCCCAAGCTCGCGATTACGCCCAATAAAACGGCAGGATGATCATCTGCAATAATAATATCAATCCCAAACGCAGCCATATCTACGCTCCTTGTAAAAATCGAGCACACATCAAGTGTCGTATATTTTTTATCAATTCCAGAACTAGGGTCCGTAATTGGTAAAGCCAGCTTTAGCACGCTCAACAACACCCAACTCCCGCTCTAGCGTCAGAGAAATTTTTAAGTTTCCAGTCTAGCAATAGCTCGTTCATCTCAAAGTACAATTTTCTCTTCCCCACAATTAATACTGTAATATTTCATAGCTTAGTTAAGACACAGGCAAAGCGAATCCACATCTGTATTTCTGCATGGATGTATGGCTCCCTTCGGGCTTGTGAATTAATCTAGCTCAGATTACGACCCTAGATAAAACAAATAAAATAAGATCATACAAATTTTTCCTTACCATATAGCCCTGCTCTACTAACAATCACTCTTAAGTCAACGAGCAACTTAAAATTAAGTATATCAAATAATACGAGAAAAAAAAACGAGACAAATCTGAAATAAAACTCAATTGGTACTGACTAGTACGAAGAGCAAATTTATATACTAAATATTAGCAAAAAATTATTCATAAAAAAGTTTAACAACTCAGAATGTGGTTAATTTTTTTCAAACATAATATTTATATTTAAATAAATATTATAAAACCATCCATAATATGTCTTAACCTAATGGAAATTAATAGTAACCCTCGTATGGTAATCCCCCCACAAAACCAGCTCATTTTTAAGTAGAATTTTCGTAAGCGCCTAGCCCTCCCATCTAAACGCCCTTTCCTTTTTTCGTCATGCTGAGGTTTTTATCAAGCAGGAGGATTTATGGGGGATTTGCAGACGCGGCGCGGGGAGTGGCTACTGCGCGTGGCTCA
>NZ_PDZG01000125.1 GCF_002735645.1 Iodobacter sp. BJB302
CACTGAGCCACGCGCAGTAGCCACTCCCCGCGCCGCGTCTGCAAATCCCCCATAAATCCTCCTTGATAAAAACCTCAGCATGACGAAAAAAGGAAAGGGCGTTTAGATGGGAGGGCTAGGCGCTTACTATTATTGCAGGAAGGGACAGGATTGCTCGGTTACGGCGCGAAGCGGGGATTCGATGTATTCAAAAGCGAAAGTTTAAAGCAACCACAAATTCTAATCACACGTTGCCGGTTGCGGATAACTTATTGGGCCAAGAATTCAAGCCAACCCGGCCCAATCAGGTCTGGGTGAGTGACATCACGTATATTTCGACGAATGAAGGCTGGTTGTATTTGGCAGGTATCAAAGATATTTTTACTTGTGAAATCGTCGGCTATGCGATGGGCTCGCGGATGACGCAAGAATTGGTGAGTCAAGCATTGTGGAATGCTGTGAAATGGAAGCGGCCACCAATGGGACTCATCTTGCATTCGGACCGAGGCAGCCAATATTGTGCACACAATTATCGCCGGCTGATTGAGCAATTTGGGCTAAAAGCCTCAATGTCACGCAAGGGCAATTGTTATGACAATGCGCCGATGGAGAGCTTTTGGGGTAGTTTGAAAAATGAATTGATTCATCATCAGCGTTATGAAAAGCGTGAGTCCGCCATGAACAGCATCAGAGAGTACATAGAAATATTTTATAACCGTCAACGGCGGCATTCACGCCTTGGCAACGTAGCGCCTGCGGTGTTTGCTCAAAATTTCAACAAAAACTGCAAGTGCGTATGAAATAGGTGTGTCTACTATTGTCAGGACAGGTCATTAGCAGCCTACCTCAAAACAAAAGAATACACCTTGTAGTACGCGTTTAAAGTTGCGGAGTGAATCTATCCAAGTACCAGATACCAAAAAAACAAAGTTGTGAAATAAATAGTTACAACTATAACTACTAAAAGTAGCTGTCTATACCGGTTTTATTGACAACGGTCATATGCATGATTAGAACAAGGCACAGACCGTGATCTCAAGATATATGGCCCTTGTGTTTGGGAGCACTTTATGAATATACGCTGGGGCCTGCAGGCCAAACTTTCCCTCTGTTTTACCGTCCTGTCTGCGATAGTAGTACTAATTTATTCGATTTATGCCTATCAAAGCACGCTCAGTGCCGAAATGAACGGTATCAACCGCAATCTCCTTACCTCCGCCTACGCTACCCAGCGCATTATTGGCGAGCATTTTCACGATAAGCTGCCGGAGCATTTCGAGGGAGACGTGGAATCCACTAAGCGGCTTACCACCTTTGTCCATAAATCAGAAATGGCTTACGTTTATTCTACCATTCTGCGAGGGTCCAAGGTGCTATACACCCATGCCTCCGCCAGCCCTGATGAGGAAAAAAGCGGCCAATACAAACGCTGGTTTCTGGCGGAATACACCTTAGTGCCAACAGGGCTGAATACCTCTCTAACAAAAGGCAGCATTGAGTTTGAGAACTATAAAGGTGAATACGGCTGGTTCCGTTCTGTTTTTGTGCCCTTTACCACCCCAGAAGGCATGCGCTATGTGGTCGGAGCGGACATGTCACTGGAAATGGTGCATCAGCTTCGTAATGATTTACTTCTTCATGTCTCGCTGGTCGCACTGGTCGTACTTGGCCTTTCGCTTGTGCTGGCCAATCTGGTAGCCCGCCAGATTGTGCGGCCAATCAACGAGGCCAGCGATGCGCTTACACGACTAGCCGGAGGCGACTGGAACCTCACCCGCACCCTATCCATACGCCACCATGACGAAGTGGGCATGATCGCAGAATCCTTCAATACCTTCATGGCGGCGCTGCGCGAGCGGATGCAGGAAATCTGGAATGAATCACATGCTATTTCCGAGCTATCCGTTAGGCTAACCGAATTAGTAGATGGCGTAAACCAGCGCTCGCTGTCGCAAGCAGAAATGGCCCAAAGCAGCAGCACCTCCATCGACGAGCTGGCTGGATCCGTCGGCCAAATTGCTGAAATCAGCACCGATGTGCAGCAGCATATGCACAGCTTTGCCCTGACCACCCGAGATACCGTGGGCAATATCCAAGAAGCAGCACAAGTAATGAACCAGGTGCAAGGTGACGTGACCCACTTGGCAGGAGAAATCCAGCACCTGAATCAACAAACGGCCGACATTAACCGCATTGTTGCGGTGATCAAGGGCATCGCCGATCAAACAAATTTGCTGGCGCTTAATGCGGCAATTGAAGCCGCTCGCGCGGGCGAAATGGGACGCGGCTTTGCGGTAGTAGCGGACGAAGTGCGCGATTTATCTCTGCGCACCTCGTCCGCTACGGTAGAAATCGGCAAAACGCTGATTGCCATTCAACAATCAGCTTCATCCGCCAGCAATCGCATGCACTTGGCGGTAGAGCAAGTAGATAACTGCAAACAGCATGCAGACTCCACCAGTGGCATGCTGAGCCATTTCGCTGACAGCATAGGTATTACTGTCAATAGGGTGGGCAACATTACCTCAGCGGTTCACGGGCAGGCGAATGCCTATCGCCAGCTAGCGGAACGCTCACAATCAGTTAGTGAGGCGGCTGCAGATAATCGTGATGCCGCAAGCCATGCGCAGGAAGAAGTCTCAAATCTTAAACAACGGACTGACACCCTGCATCGGGTGGTAGACCGCTTTACTTTGTAGTTCCCAGCAAGGAGATCAGCCATGTTTCGCCCCACCCTGCTCGCACTGGCCATCGCCAGCTTGTTCACCGGCCAACTTGCCCCTGCTGCCCCCTATTTGCCGCAAGCGGGGGACCTCCGTAACGGCCAGCTTAACCGCTCAGCCAACGCATGGCTGGAGATTGACCTGAGCGCCTTCAGCAATAATCTTGAAACATTAAAAGCCAAGCTAGGTCCAAATGGACCCAAAATATGCGCCATCATGAAGGCGGACGCCTATGGTCATGGCATAGATTTATTGGTGCCAGCGGTAGTGGCCGCCGGCATTCCCTGCTTAGGCGTAGCCAGCAACGAAGAGGCGAGAGTCGCACGAGAAAAGGGGTTTAAAGGTCAATTGATGCGTGTGCGCACCGCCACTGCGGAAGAAATGGAAGATGCTTTGCCCTACCGGATGGAAGAACTAATCGGCAATCTGGACAGCGCCCTTACTCTTTCAAAATTAGCACAGCGCAGTGGCCAAACCTTACCTTTTCATCTGGCACTAAACTCCAGCGGAATGAGCCGTAATGGCATTGACTTAAACCTGAACAGTTCACGACGCGATACACTGCGGCTACTGCGGCTGCCAAACATCAGCGTGGCGGGCATCATGACCCATTTTCCAGTAGAAGAAAAACAAGACGTGCTGACTGGCTTCGCCCAATTCAAACGAGACACAACGTGGCTAATCCGTGCTGCCCGCCTAGACCGCAGTAAGCTGCTCCTGCACTGTGCAAATTCCTTTACCACCCTTGAAGTACCTGAAGCGCATCTGGACATGGTGCGCCCAGGCGGTCTGGTCTATGGTGATTCCATTCCCAGCTATACCGAATATAAGCGTGTGATGACATTCAAAACCCGAGTTGCTTCAGTCAATCGTTACCCCAGCGGCAACAGTGTCGGATATGACCGAACAGTCACTCTTGGGCGCGACTCCTTACTGGCCAATCTGCCATTGGGTTATTCCGATGGCTACCGCCGGGCGCTGAGCAATAAAGCCTCAGTATTGATACGTGGTCACAAGGCCCCGGTTCTGGGTAAAACTTCAATGAATACGATCATGGTAGACGTGACGGACATTCCTGGAGTACGCTCCGGTGACGAAGTGGTACTGTTCGGCGAGCAAGAAGGAACCCGCATAGCCCAAGGCGACCTAGAAGAATACAGTGGAGCACTGCTGGCTGACATGTACACGGTATGGGGCAACTCTAACCCACGTATCGTCAAACCTTAAATTATGGCGCGTAAGCTACGAATTCGCCTATGTGCAAAATACAAAATCGCGCAGAAAGATAATATAAAAGTATTTTCATAATAATGCTGGTGAAATCGAGCTGTTTTCCTAGAATTTATATGATCAAGCTCATACGGAGCTAATTTGCAACTCTCCACGGAAGCATAAGCGAATTATTCTGTAGAAGACATGGTTTTCAGACATATTTTAAAAGAGCGTGCATAATATGTGTTCATGCCATGAATTTAAAAAAAACGTCAGACTAATTGCATTTTTCTATAGCATAGCCCTGACGCAGACACATATTGCATATGCTGAAGATGAATTCAAAGATCTCATTCTCTACACTGAGAACGACCCTCCATATGTCACTGTTGATGATAACGGTGAAATCGGGGGGCTCGCCACAGTAAGACTTAATCACTTTCTTCAGGCAATAAAATTTCCAAAAGAAAACATCAAGATACAACCTTGGGCTCGCTCTTATAAAGATGTATTGACAAAAAAAAATGTCATGATTTACCCCATTGTTAAAATGCCGGAAAGAATAGAAAAACTTGAATTTGTCTATAAACTATATGAAGTAACAGCTTTTTTCTATCGACTTTCATCACGAAAAGATATCGTCATCCGCAACATTAATGAAGCAAAAAAATACTCAGTTTGCGTTGTACGGGCCGATTATCGTGAGGACTTTTTAAAGCGCAGCGGATTTACTCAGTTGGATGAATCGAACGATTCAATAATGAATTTTAAAAAATTCCTGGCGGGCCGTTGTGATATCGCTGTTTTAACAAAAATGGGTCTTCATGTGAAACTACAAAAGTTTAAGTTAGACAGCTCCCTCGTCACCATCGCCTATCCATTAAGCGAGATTGATAGCAGTCTTTACATTGCCATCAACAAAGGTACAGATCAAAAAACTATCGACGCACTAAAAAACACGGCAAAGAAATTAAAATAAAGAAGGTAATCCCCCCACAAAACCAGCTCATTTTTAAGTAGAGTTTTCTCGCAGTCTTTGGGGAGCTTCGAAACGTCCCCCCCCAAAAAAATGCGAGCATGTATAGTGAAGCGACAAAAAACGGTTGCCAATCGCTACCGAAGGAAGTAAGAAAGATCTTTGCACGCTCGGCCAATATTCATGTTTTTTATGTGGGTGATAAGCAGTTTTCGAATTTTAAAACCACCCAGTACAAGCAAGGACGGTTTATATGCGCGCTGCACCCGAGCGTTTTTCTAGAGCTAACCGATCAGTGCACTGATTGATAGACCGTATCAAAAAGCATTCAGCCGCTTTAGTAAAAAACGCACCTCTTTATTAAAGTAGTTAATTCTTTGTACCATTTTCAAAGACTAATGAATGATAAAAACTATTTGTACTTCTAACTCTTTTCATAAATATTTCTTTAAATTTTCCAATCTTAAGCTTCGTATTTAACTCTGAGATCAAAAACAATCTGTCTTTTTCCTGCATACTGGTTTTAGACAAATAAAAGCCAGAATTGACAACAGGAAGTTCTGCTATCGGAACAGCGTGTAATTTTGATTCTAAATGAAACCTTTCAACCGATTTTGCAAATGCGGATGCCCCCACAACCGTTGCATCACACCTTTTTTCCAGCATTTTACGGGCAATAATATCGGTATCCAGCACATCTTCTAATCTGTTTTTTTGCTTTAATTGCACCAGCAAAGCCCTGTACTCCGGCCCCAGATCAAAGCCCCTCACTACATTCACCAGCAATTTACCCTGCATTAATGTAAGCGCCTAGCCCTCCCATCTAAACGCCCTTTCCTTTTTTCGTCATGCTGAGGTTTTTATCAAGGAGGATTTATGGGGGATTTGCAGACGCGGCGCGGGGAGTGGCTACTGCGCGTGGCTCAGTG
>NZ_PDZG01000126.1 GCF_002735645.1 Iodobacter sp. BJB302
ATACCGTTTCAATCGTCGAGCAGACCTGTGCGCTCTGATTCCTCGATTACTCAAAGCCGTGATGCAGGCTAAACCTTGTCCAAGAGGGGTATTTCAAGCCTTAATTGAGCAAGAGACATAATCAGGTTAGAGTAAAGATACTGCCAGCCTTGCCCCTGAGTGTTTCCCACCCATTCTCTGATTAACATCTTGCTGCCTTGATAAGGAATGAGCTGATTGTAGAAGAAATAGATCTGGCGCTGGAACTTTAAGCAAAAAATATCGGGCAGAATTTGCGCATTCAAAGGAGATTTGCATGAGCAATACCATGGTCTTAATGGCACGCGCTTTTTTATTTGATATGGACGGCACGCTGGTCGATTCATCCAGCAAAGTAGAAGCTGTCTGGTCGGCATGGTGCCAGAAGCATGGCCTGGATTTAAGCGGGGTGATGGCGATTCAGCAGGGTGTGCGTTCAGAAGACACCATACGCAAAGTGGCACCTCATCTGGATGCCGTGCAGGAAGGGCGCTGGGTTGATCAGTATGAAGCCGGTGATTGTGAGGGCATTACAGAAATCCCCGGTGCGGCGAGGCTGCTTGCTGCCTTGCCGCAGGCTTGCTGGACGGTGGTTACTTCGGCGGGGTTGAAGCTGGCCGGTAATCGCCTTGGCTACTGCCAGCTGCCCGTGCCGCCTCATATTGTGTGTGCAGAAGATGTGAGCGCAGGTAAGCCCGATCCTCAGGCCTATCTGTTGGCGGCCAGCCGTTTAAACACTGCGCCCCGCGATTGTATTGCTTTTGAAGATGCGCCAGCAGGCGTTGCCAGCGCCCTGGCTGCGGGCTGCGCGGTGGTGCAAATCGGCGGAGCGCATAAATTACATTGGGATGTACTGGCCGTGTTGCCAGATTGGCGGGGTGTGACGGTTGCGGCGGATAATGGTCATTTATTTTTGAGCCTTCCGAAATGAACTCATTAAATTTACTCGGCTTTGCCGCCGGGGCTTGCACTACGGCGGCATTTATTCCGCAAGTGTGGCAGGTGTGGACAACACGCTCAGCAAAAGATATCTCGCTGGGGATGTATCTGGTGTTTGTAACTGGGGTATTGCTCTGGCTGGTCTATGGCTTATTCACCAAAGAGCTGCCGCTGATTATCGCCAACGCCATTACGCTGGCACTGGCTGGGGCAGTATTGGTAATGAAATTGTATTTTGAGCGGAAGTAAGCAGGAGGAAAGGGAGCTTGCCCTGGCTTCAACCCTGTTAGCCTGAGAACATGTTTTTCTTAGGGCAGGGTACAAGCTGCGAAGTACGCGGCATGCTCCCCGTGTGTGCACCTGATTTGGTCTTTAGTAGCAAACAAAGAAAAAAGATCACGACTAAACTCTTGGTACGGGGCTTAAATCTCCCCTTGAAACACGCCGGAGTGAGGAACAAGCGGGGCGGGGTTTCGGCCAGGGAGCGAGGCAGCGAGGCAGCGAGCCAATCCCGCCCGCCGCCGACTCGATTGTCCGCAGCGCAGGGGGCTTCGTGTTTCGTGGGGTGGCCTTCTTTCGCTTCCTTTCTTGGCCACACAAGAAAGGAAGGTCCAGCGGGACGCCCGCACCTAAATCAACGTGCCGAAGGCACTAAAAAGGTCTTTGTGACTTTGCTTCGTGCACATGGGGTGAAGCCCGCGAAATTCAAGGGTTTCAACCACCCAGCGATGATTCAATATTTGCAGTGCGCAGCAGAGTAATGACAAATAGCTATGTAGGGTGCCCGGCCTCTCCTTTGCACCACCTAATCCAGCTCTGCCTCAATCTCAGATGCAAAGGCAATCGCTACGCCGCCTGAGCCGATATTCACCCCTGCGGTGGTGCTCATTTCGCAAAGCAATAATTGCACGCCATGGCTTTTGCAGGCTTGTTTTAATTTTTGGTAGGCGGGCATATCGGTGACAACTGCCGGATCGCCGCCGTAGCTGACGCAAATGGTAGGGGCAAAGAGGCCGCGCTCCAGGTGGGAGCGGGCGAGTGAAAATAGTTTTTCAACGCCTGCACTAAAGCCATGAATACGGGCCACAGGCGCAGTGATGCCGCGATAGGCGCGTACGACCGGCTTAATATCGAGTGCGCTGCCCAGCGCATAGGATAAAAAGCCCACACTCTTATCGCCTTTACGCCGTGCCTGGTGACGTAATTGGCCTAAATCGGCAGGCATTAAAAAGCCCTGAGTGGTTTGAGATAATCGCTCGATATGTTTTGTGATTTCAGAATTAGAAGCCTGCAGGCTGATTAAACGGGCCACTTCAGCAACAACTAATCCCTGGCCGGCAAAAATATTGGCACTGTCAAATACGCGCAATGTGAAGGGTTTATTCAAATTGGCTTGTTCACGAATAGGGCGGTATTCGGTGAGAATGGCTCTGGCCGCCTGGCTGCAATGATTAAAAATCTGGCTGCGGGATTGCATGACCGTAAGGCAAAAAACGGCATCAAAATCTAATACCAGGCGGGATAAAAATAATTCACGGATTTGCTCTGTTGAAAAAGGCTCTGATTCAAAATCAGCCACACCTGCCGCAGCCTGGCGGCGATAAAAATCACGCGTAGCAGCAGGATCCCGATTATCAATAAAAGTGCCATCACTGCCATGAATGGTAATTGGCAAAATGACGATCTGATGTTTATCCAGAAAATCCCGTGGTAAATCGCAGCATGAATCCGTGACTAAGCCAATACGCATTGTTATCTCCTCTGAGCATTATTTAGGATGGCCATCTGATGTGGCTCTGTTTTAAACAAGGCAGTGCATTTTAAACGCATGATTTACAACAATGCGCAATGCAATTTATCACTAAGATCTCAATTCTATTACAGGGATAAACCCGTATAAAAATGCTGCTCTGAATACTTTGCACTGTTTTATTTGTTTTAAATTTATCTTTTAAAACAGCGTGGAATAGACGCTGTGGAATAAATGCACCATGTTTTTCCCAGCAACAGTACAGAGGTGCTTTACAATATTTATTTTTGCCCCATCCGGAGATTTCAGTCATGCCCGTTAATCTGCCTACACTTGATCCCAGCCAGCTTTTTCCTGTTGCCGGCTTAGAGCTTGGTATTGCCTCAGCAGGTGTTAAAACCGCAGGCCGTAAAGATGTGCTGGTGATGCGATTAGCGAAGGGCAGCCGTGCCGCAGGGGTATTTACACTGAATAAATTTTGCGCGGCACCCGTGCGTATTTGCCGCAGCCATCTTGCCGACACGGGCGAGATTCGCGCTTTGGTGGTGAATACCGGCAATGCCAATGCAGGCACAGGCCTGGATGGCTATGAGCGCGCTAAAGAAATCTGTTTTGCACTGGCCGAACGTCTGGACATCAGCCCGGCACAAGTGCTGCCGTTTTCTACTGGCGTGATTTTAGAGCCGCTGCCTGCTGCCAAAATTATTGATGCGCTGGATGCCGCTATTGGTGATCTAAAACCAGCTAACTGGTTTGAAGCCGCTAATGCCATCATGACTACCGATGTGGCGCCAAAAGCTGCCAGCAAGAAAATTGTGCTGGATGGCAAAACGGTGACGCTTACCGGTATCAGCAAGGGCGCAGGCATGATTCACCCGAATATGGCGACCATGCTGGGCTATCTGGCAACTGATGCCGCCGTATCGCAAGCCGTGTTGCAAGAATTAGTCAGCTGGTCGGCAGATCGCTCGTTTAACTCGATTACGGTGGATGGCGACACCAGCACCAACGATAGTTTTATCCTGATGGCGACTGGCCAGGCGGGGAACACCGAAGTGGCCGACACCCATAGCGCAGATTTTATTACCCTGCGCGATGCGGTATTGGAAATCAGCCAGACGCTGGCTAAAGCGATTATTCGCGATGGCGAAGGCGCAACTAAATTTATTACGATTAATGTGGAAGGCGGTATTGATCGCGCAGAATGTAAAGCCGTTGGCTATGCAATTGGCAGATCGCCTTTGGTGAAAACCGCTTTCTTTGCCTCTGACCCCAATCTGGGCCGTATTCTCTGCGCGATTGGTTATTCGCAGGTTGAAAATCTGGACGTGGATAAGCTGGAAGTGTGGCTTGATGACGTGCTGGTGGCCAAAGACGGTGGCCGCTATGCGGGATACAAGGAAGAAGACGGCCAGCGTGTGTTAAAGCAATCTGAAATCAGCATTACCGTAAAATTAAACCGTGGCGCTGAATCTGCAACCATATGGACTTGCGATTTTTCTTACGATTACGTCAAAATTAATGCGGATTATCGTAGTTAAGCTCGCATTTCTTGCCACAGTAGTCGTGAGATAAAGCACTAAAAAACCCAGCAATTGCTGGGTTTTTTTATGGGTTTGTTGCTATTGGATTTGAAAAGTACATTGTCATTGCTTCTAAATGTAGATTAGGTAGTTCTGTGTACTGGGGCATTTTTTCTAGCCAAATTATGTTAGCTCTCGTAGAAAAAATTTTATATTCTTTATTTGTTCTCTCATTAAATGAGCTAACAAATAAGATCCCTCCTTTAATTCTTTTACTTTGGTAGCTGTTTTTTAGTTTTAGACCGCATATCGAGTGTGGCTTATTTTTTAGCGAGCGAGTGGTTTTAATCTTGTGGAAAAGCTTGCCTATTCAAAGATGAATTTTTTATTAGTAAATACTTATTTACTCGTCCTAATTACAAAAGTATGATGTTTGGTTTTATTACTACCGTAGTAATAGGGGTGAAGAATGAAAGTATTAAAAGTAATTTCACAGCTTACGGCAGTGGCCCTGCTGTCTACTTTGGCAGGATGCGCTACGGAGAGTTCGCACTTATTGTCTGTCGCAAAAGTGGAAAGCGCCGCTAGGCCTTACGCGGGTGTGCGTACGCCTATTTCGGTTGGAAAATTTGAGAATCGATCCAGCTATATGCGTGGTATTTTTTCTGATGGTGTAGATCGGATGGGTAGCCAGACCAAAACGATTTTGATGAGCCATTTACAGCAAACCAATCGCTTTAGTGTTTTGGATCGCGATAATCTGGAAGAAATGAAGCAGGAAGCCGCTCTTAAAAAGCAAGCTCAAAGCTTAAAAGGCGCTGATTATGTGATTACCGGCGATGTCACCGAATTTGGTCGTAAAGATGTTGGTGATCAACAGTTATTTGGTTTGCTGGGCCGTGGTAAATCGCAGGTTGCTTATGCCAAGGTCAGCTTAAATATTGTGAACGTTACAACATCTGAAGTGGTTTTTTCTAGCCAAGGTGCTGGTGAGTACAGCTTATCTAATCGAGAGATCGTTGGCTTTGGTGGTACGGCTAGTTACGATTCAACGCTCAATGGCAAGGTATTAGATTTGGCCGTGCGTGAAGCGGTAAATCATTTGGTTCTGGCGATTGATACCGGTGCCTGGGTTCCTAATAAATAATTGATTGGCAAAATAATGAAGAACAATTTAATCAAACAGCGAGTTTTACCTTTCGCTCTTTTGGCGAGTGCCTTGCTGGCAGGTTGTAGCACACCACCTAAGACTTTGTATCAGTGGGAAGGCTATCAGCCACAGGTGTATGAGTATTTAAAAGGCCAAGGACCGGAGGCTCAGATCCAATGCTGTTCACTTTATGATTTTTATTCCCCAGTTATGCCGTTGATTAAGAATTTCCGTGCCTTTTCTACTTGCAAAATGCTTAGTTCGTCGTTTCACAACCCGCGGATTACTGCGTCCTGTTGG
>NZ_PDZG01000127.1 GCF_002735645.1 Iodobacter sp. BJB302
GCAAGCATTTTGCTTAAAATGGCATCTTTACGAGCCTTGGGAATACGCGACATGATAAGTAACCAGCCCCCTGAGTAAGTTAGAATCCCTGAAAAGGGAGTATCTCAACTATCCTGACACAGGGGGGGCTGAGTATTCTTTTGGGTGAGTGCTCGCTGCTTGTATCAGCCATTTTTCAACGAGGGTTACAGCCGCAGCAGCTGGTTTTAGCGCCGGGCGTACAAGGTGATAGGCCAGCCCTTCGACGACTGGCGTTAAAGGGGCTTCCAGCAGGCCCATTGCTATTTCTTCTCTGACTAATTCTAAACTCAACAGTGCAACGCCTTGCCCGGCAAGGGCGGCTTGGATGGCGTGGCTTTCTTCTGAATAACGAATCCCCGCTGTGCTATCCAGATCGCTTATCCCTGCATTTTGTAGCCAGCCTGCCCATGTTAAATGCTCTGGTGGCGGGCTGTGCCAGTTAAAGTGAATCAGCGGATGCAGGCTTAAATCGGATAACTGCCGGATGTGCAGCTGCTTGCTGGCAACGGGCGCAAAGTGGTCTTGTAATAGCTGCGTGGCCAGTAAATCGTGATAGTTGCCCTTGCCATAGCGAATGGCTAAATCAACGGCTCCTGAGTGCAAATCCACCGCTTGATTGGAGGCGTGAATATGCAGATCGATTTCGGGGTGCGCGGCTTGAAACGCCGCCATGCGGGGCACCAGCTGTAGGCGCTGATGAAGTTGACACCGAGTTCCGAGTAGGGGGAGCCACCCCGCTGATAAGAAAGGCCACCTGTTCCGGTTAAGTTGAGCCAGTGTGCTGGTTCGTGACTGGCAGTACTTAAGCACGCATTATGAGAACAGAAAGGCACCTATGCTGTGGCGCTGCAAAAATGGTCATGAACTGTAAAGAGTGCTGTGATGTTATTTTTGGCAAAGAGTGTATGCAGTGCTTGAATGATTACTTCCTTCTCTGGGCACAATGCATAAGGCGGTAAAAACACGTGTGGGACGCTGCCTAGCTGATCGCTATGTGAATATAAATACGAAAATCACTTGGCAATACCGTCGCGGACATATCTGGGATACTAATCCGAGCATGATTCTCCGAGGGCATTGATATCAGCAATGTAGCTTTTTAAGGCCGATTTAAAGCTCCCACAGCAAGGCACAGAAAAAGGATGATTTTTCTGAATGGCATAGCTATTAAAGCGGGTGTTTTAAAAATTAACATTTGGACCAGTTGAGGCAGGTTACCAAATAAGGGAGCCTTTATTTATCTGAGCAAGGTGGCACTATTTCTTGCAATTGCACTGAACCATCGTCCTGAAATTGGCAATCGAGAATATCTCCCTCGACCCACCCCATTTCTTCCAATAAGCCATCAGGAAAGAGCGATATGCCATCGCCGCTACCATCACCAGCGTCTTGAATTGTAGTGCACCACCTTTTAGCCATTACCATTGTCCTTACTCCAAATGAAAATGCCACTTCAGGGCAACTTCTTATCAAGGTGAGTACTTTAATTAATATTCTAAATGACAGCCATGCCATTTTATCTTTACGCAAAAAATAGGTTTCTAAATTAAATGTAAGAACAAATTATGTACCTTTTGCTGTAGAAACGTAGCGCTACCCATCAATTTTTGTGATGGTGGAGCGGTAGTACAATGGACTTGCCTTGTATTTTTGATCAAGTGAGATGGTTACTACTTTGTCATGGCTGCGTGGAGCTGTTCTGCTGGGGATGATGCCTTAGCAGCCGAGTGGATTTAGATTAATCACACATTGGGCATGGCAAATGTCATGTTCACAGATCATCTCTCGATACTTGATCATTCCTTAAACTGTTTGAGTCAGGAGTTTGAAATGGAATGCCCTAATCAAAATTGTTATTGGGTAGCAGCAGGACAATTGCTAGCGGGTGAATATCCACGTGATCAAGACCTCAAAACATCCCAGCAAAAATTGCAAAAATATCTAAATGCTGGAGTGAGTTTTTTTGTGGATTTAACGCAAGAAGGAGAGCTTTCTCGGTACGATAATTTGCTGCCTGAGCTCGCCTTAAATGGACTGCCCATTGGATATATACGCTTTGTAATTCCGGATAAATCAGTTCCTGGCAACAAACTGCTGATGCAAAATATTCTGGATTCGATTCATCATGCAATCGGGCAAGGACATTGTGTTTATGTTCATTGCTGGGGTGGAGTTGGGCGAACAGGCACCGTAGTGGGCTGCTACTTAATTGAAAGGGGGATGTCAGGGCAAGAAGCGCTCATTCATTTACAGCAACTATGGTCGTTCGTCAATAAAATACATCGTCATCCAATCGCTCCTGAAACACAAGAGCAACGCCAATGGATTTTAGATTGGGCTAGCAATTAGTGCGTCTCAACTGCTGTACTGGGCCACAGTAATCACATATATGGCCCAAGCCGCGATTGTTATGAGTAGAGCCTGATGAATTGCTACCATGCTCCGGGCAGGGTGAGCCAGTGCACTGGTTAGAATAATCCCACACTTTGGTCGGGTGTTTTAATCCACGAAAGTACTCAGAAATAGATGTTCACTTCTGCCACTTATTGTCTTATTAAGTTATTTGGATCCACAGCAGACACATGCGCCCCCTACAACGCTTATGCATATTCAAGCGTCGTCCCTTCCTGCTCTGCTACTTGAATATGCGTAGTGGTGACACATTGCACGTCTTCAGCTTCGTTAGCTTACTGGCAAAGATTCTCCAAATATGATCACTGCTATTTCGGTGTGACTCAGGCTTTCTGAAACGCCCTTATGATAAGGGCGTCGTTAGGACGGCTTTGTACTGCAATTAGAATCTACTGACATGTGATGTCCTTAATTATTGGATTCACTGCTCCGTTTTCTCATCGCTTCCAAGCGCTCTTCAAGTGACAAAGTTCGTGGTTTTGGCTGATCAAATGGGAATAGAAGATTTAAATAGTGACAGCGATCTAAAGCGCTGAGAGCTTTCAGAAATGTTTCTAGATGCCCTTGGCCGTATGTTTCAAGCCGTTTATAGGTTCTTAATGCAATGCCAGCTCGTGCAGCAAATTGTACTTGTGACTCTTTGCGTAATTTACGACTCCGCCGAATTTTTGCAGCTAAATATGCGCACAGCTCCTCATTAGAGGCTTGTTTTAAGTGCTGAGATTCTTGTTCAGGAGTCATTTTTTTTGAAATAGGCCAAATTTGGCACCATTGTAGCGAGTGTTTAATTCAGCTGTTAACAAACATCAAGCAACCTGCTAGCATTAGTGTCGTTAGCTAATAAAAAACACTACATCTTGTGTTTTTGTTTAGAAATCACGCAAAAACCAAAGGCCGACATGACGTCGGCCTCGGGAGTTTCTTAAACTGCTTGAGAACAATCTGAATTAGATCGCTTCAGTGGGGACTGCAAGCATACCTCTGATAAGGATCATTCTCAATAGGCGGTGATGGAAGGCGTGTATACCCACATCAACGATGAGATCTAACAATGTCTAATTTAAAGACAACCGGAAGTAAAGCTGCAACGGCAGCTTCTAAAACGTTGAATAACGGTTCTACAGGCGCAAATTCGCGTACAGCCGCAGCAAGTGCACTTTCTCAAGCGCGCGCACCACAGAAACAGACATCTGCGGTGGCCGCAACTGCTGCATCTAAAGTTTTAAGAGACGGTCGAACCAGCGCAACCTCAAAATCAGCCGCCGCCAGTGCACTTGCGCAAGCACGTGGAGGTAAAAAATGAATATCAATTTGGCCCATTTAAGAGCGCAAGCAACAAATGGAGGCTGGATTGATTTTGCCGTGTTTGATGCAAAATCAACGACTGGCGATCATAGTGCGCTTTTAGCCCAGCTAACAAATTCAGCTCGTCAATCTGGCTTAAAAGTTGATCAATCTGCTTTGGCATTTCAATCAAGTGGAAGACTACAGTTTGTTGGTGATACAAATCTTGTTTCATACTTAGCAAAGAGTTGGCGCCCTCACTGGACGCATACGATTAACGTCTAATTATTTAAGGGGGAATACAATGTTATTCCCCCTTATCTTTGCATCATCAAATTTAATACTCGTTTTGCGATATATCATCACGATCGTTATTACCACGCGGCGAGATTCTGACCTCAGCAGGCAAACCTATCATTGTTCCGCTCATATTAATAAAGCCAGTAGCACCGTGGTGCGAGCACAGAAACGGATAAACACACTAAGGTGACCTTTTAAATCTCTGTAATTTTTAAGCCCCCACCGTAATGATAACCACACCTATTTATTGCTGATGATGTTTAGCCCAACCACCAAAAGGGATATTTTGGCTGCGAGCATGATGAACGGGCGAAGCTTCGTAACTCGTGCTGGTGTTTTCCATTTTATTTACATCATTACTGACCTCCCCCTGTGTCAGGATAGTTGAGATACTCCCTTTTCAGGGATTCCAACTTACTCAGGGGGCTGGTTATTCATCATGTCGCGTATTCCCAAGGCTCGTAAAGACGCCATTTTAAGCAAAATGCTTGCTCCTCATCCGGTCAGTATCAGGTAGTTGGCATTGCAAGAAAACCTCTCCGAAGCCACGCTGTACAATTGGCGCAATCAACTTCGTCAGGAGGGCCGCCCCGTGCCCGAACATCATCGCAGCAGTGAGAACTGGTCTGCTCAAACCCGCTTTGCCGTGGTCGTCGAGACCATTGCCATGTCCGAAATCGAGCTCAGCGAATATTGCCGTGCCAAGGGTTTATTCCCGGAGCAAGTGAAACAATGGCGCGATCTCTCCATTCAGGCGCAGAGCCAGGCTGAAGCCAGCACGCCGGAACAGGCGCAAGAAAACAAAACCCTGCGCAAGCAAAATAAGCAGCTGGAGCGGGAAATTCTGCGTAAAGATAAGGCACTGGCGGAGGCGGCGGCGTTGCTGATTCTGCAAAAAAAGGTGCGCGCCCTTTGGGGCGAACCCGAGGAAGACTGACATCACAGGAGCAACGAGAGCAGCTGATCTCGTGGATCGGACAGGCGTGCCAAGCCGGTGCGAGCTTATCTCGCGCCTGTGAAACGATCGGTATTTCGGTGCATAGCTGGTATCGCTGGCAAGCGGCGGGTCAGGTGATCGCGGACCAGCGGCCCTTGGTCAAGCGGAACGATCCGGCGAATAAGCTGAGTGAAACCGAGCGGCAGGCGATTTTATCGATATGTAACAGTCCACGTTTTAACAGCGCTCCACCCAGCCAGATCGTGCCGATTTTAAGCGACGAAGGTCACTATTTAGCTTCTGAATCAACCATGTACCGCGTGCTGCGTCAGGCCAATCAGCTTCAGCATCGCGGTCGGGCCGCCAAGGCCGTACGCACCGGCACAGCGGCATTCAATTCGTTACCCCGTCGCAACGGCATCAAGGGCAGGGCAAAGCATTATTAGAAAAACGCCATGCCCTCTACCCCCCTATGTCAGACTAGTTGTCGCCTCTGAATTTTCATGGGCTTGAAAAAAACATAGGCTTCATCATGCAAAAAATTACGTATTCTGACGACTTTAAACACCAAGCATTGAGCAAGGTTTATC
>NZ_PDZG01000128.1 GCF_002735645.1 Iodobacter sp. BJB302
CGCCCACGGCAACATTCGCCGCCGAGACGGCCGTCACGGCAGGAATCAAGACGGGTGTACCCGAGGTGGTCGCCACCACCGTGTCGCCACCACCGCCACCACCGCCACCGGTCCATGAAGAATATTGACCACCGAAGCCACCCGCACCAGTGCCGACGCCCGACCCGGCCACGCCCTTCGTCGCAGTTAACCCGCTGACACCACCAGGGCCGCCGTAGCCTGCACTGCCATTCCCGGCATATTGGGCAGCGCCGCCGCCATTGCCATTTGCGCCGCCACCACCGCCGTTGGCACCGCCAGCGCAGCCAGCACCACCGCCGCTATTACCATTGCCTCCTTTGCCACCGGTATTCCCGCCATCGCCACCACCACCGCCACCGCCGCCGCCGCCACCGGCTACCACTATGGTGGAGCCGGTCGTGGAGTTGATCAGGTTGCTTGAGCCCCCTCCACCGCCACCATTAGCTGTTGCCGTGCCGCCGCCACCACCGCCGCCCTGACCACCCACAACAAAGGTCAGCACATCGCCCGGATTGACCGCGACAGTACCGCCCACCGTACCGCCCGAGCCTCCATTGCCCCCTAAACTGCCCGAGCTCGTAGTACTAGCTCCACCGCCTCCACCGGCACCCATAGTTAAAATATTAATAGCGCGGGTTCCAGTAGGTACGGAGCAGGTATAACTGCCTGGGGTGGTGTACATGGTGCCGCTAACGCAATCTGCAGCAGCAGCGCCCATCGACGTTAAAGCGCACGCTGCAAGGGCAACAATTTGTGGCGTACCAATAAAGCCTTGGAAAACATATTTTTTGGGTGTTTTTTCAATATATTGCATATTCACCTCAAGCGATTCATGTGGATGTGTGAGGGAGGGATGGCGGTATGTTTTTGCCAGATACCTCTCAAACGCACGATGTACTGACGACAAACTTGGTCTGGTTTGGCTAAGTCTTGCATTAGTCTTAATTAGGAGCCCATGAGTTGTAATGAAGGCGCCTGAGAAAAGCTTAGATTACTGCGCCAGAAAAGATACCAAATGAATGCTCATTTGGCATAAAAAGTGCTCATCATGCATATAAAAACTTTTACTGTAGTGGTCACCAACATAGGTGGTAACGTTACTACCTTCACGCAGAGGTGTTCATCAGTCGTCGCAGTATTAGCCCGGAATTCAGGTACGAAGCCGCCAGCCTCGTCGGAGGGTGCCAAATGATTGGCTTACGGTTTACTGAAGCAGGTTCATTATTTATGAATGAAGATAAGCAGGCATGTAGTGCAGATGGCGGAGGCATTGCAGAAGTTTTTGGCCGCAGCAGATAAGCCGGTAGGCGTTTGGAATGCTGTTGACGCTGAATCGGTGCAATAAAAAACGGGAAGCCATGGCTTCCCGTTTTGGTTTGTTTAGCGGCTGATTGGCTTGTAGCGAATACGTTTTGGTTTTGCGCCTTCTTCACCCAGACGTTTTTTCTTGTCGGCTTCGTATTCCTGATAGTTGCCGTCAAAGAATTGCCATTTGGAATCGCCTTCACATGCCAGGATGTGTGTAGCAATCCGATCCAGGAACCAGCGATCGTGCGAGATCACCATCACGCAACCGGCGAATTCCAACAGCGCGTCTTCCAGCGCGCGCAGGGTTTCGATATCCAGATCGTTGGATGGCTCATCCAGCAGCAAGACATTGCCACCGGCAATCAGTGTTTTGGCCAGATGCAGGCGGCCGCGCTCGCCGCCGGATAATTGGCTGACAATTTTTTGCTGATCCGCACCTTTAAAGTTAAACCGGCCGATATAGGCGCGGCTGGATGTTTCGTAGCGGCCCACAGTCAGAATATCGTGGCCGCCGGAAATTACTTCAAAGACGGATTTATTGCCATCGCCCAAGGCTTCGCGGTTTTGATCCACATAGGCCATTTTGGTGGTCGTACCGATTTTAACCGTGCCGCTGTCGGGTTGCTCAAGGCCTGCCAGCATTTTAAAGAGGGTGGATTTACCCGCGCCGTTTGGCCCGATAATCCCCACAATTGCGCCAGGTGGTACTTTAAAGCTGAGGTCATCAATCAATAAGCGATCGCCAAAGGCTTTGCTGACGTTTTCGAATTCCACCACTTCATTACCCAGTCGCTCGGCCACAGGAATAAAGATTTCCTGTGTTTCATTACGCTTTTGATAATCCTGGCTATTGAGCTCTTCAAAGCGGGCAATCCGTGATTTGGATTTGGCCTGGCGCGCTTTAGGATTTTGGCGAACCCATTCCAATTCTTTCTTAATGGTTTTTTGGCGGGCTGATTCTTGTGATTCTTCCACTTTTAAGCGGTCTTGCTTTTGATCCAGCCAGCTGGAGTAATTGCCTTTCCAAGGAATGCCGTGGCCGCGATCAAGCTCTAAAATCCATTCGGCGGCGTTATCAAGGAAGTAGCGATCGTGCGTTACGGCCACAACAGTGCCCGGGAAGCGGCAGAGGAATTGCTCGAGCCATTCTACGGATTCTGCATCCAGGTGATTGGTTGGCTCGTCCAGCAGCAACATATCCGGCTTGGATAGCAACAGCTTGCAAAGCGCTACACGGCGCTTTTCGCCACCAGACAGATTGCCAATAATGGCATCCCATGCTGGCAGGCGCAGCGCATCTGCGGCGATTTCTAACTGCAGCTCGGCATTGTCGCCGGATCCGGCAGAAATAATGGCTTCCAGGCGGGCTTGCTCTTCGGCCAGCGCATCAAAATCAGCATCCGGATCGGCATAGGCTACATACACGGCTTCCAGCTTGGCTTGTGCTTCAAAGACTTCGCCAAGGCCGGATTCCACTTCTTCACGCACTGTTTTAAGCGGATCAAGCTGTGGCTCTTGTGGCAGATAGCCGATATTCAGGCCCGGCATTGGCGTGGCTTCGCCAATAATATCTTTATCAATACCGGCCATAATTTTAAGCACGGTCGATTTACCCGAGCCATTTAAACCTAAAACGCCAATTTTTGCGCCTGGGAAAAAACTCAGTGAGATATCTTTTAAAATTTGGCGCTTAGGCGGGACAATTTTCCCAACGCGATTCATGCTGAAAACATATTGAGCCATTTGTTTTCCTTTTATAAGAGGGTAAATAGGGTGTGGGCAGCGAGGTATTTTCTGCCAATGGGCATAAGCATATCATTCATGCCCAATAAACACCGCTTTGGCAGGTGTTTGGGCATAAAAATAGAGCCGCGCAGCGGGCATGGATGCCTTATTCAATGCTATTTAAAGGCGTACCTTCAACCTGCTGGCTCTTTATGGCGGGCGATTAAATTAAATGCAATCTTCTCATCAGGCGAAAACCCAATCCCCATCCGGAGCGCCCCATTTATCCTTGTGAGGATTGCTGCGATTTTGCGGCGGAGGCATCCGTGCAGAAGTACTCTCACCGAAGTGATCGGGCGCGCTAAAGTGAAACGGCGTGAAGTAGCGTGGCCCGAAACAAGATCAAAGTCAGGGTACGGTGTAATCCGAGCAGTCGGGCTCTGGCTTATTTGCAATATAAGCGCGGGCGGCCGGGTCGAAGCGGTACAGCCTCTGGTAGCTGCACTGGGGGTCTGTGAAGGTATGGATGTCGCGCTTGCGAAGAGGCTGCCCAGACAGCGAATCTTTGGATCGCGAAACTGGCCCCGGAAAAGAGGTCGCTTTACTGCGATAGCGCAGCACCGGCAGGCCTGCAGCGTATGCTCCCGTCAGGGCCAGGCTGGCGTTAAAGTTATATAAATCGTGGCAGACACCGGCACGCTGCTTCATGTTGTGCTCGCTAAAGCATGCCCTGATCAACACGCTGGCGCTCTGCAGCACCTCAAACGGCGCCTGGTCTGGCAAAAAGGCGATGAGGTGCAGGGTGGTTGAGCTCGCCCCGCCGCCAGAATACATGCCGCGCAGTTCTGTCTCTGCGCCTGCCAGAATGCCATCCCCGAAACGGATCAGCTTTGGCCACAGCTGCAGTGAAGCATCTGCATTTGGGGATACCAGCTCTGCTAAGCGGTAGCGCGAGTACAACGGATTGCGCTGGCCGCCAGTAAGGCTTAATACCTTGCCACCGGCCTCGCTACTGGCGCACGCTTCACCTTCGCAGCCGGGCATGATTTCAACACAGAGCTCGTCCTGCGTACACGCCCGCATTACTGCCGCTTCAGGCTGGCTGACCTTCAGCGAACTCATGCGTGGCGACGCGGCAAAGGCCGTGGATACTGACAAGAACAGCAGTGTTACCAGGGGTATAAATTTAAACATGATCAAAACCAGGAGGGGATGGCGTTTGAAGTGGGGCCTTGTAACACATCTCTTCATGGATAGGGCAGGCGTACTCATCACTGACAACTTCCATATCTGATGGCTCAAGCGCGAGTGAATGAGACGAAGCGTGAGTTTCATCTTTGTGCCACCACTTTTCAATCCATGCGCAACCATATTGATCAACTTCGTATACTAAAAAAATCTCACCTAGCATTGATTCAATTTGTTCTTTTTCCTGAGCATTCATTGCATTGAATATTGATGGTGGAATACGCATTATACGAACGGCGGAACCCGCTGTAACCACGGTTCCTGTGTAGTCTTGAGTCGTTGGATTATTACTCATAGTGCCTTAACAAGATTCAGAGTCCACTTTCATTTGGGTATATGTCCAGTTGCAATTCAATCCTGGCTTCGGCAAGTTTTTGCATCAACCGGGACGAAAAGACTAGTCCATAGTTGCGTATACCGTACAGACTAATAAAGTAATTCAGCTTGCCGCCAGTTGCGTAAAAGTCTGTCAGCTTATCAGCCAACTCAAGTACCGCTGCAGCGGAGTGCTCAAGAAGGTCTTCTAATTGCTGTACTTCGGAAGACACTTTTCCAGGCGCAATACACGCAGACCAATAGCTTTCTGTCCGAATGTCTCCAAGGCGTGCTCCTTTGGGCGTCATCCGTTCCTCACCTGCAATCCAGCCGTGCCGGCGCTCCAGAGAAAATAGGGCTGATAGGAAGGAAAGATCTTGACTCGGGTGGTTTGCACGAAGTGAGGCGGTGTATGTGTATGGGTACATTTGCACTTTAATGTTGAAGCTGACCGGCTTTGCGCAGCTTGATGCTCAAGGGCCGGTTAACTGAATGTTTAGTGATTTGACGGTAAGCGCTCAGCCCTCCCACCTAGCCAGCTGCTTTAGCCTTCGTTATCTTGTGGGTTCTGATCTTTAACAAATGGCAGCAGCTCGTCAATTCGGCTATTGGGCCAAGTCGGGAGTTTTTCTAATGTTTCTGTCAGCCACATCAGCGGCTCAATCCCGTTTAGTTTGGCGGTGCCCAGTAAGGTTTGGATCGCGGCGGCGCGGTGCCCGCTTTGCTCGCTGCCGGTAAATAGCCAGTTTTTCTTGCCAATGGCAATCGGGCGGATGGCATTTTCAACGGGGTTGTTATCCCCCTGTGTCAGGATAGTTGAGATACTCCCTTTTCAGGGATTCTAACTTACTCAGGGGGCTGGTTACTTATCATGTCGCGTATTCCCAAGGCTCGTAAAGATGCCATTTTAAGCAAAATGCTTG
>NZ_PDZG01000012.1 GCF_002735645.1 Iodobacter sp. BJB302
AGCAAGCATTTTGCTTAAAATGGCATCTTTACGAGCCTTGGGAATACGCGACATGATAAGTAACCAGCCCCCTGAGTAAGTTGGAATCCCTGAAAAGGGAGTATCTCAACTATCCTGACACAGGGGGGGGCTGTCTTACTACTAAGGTCCGGAGTAAAAACACTGTAGACAAGGGGTTAATATGCTGGAAAAAAAACGTAGCGCCGTCTTGCCTGTTGTTTTAATTGCAGTGGGCGGTGGCTGGTTAATAAATGAGCTGCAATTAATGCCGCAAATGGGCACTTTAATTATTTGGGGCTGATTGCTGCGGGTATTGCTGTGCTGGCATTGGAAGGGATTAATAAATCCAGTGTTGTAACCGCACCGATGCTGATCGCAACGGGGTTTGCACTTTATCTGAAGGATTATCATGGGGTTGGTTTAAAGCTTTCTATTCCCGCATTAATGGTTTTGGCTGGTTTACTGATGTTGCTGGCCAGATCCAGCCATATTGCTGATCGGGCCGAACAAAGTGCACAGGAATAGCGGTTTTTTACAATCAGATCACGGGATGTTGTGCGGCAAACGCGCGTTTTTGCTTTGCCGTCCATTGCTTGATGGTGTATTCCGTACTGGCCGCTGCGGCCCTGTCGGCAAACTCAATCACAGCCAGTAATTTTAGCGGCGGGCGAATGCGTGTATAGCGCGCGCCTTTGCCGCTTAAATGAGCTGCATAGCGTTTTTCTACATTCACGGTGATTCCTGTATAAATTGAATAGTCCTGACATTCAATCAGGTATACAAACCATGGCTTGTGCGCATTAGTTAATTCTTTAGGCATATTGTAATGACTTTTTCAGCTTCGCTTGATAAAGCGCTTTATCTCACTTTAGAGAATGGATATAAATCTTTGCGCTTTGACGGGAATTCTATTCAAAGCGCAATGGATTTAGATGATCCTTATTCACTGGCTTTGGGCTACTCACAAACAATGATGGGTTTTTTGCTTTTTGTACCTGACCCGAAACAGGTATTAATTGTAGGCTTGGGCGGCGGCTCATTACCCAAATATTGTTACCGTTATTTGCCTGAAAGCAAAATCACCACGCTTGAGATCAATGAAGAAGTCATTGCCTTGCGCCATGAATTTTTCATCCCTGATGATAATGAGCGCTTCAGTATTATTCAAACCGATGCGGTTGATTATATAACGCATGGCCGTGCCGAAGCCGATGTAATCATGCTGGATGCTTATGATAATGAAGGCTTGCCTGCTGTTCTGGCAACAGAATCTTATTATGATCATTGCCGCATGGCTTTATCTGAAAAAGGCGTGCTGGTGATTAATTTATGGGGCACAGATCCCAAGCTAAATATCTATATCGAAAGATTAAAGCGGGTTTTTAATGGCCGTGTTTGGTATTGCCGCGCATTTAACAGTTATAACGTGATTGTTTTTGCAAGCAATGATGAGGACTTTAAAATGAACTGGATCAAGCTTTTATTTTTGGCATCCAAATTAGAAGCCCGGCATGATCTGGATTTACAAGGCATTGTGCGGCGCT
This sequence comes from Iodobacter sp. BJB302, assembly GCF_002735645.1. Classification (GTDB taxonomy): domain Bacteria; phylum Pseudomonadota; class Gammaproteobacteria; order Burkholderiales; family Chitinibacteraceae; genus Iodobacter. The sequence continues at coordinate 1,545 of NZ_PDZG01000012.1, forward strand.
TGCGTGCGGGTTTGCAATACAGCCTGAGCTGATTTTTCGCGAGCCGGAGAAGCTGGTATCATCCGGCCCTTATTGAAGTATTGAAAAGAGAAATTGAAATGCAAGAATTTGAAGTTGAACTCAGTAATGAATTTATTGAGCTGCATAATTTGCTGAAAATTACGAATGTGGCCAGCTCTGGCGGCCAAGGTAAGCAAATTGTTGCTTCGGGGGATGTGCAGGTTGACGGGCAACAGGAGCTGCGCAAAGCGTGCAAAATTCGTGCCGGGCAGATCGTGCAGGTAGGCGAATCCGTATTAATCCGTGTTGTGGCTGCGGCAGAGTAAATCAGCATGAAAAAAATAACTCCGGCTGATCTCACTAGCCTAGCTGGCAAAGCGCAGGCATCTGCCCGCCGCCGTGCAAATCATAATCTGCATGAAGAGCTGGCTGATCCGATTCAGCGTCTTGCCATTGCTATGGAGCCAGATACGCTGGTGCGTCCTCACAGGCATCCGCATACATGGGAGCTGCTCTATCCTTTGGCCGGAAGATTTCTGGTGCTGCATTTTAATGATGGCGGCGAAGTGATTGCCCGCCAGATTTTGGGTGAGGATGCGGCTGTGTTGGAAACGCCGGCGGGTGTATGGCACGCTGTATTGTCTTTGGATCAGGGAGGGGTGATTTTTGAGGTGAAGCATGGGCCTTATATGCCAATTGCTGAGCAAGACTTTGCGCCTTGGGGGCCTTTGGATGGCGGGAGTAAAGTGGCTGATTTGCTTGCCTGGTATAAGCGCGCTCAGTTGGGTGAGCGCTGGACTGGCTAGCAGGTGAGCCTGAAGCTCAGGCGCATCTTGCAGGGGCTGGCAAAAAACGCGGGCTGCGTTTTTTGCCACCTGGCCTTTTAATCAAGACTCAGGGTTTCTTTATCCTGCTCAATAGCTTTATCTAAGGCGGCTAAAAAGTCATGGCGTACTTTTAGCTTGGTATTTCTGTGCGCCTTCATGCTGATTTTCTTTAAAGATTCTGCTGCGGCCAGTGCGCTGCTTGCGAGCCCTTCCGGCTCAACCAATAAATCTAAAAACCCTGCATCCACCGCGCCTTGCGGATTAAACATTTCCCCATTAATGACAGAGCGCTCAAAAGCTGCCGGGCTTAAGCGATTGCGCGCAATTGCGATGCCTGCGTAGGGCATGGTCATCCCAATTTGTACTTCATTCAGGCCAATACTGAACGGGCCAGCCACACCAATCCGATAATCAGCAGACAACAATAAAAATGCGCCCTTGGCAATGGCATGGCCAGGACACGCCACAATAACCGGGTAGGGGTGAGACAGCAGACGGCGGCTAAGTCTTGATCCTGCAGTGACCAGTGGCAGCGCATGATCTAAGCCCGAAGTCATGACTTTCAGATCATAGCCTGCCGATAAAACACCCGACCCCGAAGTAATAATGACAACAGCCTGATCAAGCTCCGCCTGATCAAGAGCACGGTTAAATGCATCAATAACATCCATAGAAATTGCATTGACTTTGCCATTGCTTAAACAAAGCGTAGCAATACCATTTTCTAATTGATAAGAAAGAACTGGGCTCATAAATAAACCTGGTGGAAAGGGGAGAACGCAAACCTTATCGGCTCTGTGGGTATTGGTAAAGTGGGGTAAGCCCGCTTACATTGCGGTGAAATGGTCATTTTTGTAATTGTTCACCTTTAAATATTACACGAGTATTTCTTATTGCTTTTGTTGTGCAGTGCAATAAGTAAATAGTGTGGTAAATATCACTCAAAAGTGATGATAGTGATGCATAAATGTATAAATAAATAATGACAATAAAATATGAATTTCTGGGTTTTTTCATCCACTGTTTACTAGGGAAAGCACGGTAATAGTACAAGTCTCCCTTTAAAAAAAGCATAAAAATGTTTGCATTTTCTTTTGAATACGAGTGATGGGGGTATTATTGATGAGTGGTAGCTGCGTCTTTCGCTTACAATCAACTTTTGATAAAAAAAGAAAAGCGTGCAAGTAGTGAACGTTATTTTTTCTATCTTATTGATTTTATTGATGTAAGTATTTTGTTGTATTGCTATCTGATTCTCAAAAAAAATAAAACCGCCACGTTTTTTCTTGCAAGTCACTCAAGTTGGGATTATCCCTAGCTTGCCGTCTAATTCTTGATTTGCATCAAGCCCATTCAAAAAATATCTGTTTTAAACCCCGCCACCCTATGCCTTGATTTGGTTACATATCGTTACATTCGCAATATTCGCCTATGGTAATTTTTACTTAGCGAAAGCCGCGGACAAAAAGACAGCGGCAATGCAGAGCGAGGGATCTCACTTCTTAGTGAGCATTTGTAAGTCTAAATATCAGGGGGCTTTCATGCGGATGAAACAATTAGCGGTTGCGATCGCTTTAATCGGTGCTGGTGCAGCAATCAATGCCCAGGCTGAAGAAAAAGTAAATAAAGTTGAGCGCGTTGAAGTAACGGGCTCGAGCATTAAGCGGATTAAGAAAGAAGGTTCCACACCGGTTGAAACGGTTACTCGTAAGCAAATTGAAAAAATCGCTGCGACTTCTGTGAATGAGTTGCTCAAGAATATGGCTTCCATGGACATCATGGACCAAGGTGAAAATGCAAGTAACTCTCCAGCTGCGTCGGGTAGCTCTACCATCAAGATGCGTGGCTTGGGTGCTGGTGATGTATTGGTCTTGCTGAATGGCCGTCGCGTGCCTGTAAGTGCCGTGGGTGATACGGCTACGCCATCAGGCGTTGACGTCAATATGATCCCTATTTCAGCCATTGAGCGCGTAGAAGTGTTGAAAGATGGTGGTTCTGCCATCTACGGTGCGGATGCAGTGGGCGGCGTAGTTAACTTCATTACCAAGAAAAACTATCAAGGTGGCGAACTACGTACCAACCTAGGGCAATCCAGCCGTGGTGACGGTACTGAGAAAAGCTTTGGTATGAGTGGTGGTTATGGCGACTTAGATGAGCAAGGCTTTAATGTATTCGCCAGCTACGACATCTTTAAGCGCGATGCTATCTTGCGTAAAGATCGTGATTTAACCAGCTCGGCTGATTTCCGTCGTTTTGGTGGGCGTGATCAGCGTAGCTCATTTGCGCCGACAGGTAGTTTGAACGGCAAGCCGTACACACCATGTCCTGCTGATTCGCTCAACAAGTCGGGTGCCTGTGTATTTGATTTTAATAAAGAATTGCTTACTTCATATAACGGTGCTGATCGTCAGACCGCTATGATGTTGGCTAATGTTAAGATTAATGAAGATATCCGTGCCTTTGCATCTGGTTTCTACTCAAAGAGTAGCGATCATTTTGAAGCGCACCCTGCGCCAGGTAATTTGCCTGTTCCGGGTAGTACGACCGAGGAGACCTACCGTGGTCGCTTTATGCAAGGCGGTTCACGTATTACTGATCGCGATGCCTCTTTGTATCAAATTGCGTTTGGTTTGGATGGTACAACCCAGGGCTTTGATTGGAAAATTGGTGTAGCGCACGGCGTAAGCAAGCAGACCAATCAAGATAGTAATTATCTTGATGAGAAAAAATTCTTCGCTGCGCTAAATAGCGGGCTTATTGTTGGTACATCAACCACAAACAATCAAGCCATTGTCGATTCACTCAAAGTCACTCCGCGCCGAGAAGGTGAAAGTACGCTTTCATCGATTGATGCCAAAGTCAGCGGTGAGACCGGTATCAGCCTGCCAGGTGGCCCTTTAGCTTTTGCCGTTGGCGCATCGTTCGCGCGTGAATCTTTAAAAGACACGCCAGATGCCTTGACTCAGGCAGGCGGTGTATTTGGTAGCATTCAACAAGCGGCCGTAGATGCATCACGTAATACCAAGGCCGTTTTTGCTGAGTTGTCTATTCCTTTGAGCAAGCAGTTTGAGCTGCAAGCCGCTTTGCGTTACGACAGCTACGATACCGCATCTAAGGCATCCCCACGGATTGCTGCACGTTATCAGCCTTTACCGGAGTTGTTGTTCCGTGGTTCGTACACGGCCAGCTTCCGTATGCCTACTCTCAAGCAATTGAAAGGGGGGCTGGATGAGGGGGCATACCGAGTTGAAACGAAGGAAGAATGCGCTGCACTGAATAAGCCTGCCAATTGCATCGTGGATGGCTATTACCTCAATGGTAGTAACACTGAGTTGACGCCAGAAAAAGGCGAGTCTTTCAATATTGGTGTTGTGGTCGACAACGGTCCGTTTAGTGCATCTATGGACTGGTGGAGAACCAAAAAAATTGATCTGATCGACACACCAACACAGTTGCAAGCGTTAGAAAAAGGCAAGTACTCCTATCAACAGCGTGGTCTGGTGATCAATACCAACCTGCAGAATATGAATAGCCTGACAGTAGAAGGGATTGATACTGAGTTTAGATTCCGCTTACCTACTTCGATTGCAACCTTTACTTTTGGTAATACCAATTCATTCTATTTGCTGAATGAAAAAGTAAATGGCGATAATCAGAAAGAAAACTGGAATGGCATTTTCAACCAACCTGCATGGCGCAATACTTTACGTGTTGAGGCAGAAACAGGTGAATGGAGTGGTGCGGTTTCTCTGAAAACAACGGCTGGTTTTGTGAATCGTAAAGATCCGATTACTGATACAAATCCATTGGGCGCAAATGAGTATGAAGTGCCTAGTCATTCAGAAACAGACTTTACACTGAGCTATACCGGCTTTAAAAACTTTAAAATCGATGCTGCAGTGAAAAATGTCTTTGATCGTATGCCTCCATTTACCGATGTAGGCACGAGCAATATGGGTTTTGCTGATTTGTACAGCGTACGTGGTCGTTTTTACTCTTTAGGTGCTAAGTATTCATTCTAAAATGAGTATTGCCTGTGAGGGCCCGCCCTCACAGGCTTCTTTAGCGTGTTTTTTTATTTTGTGAAGCATATCGATATAACTATTCATTTTTTGACTAACATAATTTTGTGTTTATGATGTTCGTTCATTTTCGGTTATATCTGTTTTTCGATTTTAATTTATTCAATTGAGTGTAAAAAAATAAATGCATAAAGGTTTGCGGGGCGCGTTTTGTCGGCCAACTTTTATGAGCTATTTGTTTTTGCCGAATTGCTGATTATTATTTTCGATTGGTTAGAGTAAACCCTAGTAAAAATTCATTTTCTACTAGCGTATCTTAGTGGTGTAGCTGCTTAATTGTTTTATTAAGTTATTTCGTGAATCTATTTAAAGGAGAGCATCGTGGAAGCTTTTGGCCAGAATGCACGTGATCGTCGTGCAGTGGGCTTAGCGGGAGTGGCTGCCTTGCATGTGCTCGTTGTCTATGCGCTGGTTACCGGCTTGGGCAAAGATTTGGTTAAGGTGATTCAGCAAAAGGTTGAAGTTGCTGTGATCAGTGAGCCGCCACCGCCGCCGCCGCCGCCACCCCCAAAAATTGAAAAAGTGGTGAAGGATACAGCGCCTCCGCCACCGCAACAGCAGCCGGCCTATGTTCCTCCGCCTGTGGTTGCTCCGACTACCCAGTCAACAAACACGATTCAGGCTACATCAGAAGCAAAAGCACCATCTGCTCCTGCTGTGCCTCAGGCAACTGCTGCCCCTGTTGCTGCGCCTGCAGGGCCGATTTCAACAGCAGGTAATTGCAGTAAGTTTGGTGGTCTGGAGTTTCCTCGCAAGGCTTTAAACGAGGATATCAGTGGTGTGGTTACCATTGTTTACAAAACAAATTCAGACGGAAAGCTGAGCGAAATTATTAGCTCTAAGTTTACAAGTGGAATTCCGCCGTCTTTCCGTAGCCAGTTTTTGCAAGCAGCTAAGCAGTCTTTACAAGGTAACAGCTGCAAACCAGATACGATTTTTGAGCAAGAGCTTTCTTTCAAGCTTGATTCAGAATAATTAAGACCCTCACCTAAATAGAATGGAGTAAATCATGGCTAAGTTCTCCCGCCAATTCTTTATGTTCGCAGCCGCTGCTGCAGCGTGTGCTTTGCCAGTGCTTGCAAATACCACGACAGCTGTCGCTAATCCATACGGTATTGATGCTTTATGGGCTCAGGGCGATATCGTTGCTAAAGGTACTTTAGTGATTTTGCTGACCATGTCCGCAGCTACCTGGTATGTGGGTATTGTTAAGATTCTGGATCAGCGCCGCCTGATCAAATTAGGCCGTGATTTGCTCAAAGCGCGTGGCCCGGAGCTGCTGACTAAGGCTAAAGCACTGAAAGACGATGGTATTTACAGCTCTGTAGCTCATGCAGGTGCTCAGGCTGCCAGCGAGCACAATGGTGAGTTAAGCAAAAACGTAGACCTGAATACATGGGTTTCGATGGCAACTTACGATGCAGCGGATCACGCCAGCAGCAAAATGCAAGCCGGTATGTCGGTTATCGCAACTGTAGGCTCGACTGCTCCTTTCGTAGGTTTGTTCGGTACAGTTTGGGGTATTTACCACGCGCTAACAGCCATCGGTATTTCTGGCCAGGCATCGATCGATAAAGTGGCGGGCCCGGTGGGTGAGTCTTTGATCATGACTGCGATTGGTCTGGCAGTAGCCGTGCCTGCGGTACTGGGCTACAACTGGTTAGTACGCCGTAACAAGCTGGTAGTGGAAATGGTTCACACCGTAGCAGCCCGCTTGCATACCAATTTACTCAGCACACCTAAGTAATCATCATGAGATATCTGCGGCCAGGACAAAGGGCTTCCAGCCACGATGAAGATGAGGTCATGTCTGCAATCAACACCACGCCATTGGTGGATGTGATGCTGGTACTGCTCATCATCTTTTTGATTACTATTCCAGTTGTAACGCAAACGATTAAATTGACTTTGCCTAAAGAGGTCAATATTCCGACGCAAACCAAGCCAGAAAACATTGTTTTAGGCGTGGATGATAAAAGCAATATTTACTGGAATATCACCCAGATTAAGTCGGATGAAGAATTACTGGCTCGTTTGGTTAAAGTTGCAAAAATGGATCCGCAACCGGAAGTCCATATTCGCGGCGATATGTCTTCTAAATATAGCTCGGTAGGCCGGATTGTTTTAGCGGTACAAAGGGCGGGGATTGTAAAAATCGCCTTTATTACCGAGCCGCCTGCCAGGAATTAATGGCTTTCGATGGGTCAGGCCGTGGTTTGATTTATTTAAACCACTGGCCTGATTCACTGAATCATAAGATATAAAAAGCAAATGCGCTGTGGAGAACGATTATGGGAATGCAAATCGGTGGTAATGACGATGATATGATGATGGAAATCAATACCACGCCATTGATTGACGTGATGTTGGTTTTGCTGATTATGCTGATTATCACTATCCCAATTCAAACGCATGCCGTAAAACTGGATATGCCCGTTAATTCACCTTCTAAATCAACAGAAAAGCCGGAAATAGTTCAGATTGATATTGGCAGCAATAATATCATTTCATGGGCGGGTGTTCCTTTGGCTGATCGTGCTGCTTTAGAAAAGAATCTGTCTGATGCAGCACAAAAAGCGGTACAGCCCGAGTTTCATATTCGCCCTGATAAAGATGCAAATTATGAATCTGTGGCATTGGTTTTGGCTAGCTCGCAGCGCTTGGGTGTAAAAAAGATTGGTATTGTCGGGCATGAGCAGTTTATAAAGTAATTTAAAGCTGGGCGTCATTCGCCCAGCTCTTCTGCGTTAACCCAAAAAAAGATAAAACTAAAATGGCAGCAGGCATTTGCGTGTGCCAGTTTTGCTACGTCTGCTGATCAAAAAAACAATTGCAAAGTAATACCCAATTAACCTTTGCCGGGGAATAAATTGAAAAAAATCGCCATGAGCCTCGCCGTATTGTTTTCTTCTGCACCGCTATTTGCAGCACAGGGAGGCGCATTGCTTTTGCCTGATGCGGCCGATATTGCGCGCCAGTGTCAGCAAACAATTTCCCATGCCAAAGTAAAAATTGCTGCATTAGAAAAACTGCCATTGGCTAAAGTTAATGCGGCAAATACATTGGGTGAATGGAATACAATTAATCAGGATCTTGATCGCTTTGGCGGCTCCGCCGGATTACTTTCTGAGGTCAGCCCTTTAGCGCCTGTGCGTGCTGCGGCTGATGCATGCAATTTAAAAATGTCGGCACTGATCAGTGATGTATTGCAAAGCGAGGCTTTATACAGCCGCTTTAAAGCTTTAAAACCAAAAGATGCCATTGATGCGGAAGCCCGTGCAGATTTGCTGAGCAATTTTGAAGACCGTGGGGTTAATTTATCTAAAGAAAAACGTACAGAATTAGCCGCAATTTTCAATAAAATTGAAAAGTTGCAGCAGGATTTCTCGCGCAATATGCGCGACAACCAGGCCAGAATCAGCTTTACTGCTTCAGAATTAAAAGGGGTTTCGGCCAGCTTTTTAGAATCCGCTAAAAAAGACGCAGCAGGCCAGTATGTTTTGGGCTTTGACTACCCAGAAATTGATGCGGTAATGGGGTATGCAGAAAACGAAGCCACCCGTGAGCGCTATTACAGTGGCCGGATGAAAATTGGCGGCGCTGCCAATTTGCAAATTCTCAAAGAAGTCGTTGAATTAAGAAAACAAATTGCCCGGCTCACCGGCTACCCAAGCTATGCCGCATTTGCAATCCGCAATAAAATGGCCGCTACGCCAGAAGCGGTTAATACCTTTTTGGCCGATGTGCAATCCCGCGTTGCTGATTTAGAAAAGTCAGATATTGAAGAGCTGCGCCAGGAAAAAGCCCGCTTTACCGGCAAGGCTGATAGCGTACTGAAACGCTGGGATGTGCAGTTTTACGAAGAGCAGCTGAAAGCCAGCCGCTATCAGCTCGACCAAAAGCAAGTGCGTGAGCAGTTCCCTACCGAGCCGACCATTGCCTGGATGATGAATGTCACCGGCACACTCTATGGTGTTGATTTCCGCCCGAATGCTCAATTAAAAACATGGCACAAAGATGTACGTGCTTACGATGTATTTGATCGCAGCAGCAAAAAATACCTCTCCAGCTTTTACCTTGATCTCTTCCCGCGTGATGGCAAATACAAGCATGCGGCGGCTTTCCCTGTTCGCGGTGTAAGCACCTTAAGCGGGCAAACGCCGGTCAGTGTTTTAGTGACCAATTTTAGCCGTGAAGGCTTTAACCAGGATGAGCTGGAAACACTATTCCATGAATTTGGTCATGTGATGCACGGTGTTTTATCTAAAACACGCTACACCATGCAGGCGGGTACATCGGTGAAGCGTGATTTTGTTGAAGCGCCATCACAAATGTACGAAGAATGGGCGCGTCGCCCTGAGGCGGAAGCGCTGTTTAACGAGACCTGCCCAAGCTGCAAACCGATTGATCCTCAGCTGATTGCCAAAATGGATGAAGCGCGCCGCTTTGGCCGTGGCCTTAAATACGCCCGACAGGTGCTGTACTCCGCCTACGATATGGCCCTGGCTGCTGCCGATGCGGGTGATCCGCAGGCGGTATGGCAGGCCATGGAGGGTAAAACCCCGCTGGGCTATGTAGCGGGTACAGAATTCCCCGGCACCTTTGGCCATATCGTGGGTGGCTATGCGGCAGGGTACTACGGCTATATGTGGTCTGAAGTTTTAGCGCTGGATATGTTGTCGGCTTACGGCAGCAATGTGATGGATGTGAAGCAGGGCAAGCGTTACCGCGAATTGATCTTAGAAAACGGTGGTCAGCGTCCTGCGATGGAATTAGTTGAAGAATTTATCGGCCGCAAGCCTAATGCCGATGCTTTCTTTCAGGAAATTACCGGCCAGCGTGGCGCGGCGGCTAAAACGGCTAAACAATAGCCTGCTGAGCAAGATTCAGATTGAGGTGAATGTTTTTGTTTAAAAATAAAAGCATTTATTACAGCCATATACAGAATTAAATGAGGAGACGGTGATGAAAAAACTATTAAGCATCGCCATAGCGGGGGCGCTATTTAGCCAGCCAGCATTAGCTGCGGATATGAATAAAGTGTTGCGGGTGGCTTTTGTTGCACCTGAAACGGGCTTTGATCCGGGCAAAATATCAGATGTGTATTCCAGCTCAATTACAGAAAATGTATTTGACCCTATGCTCACCTATGACTTTATGGCAAGGCCCGTAAAGCTGGTTCCTAATACGCTGACAGAAATGCCGCAGCTCAGTGAAGACGGCAGAGTATTAACCCTGCATATTAAAAAAGGCATTTACTTTGCACCAGATGCGGTATTTAAAGGTCAGAAGCGTGAATTAACCGCTGCGGACTATGCCTATTCACTTAAACGTCTTGTTGATCCTGCTACAGGTTCGCCTACAGGGTATTTAATTGCGGGCAAGTTTATTGGTCTCGATGAATGGGTAAAATCGGCCAAAAATGGCAAACTTGATTACGATAAAACAGTTGAGGGTATTAAAACCCTTGATCGTTACACCCTGCAGCTCACATTAAAAGAGCCATACCCGGCTTTGCAGTATGTGCTGGCTATGCCGCATATGGGCGCAGTAGCACGCGAAGTGATGGAAGCCTATAGCGATAACACGATGTCCCACCCGGTAGGTACGGGCCCTTATATGGTGACTGAATGGAAGCCTGGCACACATATCTCGCTGGTGGCCAATCCAAATTACAGAAAAAGAATCATCGATTACAAACCAGGTGATGATGAAGGTGATCAGCAGATCGCCAAAGAAATGAATGGAAAAAGCATTCCGGAAATTGGCCGTGTTGAAGTGTCCATTATCCAGGAAGAGCAACCCCGCTGGCTGGCATTTAGAAATGGTGATTTAGATTTGAGTGGTTTGCCTCAGCCTTTGGTACGTGGTTCTTTATTGCTTGATCCAAATGATCCATGGCGTGCAGATTTAAAGCCTGATTTAAAGAAGCGGGGCATTAAACTTTACCGTGATTTGGGTGAAGAAATCACCTATTACGTATTTAATATGCAAAACCCAGTGGTGGGTGGTTTAAGCAAGGATAAAATTGCTTTGCGCCGCGCCATTGCCATGTCTTTTAATACAACAGATACCATTCGCAATATCCGCCGTAATCAGGCCGTTAAAGCACAATATATTATCCCGCCAAATGTGGCTGGGCATAACCCAAATTTTAAAGCGGCGTTTGAATATAACCCGGCTTTAGCAAATGCTTTGCTGGATGAATTTGGCTATAAAATTGGCAAGGATGGTAAACGCTTGCTGCCAAGCGGCCTGCCATTTGAAATTGATTTCATTACGGGCACCAGTGGTATTGATAAGCAGTGGAATGAATACTGGCAAAAAGCCTTTGATTCGATCAAAGTAAAAGTAGCATTCAGACAAATGCAATGGAATGAGCAGGTTAAATCATTGCGTACCTGCACCTATGGCATGGATGGTGCGGCATGGCTGGCTGATTATCCGGATGGTGATAACTTCACCATGATGCTGTATGGCAAAAATATTGGCAGCGAAAATTATGCCTGCTACAAATCGCCTGGCTACGATAAGCTTTATGAGGCATCCCAAAAATTAGGAGACAGCCCAGAGCGTAATGCGCTTTATGATCAGATGAATAAAATCATGATGGCTGATACGCCCTGGGTGATGGGCGACACGCGGTTTAACAATTATCTGGCGCATCAATGGATCAAGGGATATAAACCTCATCCGCAATTTAATACCCTTTGGCGCTATCTGGATATTAAAAAATGATGACCAATACTGATCGCTTTGTGGCCAAGGAAAAATAATGCTCGCCTATATTATTCGCCGTGTTTTACAAATGATCCCGACTATATTCGGGGTGATGCTGCTGGTGTTTTTCTTATTCTCTGTGGTGGGGGGAGACCCAAGCCTGATTCTTGGGGGGAAACATTTAACCGAAGAAGTATTAAATAATATCCGCAGCCAGCTGGGATTGGATAAAAGCTTGCCGGAGCAATTTTTTATTTTTGTAAAGCAGGTGCTGACTTTGGATTTTGGCACGTCCTGGTCTACGCAGCAGCCTGTATCAACTATGATTGCCAGCCGGATTGGGCCATCACTTACCTTAACCGGATCCTTGCTGGTGGTGAGTTTATTGGTGTCTATTCCATTGGCGGCGATCGTGGCGTATTTTCGTGGTGGTTTAACGGATCGCGTGGTCACTATTGCGTGTACGGTAGCCATGTCGATCAGTGCTCTGGTGTATATCGTGGTAGGGCAGTATGTATTGGCGTATGAATTAGCCTGGTTTCCAGTACGTGGCTGGGGTGATTCTTTGTTTACTAATTTGCTCATTTACGTGCCCTTGCCATTATTAATGGGCTTGCTGGTTTCAATTGGCCCGGATATTCGTTTTTATCGCAGCTTTTTTATTGAAGAAATGAATAATGATTATGTGCGTACTGCGCGTGCTAAAGGCTTATCCGAGCAAAAAATCATGCTCAAGCATGTATTGCGTAATGCCATGATTCCGGTGGTGACCACGGTAATGATGTCGCTGCCCTTTTTAATGATGGGCGCGCTGATTTTGGAAAGCTTCTTTGGTATTCCGGGTATGGGTAATGAAGTATTACTGGCTGTGAATAAAAGTGACTTTCCCGTTATTAAAGCAGTAACCATTTATATTGCAATTGCCACGATGATTTTTAATTTGCTGGCCGATCTGGTTTACAAATTAATCGATCCACGCGTTCAGCTTAAATAAACCCGGAGTATGGAAATGAATGCAATTGTTGAAGCAATGCCGGGTCTGCAGACAGAAACGGCTTCTAAAAGTTTGTGGGCATTAGGCTGGCAGCGGCTTAAGCGTAATAAAGTGGGCTTTATTGCGCTGTGGGTGGTGGTGGCTTATTTACTGATTGCCGTGGGTGGCTGGGTCAATGTGGTGGCAAGCCATTGGGCCGATGAAGTTGCCGTGCCTTACGCGCCACCTTCATGGATTACCAAGGGCAAAGACGAGCAATTGCCGCCTAGTAAACATGCGGCGGTAGAAGCAGGAAAAGGAATTCAAACCATGCTGCCATCAGAAGACCCGATTGGTGCAGAGCTGGCTGCAGCGCAAAAAAATGTGGGCAAGTATGCGGATAACAGCCCGCCTAAGCGTGAAACTTTGCCTTTTGGTGCAGATTTACGTGGCCGTGATGTGATCGAAAAAACCATCAAAGGGACATCGACTTCGATCTTTGTCGGTATTTTTGGTGCCATTCTGGCCTTATCAATTGGTACGGCGCTTGGTGCAGTGTCAGGATACTTTGGTGGCAAGGTTGATGATTTCTTAACCTGGTTTTACAGTATCTTTACTTCTGTTCCAGATATGCTTTTGCTGCTGTCTTTTGCCGCCGTTTCTGGCCGCGGTATCAGCACGATTATTACCGTGATGGCACTGACCAGCTGGACAGGCACTTACCGCCTCGTGCGGGCCGAGTATATGAAGCTGAAAAACCGTGAGTATGTGCAGGCCGCAAATGCCATTGGCGCTTCTCATTCACGCCGGATGTTTGTGCATATTCTGCCAAACATCAGCCATTTACTTTTGGTGCAGTTCTCTTTAATGACGGTAGCGCTGATTAAGTACGAAGCGATTTTGTCTTTCTTAGGTTTTGGTGTGGGTGTGCGTCAGGTAAGCCTTGGCTCGATGCTGGCTGAGTCACCGGCTGAGCTGGTGCAGGGCTTCTGGTGGCAAATGGTGGCGGTAACGATTGCGATGTCGGTCCTGGTGACGGCGTTTAGCCTGTTGGTGGATGCATTGCGCGATGCGCTTGATCCAAAAGTGAAATAAGGAGCACGCGACATGTCCCAAAATACTGAAACACTGCTGTCTGTACGCAATTTAGTGGTTAATTTTCGTCAGGAAGATGGCGAGCGCTTTAACGCCATCAAAGGCGTGAGCTTTGATATTCCCAAGCACCGCACCGTGGCCTTGGTGGGCGAATCGGGCTCGGGTAAATCGGTGACTTCGATGGCGATTATGCAATTGCTGCCACCTAACAACACCGAAGTCAGCAAAGACAGCCAGATTCTGTTTGAAGGCCGTAATTTGCTGGGTTTGAGCGGCAGTGAATTACGCAAAATGCGCGGTAAAGATATCGCCATGATTTTCCAGGAGCCGATGAGCTCTTTGAATCCGGTATTTACCGTGGGCGATCAGGTGGCTGAAACCCTGATGCTGCACGCTGGTTTAGGCCGCCGTGATGCGGCAAAGCGCGCGGTAGAGCTGCTGACCGAAGTAGGCTTGCCTGATCCGGCAAAAAAAGCCAAAAACTATCCGCATGAATTGTCGGGCGGACAGCAGCAGCGCGTGATGATCGCCATGGCCATTGCTTGCGAGCCTAAGCTCTTGATTGCAGACGAGCCGACCACGGCGCTGGATGTGACGATTCAAAAGCAAATTCTGCAACTGATTGCTGATCTGCAAAAAAAACACGGCATGTCGGTGCTGTTTATTACCCATGATCTGGGGCTTGTGGGCGAGTTTGCCCATGATGTGGTGGTGATGCGTCACGGTGAAATCCGTGAAGCAGGAACGGTAGAGCAAATTTTTGACGCACCTAAAGACAGCTATACCAAGGCGCTGCTGGCTTGCCGCCCGCACCTGGATCGCCGTCCTGAGCGCCTTGCAGTCATCGACGATTTCCTAAAGCCGGGTGGCTATGCAGAGCCAGCAAATCGTGAGCGCGGTTACAAGGCTGATGATGAGATTGTGCTGGAGGTGAAAGGCCTCGGTAAATCTTTTGAATCGCGTGAAGGCTTGTTTGGTAAGCGCGTATTTCATGCTGCGAAAGATGTGTCATTTAAATTAGCGCGTGGTAAAACGCTGGGTATTGTGGGCGAGTCAGGCTCGGGCAAGACCACGGTAGGCTTAACGCTGGTTCGCCTGCATCAGGCCACCAGTGGCCAGGCCTTTTTTAATGGCAAAGATTTATTTGCCATGAGCCCGCGTGAATTTAATGAATACAAACGCCGTATTCAGATTATTTTCCAAAACCCTTATGCGTCTTTAAACCCGCGCTTTACGGTTGAGCAAATTCTGACCGAGCCAATGAAATTGCACAGTATTGGCGCAAATGACAGCGAGCGGATTAAGTTAGCACGCGATTTGCTGAATAAAGTATGCCTGCCTTGGAATTCGCTGTCTAAATATCCGCATGAATTCTCGGGCGGCCAGCGCCAGCGTATTGCCATTGCACGCTGCCTTACCATGAAGCCGGAAATTCTGATTTGTGATGAATCAGTTTCCGCCCTAGATGTATCGGTGCAGGCGCAGGTATTGAATTTGCTGCAAGATTTGCAGGATGAATTTAAATTATCTTATTTATTTATTTCGCATGATCTGGCGGTGGTTAAGCATATTTCAGATCAGGTGATGGTGATGAATAAGGGCGAAGTGGTTGAGCAGGCGGATGCGGATGCCATTTATCTTAATCCTACTGCCGATTACACCCGCAAGCTGCTGTCCTCTATCCCGCAAGGCCGGGGGCGTGTGCAAAATCAGCAGTATTCAGACAGCGCTCTGCTTACTCTGTAACTTGCTTTTGCAAAGTATCAGCCGTTCAGATGAAAGTCTGAGCGGTTTTTTTTTGCATGAATAAAATGTGCTGGGTCAGGGGGGGCTTGGCTTAATGATAAGTACAGGTGGGTGATGTGGTGATGGTCTAAGTTGGTTGGAGTGTAAGCGCTTTTTCGGGTGCCTGTGATGATGCGATTTTTATTTTGTTGCTGCTTGATGCTGATGCCCGTCTCCGCCCATGCACTTAAAATTGCGATGGTTCTGTGGCGGGGTGAAACGGCCGCAGAGCAGGGCTTTCGTGATGAATTAAAGAAGCTGGGTTTCAAGCCCGACATTGTCGTTTTTGATGCAAATCAGGACCGGACAAATTTAGCCACAATGTTGCGGACCAAATTAGAGCCTTATCTTGCGTCCTACGATTATGTGTACAGCTTTGGCACAACAGCCACTTTAATGAGCAAAAGCTTCTTATCCGGGCGCAAGCCCTTAATTTTTAATGTGGTTTCAGATCCGGTTGGTGCAGGGATTATCTCCGTTGTTAAAGAAGAAAATAAAATGGTGGCAGGGGTGAGTAATATGGTTTTTCTGCCACTACAAATCAGTAATGCCCGCAAATACTTACCTAAGGGCAGTAAAATGCTGCTGCCGGTTAATCCCCGTGAGCGAAATACGCAATTAATTGGAGAGCAGTTAAAGGCTGTGGCGGCTGATTATCAGTGGACATTAGAAACATGGCGAATCAACCCCGATAAAGCGCTGCTTAAAACTGAATTGGCCCGTTTGCAACAGGCCGCTAAAGACAGCGTGGTTTTTATTCCGGCAGACAGCTATTTAATTTCAGTCGCCCCAGAGTTAATGCTGGCTCTTAATGATGCGCGTATTGCAACTATTTGCAGTATTGAGGCTTTCATTCCTTATCAATGCAGTGTAGGAACAGTAGGGGATTACCGTGTCCAGGGTATATTGGCTGCGCGGATTGTTTTAATGCATCAAAAGGGGAGGGCATTGCAGGATATTTCTGTGCAATATGATCTGAATCCCAAACTGATTGTTGGGGGTAAACAGCAGCCTTAATGGCAGAGCGTGTTGCGTGGCTTTGTAATATAAAACAATTGTTTTAATTTGATTGTCATACTGTTCGGCTATGTTGCACACCTTACTCTTTTGGATGCGCAGCATGAATCGTCGTCAGTTTTTAAAGTGGACCGGCTTTGTTACTGTTTCAACTGTAGGCCCTGCGTTGCTCGTGGGTTGTAATAGCAGCGATGATGATGCTGCCTTGCCACTGACTCCTTCCCTTCCTTGTAAATTTCCGCAAAGTATTGCTTCGGGCGATCCGGCTGCTAATAGCATTATGCTGTGGACCCGCGTTGTGCCAGCCGATGCGGATGATGTGGTGTCTGCCAGGGCTGCAGATATTGCGGTGCGCCTTGTGATCAGCAGTAGCGATCAGTCGGCGCTTTTGGGTAGCAATAAACCACTGGCAGGTACGATAGTGCATGAGGTTGCGCTGAGCGCAAAAGCCGATTGGGATCACACGATTCGCCACAAAGTTGAGGGTTTAAAACCAGCAACGACCTATTTCTACCAGTTTATTGCAGGCAGCAGCATCAGCCGTGTAGGGCGCTTTAAAACGGCTCCTGCGGTGGATGCCGATGTCAACAAGCTGCGCTTTGCTTACTTATCCTGCCAGGACTGGAGTATTAATCACTGGGCGGGCTTTACTTCTCTGGCAAGTGAAGAGCTGGATTTTGTAGTGCATTTGGGTGACTACATATACGAAACCGTGGGTGAGGATTTCCAAAAGGGCGCCGTAGAGGCCGCTCACACCGCCATCAAACTGCCTGATGGCCCGTTCAAAAATGGCAAAGACGGCGCACGTTTTGCCAATACCACTGCTGACTATCGCACGCTTTATAAGCAATATCGCTCAGATGCCCGCTTGCAGGCGGTACATGAGCGCTTTGCAATGATCGCCATTTGGGATGATCACGAATTCTCGGATGATTGCTGGGGCGATTCCACCACTTACGATAATGGCAGCTTCGATGCCAAAACCGGCAAGGCCGATAATAAGCACGAAACCGAGCGCCGCCGCAGCGCCAATCAGGCATGGTTTGAATTTATGCCTGCCGATGTGAAGTTTGATATCACCGATAAAGGCTTCCAGAACATCCGCCTTTACCGTGATTTCCGCTTCGGTAAATTGCTGCATCTGGTGATGACAGATCAGCGCTTGTACCGTGCCGACCATGTGATTCCTGAAGCCGCTGCTGGCAGCTCAATTGGTTCGCGCTATATGGTGCCAACCGCTGTACTGGCAGGCGCTGAGGCGCAAAAAATAGCCGCAGCCAAGCCATCGGGTGATGAGCTGGCCCTGGTATCTATTCTCGGTAAAACCCAGCGTGATTGGTGGCAAAACACCATGAAGGCTTCAACCGCCACCTGGAAGCTGTGGGGCAATGAAGTATCGCTGCTTAAAATGTGTGTAAACGGCAAATCACTCACGGCCGCGCCTAAAGATTTCCAGACAGAAATCATCCTGAACGCCGATCAGTGGGATGGCTACAACGCCGAGCGCAAAGCGTTGATGCAGTTTTTGAGTAGTAATCAAATCAAAAACGTGGTGGCCATTACGGGCGATATTCATTCTTTCTATGCCGGGCAAGTGTATGACGATTACGCCAGCGGCAAGCCAGTGATGATCGATTTGGTTACCGCAGGCATCAGCAGCGATTCTTTCTACAGCTACTTTGTAAAAGCAGTCAGCGACAAGAGCTTTGCCGCGGTGCAGCCGCTCGTGTTTACTTCGGAAGCCGCAGCAGAAGGGATCGCCATTCAAATGATATCGGCAGGCGTGGCCATGCAAGCGGGGCTTACAGATTTAAGCAATACCGCTGCAATTGCCGCAGCAGTGAAGGGCGCAATTGCGGCGGGTAAATTGCCAGCGGCAGCGGTGACCCCTGCGGTAGGCCTGTCGGCGACGGCTGTGAATACCTTTAACGAAACGCTGGCCGGGAATATGGGTACGGTAATTGGCGGGCAAATTGCAGCCCTGGCCGCAGCAGGGCGCTCGGTGGCGGCGCAAACGCTGTACGGCATGATTGCCCAGCAGCTGGCCAGCGCAATGGGAATCACCACGGCGCAAGTACCTGCCACCGAAGTGGTGAAGCGCCTCAATCCATTTGCTAATCAAGCGGCGGGCACACCTCCTGCGGTAAATAATCCTTGGATTAAATACGCTGATACTGATGCACAGGGCTACACGGTGCTTGAGTTAACGGCTGATGGCTTGAAGGCAGAGTTCAGAAAAATCAGCCGCTTAGAAGGCAGCGTTGCCCCACAAAAAGCCGTAAGCAGTGTTAAAAGGATTACGGTAAAAGCGGGGAGCCTGGATTTAACCTTTACGGATTAATAGCGACTTTTCCAGCATCGCATCATTTCTGGGCGGGCGAAGCTCTATGCGAGTAAAGCAATTTGTTTTTTTAGAAAACAGCGAAAAAACATAATAGGCACGCTCTTCGCATAGGGCTTTTTAAAGTCCCCTTGAAACACGCCGTAGCGAGGAACAAGCGGGGCGGGGTTTCGGCCAGGGAGCGAGGCAGCGAGCCAATCCCGCCTGCCGCCGACTCGATTGTCCGCAGTGCAGGGGCCTTCGTGTTTCGTGGGGCGGCCTTCTTTGGCTTCGTTTCTTGGCCGTTCAAGAAAGGAAGGCCCCCGCGGTGGCTACCGCTCCAAAATCAACGTGCCGAAGGCACTATTTTTTTGATTTTGGAGAGTGCGCATGGGGTGAAGCCCTCCGAACCTTAGGTATGAAAAGCGACATTTGGTATTTCATCCGAACAAGATGATTCAATGTATGAAAATAATTATCCTGGGTAATCACCTGCTTTGAAGCCATCTTCAATCAGTAATGCGTATTTTGAGCCGGGAAAAGGGGAGTATCATGCTCCCCTTTTGCTCTTGACGATTTGGCTGCTATGCAACGATTTACACTTGTTTTACTCACATTGCTGGCTTTAACCGCTTGCCAGCGCAGTGATCCTAATTCCCCAACTTCCCTTAGAAAAGCCACTTTTAAAGAAATGCTTAAATCGCGCGAGGCGATTAATGCCATGCTGACAGGGGCGAAGCCTTATAAAGCCGATAGCGTGTTGCAAGAAGCAATTAAGCTGCAAGAAAAATCGACCAAGCCTTGGGCTTATTTTGCTGAATTCGCAGTAAACAATCAGTCTGATGCCAAGCAAAAATCTGATTCTGCAGACTTTCATGCTGCAGCAGACAATATGCAGCAGCAGAGCAGCGCTTTAAAAGCGGCGGCGCAAGCCGGACAAGAAGACCGTATCCGTGCGTCTTACAAGGCAGTAGAAGACGCTTGTATCCGCTGTCATCAGCAGTTCAGGCCTGGCTAGTTGTAAAATTCGGAGCCTTAGCTGGCTCTGAATGCATAAATCAGGCAGGGGCTGTGTATTACTGATTTATTGCGCGATGGATTACTGCGCTTGCTTGATCAGGCTAAATGGGCGGGCAGTGGTTTGTCGTTGAGGTGAGGGCGGAGTAAAACTCCATGCGATCAACTTAAGCAAACCCCGCCGGAGTGGCGCTTCCTTAGCTTGATTTAAATGGCTTATGCTGTTCCAACTCGCTTTGCCAGCTGGCCACAGCCTCTCGTTCCCTGTTTAAATGCTGATCGATGGCATCACTAAAGCCGGGGTGGGCCAGCCAGTGGGCGGATTGGGTGGCGACGGGGACGAAGCCTCTTGCCAGTTTATGTGCGCCCTGTGCTCCGCCTTCAAAAGCATCTAATCCTTCTTCTAATGCAAACTCGATTCCCTGATAAAAACACAGCTCAAAATGCAGATTGGCCACATAGCCCGCAGGCCCCCAAGCTGCGCCCCAATAGCGGCCATAGAGGCGATCTGGGCCGATGATATTGAGCGCTGCGGCAATGGGTTGGCCATCTTGATAAGCCAGCACAAGCAGGCAGGATTGCGGCATGGCGCTGGCGATTTGTAAAAAAAACGCCAGGCTTAAATAGGGTGTGGAGCGGTGCTCCAGATAGGTATTGCTGTAGCAGCGGTAAAAAAACACCCAATCGGCCTCGCTGATCCCGCTGCCGCGCTTACGAATGATGTTCACCCCCGCATCACTGACCTTACGCCGTTCCTGGCGTAACTTTTTGCGCTTATCCCGGGTGAGCGCGTCGCTAAAATCGGCGTAATCACGCCAATCTCCACGCAGCCAATGAAACTGCACATCATGACGGGCAAGCAGGCGGGCACTTTGTGCAATGGAAAGCTCAGCCTCCTGCGGGAATAAAAGATGAAACGATGAATCGCCTGATTCTTGTGCAATTGCTACGGCAGCGGCCAGTAAGTGTTTTCGGGTGGCGTCTGTTTTAGCCAGTAATCTTGGCCCGGTAACCGGTGTAAAGGGAATCGCGCTGATTAACTTGGGATAGTAATCCAGACCATGGCGCTGGTAAGCATCTGCCCATGCCCAGTCAAACACATACTCACCGTAGGAATGCGTCTTTCGATAGAGCGGCATGGCGCCGGTTAACTGCTGATCAGCATCTCTGATCGCTATATGGCATGGCGTCCAGCCGCTGTGCTTGCCCACAGCCCCGGTGTTTTCAAGTGCAGCAAGGTAGGCGTGGCGTATAAAAGGCTGAGTGCCTGCCAGTGCATCCCAATCTGCTGCGGCAATGTCATCGATATGTGAGTGAAGGCTGATCATGCGTTTCCATTAGGTTGGTGGCTTGCTGGGCGTAGATAATTGTTTACTACTCCTTATACTTGAAGTCAGCTGATTGTGTCTCTTACTCTCCGGCACGATTTTTGAGTGCAGAGGGTAGGTGCTTACTTGGGGGCAATATGAATTAAAGTACGTGGATTTTCTCCGCACTGCGATATTTACTCATCGGTTTGAATCAGCGTTATTGTCATATAAACAATATGCATATTGCTCTGTTGCCGTGAAAGATTGCGTTTATATTTTGTATTCCTAGGGTAAGCTCTGCTATCGGTTTGGAGGTAAACAAGATGCAAAAGAATTTAGCAGTCGGTTTGGTGGGCTTTGGTTATGCAGGGCAAACGTTTCATGCTCCCTTGATTGCGGCCACGGCAGGCCTGGATTTACGCTTTGTGGCGTCGAGTCAGCCTCAGTTAGTGACAGATCGATATCCAGAAGCCACTGTGCTGCCTAATCCCATGGCGCTGATTAATGATCCTTTGGTTGATCTGGTGGTGCTGGCTACGCCCAATGCCAGCCATTACCCGCTGGCCTGCGAGGCTTTGGATGCGGGTAAGCATGTGGTGGTGGATAAACCATTTACATTAACGCTGGCGCAGGCAAAAGAGCTGGCGCTGCGTGCGCAAGCTTCAGGCAAAGTCTTGTCTGTTTTTCATAATCGCCGCTGGGACTCCGATTTCCTGGGTTTAAAGGCGCTGCTGGCCAGTGGCCGCCTTGGCGAGATTGCGCAGTTTGAAAGCCAGTTTGATCGCTACCGCCCGCAAACCAGAGAACGCTGGCGCGAAAGTGCGGAGCCGGGCAGCGGGCTGTGGTTTGATTTGGGCCCGCATTTAATTGACCAGACACTGCAGCTGTTTGGCTTGCCGCAGGCGGTATTTGCCGATTTGCAAATGCGCCGTGCTGGCGCTCAGGCAGTGGACGATTTTCATGTGTTGCTGCGTTATCCAACGATGCGGGTAAAGCTGTC
Source organism: Iodobacter sp. BJB302 (assembly GCF_002735645.1). Classification (GTDB taxonomy): domain Bacteria; phylum Pseudomonadota; class Gammaproteobacteria; order Burkholderiales; family Chitinibacteraceae; genus Iodobacter. Next base: position 23,691 of record NZ_PDZG01000012.1, read on the forward strand.
TGCCAGCTGTTTAGTCAGCGGTGGCGCGCCGCGCTATGTATTGCATGGCAGCCTGGCGAGCTTCAGCAAACAGGGCCTGGATGTACAAGAATCTCAGCTAAAAGCAGGGCTATTACCGGATGCCGCAGGCTTTGGCCTCGATCCCGTGCCGGGTTTATTGCACCATAGCGTGAATGATCAAATCCAGAATGAAGAGATTGTCATGCCGCTGGGGCAATATGTGGCTTATTACGCTGCGGTGCGCGATGCGGTGCTGGGCTTAGGGAAAAATCCGGTCACGCCTTTTGAGGGCGTGCAGATTATGCAGCTGCTTGAAGCGGCTCAACAAAGCGCTGAAACAGGTGCTTGGGTGAAAATGGAGAGCTTTAATGGGTAAATGGGCGCTGTGTTTTTTAGGTTTAATGATCAGCGGTATCAGCCTTGCCGAAGAAGTGGGCTCGGTAACAACGGCTTTTAAGCTGATAGGCCGTAATCACCGTGTGCAGGTTGATGCATTTGATGATCCTAAGGTAGCAGGGGTCACTTGCTATATATCACGGGCTAAAACAGGTGGCGTGAAAGGCTCTCTTGGTTTGGCGGAAGATAAAGCAGAGTTTTCGATTGCTTGTCGTCAGACTGCAAAATTAGTGTTTAAAAATCCTTTGGCGAAGCAAGAAGAAGTATTTTCTGAATCGGCCTCTATCTTTTTTAAATCGGTGCAGGTGGTGCGTATGGTGGATGTGAAACGCAATACGCTGATTTACCTGACGTACTCGGATAAATTAATCGACGGCAGCCCGCAAAACAGTGTGACGGCGGTGCCGGCGGGCGATGTGAAAATCCCTGTGAAGTAAAATTCAGTGCTTCACGATTTTTAAGCTTTGAAAATAAATCAATTTAAACGCGGCATGGCCGCGTTTTTTTTGATTTATTTTTGCAAAAAAGCAGCATTTTAACGGGCCAAAACGAAAGTTATTAAAATGTAGTGCTTTCGATTTACTTTCATTGTAAAGGTCTGGTTTATTGGGGCTGGTTTTTTGTTTGCCGCGTAGTATTGTTTCATTTTTGGCGGTTTTGTTATTTTTACTTATTTCTTAAAGGTTTTAAGCCAACCTTTTATTGCTTTGTCATGTATTAATACTACATATCCTTGTTTTTGATTACTATCGACTATCGCTAAAGTCGAAAATTTAGCGATTTTAAGTCGAAAATTAATGCGTTGACACCCTTTGCTTTGTAGGAATAAATTCGAGTCACTTCCTTGTTGTCTTCAGGTTTTTTTACAAGCAGTGAATGAATAAAAGCAGAGGTTGCCATGCCCAGTAACCATATAAAAAACATGCAAAAACGGCATGAAAAAATTGTTGATCTGCTACGCCAGCATGAAAGTTGTAATGTCAGTGTTTTGGCTCAGGAATTAGGCGTTTCTACCGTTACTATCCGGCATGATTTAGATGAATTAGAGCAAAGTGGCTGTATTCGCCGCTCTTATGGCCGCGCCACGCTTTCGCAGAATTTTTCTTTTGAATTGGAATTCAGAGAAAAAGAAAATATCCGCTCAGAATCAAAACAATTAATTGCCCGCAGAGCGGCAGATTTAGTCGAAAACGGCGATTCAATTATTGTGGATTCAGGCTCTACCGTTGCTTTATTAGCCCGCTATATTGCAAGCAATAAAAAAATCACCTTAATGACCAATGCGCTTAATTTAGCCAGCGAATTAGTCGCCGACCCGCGCTTTACCGTGATGATGACGGGCGGCACTTTACGCGCTGATTCTTATTCCCTGTGCGGGCCAGAGGCGGAGCAGGCAGTTCGGTTACATCATTTTAATAAACTATTTATTGGCGCAGATGGCATCGATTTATTGGCTGGCGTGAGCACCACCAATGCGCAGGATGCGCAGCTTAATCGCGCCATGCTGGCTGCTTGCGATCAGATTATTTTATTGTCTGATTCCAGTAAATTTGGCAAACGCAGTTTCTGTGTGATTTGCAAAATGCCGCAGGTCGATATTCTGGTCACAGACAGCGGGATTAGCGATGAATACCGGCAGGCATTAACGCAAATGGGCGTAACCGTGATTGTGGCGGAATAAAGTTTTTTAAAGGAGTAAGCCTTTATGTCTTATTTAATAGAAATGATTGCGCAGCATAAAGCAGGGCAGGCGAATGGCATTTATTCAATTTGCTCTGCCCATCCGCTGGTTTTAGAAGCGGCATTGCAGCAGGGCCTGCAAGACGATAGTTATATTTTAATTGAAGCCACTTCTAACCAGGTGAATCAGTTTGGTGGCTATACCGGTATGAAGCCGGCCGATTTTAAAGACTATGTATTTGCAATTGCCGATAAAGTGGGATTTGCAAAGGCACGCATTATTTTAGGCGGTGATCATTTAGGGCCAAATGCATGGCAAAAAGAGCCAGCCGCTCAGGCCATGGCCAAGGCTGCCGAAATGGTCAGCGCCTATGTATTGGCAGGCTTTCGCAAAATTCATTTGGATTGCTCGATGTCATGCGCCGGGGACCCGGTGCCGCTGAGCGATGCCACAGTGGCCAAACGCGCCGCTGTTTTGTGTCAGGTGGCCGAAGGCGCCTGGCAAACAGCCGGGGGGGAAGCGCCCGTGTATGTGATCGGTACCGAAGTGCCGGTGCCGGGCGGCGCGCAAGAATCGCTGGATGCTGTGGAAGTCACCTCGCCGGAGGCTGCAGCGCAAACGCTGGCCGTGCATCAGCAGGTCTTTGCCGAAGCAGGCTGCGCGGCGGCCTGGCCACGGGTGATTGCCATGGTGGTGCAGCCGGGGGTTGAGTTTGATCATCATAAGGTGGTGCGTTATCAGCGTGATAAGGCCACCGCGTTGAGTAGCTTTATTGCCAAAGAAGCGCTGGTATTTGAGGCGCACTCTACCGATTACCAAACCGGGGCCTCGCTTAGGGAGCTGGTGCAGGATCACTTTGCCATTTTAAAAGTAGGCCCGGGCTTAACGTTTGCCCTGCGTGAGGCGATGTATGCGCTGGATGCGATTGAGCGCGAAGCCATCGGTGAATTTGCTGCCTCGCATTTAAAAGACACGCTCACTCAAGTGATGAAAGAAGAGCCGGATTACTGGCTGGCTTATTACGATCAGGCCGGGCATCAGCAGTACCTGGATCGCAATTACAGCTTGTCTGACCGGATTCGCTACTACTGGCCGCATCCTGAAGTGAGCGCGGCAGCGGCAAAACTCTTTGATAATTTACGCCGCCAGCCGCCGCTGCCTACCTTAATCAGCCAATACCTGCCTGAGCAGGCCAAAAAAATCAGCGCGGGTTTATTGCCTGCCGAGCCTGAAGCATGGGTGGTCGATAAGATCATGGAAGTTACCCAGCTCTATGCCCGTGCTTGCGGGATGGAGGCACAATCATGAACTACCTCAACTATGAGCAAAGCGTGCTCGCCGACCGTGGTGCTGTGCATACCGCCCGTGAAATCAGCCAGCAGCCCAGGCTTTGGCGCGAGCTGATGGCAGGGCTGATCCAGGACAAATTAGCGTGGAAGGCATGGATGCTGGATGTGCTGTCCACGCCTAATTTACGGATTATCCTTTGCGGCGCGGGCACGTCGGCCTTTGCGGGGCGCACTTTAGAGCCATGGCTGCGGGCTTCTTTTGGCCTTGCCGCCGAGGCGATTTCGACTACCGATATTGTCAGCCAGCCGCTTGCTTATCTGGACCCATCGCGCCCCACCCTGATGGTGTCTTTTGCCCGCTCAGGCAATAGCCCGGAAAGCGTGGCTGCGGTCAATCTGGCTAATCAGCTGTTGCCTTACTGCCGTCATTTAGTGCTGACGTGTAATCCTGAAGGCGAGCTGGCGAAATACAGCCAGGACAATTCCCATGCCTATTGTGTGCTGATGCCTGCAGGTTCAGACGATCAAAGCTTTGCCATGACCTCTAGCTTCAGCTGCATGTTTGTGGCTGCGGCCATGATGCTGACGCCGGGCATTTTATTAAGCCGTGCCAAAGAGCAAATCGAAACCGTGGCGGCCTTTTGCGAATCGCAGCTGGAGGGCTGGGCCTCACAAGCCAAAGCGCTGGCAGGCAAGGGCTTTAAACGTGTGATTTATCTGGGCAGTGGCGAAATGGCAGGGCTGGCAGAAGAAGCCGCTTTAAAAATGCTGGAGCTGAGCGCAGGGCAAATAGCCACACGTTTTGATTCCACCCTGGGGGTGCGTCACGGCCCCAAATTTATGATCGACAGCCAAAGCTGCGTGGTGATGTTTATGGCTGCGGCGGATTCTTATACCCGCCGCTACGACGATGATTTTCAGGCAGAAGTAATCGCTAATGGCATTGCTCAGCAGGTCGTCGCCTTAGGCCCAAAAAGCGCCGCCAGCCTGCCCCTGACTGAAGTCACCATTCCATGCCTGGATGATCTGTATTTATCACTGCCTTATCTGCTGTTTGCCCAGCTCTTTGCTTTTGAATGTTCTTTAGCACTGGGCCTGGCACCCGATAACCCCTGCCCAAGCGGCGAAGTAAACCGTGTGGTGCAAGGCGTAAAAATTTATCCCTATCCGGCTTAACTCACTGATGGTATGCCGCGAAAACCTAAATCTTGAGCCACAGAGGACACGGAGTTTCACGGAGGAAACCAAGGTTTAAATTATGTTTTTTTTGAGTTTTTGAATGTTTTTAAGCCTGGTGGTCTCTCGTTTATCTCCACGTGGCATGGGGCTTAAATCTCCCCTTGAAGCCGCGATCCGAGGAATAAGCGGGGCGGGGTAGTCGTCAATTCGTGTTTGAGCGAAGCGAGTTGAATTGACGCCGCCTCGATTATCCGCAGTGAGGGGCCTTCGTGCTGGTCGGGGTTGCCTTCTTTACTCACTTTCTTGGCGAAGCAGAAATCAAAGACTTCGCGGGGATGCCGCACCTAAATCAATGTGCCGAAGGCACTTAAATAATTAAAAAGACAAGGAGCACGTTATGGCTGGGCCAAATATTTTACTTACCCGTATTGATAACCGGCTTGTGCATGGTCAGGTGGGTGTGACCTGGACAGGCAGCCTTGGGGCGAATCTGGTGCTGGTGGCCAATGACGCCGCTGCTGCCGATCCGGTACAGCAAAACTTAATGGATATGGTGGTGAGCGAGGGCGTGCAAACGCGCTATTTCACCCTGCAAAAAACCATTGATGTGATTCATAAAGCGGCGGCGCATCAAAAGATTTTGCTGGTGTGCAAAACCCCGCAGGATGTGCTGACGCTGGTGAAAGGCGGCGTGCCCATTCATGAAGTGAATGTGGGCAATATGCATTTTGCCGAAGGGAAGCGCCAAATTCATAAAACAGTGTCGGTGGACGATGCCGATGTGCAAGCTTTTCGCGAGCTGGCTGCCCTGAAGGTGGTTTGCGAAATACGCCGGGTGCCTGATGAATCGGGCGATCTTGTTTCTAAACTGCTGTAAGGATTGAAATCATGCTATTTGAAGCCTTATTGATTGCGCTGTTGGCGGGTGTGGCGGGGGTCGATTTATTTGACGGCCTGACGCATATGCACCGGCCCGTGGTGATTGGCCCTTTGGTTGGGCTGATTTTAGGTGATGTGCAAACCGGCTTGCTGGTGGGCGGTACTTTAGAGCTGGTTTGGATGGGCATGGTGCCGCTGGCCGGGGCGCAGCCGCCCAATGTGGTGATTGGCGGGATTATCGGCACGGCTTTTGCCATTTTGACCAAGGCCGAGCCCACGGTAGCGATTGGTGTGGCAGTGCCGTTTTCAATTGCGGTGCAAGGTTGTATTACCGTGCTCTTCACTACGTTTTCGCCGATGATGCACAAATGCGATGAGATGGTGAAGCGGGGCAACTGGCGCGGCATCGAGTGGGTTAATTATCTTGGCATGATCACGCTCTTTGTCTTTTACTTTGTGGTGGCTTTTTTGCCGATTTATTTTGGGGCAGAAGCGGCGGGTGCCGTGGTGCAAAAAGCACCGAAATGGGTGTTGGATGGCCTGAGCGTAGCGGGTGGCATGATGCCGGCGATTGGTTTTGCGCTGCTGATGAAAATCATGCTGAAAACCAATTACATCGCTTATTTCATTATGGGTTTTGTGGCGGTGACGTATCTGAAGCTGCCCATTCTGGCGGTGGCACTGGGCGCTTTAGCGATTGCAATGGCCGATTACTTTAATCAAAACCGCGCACAGCCTCAGGCTGCCCGCAATGTGGAGGTGGAAGATGGGATTTAATGATACTGAAGCCGCAAATGCGGCCAAAGCCGAGCTGCGTATGCAGCAGGCCCTCGCCACCAGCCATGTTGAGCGCGATGATTATATCGATACCACGCCCGCTGAGCCGCTTACTAAAAAAGACATTAATCGCATGGCCTGGCGCTCTTTAGCCCTGCAAGCCTCATTTAATTACGAGCGGATGCAGGCGGGGGGCTGGTTGTATACGATTTTGCCGGCACTGCGCAAAATCCATAAAAACCCGGAAGACTTAAAAAATTCCGCGCAGATGCATATGGAATTTATTAACGTCCACCCCTTTGATGTGACTTTTCTATCCGGCCTTGTGCTGGCAATGGAGCAGAGCAAGGAAAAAATCTCCACCATACGTGCTGTAAAAGTGGCGCTGATGGGGCCTTTGGGCGGGATTGGCGACGCGATGTTCTGGCTGACCTGGCTGCCAATTTGTGCGGGGATTGGTGCTGCGCTGGCGCTGGAAGGCAGCTTGTTCGGGCCGGTCGTGTTTCTGCTGCTCTTTAACGCATTGCACTTTGGCCTGCGCTTTGGTCTGGCGCATTATGGCTACAGGGCGGGGCTGGGGGCGATCAGTGCTTTAAAAGCCAATACCAGAAAAATATCGCATGCCGCATCGATTGTGGGGATGACGGTGATTGGTGCGCTGGTGGCGTCTTATGTCAGGCTGTCTACGCCGCTGGAAATTCATGCGGGTAAAGCCAAAATTGCGCTGCAGGCCGATGTGCTCGATAAGCTGATGCCTAATCTCTTGCCGCTGGCATTCACCTTTTTGATGTTTGCCCTGATGAAAAAAGGCTATTCACCCGTGAAGCTGATCGGTGTAACGGTGTTGTTTGGTCTGGCTGGAAAATTATTAGGTTTCTTGTAATCACACGCTGCAGCGCGTGTTTTGGCAGGCGCTGTAGCTTTAAAGGATTAGAAAATGATTGCCTTAATTCTGACAGGTCATGGCCGCATTGCCAGCGGTACTTATGAAGCGATTGTGCAGGTGTTTGGTGAGCAGGCGCAGCTGATTGCGGTGGACTTCCCTGAAGGCAACAGCACGGCGGTGCTCGATGCTTCTTTAAGGCAGGCGCTTGCCGCCGTGGATCAGGGCGCGGGTGTGGTGTTTGTCTGCGATTTATTGGGCGGCTCGCCCTTCAGGACGGCGGCGACCATTGCCCAGGAGCGCAGCGATATTGAAGTGGTGGCCGGGCTGAATTTGCAAATGTTTGCCGAGATGCTGTTTGAGCGCGATGTGATCAGCGATTTGGCCGAGTTTCGCCAGCGGCTGGTCGCAGCAGGCAAAAGCGGGGTGGTCAGTCTTGCTGAGCGACTTGCCCGCAAACGGGCGGAGCCTGCCGATGCCTTGTAAACCGCTGCGCCTGCGCGCTGCACGGGTGCTGGCGGAGCAGGGCTGGCTTGATCATGCGGTGGTGGAGATCGACGCCGCAGGTTTGATCACCGCCATCGTGCCTCAGGGCGAATTTGATCTTGATCTGGGGCCAGTCTGGCTGATGCCCGCCCTGATCGACAGCCATGTTCATGGCGCGGCAGGTTTCGACACCATGGATGCCAGCAGCGAGGCGCTGGATCAGATCTCAATGCACTTTGCCCGCTTTGGCGTAGGGGCTTTTTTAGCCACCACCGTAACCGCACCCCTGCCTGCGATTGAAGCAGCGCTGCGCGAGGTAAAAGCCAGCCGCGAGCGGGGCTTGCCGGGGGCCGAGCTGATCGGCAGCTATCTGGAAGGCCCGTATTTCACCGCTAAATGCTGCGGCGCACATCCAATTCAGTGGATGCGCCCTTTAGATATCGCCGAGCTGCAGCACTGGCTGGATATTGCCGGTGATTCATTGCATACCTTAGCGCTTGCGCCTGAATTGGCGGGTTCGGATGAGGCCATCGCCTGGCTGCGCCGTAAGGGCATCCGCGTGCTGATCGGCCATAGCGATGCGAGCTACGATCAAACGCGGCAAGCCTTGCATGCGGGCGCTCAGGGGATTGTGCATTGCTATAACGGCATGCGCGGCCTGCATCACCGCGATCCGGGCGTGGTGGGGGCGGGGCTGACCTCGGTATGTGATATCGAAATGATCGCCGACGGCCACCATGTTCATCCTGCCGCCGTGCAAATTGCTTTGTCTTGCTGCGGCGAAGAGCGCTTGGTGCTAATCACCGACGCCATGCGCGCAACCGGCATGGCCGATGGCTCTTACCAGCTGGGCGAGATGTCAGTGACTATGCAAAACGGCGTGGTGCGTACCGGGGCCGGTGGTTTGGCGGGCAGCACGCTGCATCTGATTGATGCGGTGCGCCACGCGAAAGAATGGCTGGGCCTGCCACTGGAGCGGGCATGGGCACTCGCCAGCCGTAATCCTGCCAGATCATTAGGCTTGAGTGATTTAGGTAGCATTGCCATAGGCAAAAAGGCGAGCTTTACGGTGATTACACCGGAGCTGGACGTGGTAGAGACTTGGGTGAAGGGGGTGAGGATTGCTTGCCAGGCAAAAGTATCTACGCAAGTTGAAATGACAAAGGAATGTACCCGAGAAAGCATATTAAATATGGACTCTTCCGCATCCTAGCCGTACCCCCCCCATGACATTGCGCTGTGGCGGGTTACTGCCGAAGTTGATCCGTGCCTTAATGAGCATCAAGAGCGGCCTGACCCACCCTACTATGACCAAATTGTTTTTTATTAGCAAACAGCGAAAAAGCACAATAACCACGCTCTCTGCATGGGGCTTTAAAGTCCCCTTGAAACACGCCGGAGCGAGGAACAAGCGGGGCGGGGTTTCGGCGAGGATGTTTGAGCGAAGCGAGTCCCGCAGCGGCCGACTCGATTGGACCGCAGCAGGGGCCTTCGTGTTTCGTGGGGTCGCCTTCTTTCGCTTCCTTTCTTGGCGAAGCAAGAAAGGAAGGCCTCGCGGTGGCTAACCGCACCTAAATCAACGTGCCGAAGGCACTATCTTTTTGACTTTGCTTAACGCTCATGGAGCGCATCCACCCCACAAGATTTTTAAACCACCAGCGGTGGCTCATCCATCAAGGCGATTTGTTCGCGTAATTCTAAGATGCGATCTTGCCAGTAGTGCTCGGTATTAAACCAAGGGAAGGCGGCGGGGAAGGCGGGATCGTGCCAGCGGCGGGCTAACCAGCCGGAGTAGTGAATCAGCCGTAACGTGCGCAGTGCTTCAATTAAATGCAGCTCACGCGGGTCGAAATCGCAGAAGTCTTCGTAGCCGATTAGCACATCCACCAATTGGCGGCTCATCTCTTGCCTGTCGCCTGACAGCAGCATCCATAAATCTTGTACGGCGGGTGCGCTGCGGCTGTCGTCAAAGTCTACAAAATGCGGGCCGGCGTCGGTCCACAGCACATTGCCAATATGGCAATCGCCATGCACGCGGAGATTGGCCACATCGCCTGCCCGATCAAAACTGCGGCGCACGCCATCGAGCGCAAGGGCAACGGCGCTTTCCCATGCGGGTTTGAGCGAGACGGGGATAAAGTCGTGGCTAAGCAGAAAATCACGCGGGCCGGAGCCAAAGGTTTCAATATTGAGCGCAGGGCGGTGCACAAAGGGAGTGAGTGCGCCCACGGCATGAATCCGGCCAATAAAGCGCCCCATCCATTCTAAAGTTGACGCCGATTCCAGCTCGGGTGCGCGTCCACCGTGTTTATTAAAGATGGCAAATTGAAAGCCTTCAAAACGATGCAGGCTGCTGCCCTGATGAATAATCGGCGGCACAACCGGCAGCTCACGCTCAAACAGCTCAAGCGTAAAAGCGTGCTCTTCGAGGATGGCTTCACGGCTCCAGCGCTCTGGCCGGTAAAACTTAGCCACCAGCGGCGGGCCATCGTCCTGGCCAACCTGATAAACACGGTTTTCGTAGCTGTTAAGCGCAAGCAGCCTGCCGTCGCAAGGCAGACCAAGGCTGTCGATGGCGTTCATGACGCAATCGGGCGTGAGATTGGCAAATGGAGGGATAGTATTCATGGGGAGATTGTACGGCTAAAGCTGGGGGCGGGGGCAACCCCATGTGCGCTAAGCAAAATCAAAAAGATCTTTTTAGTGCCTTCGGTACGTTGATTTAGGTGCGGGCGTCCCGCCGGACCTTCCTTTCTTGTGTGGCCAAGAAAGGAAGCGAAAGAAGGCCACCCCACGAAACACGAAGGCCCCTGCACTGCGGACAATCGAGTCGGCGGCTGCGGGACTCGCTTCGCTCAAACATCCTCGCCGAAACCCCGCCCCGCTTGTTCCTCGCTCCGGCGTGTTTCAAGGGGATTTTGAAGCCCTGTGCGAAGAGCGTGGTTCCTATGTTTTTTCGCTGTTTGCAAATGACAAACAATTTGGTCAGTGCGTATGGGATGAAACCCGCCGCTTTCGTTATTTAGGTATCAAAGTCGGCGGGCAAGTACCCAAATTGCTCAATCTGCCTTATTTCAGCTTATTCCACAAAGCAATGGCTTCTTTTTTGGTTGTGCCTTGCTGGGAGATGGCGCTGCAATTGCCGTTTTTGCCAAATTTAGAGCATTGTACCCAGCAGCGGTTTGATCCGGCTTTGGTGACTTCAGGCTTGGAGCCGCACTTTGGGCAAGCTTGAGGATCGCCCTCGGCGGTAATGACTTTTGGAACGGGTCTTGAATTAAGCATGGCGGGTGTTGCCTTAAGGTAAAGAAAAATGCCCGCAAGCAGCGGGCATTGGTTGAGCGGTGCTGCGGGGGCTTACTTCAATTCATTCAGTAAAGCAGAAAGAATCTTGCCGTTATCATCGCTCTTGTTTTTAGAAGTCACAGTCAGCTTAGTTTGCTTCAGGCCTTCTGTTAAGTGGATTTCATACTCGCTGGCTTGTTTTTGTTCCGGAGTGGCGTCTTTCTTCCAGAAGGCCAGTTTGCTGAAGATGCTGCTATTGTCTTCACCGGCGATATCAGTATCCGCACGGCGGATCATATAAACGCCCTTGCTGCGGTCGCGGTCGTAAACCACATAACCTGAGCGATCCAGCGCCAGGCCAACACGCCGCCATGCACGGTCAAAGTTATCCGCAATCGACAAGGCCTTGCCATTTTCAATCAGGCTGGCCGCTGCAGGTGCCTGATAAGGCTTGGCAACCACGGCTTTTGCTGTTTCCTGATCAAGGCCAAAGCGCTGCAGTAAGAGGGACAGCATTTCAACTTCCATCTCAGGATCAGGTTTTTTAGGTGTCCAGATGGTTTTGGTGTTGTCGCTGTTTTTGCTGAGTGTGGCAGCGGAGTCGCTGCTGCCATCTTTGCTGTACACCTCCACCATCCCGCGATGAGAGATGTAGATTTCGCTGGTGCCAGGCTCACTGCCGCGCTCTACGCGGGTACGGTAGCGATCGAGCTCACCCGTCGACAAAATACGGTCGGAGATTTTGGAAAGCATCCGTGATACCAAGTCTTTAGGCAGCTTGGCACGGTTTTCCAGCCAGTCTGTTTCCATAATGCCGATGGCCGGGTTATCCAGTGTCAGCAAAAAGCCGTTATCCAGCCAGAATTCGTGGATTTCGGGCCAGAGCTTTTCAGGGTCGCCCTTCACGACTAACCAGCGCTGATTGCCAGCCTGAACGATTCTGGCGCGGCTGCCTGCTTCTAAAACAGCCTGTGCCGGATTAGCCGCAGCAGCAGCAGGTGCCACACTGCTTAATACGGTGTTTTGCTGCACATTAAAGTGGTTGTTGCTTGCTGGTGCGGTTAATTCTGGCGGCAGTTCAAGATTGTTTTTACCAATGTTGTCACTCCCGCTGCGGTAATCCACTTTCTTTTGCAGCAAAAGCTGATCCGTAGTGCAGCCTGCCATGGCAATGCACAGGCTCATGACGAGGAGTTGTGAGGATTTTTTCATCTGGAGCATTATTGGCATCTTCTCAGTGGGTCAGTCCGGCTGCGGCCATGGCATGAGCCACCACGGCTTGTGCGCCTTGTGAAAGGGGGGTAAGGGGCAGACGAATGCCAGCTTTAATAAAACCAAGCTGCTCTACAGCCCACTTCACAGGAATAGGATTTGCTTCAATAAATAAATGCTTGTGCAAGTCTTGCAGCGGATCGTTTAATTTACGTGCACCTGCTGCATCGCCAGCAATGGCTTTTTTGCACATTACATGCATTTGCTGAGGGGCGATATTGCCTGTTACGGTAATGACACCATGCCCGCCAATCAGCATAAACGCCATGGCCGATGCATCGTCGCCAGTGTAAAGCGCAAAGTCTTTTGGCGCGCGCTTAACCAGATCTGCAGCTCTTTCCAAATTGCCTGTGGCGTCTTTAATGCCGACGATAAAGGGTAATTCTGCAAGGCGCAAGGCGGTGTCATTAGATAAATCAGCAACGGTGCGGCCAGGCACATTATATAAAATGGTCGGCAATTCGCTTTGCTCGGTAATGGCTTTGAAGTGCTGATACATCCCTTCCTGAGTAGGGCGGTTGTAGTAGGGCACAACAGAAAGACCATAATTTGCACCAACGGCTTTTGCCCGCAGCGAAAGATTAATGGCTTCGCGGGTAGAGTTGGCGCCTGTGCCTGCAATCACCGGCACACGGCCTGCAGCCTGCTCAACAACCACGCGAACAATTTCAATATGCTCGTCCACATCAACCGTCGGCGACTCTCCCGTGGTCCCTACGGCAACAATGCCGTCGGTACCTTGTTCGATATGCCAGTCGACGAGTTTTCTAAGGCTCGCGAAATCGAGGCTTCCGTCCTCGAACATGGGGGTGACAATCGCCACCAGACTACCTGTCAACATGAGCCTGTAATCCAGTCATTAACACAAACTCCTATTCTAACTGAACGATGAAGCAGCAGGAAACCTGTCGTAGGGAGCTTTTCCAGTGCTTTGTGTTGCGATTTTTTGAATCTTTGTGGGGCAGGGTGGCTCTGCTTCCTTAATATTCAAGGCTTAGCTGTAGTTTTAATTTTTTTTTGTGCTATAGAACCGCCGATTTTTTCACACAAAATGCCAGTAATTTTGCTTTATTTTTTATGCCGAGGGCGTTTTGTAAGGTGAAAATCTTACGCAAAAGCATAAAAAAGACTGCTGTTGTGCATAGGAAGCGATTTGAATTTACTTATCTATACTGTCGTTAATCATTATTTATGATGCTTTATCTGCATTACGGCAGGGTGGTGATGGCAGATAGGCTTGTCAATAAACGAGCTTTGAAGGGTAAGGAGGGGCAGTGCAAGTTGCTGAGCGCCTGTTAGGGTATAGAAGGCTTGGGTGGCGGGATATAGTGGCATTGATTGCGCTAACCCTGTTGCTTGCCTTTCATATTCTGCAATGGCCGGGCTATCTTTTGCTCTGCGGGCTTTTTATTGTATTAAGGTCGTCTAAAGAGGTGTGCGATACAGCTATTTACGATGCTTCAGCTTTTGCGGTGCTGTTGAGTGATCAGAAAGGGCGCTGCTGTTATGTTAATGAAAAATGGAGCTTGTTGTCCGGCCTATCTTTGCAGCAAGCACTGGGGGAAGGCTGGCTGGCCGCGATTCATCCTGAAGACCGTCCCGGCGTGCTGGCGATGTATGCAGTAGCAAGGGAAGGGCAGCTTCATGCTGCAGAGTATCGATTTCTGCTGGGTGAGGGGCGTGTGGTTTGGGTTTCCTCATCGCTTTTGCCTGTGCCAGGCTATGCCAATGTAGCCTGCCAGGAGCTGATTCTTGATTTAACAGCGTCTAAACGACAGGAGGCGGAGCGTTCTGCTTTGCTTGCTGAACAAAAAGAAATGAAAGAAGAATTAGAAAGTATCTTAAGCAGCTCTAATGATCCGATTGTTGCTGTTGATATGGAATTCAGATTCAGTGTTTTTAATCAAAGCTATGCAAATCTCTTCTTTTTATTGTATGGCGTAAAAGTTGCCCGGCGGGATTGCCTGCTGCAATATGAATTAAAATCAGAAGAAGACAGGTCCAATTTAATTACCTTTTGGGGGCGTGTGTTACAGGGCGAATCTTTTGTGATTCGCCGTGCTTTACATGGCGATGACAAAATAACCCGGGTCTTCGATTTATCTTTCAGCCCTCAGTTTAATTCTGCAGGTGAGCAAATTGGTGCAATTAATGTTTTGCATGATGTGACACTATCCGCACAAACGGAGCGTGCATTACAAAAAAGTGAAGAGTTACTTAAAGCGGCCACTCAGTCCAGTGTGGATGCTATTTATGTGCTGGAAGCCATAAAAGATGAAAGCTGGACGCTGGTTGATTTTGATTTTTATGAAGTTAATCAGAATGGATTTGATTTTTTTCAGCTGCATTCAGACGATATGCCAAAGATGTCTTTTGAAGAAGCGGTGAATCGTATTGGCTATGGCTATTTATTTGATGTATGCAGTGATGTGTATTTTACTAAAACAAAATATCAGCAGGAAAAAGAATGCCTTAATCCGGAAGGCGGCAGCTGCTGGTTATTGTTTAGTGTGGTTGCCTTATCGAACGGTGCCGTGCTTACGGTCAGCGATATTAGTGAGCGTAAACAATCTGAGCTGGCCCTGGCGACCTTCAGCAGCTTGCAGCAGGCCATTCTTGATTCGGCAGGATCTGCAATTATTGTCACTGATTTAACAAATACGATCCGCTTATTTAATCAGGCAGCAGAGAAAATGCTGGGTTATCAGGCGGGCGAGCTGATAGGCAAAGAAACCCCCGCTATTTTTCATCAGGCAGAGTCTGCCCGTTTGTTTATTACTGAATTTGAAAAAGAGCTGGGTGAGCCATTGCCGGTTGGGGCGGATATCTTTTCAATTCAGGCTATGCGTTATATCCAACGCGACTGGATTTATCAGCACCGGGATGGCCATGCTTTTCCGGTTGAATTAACCATGAATGTAGTTCGCAATCAGCAGGGTGAAATTACCGGCTATATGGGGATTGCGAATGATATCAGTGTTCGAAAAATGGCCGAAATGAAATTGCAGCAAAATGAATCCCGCACCTCGGCAATTTTGGATAGTCTGCATGATTGTGTGCTTTCAGTGGGCGTGAATGGTTTGATTCTGGATGCTAATCCCGCGGCATTAAAAATATTTGCTTACGATGATTTAAGAGGGAAACCCTTGAGTTTATTATTTCCTCATTTGGGAGAAATGAATCTGCACCATGGCCTGGCACAGGATATTTTTTCCCGGCTGGGGGTCGATACCCAAGGCATGCGCGAAGTGGTCGCCATTAATAAGGAGGGCGTGGAAGTTTTAATGGATATGGCGCTGGCTGAGGTGGAAGTTGATGGTGCGCGTGTTTTTATCACTACGCTGCATGATTTAACCCAGCATAAATTAGATGAACAAAAAATGCAGGAAACCATCGAAGAGCTGGAGGCGGTGCAGTCCAGTTTAAGCGGCAGCCACGAGCAATTGTCTCAGGCAAATCAGGAGTTATCCAGACTGGCGCATCTGGATGGCCTGACAGGGATTGCTAACCGGCGCTTATTTGATCAGACGCTGGTGCAGGAGTGGGCGCGTGCGGCAAGGGCGGGTGAGTGTCTGGCGCTGGCGATGCTCGATGTGGATTACTTTAAGCGTTATAACGATCATTTTGGCCATCAGGCAGGCGATGAATGCCTGAAGCGGGTGGCCGTGGCGATTGCCTCGGCTTTGCATCGCCCGGGGGATTTTGCCGCGCGCTACGGCGGAGAGGAGTTTGTTCTGGTGTTGCCAGGTACAGATCAGGATGGTGCGGTACAGGTGGTCGAGGCGGTTTTAAATCAGGTGCGTAATCTGGCCATTGTGCATCAGACATCGGATGTGGCGAAGGTGGTGACTTTAAGCGCAGGTATTGCCGTTGTTCTGCCTCTGCAGGGGGTTGATCCCTATTGCCTTGTGCAGGCTGCCGATCAGGCCCTTTACCAGGCCAAGCATCAGGGACGAAACCGTTATTTTCTGGCGGGGGCGAATCGGCTCACAGAATAAGGGGATAGCGGCGTGTGTGAATTGTGGATAAGTCATCTAAGACATTGATCTGCTAAGGATAGAGGTGGGCTGCTTATTTTTTAAGCAGCCCTTTTTCTGTAACTAAAAAAAGCCTGCCATTTTGATTAGGGAAACGGCAATCGCCAGCATCATAAAGCCAATCAGAATATCCAGAATCCGCCACGCCAATGGCTTATTAAACAGGTGGCTGAGCTTGCTGGAGCCATAGGCGAGCGAAAAAAACCAGACAAATGAAAACCCAACCGCACCCAGTACAAAGAGCGGGCGTTCGGCGGGGGCTTGTTGTGCGCCAATGGAGCCGACCAATACCACGGTATCGAGCAGGGCGTGAGGGTTGAGCAGAGAAAAAGCCAGCCCCGCCAGGATCACCTTGCCCGGTGTGGCAAAGGCGCGTTCACGATGATCATCGCCCAGAACGTCGGGGTGGAGTGCCTTCTTAAAGGCGTTGAAGCCGTACCAAAGTACAAAAACAGTGCCAAAAATGGCCATCCAGCGCTGCAAATCGGGCATGGTGTTGAGCGCATGCCCCATGCCTGCCACACCAATCGACATCAGGACTAAATCACAAATAGAGCAAATCAGTGCAGTCAGAAATACATGTTGTCTGGTTAAGCCCTGCCTTAATACAAAGGTGTTTTGTGCGCCAATGGCCATGATCAGGCTGGCAGACAAGGCTGCGCCATTAAATACAGTTGAGATTGTCATCGGTGGGTCTTTTCTGAGAGGGCTGAAAATTGCTGGGTCACCCACAATGTAAGGTATTCGTCTGCAAATGCCTAGGGTCTCCTGATCTTTCATTCACGGTTATTGTCTGAATTATTGCTGCTGAATAAGGCAACAATCATTAAAGCCCCGGGGCTTGCAAACAGTGCAAAGTGCGCTGCCAGACAGGCTTTTTATGCGGTGCGGAAATGTAAATATTACTTGAAAGAAGAATTGTTCTCGTTTAAAGTATGAGAATGATTATCAATAGAACTCTCATTGTTGCGGTGGCTTTGCTCGGCCACTCTGCTCTGCTTTATGGCTTAACGACGATGTCAGTACAGCCTGCAAAGCCGAAGCAGGTACTCATGCTCCTTGCGCCTGCGCCCATTCCTATGGGGGAGGATGTTGTTAAGCAGCCAGATAGTAAGCCCCAAGCCAAACCCCGCCCCATAATCAAGCCGCAAACAGCAAAGCCAGTGCTTGCTAAGGCGGTGAGTAAAACCCCCGAAGCGATAAAGGCGCCTGAGCAGCCAGTAGCCGGGCAGATGGCTGCCGCTGCACAAACGGCAGCGCCCGCAGAGGCTGTGCCTGCGCCGGCCACGGCGGGCAGTAAAAACAGCAAGCAGATTTCGGATGAAGTACCTGTTGAAACACCCCCATTATTTAATACCAGCTATCTCGCAAACCCTCGTCCTTCCTACCCTGCTCAATCGATGGCCCTGGGTGAAAAGGGGCGGGTGATGCTCAGGGTGAAGGTCAGTGAGTCTGGCCTGCCTATTGAGGTTGAATTAGCGCGCAGCAGCGGTTATCGCCGCCTGGACGATGCCGCTAAAAAAGCGGTTGAGCGCTGGAAGTTTGTGCCGGGCCGCCGTGGTGATAATCCGGTTGTAATGAGTGCCATGGTTCCTGTGGATTTTGTAATTTAAAAGAGGTTTGTAATGGATTTAGCGTTAATTTGGCATTCGGGTGACCCTGTTCTGGTGTCGGTTTTTGTACTGCTGCTGACCATGTCGGTGGTGAGCTGGTGTCTTATTTTATTGCGCAGCAGTCTGCTTATTCGCATTAAACGCGGGCAAACCCGTTTTTTAGCCAGCTTCTGGAAAGCATCAGATTGGAATGAGGCCACCAGCCTGACTGCCCATGCGATTGCACCTGAGGCTAAGCTGGCCCGTGCCGGCTGGGAAGGTTTGGCTCATTACCGCAGCAATGCAGGCAAGGGCCTGGGTTTGGCTGTGTCTTTAGATGATTATCTGGTCCGCACATTACGTACCCGCTTAAGCCAGGAAAACGCACGTCTGGAGCTGGGCTTGTCATGGCTGGCAACGGTGGGCTCGGTGTCTCCGTTTGTAGGTTTGTTTGGCACGGTGTGGGGGATTTATCACGCGCTGGTGGCCATTGCAACAAAGGGCGATGCATCGCTGGCAACGGTGGCAGGGCCTATCGGCGAAGCGCTCGTGGCAACCGCGGCAGGTTTGGCAGTGGCGATCCCTGCGGTGGTGGCTTACAACGCCTTTGTGCGGGCTAATCGGGTGATTGCTCAGGGCCTGGATGGCTTTGCGCATGATTTGCATGCTCAGCTTTTAACGGCTGCCGCTGTAGAAAAAGAAGGTAAATAAGCATGGCTTTTGGAGGCTTTGATCAAAGCGATAACGCGCCGATGTCTGAAATCAATACAACACCGCTTGTCGATGTGATGTTGGTGCTTTTGGTGGTGTTTATTGTAACCGCGCCTGTTATGACGCATTCCATTCGGGTTGATTTGCCTAAGGCTAAGGCAGAAGTCACCCAGACACCGCCTGCGGTGCTGCGGGTTACGCTAACGGCAAGCGGGCAGATTGAATGGGAAAAAACACCTGTTCGTGCCGATGAATTACCCCTTCGTTTCGCAACAGCCGTGGCGAAAGATGCTCAGACCGAGCTGCATTTGCTGGCGGACAAAAGCGTGCGCTACGAGCTGATTGCACAAACCATGTCGGCAGCAAGGCAAGCGGGTTTAACGAAAATTGGCCTGCTGACAGACGGAAACTGATCAAGCATCAGACTGAACGTTTTACCGGACGAAGGTCAGACGACCTTCGTTTTTTTTTGACTCAAAAAAAATAGAAGACATACCCATGAGAGAGATACACAAGCCTAAATCGGCTATCCGCCACCTGGCTAAACTGCCGGCGGCCGCAGCATTATTTGGCGCGATGAGCGCAAATGCCGCACCGATTGACGAAGTGAAGCTCGCACCGGTTGAAGTAAAGGCCGATGTTAAAAACACTAAAGACACTGATAAAACTTACAACGCGCCCGTAACCCGCGTAGGCCGAGTGCCACAGGCTGCGCGCGATATTCCGCAGTCAACAAGCAGCGTGACGCGCTCCCTGATGAATGATCAGGATAGTAATTCGCTAAAAGAAGCTTTACGCAATGCAGTAGGGATTACTTTTAATGCTTCCGAAGGCGGCAGTAGCGGCGATGGCGTGCGTTTACGTGGCTTTGCGGCATCGAATGATTTGTATTTAGATAATTTCCGTGACGCGGCTCAATACAATCGTGACACTTTCAATACCGATACGGTAGAAGTTTTACGCGGGCCATCGTCAATGATTTATGGCCGTGGATCAACGGGCGGTATTATCAATCAAGTAAGCAAAACACCATATCGTGGTGATTTGAATCAGTTCACTGCTTCTATTGGCACAGAAAACTTATATCGTGGCGAGGCTGACTTTAATCGCAGCTTGAGTGAGAACGCAGCGTTGCGCGTTAATGTCATGGGCCAAAAATCCGGTAGTACGCGTGAAGGTGCAGAAATGAATCGCTGGGGCGTTGCGCCTTCGGTGAGCATCGGTTTGGGTGAACCAACGGAAGCTACGCTGTCTTATATGCATTATCAAGAAGACAATATTCCTGATTATGGCGTGCCTTATTATCGCGCTGCCGCTAATGGCCAGCCAGAAGAAATCAAAGGAATGCCGGGCTTTTATCGTGAGAGTAAAGATGGAACAAATCAGCCTATCCCTCAGGTTGGACAGTTCTATGGTCTAAAAGATTTTGATTCCGAAAAGACCAAGTCTGATGTCTTGAGCTTGAATATTCAGCACCGCATTAACCCGAATATGCTGTTGAAAAATTCGACCCGTTTGGGTGTTTACGAGCTGGATCTGCGCGCAAGTGCACCAGGGTTGTTGTTCAAAAAAGATGAAATATTGAATGACAATACGATCATTACCCGTGGCCGCAAATTGCGTATGCGTGATCAGGATATTTATTCCAATGTCAGTGATTTGATTTGGGATTTTGAAACCGGCACGGTACGGCACAATGTATTACTTGGCTTTGAATTAACGCGTGAAAAGTTGTTAAGCACTGGTCGTGTTCATTTAGACACAACTGGGACCGTTGCTCCTGATAAAAACACCGGCTTGGCTCAATGTGTTCTCCCAAGCACAACAGTAGGCAATCCAGCAACGAGTGGCAATGTGCCAGGGTGCTCTGCACCTTTTGTAACGGGTAAATCGACTTCAGTGGCCGATACCGTGGCCTTTTATGCGCAAGATTTGATCGAGCTTACGCCGCAATGGAAGTTGTTGGTTGGCGGGCGCGTTGATCACTTTAAGGCCTATACAGATAATGAATCGTTCACCAAGGTTAAAGCTGCTGCCAGTACGGGTCGCACCGATAATATTGCTAGCTGGCGCACAGGGCTGATTTATCAGCCTGATGGTAATCAGTCTTATTATGTTTCTTATGGCACCTCGTTTAATCCATCGGCTGAAGCCTATTCAACCGACCCGCGTGGTGAATCGGTTGATCCGGAGAAAAACCGCAATTTTGAAGTGGGCGCGAAGTGGACCATGCTGGATGGCGATTTAAGTCTGCGCACGGCTATTTTCCGTACTGAAAAAACCAATGAGCGCCAGACAGACATCGAGCAGGGCGTTGCTAAGCCTTATTTAATGTCGGGTCGCCGTCATACTGACGGGATTGAGATTGAATCGGCAGGGCGGATTACTGAGCTATGGCAAGTTTTTGCCGGTGTAGCCGTGATGAATGCGCGTATTGATGAAGTAGCAGGCGCAACACCAAAAGAGACTGAAGGCAATTACGCTGATAATGCACCGCGTTATACCGCTAATTTCTGGAGTACTTACCAAATCAATAGCAATTGGAAAGCAGGTGGTGGTTTTAATGCCATGGATAAGCGTTATGCGGGCACCGACAATACCGTTTATTTACCCGCGTATGTGCGTTGGGATGCAATGGCTGAATATCGCTTCCGCGATTACAGCGTGCAATTAAACATTAATAATTTGTTTGATACCGATCATTACGAAGGTTTATATCGTGGGTTTGCCGTTCCGGGTGCAGGCCGCACTGCGCACCTGACGGCTAACTACAAGTTTTAAGTATTAGTGATTTTGCAACCGCCACGAGTAGCATCGTGGTGGTTTTTTGCATTTAAGGTTGATTGAAAAGGATTGGATGATGTTGTTGCATATTCCCCAGGTGCTGGATGCGCAGACTGTGGCTTATTGTCGGGAGCGGCTGGAAACGGCTCAGTGGCAGGATGGCAAAATGACTTCGGGCACGCTATCCGTGTCGGTGAAACGAAATGAGCAGCTGGCAAAAGACAGCCCGGTGGCAAAAGAGCTGGGGGCGATTATTTTGCAGGCGCTCAATGCCAATGAGCTGTTTTTTTCAGCCGCGCTGCCCAGCTACGTGATGCCGCCACAATTTAACCGCTACGAAAACAGCATGGATTTAGGCAATCATATTGATAATGCCGTGCAGGGGATTTTTGGCACGCAAGAGCGTATCCGTGCAGATTTATCGGCCACGCTGTTTTTTGCTGAGCCAGAGGATTACGACGGCGGCGAGCTGGTGATCGAAGATACTTACGGTGTGCATGAGGTAAAGCTGGCTGCGGGCGATATGATTTTATATCCATCCACCAGCCTGCACCGGGTGGAGCCTGTTACCTGTGGTGCGCGGCTGGCTTCATTTATGTGGATTCAAAGCATGGTGAGGGATGTAGGCGAGCGGGCGGTATTGTTTGATCTGGATACCTCAATCCGCCAGTTGCGCCAGCAGGGCGGATCGCACGATATTGCCACTCAGCTGACAGGCACCTATCACAATTTATTACGCCGCTGGGCTGATCTGTAGCCTTAAGAGCGCTTGTGGTGAAAATTTTTATGCTTTCTCCGCCTCTGCGGGTTCGATCAGTGTGCCTATACGCGGTATAATCCGTGTTTTTTGTGTGAGCTTACACGTAATGCCTATTTATGCTTATCGCTGTGCTGCTTGCGGTCATTCTGACGAGCATATTCAGAAGATGTCGGATGACACGCTTACCGTGTGCCCTGCCTGCCATGCATCCTCTTATGAAAAGCAGCTAACTGCGGCTGGCTTTCAATTGAAAGGCAATGGCTGGTATGTGACCGATTTTAAAGGTGGACCTTCGTCTAAATCGCCCACGGATGCTTAATAAATCCATGCTGATGACGCATTTCAAAAAATACTTACTGACAGGTTTATTAGTGTGGGTGCCTTTGGCCATCACGCTGTGGGTCTTGCAGCTGATTATTGGCACGATGGATCAGATCGGTGCTTTATTACCTACTTCAATGCGCCCGGATTCATGGCTGCTGCAGGCTTTAGAAGGATCGTTTCCCTTTTTAGTGGGCTCGCATCATATTCCTGGTTTTGGCGTGATTCTGACCGTCGTTGTATTACTGCTGACGGGTGTGTTTGCGACCAATGTGCTGGGCCTGCGTTTATTGCAGGTCGGGGAAAAAGTTCTTAACCGTATTCCGATCGTGCGTTCAATTTATAGCAGCGTGAAGCAGGTTTCAGATACTTTGTTTTCTGATTCCGGCCAGGCGTTTCGTCAGGCGCTACTTGTGCGTTTTCCTCATGGGGATGCGTGGACGATTGCTTTTATGACCGGAACACCGGGAGGGGAAGTGGCCGCCGTACTGGATGGTGATTATGTGAGTGTTTATGTGCCTACAACACCCAACCCCACCTCCGGTTATTTTATTATGGTTAAAAAGTCCGACGTGATCGAGCTGGATATGAGCGTCGATGAAGCTTTAAAGTATGTTATTTCGATGGGTGTGGTTACACCCGGCAAGACGGTTTAGTCCGGTAAAGAGCCAAAGATGGCGTTAAGAATGGTTTGTAGCGATTGCCTTATCCGCTCAGGGCTTTTTTTCCTTATCCTTGGCTTTTTCAATCACTTGCCAGCATGATCAACACTGATTAAATCAAAGAGAAAACTAAATGCGTACAGATTACTGTGGTCTTATTGACAGCCGTTACCTCGGGCAAACCGTCACCATTAAAGGTTGGGCGCATCGTCGTCGTGATCATGGTGGTGTGATTTTTATCGACCTGCGTGATCGTGAAGGTTTGGTGCAGGTTGTGATCAACCCGGATACCCCGGAAGCATTCACCACAGCGGATTCATCACGTAATGAATACGTTCTGGAAATCACCGGTCTGGTGCGTGCCCGCCCGGAAGGCGCAGCCAATAAAAACCTGATTTCTGGCGAAATTGAAATTGTTGCGACTGAAATCAAAATTCTGAATACAGCGGTAACGCCACCGTTCCAGATCGACGATGAAAATCTCTCTGAAAACGTGCGTCTGCAAAACCGTGTGATCGACCTGCGTCGTCCGGTTATGCAAAAAAATCTGCGTCTGCGCTATCGCATCGCCATGCTGATCCGTAATTACCTGGACAGCCGTGGTTTTATTGATATCGAAACCCCGATGCTGACCCGCTCCACACCAGAAGGCGCGCGCGATTATCTGGTGCCCAGCCGTGTGCACGATGGTCAGTTTTTTGCCTTGCCACAATCTCCACAGCTGTTTAAACAATTGCTGATGGTGGCGGGTTTTGATCGCTACTACCAAATTGTAAAATGCTTCCGCGATGAAGATTTGCGTGCAGACCGTCAGCCGGAATTCACCCAGATCGATATCGAAACCTCGTTCCTGAATGAACACGAAATCATGGACATCACCGAATCGATGGCCAAGCACGTGTTTAAAGAAGGGATTGGCGTTGAGCTGACCGATTTCCCGCGCATGACTTACGCTGATGCAATGTATTACTACGGCTCGGATAAGCCTGATCTGCGTGTGACTCTGAAGTTTGTTGAGCTGACAGACCTGATGAAAACGGAAGAATTCAAAGTATTCCGCTCTGCTGCAGAAATGGCCAACGGCCGCGTGGTAGGTTTACGCGTACCGGGTGGTGCTGCGCTCAGCCGTAAGGAAATCGACGAGTACACCAAGTTTGTTGCGATTTACGGCGCTAAGGGTCTGGCTTACATCAAAGTAAACGATGTAACCAAGCTGACCAATGACGAGCATTCCGGTCTGCAATCTCCGATTGTTAAAAACTTGTCTGAAGCTGCTCTGAAAGAAATTATCGCCCGCACTGGTGCAACTGATGGCGATCTGATTTTCTTTGGCGCGGATAAAGCCAAGGTGGTGAACGAGGCGATTGGTGCATTGCGGATTAAGATTGGCCACGAGAAGGGCGAGGCGGGTGGTTACTTCGCTCAGGGCTGGAAGCCAATGTGGGTGATTGATTTCCCAATGTTTGAGCACGACGAAGAAGCCGATCGCTGGACAGCATGTCACCATCCGTTTACTGCACCGCAAGACGGCCACGAAGATATGCTGGATACCAATCCGGGCGCATGTATTGCTAAAGCTTACGATATGGTGCTGAACGGCTCGGAAATTGGCGGCGGCTCTATCCGTATTTACCGCGAAGAAATGCAATCTAAAGTATTCCGCGCGCTGAAAATTGATGCTGAAGAAGCACAAAACAAGTTTGGCTTCTTGTTAGAAAACCTGCAATTTGGTGCGCCTCCGCACGGTGGTTTAGCATTTGGTCTGGATCGTTTGGTGACTTTAATGGTGGGTGCGGAATCTATCCGTGACGTGATCGCCTTCCCTAAAACACAACGTGCTCAGTGTTTACTGACCGATGCACCAAATAGCGTGGATGAAAAACAACTGCGTGAATTGCATATCCGTTTACGCCAAAAAGCAGAAGTCGCAGCGAGCTAAATATTCAAGCTGTAAAGAAGCACTCACTTGGTGGGTGCTTTTTTTTGCATTAAATATATTAGATTGGCGAAGTTGGATTTATAAGTAATTTTGGTATGGAAAAACTGGTATATTTTTTCTATGTATCGTGGGGGGGGCATGGTATCGCAATGTTTTCTAGATGGCGTTATGGAAATTGCTACAACTACTTGTTTAATTCGCAATCGATGTGTATTCAACTTGGTGGGAGTAGAGCACAGTTACTTTTATAAACCAATGATGGTTGCTAATAAACGCATAACTTTACAAAATAATGCAGGAATTCATCGATGACGATATCCGCCCCGGAAGTATTGGCTTTTAATGGTTCTAAAAATCTAGTTTATATAAAGCTCGCCATGGTTTCTTTTATATGGGGAGGGACTTTTGTTGCCGGGCGATATTTGTCTGGAGAAGTAGCGCCATTACTTGCTGCTTTTTTGAGGTTTTTATTAGCTAGTGTCACTTTAATTATGATTATTAGCTTTAAAAAAGAGTTAATTATTCAGCTGACCAAGGCACAACTGCTGCGTTTGCTTGTTCTTGGTTTCTTTGGAATATTTAGCTATAACCTTTGCTTTTTTTATGGGCTTCACTATATTAGTGCTTCCCGTGCATCCTTAATTGTGGCACTAAATCCTGCGCTAATTGCCCTTGCTGCTTTTATGTTTCGAGGTGAAAAGCTGTCTGTATTGAATATATTTGGAGTGCTTGCCTGTGTGATCGGCGCTGCAATCGTGATTCTTAGCAAAAATGCATCTGTCGTTATTCCTCTTGCGGATGCATGGAAAGGCGATGTATTTATCCTAGGCTGCGTGTTGAGCTGGGTGATTTATAGCGTTTTTTCCAAGAAAATAGTAATGGAAATTGGTCCTGTTCACACTGTTACGTATTCAGTTGTTGCAGGTACGTTCATGTTGTTGTTTGCGCTCTTGTTTTATGGTGATATCAGTATGAGTGCTATTGAGTTAATCTCGCGGCAACAAGTCTTAAGTCTTATCTATTTAGGCGTTATAGGCTCTGCCTGTGCCTATATTTGGTATTACGATGGAATACGGGAAGTTGGGGCAACTAAAGCGGGTGTTTTTATTGCGCTTAATCCCCTGTCTGCCGTGGTGCTTAGCTGTTTGATCCTGGGTGAAAGCTTAAGTATGGCGATGTTTGCAGGCGGGGCGATTGCTATCGTGGGGATATATTTTTGTAATAAGTAGTTAGTTCTTGACGGGGCGTATTAAGGCGATCTGTTGAGGATCTGCCCCCGAAGCGTGGATGAAAAACAACTGCGCAGATTGCATATCCGCTTGCGTCAGAAGGCAGAAGTTGGGGCAAGCTGTTTTGCATCGCTTCGCCCAAAAACACCTGCAAATGCAGGTGTTTTTTTTTTGCCCCAGCGCTGGAATGAAAGCGTATCATTATATTTACTGTTTTCTAATGAAAGGTTTAGTGTGGATTCGTATCATAGTTGTGGGCATCCCGTCTTACCAATTGCTGATACTTACGCGGATGAAAGCGAATATGCACCACGTTCCGGTTTTTTTTGCACCCAGTGTATGCAAACGGTGCAGCGGCCTTTCCATACTCATATCTATGTAAACTTACAGCAAGTGGCACCTGGGATGGCTGCGTTTGTGCTTGAGGTGAGCAATAGCGGGCCCGAGTTTGCTGACTTTTTAGCGGCCTTGGGTTTTGCATTTCGTCAGGCATCCGTGAGCGAGCTGGAGCCGGGAGGGGATGTGGGGCTTAATCCTGTATGGCGCAAAGAATTCTGGTTTGAAGTGGGCTTACAGCCGGATCACGTTGTGGCACTGATGGGGCGGATACGCGAAGAGGCGTATTTGCTGGCAGATTACCTGCCCAATGGCGCTGAAGCAGTCAGCTTTGCTGCTTTCCCGGATGCAAGCGCCAATGAGCATCAAATATAGCGCGGCTTGTGTTTAAAAAGTAATAAGACGAGCAGCTGCTTTGCCCGTCTTTTGTCTTCCTGTTTTAATCTTCCCCGAATAATGTTTTCCAGAGCAGGCGTACGGCGGCCAGCTGAGGCTGAATAGGGGCCAGCATTTTGCTTGTAAGCTGGGTGCCATTCAGGCGGCTGCTGTGCTGCAGGCGGCGTAATTCCCGATAGCCATCTGCGGCAAGCTGAGCGGCTTCTAGTGGAATTAATCCCTGCCGGGCCGCGGTGGTCAGCAGTGCGATATTGCCGCTGTTTAAGCAAAATTCCTGATGCGCACTGGCGTGAGCAAGAATCAGGTATTGCATAATAAACTCGATATCAACAATCCCGCCACGCACATGTTTTACATCTTCCGCATGCGCCGGATGCGTTTCCAGCATGCGCTCCCGCATGGTTTTTACTTCACTGCGCAGCTTGGCTAAATCACGGGGCGTGCGCAAAATATCTTCGCGTATGGCTTCAAAAGCATTGCCTACAATACGATCCCCGGCGCAATAGCGGGCGCGGGTCAGCGCCTGGTGTTCCCACACCCAGGCCGATTCGCGCTGATACTGTGCAAATGCGCCAATGCTGGAAACCAGCAGGCCCGATGTGCCATTGGGGCGCAGGCGTAAATCAATATCGTAAAGATGCCCGGCGGGGGTCAGCGCGGTCAGCCAGTTCACCACGCGTTTGGCGTATTTGGCATAGACTTCGGGCGCGTTGGGGTGATCGTCATCAAAGAGGTAAACGATGTCCAGATCCGAGGCAAAACCCAGCTCTTTGCCGCCCAGCTTGCCGTAGCCAATGACCGCAA
This sequence comes from Iodobacter sp. BJB302, assembly GCF_002735645.1. GTDB lineage: Bacteria > Pseudomonadota > Gammaproteobacteria > Burkholderiales > Chitinibacteraceae > Iodobacter. The sequence continues at coordinate 51,389 of NZ_PDZG01000012.1, forward strand.
ACTGCGGATGACTGCGGTGCTTGTTCGGCAGCTCTTGCCAGACTTGCTCAAGCGTTACGGTGAGCATTAAATCGGCCAGATCAGATAAATGATCTGATACCGTTTCTAAAACCAGTAAACCGTCTAAATCCTGACACACCAGTCTGAATACCTGCGCATGCTGAAAATGGCGCAGGCAATCCATTTTGGCTTCGGTGTCATCGTCTAAATCTTTTAACTCCTGGCGTAAAATTTTGCCCAGTTTTGGCCAGTCTGGTTGCTCTTCAAGTAAGCGGAAATCAAGCAGCTCATCCAGCAAAATAGGATGGCGGGTCAGATACTGCGAAACCCATGGGCTGGCACTATAAAGGCTGGCAAGCCGCTTGAGTGTGCGCGGGTGCTCGGCCAGCAGGGCGAGGTAGGATTCGCGGCGGCTGATGGCTTCGAGTAAATCGAGAATACGGGTGAATGTAGCGTCAGGATTATGAAAACTGGCGGCTACTTCAATTAAAGGCGGCAGAATGCTGTCGATGCGTTTTCGGCAGCGGTCTGGCATTTGCTGATAGCGGCTGCTGCTTTGCATGGCGGCAAGCCGGCGGTTGATTTCAGCCGGGTTTTCAAAGCCCAGTGAGGCCAGATCGGTGCTGTCGCCATCCTGTGCGCTAAGCCAGATGGCGGCTTGCGGATGGGCTTCGCCCTCGTCCGGGGGCAAAACAAATACATGCTCGAAATGCTGGTTGACGCGGCTGCGGTAAAGGGTGAGCTGCTCTCTGAATTGCTCCCACTGTGCAAACTCCATACTGTGCGCGACGCGGGCCTGATCATCAGTATTTAAAGGCAACATCTGGGTTTGTGCATCGTCCAGATACATTAAGCGGTGTTCGGTATTACGTAAGAAGCGGTAAGCTTCCTGCAGCTCCGCTACGGCGGCGTGGGTGAGTATGCCCTGCTGAGCCAGCTCATCCAGGATGGCTTGCGTTGGGCGCAGCTGTAAAATTTTATTGCGCCCGCCCCGGATTAGCTGAAAAACCTGGCCGATAAATTCGATTTCACGAATCCCGCCCGGCCCCAGCTTAATATTGTCGATTTTGTCTTTGCGGGCTACTTCACGGCGGATCTGGCTGTGCAGCTCACGCATGGAGTGATACGCGCCATAATCCAGATATTTGCGGTAAACAAAAGGCGTCACCATCTGCATCAGCCCGGCTTCATCGCCTGAGAGTGCGCGGGCTTTGATCCACGCATAGCGCTCCCACTCGCGGCCCTGGGTGAGTAAATAGCTTTCTAATGCAGCAAAACTGCAGGCCAGCGGGCCCACGTCACCAAAAGGGCGCAGCCGCATATCCACTCTGAATACAAAGCCATCTTCGGTGATTTCGCCGATCAGATTAATCAGGCGTTTGCCAATCAGGGCAAAGTATTCAGAGTTGCTGATTTTGCGCGGCCCGGTGGTCTGGCCGTCTTCGGGGAAAATAAAAATCAGATCGATATCCGATGAGACATTCAGCTCGCGCCCGCCTAATTTGCCCATGCCCACAATGATGAGCTCCTGAACCTGCCCGGATTCCTCGCCTGTCGGCTGGCCATAACGTGCGTCGGGCTGCGATACCCATGCCAAAGCGGTGGCCAGTGTGACTTCGGCTAAATCACTGATGGTGTGCATCACTTCGGTCAGATCAGACAGCCCGGCCAGCTCTCTGCTGATCAGTCTGGCCATGACGGCCTGGCGTAAGCGGCGTAAGCGTTGTTTTAAAGCCTGATCATCCATGCCGGACAGCTGGCGGAGCTGCTCTTCCATCATCAGCCGGGTGTAAGGCTGGGCAAGTTGCACGGCTGTTTCTTCGGCCAGATGGGGGTGGCGGAGCAGCAGTTGCTGCAGGTATCGGCTGTGCGCTAAGGCCGGGGCAAGTAAGGATTTAGAACTTTGCGTCAGATCAGTCATCGGTGGAGGCTCAAAAACGGTTAAAATCAAGTATCCCCTAACCTAGGGCGCTGTTTGACACTCAGCTGCAGCCGATCGTGATGCTTCTCCAGCGATTGGCTTTGCTCAAGTGTCAGCAAAGCCTAACACAGCACTGCCTGATTTTGGCATGTCCGAGCCGCACTGAATGCCTGTTTTTTCTAAGCTACTGCAACGTTTTTCTTTATTTTTTCGCTGGCATTACCGCGCTTTACTGCGGGTGCTGGCGGGTGTCGGCCTGGTTTTTTGCTCTGTGGTGCTGGCCTGGCAGTTTTATGTGCTGCCCCGCCTTGATGAATACCGGCCATGGCTGGTGCAAAAGCTGGTTGATGCCACCGGCAGCCAGATTGAAATGGGGCGTTTGTCCGGCGGCTGGCGGGGCATTCATCCTTATATCCGCGTTGATCATTTTAAAGTGTCCGGTGCCGGGCTGGCCGGTCTGCAGCTCACGTCGGCTGATGCTGATTTATCGTGGTGGACGTTGCTGCGCGGCGAGCTGTTGTTTAGCCGCTTAGCTACTGTTGCCCCTCATTTAAATCTGCGCCGTGATCAGGCCGGGCAGTGGTTTGTGGCGGGTTTTCCGCTAAAAACGGGTGCGGGCAAAAATGAAAACCGGTTTATGAACTGGCTGCTGGCGCAGGGCGAGCTCAAAATCAGTGATGGCAAATTAAACTACCTGGATGAGCAAAGCCACACAGGCGAGCAGGTCTTTTCTCATTTTGATCTGGATATCAAACAGCGTTTTGGCAGCCATCGTTTTGAGCTTTCTGTCTTGCCGCCTAAAGTGGTATCCGATGCTGTTTCCTTATCAGGAAACTGGCGTGGTCAGGATGTGGGCGAGCTGCGGAGCTGGTCCGGGCTGCTGACAATGGATATGCCCCGTGTGGATTTGCAACAACTGGCGCAAAGATTGCCCCGTGAGGCGCAATGGTTTACTCAGGCGGAAGGCGATGGCGGGCTGAGGGGTAGCGTGCATTTTGCCAGGGGCAAGTTTGAAAAAATAGATGCCAAATTAAAACTAAACAATTTAGTGCTGGCTTGGCCTGATGCCCCGCAGGCTTTGTTTTTGCCTGCTTTTGAAGGGGGCTTTGTCTGGCAGGATGATCAGGAGCAGCAGTCTTTACGTTTAAAAGCGGCCCATATGGCCACGGCCAGTGGTGATCTTTGCCAAAACTGCCGCTTCGATTACCAGCGCGATCGTTCAGACAAGCACAGCCTGGCGCTGCAGTCTTTAAGTTTGAACGGCCTAGGTGCCCTTTCTGCATGGCTACCGGCAGCGTATCAGGATGCGGGAATGAAGGGCCGGATTGATCAGCTGACGCTTAACTGGCAAGGGCTATGGCAAAAAGCAAAAATATATAGTGCTGAAATAGATGCCAAAGCGCTCGAGCTGGCTCTGCCGCAACAGGGGCTGCCATTATTAGGGCGCTTTGATTTAAAAGCCAGGCTGGATCAGAACTCTGGCAAGGCCACAATAGCCAGCCGTGATTTATCACTGACTATGCCCTCGCAATTTGTTGAGCCGCTGCATTTTGACCGCTCAAGTTTTACTCTGGCATGGCAGCGGGCGGCAGGAGGGTGGAAGCTGGATGTGCCACAGGCTGAGCTGGCCAATGCAGACACAAATTTACGCGCCAGTGCGCAATATATCTGGCCCGGTAAGGGGCTGGGAAATCTGAATTTAAAAGGCGATATTCGCGAGCTGCAAGCCAAACGTGCTTACTTGTATTTGCCCCGCGCCGCAGGCGATGAAACGCTGGTATGGCTGAAAACATCCTTGCTTAGCGGTAAAGCCGTTAATGGACGGGCCGAATTACGTGGCAATTTAGAAAACTTTCCTTTCCGCAATCCTAAAGATGGCGTGTTCAGAATCACGGCAGATGCCAAAGATGTGGTCTTGTCTTATGCCGATGACTGGCCTGCGATTGAGCATATCGATGCGTTTCTTGATTTTCATGGCGCGGCGATGGATATCAGGGCCAGCAAGGGCAAAATCTTTGCGGTGAATTTGCGGGATGTGGCGGTATCGATTCCTGAGATGGATACGCTGTCTCCTATGCTGAATGTCAGAGGCAAGGCGCAGGGGGCAACTCTGGAGTTTTTACGTTTTGTACACCAAAGCCCGGTTAAGCAGAGCACCGAAGGCTTTATTGATGATCTGAAAGCGGAAGGAGATGGCGAGCTGAGCTTGCAATTAGCCCTGCCACTGGAAAACACCGATGCCAGCAAGATTCTGGGTGAGTACCGCTTTTCGGGAAATAAACTCGATTTTGGCGGGGCGGTTCCGCTTCTGACTAAAGCCGATGGAAAGATTGGCTTTACTGAGCAGTCGCTGACCATTAAAGACGCAAAAGCCCAAGCCCTGGGGGGAGGGGTGAAGCTTTCCGGCGCAAGCAATGCCCAGGGCGCATTGCTGCTGAATATGGCCGGGCAGGCTGATATTCAGGACGTGGCCGATCGCTATGGTGTGCCGTTTAAACAACGCCTGCACGGAAAAGTGCCTTATCAGGCCAGTTTAAGCACGGGGCAGGCTCAGTACGCACTAAGCATTCAATCGCCATTGCAGGGTTTAAGTGTGGATTTGCCAGCGCCTCTGGCTAAAAACGGCGGGGATAGCCGGCCGCTGCGCCTGCGTTTAAGCGGCAATGCCAATGATCCAACTTTGCTCGAGTTTGCTTACGACAGAAGCTTGCAAGGGCAATTATCCTTAGGCAATAAGCTGCAGGGGCAAATTATGCTGGGCTCGGGGGCCTTACCCGCCATGCCTAAAGCAGGCATTCATATCAGTGGCGGCTTGCCAGAATTAAATGTGCAAAGCTGGCTGGCGCTGACTGATGAGCTGATCGGCGATCAGACGGGCAGCCGCCCGGGGCCTTTGAGTGTGGATTTACGTTTTGGCCGTGTATTGAGCTGGGGCAGGCGCCTGATCGATGTGCGGATTAAGGCTCAGGAGCAAAATGAATCGCTCTGGAAGGGCAGTATTGAGAGCCAGGAGCTGGCCGGTACTTTTGACTGGAACGGCCACGAAAAAGGCAAGCTCAGCAGCCGCTTAAGCAAGCTGTGGCTGCCTTTTCAAACTTATGGTGCGGTGCAGCTGGCATCGCCATTGCAACAATTGCCTGCGCTTGATTTGCAAGTGAATGATTTTCGCTATAAAAATTTACAGCTGGGCAAGCTGGAAGTCGATGCGGTGCAGCAGGGTGAAAACTGGCGTTTAAGCGGCGTGAATATCAGCAACCCCGATGGCAAGCTGAATATGAGCGGCGTTTGGGATAAATCGCCGGGCAGAATCAGCGGTAATTTTGCGATTGAAACTGAAAACCTCGGTAAATTGCTGACCCGTCTTGGTGTGCCGGACACCATGCGCCGTGCTCCCGCAAAGCTCAGTGGCGATGTGGCATGGGATGGCGAGCTATTCCCGCCTGATCTGTCAACCCTGCAAGGTAAATTGCGCGTGGATGTGGAGGCAGGGCAGTTTGCTAAGGTTGATCCGGGCGTAGGACGCTTATTGTCGATTCTCAGTCTGCAATCCCTGGCCCGCCGCGTGCAGCTTGATTTCAGAGATGTATTTTCTGAAGGCTTTGAATTTGATTCAATCCGTGGGGACAGCGTGATCGACCGGGGCGTGGCACGCACCGATAATCTGGTGATTGCCGGCCCCGCCGCGCAGGTTTTATTCAGGGGCGACGCTAATTTTATGGCGGCCACACAAAATTTACGCGTACGGATTGTGCCGGTGATCGGCGACAGTGTGGCGGTGGCTACCACAATTATTAATCCTGTGATTGGCGTGGCTACCTTTTTATTGCAGCGTGTCTTAAAAGATCCGCTTGGTCAGCTGGTGGCTTACGAATACGACATCACAGGCAGTATGCTGGACCCGCAAATTAAAAGTGTAAGCAGCCCCATGTCACGCATGCCCTTTAATAGAAAATAAAAATTGAGCGTGGAAAAATGAATACTTTACTTGCCGCAGCCATTCAAATGGTGTCAGGGCCTGACGTGGCGGCTAACTTAGCCAGTGCAGCGCGTTTGATTAAAAATGCTGCAAATGCCGGTGCTCAGCTGATCGTCCTGCCCGAATATTTTGCGATTATGGGCAATAAAGATAGGGATAAAGTGGCGGTTAAAGAAGCATTTGGAAACGGGCCAATTCAAAGTTTTTTAGCCGCGGCTGCCAAAGAATATGGCGTGTGGCTGGTGGGTGGCACCGTGCCCCTGACTTGTGCTGATGCAAGCCGTGTTAATAATAGCTGCCTTGTGTATTCACCGGCAGGCGAGTGCGTGGCGCGCTACGACAAAATGCATTTATTTGGTTTTGATAACGGCACGGAGTGTTTTCGCGAGGCCGATACGATTTTAGCGGGGCAGCAGCCGGTGGCTTTTGATACGCCCTTTGGCCGTATCGGCTTATCGGTTTGCTACGATTTGCGTTTCCCTGAATTTTTCCGTGCCATGTTGCCGGTTGATTTTATCATTCTGCCTGCTGCGTTTACCCAAACCACGGGCGAGGCGCATTGGGAAGTATTGCTGCGTGCCCGTGCCATCGAAAACCAGTGTTATGTGATTGCATCAGGGCAAGGTGGCGAGCACTCCACCGGCCGTCATACCTTTGGCCACAGCATGCTGATCGACCCTTGGGGCAAAGTACTAGCCTGCCAGGCCAGCGGCGAAGGCGTGGTGATGGCCGAATTAAAAGCCAGCCAGATGGACAGAGTAAGGCGCATCCTGCCCGCCTTAACGCATCGCTTACTTTGACGTTTTTTCTAAACCTTGAACCACAGAGTAAAACGAGGACACAGAGTGCCACAGAGAAAACCACTCAATCATTGCTTTTCTCTGTGCGCTCTGTGGTTCAAGGTTTAAAGCCGGTTGCCCACCCTGAAATGGCTAATGGGTTCTGCAGACCTTTTGGCTTCAGGGGGATTTCTCGCCTTCCCTGCGCCTTAAAGATAGTGTGTAATACCTTTCAATCATCTGATTCACTCAAGCGACAAAACAATGACTCACTTAGAAACTGCCCGCCAAACGTTGCTGACGCCTTTTAATCTGGACGATGCCAAGCTCGATCAGGTGTTTGGGCAGATGCTGACGCATGATATTGATTACGCTGATTTGTATTTTCAATACAGCCGCAGCGAAGCATGGAGTCTGGACGAAGGCATTGTGAAGTCAGGCAGCTTTAATATTGATACCGGTGTCGGCGTTCGTGCTGTATCGGGTGAGAAAACCGCATTTGCGTATTCTGATGACATCAGCCTGAATGCGCTGACCCAGGCCGCAGCCGCTACGCGGGCGATTGGCCGGCAGGGCGGGCAAAACACCGTGGCATTAGGCCGGGACATTGTGGGGCACTCGCTTTATCAGCCGGTTGATCCGCTGGCCAGCCTGGATGAGCTGGCTAAAGTGGCGCTGCTGGAAAAACTAGAGCGCACCGCCCGCAGCCTAGATAAGCGTGTGGTGCAAGTGATGGCCAGCCTCGCTTCTGAGTTTGAAGTGGTTTACGTAGCGCGCCACGATGGCCATCGTGCTGCCGATGTACGCCCGCTCTGCCGCTTGTCTATCCAGGTGATTGTGGAAGAAAACGGCTTGCGTGAGCAGGGCAGTGCAGGCGGTGGTGGCCGCTTTGCCTATGGCTATTTTGATGATGCCGTGGTGCTGGATTACGCGAAAAAAGCGGTCGATCAAGCCGTGCTGAATTTACACGCCCGCCCGGCACCTGCCGGTGAAATGACCGTGGTGCTGGGTTCCGGCTGGCCGGGCATTTTATTGCACGAAGCGATTGGTCATGGTTTGGAAGGTGATTTCAACCGCAAAGGCTCTTCCGCATTCAGCGGCAAGATTGGCCAGCAGGTTGCCGCTAAGGGCGTGACTGTGGTGGATGACGGCACGATCGCCGATCGCCGTGGCTCACTCAATATTGACGATGAAGGCAATCCAACTCAGCGCACAGTACTGATCGAAGACGGTATTTTAAAAGGTTATCTGCAAGACAGCCTGAATGCCCGCCTGATGAATATGCCGCTGACCGGCAATGGCCGCCGCGAAAGCTTTGCCCATCTGCCTATGCCGCGCATGACCAATACCCTGATGCTGGGTGGCAGTGCGGAGCCTGAAGAAATCATCGGCTCTATCAAGCGCGGCCTGTACGCGGCTAACTTTGGTGGGGGTCAGGTGGATATCACCAGCGGCAAGTTTGTATTCTCCGCCGCCGAAGCATGGTGGGTTGAGGATGGCAAACTGATGTATCCAGTAAAAGGCGCAACCCTGATCGGCAACGGCCCAGATGTATTAACGCGTGTTTCGATGATCGGCAACGATATGCAGCTCGACCCTGGTGTGGGCACCTGTGGCAAAGAAGGCCAGAGCGTACCGGTTGGCGTAGGGCAACCTACCTTACGTATTGATGGTGGTTTGACAGTGGGCGGCACGGGTGGCTGATATATTTTTTAAGATCAGTACACCGCAGTGATAATTAGCTTCTGGTCAAAACTCAAATCTTGAAACACAGAGGGCACGGAGTTTCATGGAGAAAACATTGTTTCTCTGTGTTTTTCTCCGTGGCCCTCCGTGTTCTCCCTTTCCTCCGTGGTTTAAGGTGTGGGTTTTATGCCGGGCAGCACTCCCCTTGTTTTAAAGAGAGATATAAAGATGGTGCATTTTCAGCAGATTGCGCTGAGTAATGGTTTGTTTTTGGGTGAAATTCTATTGGCCTCCAGCAGGCTGAATGCGCAAAGCTTGCCTATGGTTTTGAAGATCCGTGAGCAGATTGAAGCTTGGCGGCATGATTCATCGCTAGTGGCGGTACTGGTACGCGGCGAGGGCGAGCGGGCTTTTTGTGCGGGCGGCGATATTCGTGCGCTTTACCACGCCATGAGTCAGCCTGAATTTTTACATGAAGGCGATGATTTTTTCCGTCATGAATATGATCTCTGCCGGGAATTACACCGTTATCCAAAGCCCGTGATCGCCTGGGGGAACGGCATTGTCATGGGCGGCGGCTGGGGGATTTTTGCAGCGTCCAGCCATCGTATCGTGACTGAATCTAGTGTGTTAGCTATGCCTGAAGTCAGTATTGGCCTGTTTCCCGATGTGGGTGCCAGTTTTTGGCTGCAACAGTTAGAAGGCTGGTTGGGGCGCTTATTGGCGCTAACAGGCAGCCGCCTGAATGCGGCAGATGCTTTGGCCTTTGGCGCGGCAGAGTTTGCTTTGCCATCATGCTCTTTTGCTGACTTGATCGTCACTTTGCAAGCCTTACCTTGGAGTGGAGTGGGTGAGCGTGATGCAGAGCTGGCTTCCGGGGCGCTTGCGGCGCTGTCAGCGGCCTGGCCTTGCCCCTTGCCTGAATCGGTATGGCTACCCCTGGCGGACGAAGTGGCCGCAATCTGTGAGGGGGATGATTTGCTGGCTATTTGCGGGCGGATTCAAAATTACCAAGGTGATGCAGCCGCTTTACATCAGGCCGCTGCACTGCAGGCAGCAGGATCACCCACTTCAATTTACTTGACTTGGGAAATGGCGCAGCGGGCACAAGCGCTTTCTTACGATGAAGTGGTGGAAATGGAGTGGATAGGTGCAAGAAATTGTTTGCGGCATGGTGATTTTCATGAAGGGGTGCGTGCTAAACTTATCGACAGGGATGATCAGCCGCAATGGTCACCAAAAGCACTTACCCTAGTAAAAGTTGCAGATATTGAATCTTTCTTTCAATCTTCTTGAAACTTTTTTATATCACACCAATCTATCTGACATACACGGCCAGTCCGTGAGAATGGAGAGACACGATAATGCAATTAAATACTACCGCTTATGGCAGCTCTGCGCTGTCGGTCGAGCGTAATCGCGTATTACGCAATACTTATTTTATGTTGGCACTGACCATGGTACCAACAGCCATTGGCGCTTTCTTGGGTATTGCCATGCAGTTCCGCATGTCACCCATGATGGGCTTTATTGTCTTTATGGCCATTAGTTTTGGTTCTTTCTACGCCATTGAAAAAACCAAAGAAAGCGCTGCCGGCGTGTTCATTTTGCTGGCCTATACCGGGTTTATGGGTTTGTGGTTGTCGCAAATGTTGCAAATGGCTTTACGCTTCAGCAACGGTGCAGAAATGATTGCCATGGCTGCTATCGGTACAGGGGCTATTTTCTTTACGCTGGCGACGATAGCAACGGTCACTAAGAAAGACTTCTCCTTTATGGGGAAATTCTTAATGATTGGTTTGGTGGTGATTATTCTGGCTGCATTGGCGAATATTTTCTTCCAGATCCCTGCGCTGTCTTTGACTATTTCGGCCGTAGCCGTGATGATTTTCTCTGGCTTTATTTTGTATGACGTAAGCCGGATCGTAAATGGTGGCGAAACCAATTATGTGAGCGCTACGCTGAGTCTTTATCTGAATGTTTATAATTTATTTACCAGTTTGTTGAATTTAATCATGGCTTTCACAGGTAACAGCCGCGATTAATTCAGAAATAAAGGCTGAAAACTATTTTCTGTTTTCTTTATAAGTCTTTGTTTATACAGGTGAATGATGTCTTTTGCTCTTGATTTACAGCTTGATTGATGAGAAACGCCGGGGCGATTTGCACCGGCGTTTTTTTTGTCTTAGGGTTTTACCATATGGGGACTCGATACAATGCACCCTATCCTCCTCACATGTTTGCGTGCACTGATCACGTCAAAGTCATAAAAATAATGTTATTTTTGAAGCACTGAACTGGCCAAGATGTTTTTTTCCTTTATGCCCCAAGCTGGCCAACTATGAATTCTTCCCTGATGCGCCGAGCTGGCCAGCATTGGCTGTGGTGGCTCGCCTATATCTCGATTAGCCTTGTGCTGCTGGCGCTGATAAGCTTTGTCTGGCTTGATTTTCGCCAGGCCAGAAACGCACAGGATACGGTCTTGTCTCAGGATTTGCTTTGGCAGGAGCAGGGCCTGCGCCTGCACTTGCAAACCAATCAGAATGCGATTGAAAATCTGGCTTATGGTATTTCGGCGAATGCTTTGCGCGAGGAGGATTTTCGCGCCAGAGCCGACAGCCTGTTGCGTGCGTCGCCCGAAATGCTCTCGGTTGATTATGTTAATTCCGGGGGGAACCGGGTGTGGGGCTTACCGGCGTACAGCTCGCGCCCGCAAAGCCTGGTGCCTCTGGATGATCCCCTGCTGCTGGAGGTGCTCGATGGCGCGGCCACGCTGGGCTATGTTTTATATTCCAATGTGATTATGGCGGGCGAGCCTAAAGTGGCTCAGATCGTGCTGGTTGTACCCATCTTTAAAGGCACCGTGTATCTGGGCTCTGTGCTGGCTGCGTATGCTCTGCCTGCAATTTTGCAGCAGCGGGTGCCATGGTGGATGGTGCAGCGCTACGATTTATCCTTGCTGGATGGAAAAGGGAATGTGCTGGCCCCCCATGATGCACGGATGAGCCTGACCGGGATAAGCCGGTCTGTGGGTTTTGAGCCACTGGGCCACGGCCTGAAATTGCGGGCCAGTGTGCGGCATGAAAAAACATCCGTGACACAGCTCTGGTTGTTGGGCGTGGTGTTTGTATTGCTGGTGGCTTTGCTGTGGGCGCTGAGCCTGCTGAAAAAACGGATGCAGCAGCGTCAGCAGGCAGAAGGCGCTTTGCGGGACGAGATGCGTTTTCGTGCCGCAATGGAGGATTCACTTACCACCGGCTTGCTGGCCATTAATACTTCCGGGCATTTGATTTACGCAAACCTGGCGTTTTGCAGCATGGTGGGCAGATCTCAAGCCGAGTTGCTGGGTAAATCGTCCCCTATGCCTTATTGGGCGCCGGAAGAGCTAGCGGCCTGTGCTGCGGCCTGGAATTCCCTCTTGTCTGGGGAGTGTCCTGTCAGCGGCTTTGCACTGCGTTTTATGCGCCGGGATGGCGAGCGTTTTGATGTGCGCCTTTATTCTTCACGTCTCGTAGACGGGCGGGGAGAGCACCGTGGCTGGATGGCTTCTTTATATGATGTGACCGAGTTGCAAAGTGAGCGTGAGGCACTGGCTGAGTCACGCAAACAGCTGCTTACAGTATTGGAAGGCTTGGATGCGGCTGTATCAGTATTTGATGTGGATAGTGGCATCGTGCGCTACCGTAACCGGCACCATAGCCATACCTTCCCTTTGCAGGCGGACGGGGAGTGCTGTATGTGGCCGCTCTTACCGATTGGAGAGGCCGCCGCAGAGCGGCAGGATCCGATCAGCGGCCGTTGGTTTTTGGTACAACGCCGGCGGATTCAGTGGGTGGACGGACTGGTGGCTTGGCTGGAAATCGCCGCCGATATTACTGAAAGACGGCAAATTGCTGAAGAAGAGCGGGCAAGGGAAGAAAAGCTCCAGCATACGGCCAGATTAGTCAGTATGGGCGAGTTGGCATCCAGCCTTGCACATGAGCTTAATCAGCCGCTGGCTGCGATTGCGGGCTATGCTGCCGCCGGTGAAGAAATTTTATCCCGTGATGAAAAAAATTCGGTCAGGCATATTCTGGCCAAAATGGGTGAGCAGGCCCGGCGTGCCGGGCAAATTATCAGCGGAATTCGTAATTTCTCTTCCCGGCGTGCTTCGCGCAGCGAGCTCTGTGATTTTGCCGAGCTGCTGGGGGTGGTTATGCAGTTACTCGAGCCAATGGCCCGAAAATATCAAAGCCGCATTGTTCTGGATTTAAGCCCCGCCCTGCCCAAGGTAATGGGAGATGGCGTGATGCTGGAACAGGTGCTATTTAATTTAATTAAGAATGGTATGGAGGCCATGCTGGAAACGCCTGTGGCACAAAGAGAAATCCGGGTCAGCGCTTATGCAGGTAAAGACTGGCTTGAAGTCTGTGTGGCCGACCGGGGGTCTGGAATTGAAAACCCGGCGTTATTGTTTCAGTCTTTTTATACCAGTAAGCCCGAGGGAATGGGGATTGGTCTGAATATTTGCCGCTCTGTGATTGAACAGCATCAGGGGCATTTAAAAATTCAGGCGAACCCTGATGGCGGCAGTTGTTTTATTTTCCGCCTTCCCGTTGTTTTATCTTAAATGAGAGCCGGGGCAGCGATATGTCACTGATTTAATGTTAATTCCTGAAGTTAAATTTAGAATTAACCGTAGTGAATTTCCTGGCCCTCTTCAGTATTACTATCTTGAAAGGTAATTGTTATGCGACCAATCGCTGTAATTGATGATGACTCCGCCGTTCGTGATGCGCTGCAAATTTTATTCGAAGCGCATCAGTGGCCTGTTTTTGGTTTTGAATCGGCAGAGCATTTTTTAAATGAATCAGATGCATCGGAATACAGCTGCCTGATTATTGATGTCCGCATGACGGGCATGAGTGGTTTAGAGCTGTATGCCGAATTAAAAAATGCGTTCTATTTGCCACCGGTTATTTTCTTAACAGGCCATGCTGATGTGCCAATGGCTGTTGCCGCAGTGAAAGATGGCGTTATGGATTTCTTGGAAAAACCATGCGATTACGGCCTGCTGGTGTCCAGAATTGAAGCCTGCCTTTCCCGTGATGAAGAAGCGCGTAGCGCTTGGAATGCCCGCCAGTCTTTGGATGAGCGCCTTGAAAGCCTGACACCGCGCGAGCGTGAAGTACTGCGTGAATTACTCACCGGACGTTTAAATAAGCAAATTGCTGATGAATTAGATATCAGTATTAAAACGGTAGAAGTACACCGTGCACGTATTTACACCAAATTAAAAGTACGTTCTGCGGGGGGCCTTGCTGCTTCGCTGAAAGGGGTGCAAATCTCGGAAATTTAATTTCTGTATTTAATATAAAACGCTATTCCTGTGTTGGTTTGGGTTTGATAGGGTATTTGCCTTAAGGTTATTGCCCAATCGTGTTTCGCCTCATTTAAATGACTATATTGCCCATCTACAGTAATTGGAGCACACATAGTCAGCAATGTGCGTACCCAACATAAGGAATACGATAATGCAGAAACTGAAGGTGAGTTTGTTGGCGGCGAGCTTTTCAATTGCGTTTTCCGTGCATGCCGCGGATGTTGAAGTATTGCACTGGTGGACTTCCGGTGGTGAGGCAAAAGCGGCTGTAGAACTTAAAAAAATGCTGGAAGCCAAAGGTCATAAATGGAAAGACTTTGCCGTGGCAGGCGGGGCCGGCGATAACGCAATGACCGCGCTTAAAACACGCGTCGTATCTGGCCAGCCGCCAGCAGCAGCCCAAATTAAAGGGCCATCTATTCAGGAATGGGGAAATGAAGGTGTTTTAGCTTCTTTAGACGATGTGGCAAAAAAAGAAGGCTGGGATAAATTGCTGCCGCCAGTGGTGGCCAGTGCAATGAAATACAAAGGCAGTTATGTAGCCGCCCCGGTGAATGTGCATCGTGTTAATTGGCTGTGGGTTAATCCGGATTTACTTAAAAAAGCAAATGCCAGAGTGCCAACAACCTGGGATGAGTTTTTTAAAACTGCGGATGCCTTGCAAAAAGCCGGTATTCAGCCGCTTGCCTATGGCGGCCAGCCCTGGCAGGATGCCACGGTATTTGAAGCTGTCGCCTTAGGTGTTGGCGGCAGTGATTTTTATAAGAAAGCGTTTATTCAGCTCGACCCTGCCACTTTAAAAAGCGCCAGTATGATTAACGCGCTTACTACCTATAAAAAACTAAAACCTTATACCGATAAAAATGCCCCGGGGCGGGAGTGGAATTTAGCCACGTCTATGGTCATTAATGGCAAAGCCGCTATGCAAATCATGGGGGATTGGGCCAAGGGTGAATTTCTCGCTGCGGGCAAAGTGCCGGGTAAAGATTTTCTCTGTGTGGCAGCGCCAGGTACTGCGGCGGCTTACACCTTTAATATCGATAGCTTTGCCATGTTTAAACTGCCTAATAAAGACGCTGAAAAAGGGCAGAAAGATTTAGCCGTTACTTTAATGAGCCCGGAGTTTCAGGAAATCTTTAATCTGAATAAAGGCTCTATTCCTGTCCGGCAGGGCCTTGATATGAGTAAGTTTGATGATTGTGGCAAAAAATCAGCCGAAGATTTTAAAGCCACCTCTGCCAAAGGATCATTGCTGCCGTCCTGGGCTCATGGCATGGCCATGCATTCAGCGACTCAGGGCGCAGTAGCTGATGTGATTTCGCAATTTTGGAATGATGACGCCATGACGGCTCAGCAAGCGAGCGTTAAATTGGCTGCGGCAGCAAAAGTGAAATAAATACTGTAATAAACTGGGCTGGCAGCTGCAGGGCTGCCCCCTGTTTTTTCCTTGTCTTACTTACAAGTTTGTCTTTCCCGCGTGCTGGATAGCCAGTTCTGGAGAAAACAATGTCTGTATCCGCTCAGGAAGCACACTATGGTTTCGCGGAGCGGTGGCTGCCGCGCCTCGTACTTGCTCCTTCTTTTCTTTTAACGTTGATTTTTCTTTATGGTTTTATTCTTTGGAATGGCTATTTGTCATTTACTGTTTCAAGATTAATGCCCAATTTAGAATGGGCCGGTCTGGCTCAGTATCAGGTACTGTTTGAGAATGAGCGCTGGTGGGTTGCGGTAAAAAATTTATTTATATTTGCAGGCTTATTTATTGGCAGCACAATGGCCATAGGTATTGGGCTGGCTATTTTTTTAGATCAGAAAATTCGTGGCGAAGGCGTATTACGCACGATTTATCTCTATCCGATGGCTCTTTCTTTTGTAGTGACGGGCACAGCCTGGAAATGGATGTTAAATCCAGGATTAGGCTTGGAAAAACTGATGCATGACTGGGGTTTTACTCAGTTTACGTTTGACTGGCTGGTTAATTCTGATATGTCGATTTATACCGTGGTGATTGCAGGGGTTTGGCAATCATCTGGTTTTGTCATGGCTTTGTTTCTGGCGGGTTTGCGTGGTGTGGATGATTCCATATTAAAAGCCGCGCAAATTGATGGTGCTTCTTTACCCCGCATCTATTGGAAAATTATTCTACCTGCTTTAAGGCCGGTGTTTTTTTCTACCCTGATGATTTTGTCGCATATTGCCATTAAAAGTTTTGATCTGGTAATGGCCTTAACAGGCGGCGGGCCGGGCTTTTCTTCCGATGTGCCAGCCACCTTTATGTATGCAATGGCGTTTACCCGTGGGCAAATGGGCGTGGGGGCGGCCAGCTCAATGATGATGCTGGCAACCGTTGCAGCGCTGGTGGTGCCTTATCTTTATTCAGAATTAAGGGGCAAGAAAAATGGCGAATAAAATGGGCCGGGGTCTGCTTTATGCCCTGCTGTGTCTTGCTGCTGTTTATTATTTATTGCCGCTGTATGTGATGTTTATTACTTCTGTTAAAGGCCTGGATGAAATCAGAAGTGGTAATTTACTTTCTTTTCCTAGCTCAATTTCATTTGTCGCATGGGCTAAAGCATGGTCATCGGCCTGTACAGGCGTGGAATGTCATGGTTTATCTGCCTATTTTTTTAATTCGGTGCGTATGGTGATTCCTGGCGTATTAATCTCTACCACGCTCGGTGCGATTAATGGCTATGTGCTAGCTAAATGGCGTTTTAAAGGCTCTGAAATTGTTTTTGCCATGATTTTATTTGGTGTGTTTATGCCTTTTCAAGTGTTGCTATTGCCCATGGCGCAAACCTTGGGCTGGCTGGGGATTGCCAGCTCAACCACTGGCCTTGTTTTTGTCCACGTCGTTTGCGGCTTAGCATCCACCACTTTATTTTTCAGAAATTATTATGTGGGTATTCCGGATGAGCTGATTAAAGCAGCAAGGCTGGATGGTGCAGGATTCTGGCGTATCTTTTTTAAGATTATTTTGCCGATGTCTACCCCCATTATTATGGTGACGCTGATCTGGCAATTCACCAATATCTGGAATGATTTCTTATTTGGCGTGGTGTTTTCAGCCGGGGACAGCCAGCCCATTACCGTGGGATTAAATAATCTGGCGAACACCTCTACATCCGTTAAAGAATATAACGTTGATATGGCCGCCGCCATTATTGCCGCCTTGCCTACTATTCTGGTCTATGTTTTTGCAGGTAAATACTTTGTGCGTGGTTTAACAGCAGGCGCGGTGAAAGGTTAAATAAAATCCTGCATAAATTTATACTGGCTTTATACAAGGAATAAACAATGGGTGCACTGGCCATTAAAAATATCATCAAAAGCTTTGGTGATACAGATATCCTGAAAGGCATCGATATTGCGATTGAAGCGGGGGAGTTTCTGATTCTGGTAGGGCCATCGGGCTGTGGTAAATCCACTTTGATGAATATTATTGCCGGCCTTGATGCACCAAGTAGCGGTGAGATTTATATCGGTGGGCGCAAGGTGAATGACGTGCCACCTAAAGACCGGGATATAGCCATGGTGTTTCAAAGCTATGCGCTTTATCCCACCATGAGTGTGCGGCAAAATATTGCTTTTGGTTTGGAAACGCGTGGCGTACCAAAAAAAGAGCAGGAAGATATTATTGAGCGTGTTTCTAAAATGCTGCAAATTACGCCGCTCTTAAATCGAAAGCCTGCTGAATTATCCGGAGGGCAGCGGCAGCGGGTGGCCATGGGGCGCGCTTTAGCCAGAAACCCAACTTTATTTTTATTTGATGAGCCGCTATCTAATTTAGATGCCAAATTGCGCGTGGAAATGCGTACTGAAATAAAGCAATTGCATCAGCGTTTAAATACCACCATTGTTTATGTGACCCACGATCAAATTGAGGCGATGACGCTGGGGGACAAAATTGCCGTAATGAAAGATGGGATTATTCAGCAATTTGGCAGCCCGCAGGATATTTATGAAAAACCAGCTAATTTATTTGTTGCTGGTTTTATTGGCTCGCCCTCAATGAACTTTATTCCTTGCCATTTGGCTGAGCAAGATGGCCGCGTTGGCGTGAGCTTGCAATCTGAAGGGGATATCCAGTTTTTAGCTGTGAAACAAAGTGCGCAACTTACCCAGCGGCTGGGGCAGAAAGTTTTACTGGGTATCCGGCCAGAGCAGCTGGATGTCGCGGATTCTGAAACCGGTGGTTTGGGGTGTCTTGTGCAGCTCACAGAGCCTACAGGCCCGGATACCATGATTTTTACGGAAATAAACCACACCCCCGTGGTGGCGCGGGTTCACCCAAGAGCGGTGAAAGGGCCGGGGGAAACGTTGCGCTTATCCCTCGATATGACTAAGGCGGTGATGTTTGATCCGGAAAGCACGCTAAGAATTGAGTGATTTTTTTGCCAAGCTTGTCATTATTTACCCGTGTCCATCGGGCCGCATATCGTAAGATGGCGGGCTTGTTTATGCAGGTTACTGATTGATGAATGCGTATATTTTATTGGCGGTTGCCATTGTGGCTGAGGTGATTGCCACCTCAGCCCTTAAAGCGACTGAAGGATTTAGTCGGCTGATGCCCAGCATGGTTGTGTTTGTGGGCTATGGTGTGGCGTTCTGGATGCTGTCGTTGGTGTTGAAAAGTGTGCCGGTCGGCGTGGCTTATGCGATTTGGTCGGGTATGGGGATTGTGCTAGTCACCATTGTAGCGATGTTGTTTTACGGCCAGAAACCAGACTGGCCTGCGATTATTGGCTTGGGCTTGATTGTGAGCGGCGTGGTGGTGTTGCAGCTGTTTTCTAAGATGTCGACGCATTAGCTCACCCTTAGCGAAAGTAAGGCTTCGTGGTTCGTACCTGCGGGGCTATATCTAATCCGGCCAATCAAACGCTGCGTCGCTCAAGCATGGCTTGTGCCAGTGTGCCTGCGTCAACGTGTTCCAGCTCGCCGCCTACCGGCATGCCACGGGCTATCCGGCTGACTTTCAGGCCGCGGGCGCGCAGCATTTCGGCCAGATAGTGGGCGGTGGCTTCGCCTTCTGTGGTGAAGTTGGTGGCCAGGATGACTTCTTCTACCGTGCCATCACTGGCACGCTCCAGCAGTCTTTGCAGGGCAATATCGTTGGGGCCAATGCCATCAAGCGGGCTGAGCCTGCCCATCAGCACAAAGTACAGGCCGTGAAAAGCCAGTGTTTGCTCAAGCATCATTAAATCGGTGGGCATTTCTACTACGCAAAGCAGATTGTGCTGGCGTTTTTCATCGCTGCATACATCGCATAAATCCACTTCGGCAAAGGTATTGCACAGGCTGCAATGCTTGAGCTTGCCCAGCGCATTATTGAGCGCAGTGGCTAAATCGGCCGCTCCTTTCTGATCGCGCTGCATTAAATGAAAGGCCATTCTTTGCGCTGATTTTGGGCCGATGCCGGGCAGGGTTTTCAGTGCGGCGATCAGGGCGTGCAGGGATGGTGGTGTAGACATGGGGTGCTCTGGCGTAAAAAAGGGGCAGATTGCCCCTTTTGGATAGCTGCGCAGGGGAGGGGTGCTCCGCCATACGAAACCAGACTTAATTAAAACGGCATTTTAAAGCCCGGTGGCAATTGCATGCCCGCGGTAAAGCCAGCCATTTTTGCTTCGGATGTGGATGCCGCTTTACGTACTGCATCGTTAAATGCAGCTGCGATCAGGTCTTCCAGCATGTCTTTATCGTCGGTCATCAGGCTGTCATCGATGGCGACGCGTTTTACTACATTGGCACATGTCATGGTGACTTTGACCATGCCTGCACCTGCCTGGCCTTCTACTTCTACAGTAGCCAGTTCGTCTTGTGCTTTTTTCATGTTTTCTTGCATTTGTTGGGCTTGTTTCATCAGATTGCCCATGCCGGCTTTACCAAACATTGTCTTGCTCCTTGGTTAACTGAGTGGTTTGATTGAATCAGGAATCACCGTGGCACCAAAATCACGCACCACGGATTGTACAAAAGGATCGTTTTGAATAGATTGCGTTGCCTCGGCAAGGCGGGCCAGTTTTTCTCTTAAAGCGATGGCTGCGGGTGTATCGCCGCTGGCCGAGCCAAGCGTGATGGTCAGCGAAATATCATGGCCAAAGTGGTTGCTGAGTGCTTCGCGCAGTTTTTCCTGATAGGCGCGGCTGGCGACAGCGGTGTGTTCTTCGCCCACTAACAGCTCGATCGAGTTCGCGGTATAGCCCAGTAATTCTGCGTTTTGCGCCAGCATGCCTGCAGCACCCAGCTTGAGCTGCAGAATCAGCGCGCGCCAGTCGCCATTAAACGTGCCTTTTGTTACGGATGCTGCAATAGCGGCGGGGGCCGGTGCTGGCGGCGCAGCACGCTCTTCCTCGTGCCAGGGCGGTGCATCGTAATGCGCGGGCTCATCGCTGATCGGCGGGCGTGGTGCGGCTTGTTGCTGTACCTGCGGAGTGGGCGCAGGTGCATGAGGTACGGCTTGAATTACCGGAGCTGCCGTTGCGAGCGGACTGGCTGCTTGTGATGGCAGATTAATCTGGCTTGCTTCTGCAGGAGAAAAGGCCAGCATGCGCAGCAGCGTCATGCTAAAGCCTGCGTATTCATCCGGAGCCAGCGGTAAATCGCGGCGGCCGTGCAGGGCAATTTGATAATACAGCTGAGCGTCTTCCGGGCTCATGGCCTCTGCAAGTGCAGCAATTTGCGCTCTTTGTGGCAAATCGTCGGCCAAGGCTTTGGGCACGGCTTGTGCCACGGCTACCTGATGCAGCAAGTGCGCCAGCTCGTGCAGGGCCGATTCGTAAGATAAACCACGGCCCGCAATGGCATCCGCAGTAGCTAATACGGCATTGCCATCGCCTGCAATCAGCGCCTGCAGAATATCAAATAAATAGCTCTGATCCACCGCACCCAGCATGGCGCGCACGGCCAGCTCGCCCACGTCGCCGCCGCCATAAGCAATGGCCTGATCCAATAGGCTGAGCGCATCGCGCATCGAGCCATTAGCTGCATGGCCAAGGATATTGAGTGCGCCTTGCTCAAAATTGATTTCTTCGGCTTGCAATACCTGCGTTAAATGGCCGGATACTTGCTGCGGCGTCATTTGGCGCAAAGAAAATTGCAGGCATCGGCTGAGCACCGTAATCGGCACTTTTTGCGGGTCAGTGGTGGCTAAAATAAACTTAACGTGGGCGGGTGGTTCTTCCAGCGTTTTAAGCATGGCATTAAACGCACTTTTTGACAGCATGTGTACTTCGTCGATAATGTACACTTTGAACCGCCCGGCGGTCGGCGAATACTGCGCGTTGTCCAGCACTTCGCGAATATTATCGATGCCGGTGTTGGATGCCGCGTCGATCTCTAAAAGATCAACAAAGCGCCCCGCATCAATCTGCGTACACGCCGGGCACACGCCACACGGCGTGGCAGTGACGCCGGTTTCGCAGTTCAGCGCTTTTGCCATAATCCGCGCGATAGTGGTTTTACCCACACCGCGTGTGCCGGTCAGCAGATAGGCGTGGTGTAAACGATCATTTGCGAAGGCATTTGCCAGCGCTTTGATCACATGTTCTTGCCCAACGAGTTGGGCGAATGATTTGGGCCGCCATTTGCGTGCCAGTACTTGATAAGCCATAGATGAATTCTACCATGATGCTGCCACTTGATAATCAGCTTACCTTTCCCGAAGATGATCCCGCGCCAACAGCTCCGATAGAGCCAGAGTTTGAATCCTGCTGCGGAAGCGGCTGTGGTGATAGCTGTGTCTTTGATATTTATTATGTTTTACGCGCTCAGTACCTTGCGGATTATGCCGCCTGGCAGGCGCGTCAGGCTGCTCACAAAGAGTGAAATTTTGAAAAAATTGTTATTAGTTTGTGCCCTTGCATGGGGTAACGCTCACGCTGCCGGGCTGCCCGCTGAAATTTTAAGCGCTTTAAAGGCCGCAAAACTACCGAGTGATTCACTGAGCTTGGCGATTGTACCGCTGCAATCGTCTTTGCCTGCACTCTATTTTCAGGAAGACAAGCCCAGCAGCCCGGCATCCACTATGAAGCTGGTGACCACCTACGCCGGTTTGTCGCTTTTAGGCCCGGCTTATCAGTGGGCGACTGAAATCTCATCCACGGTTAAACCAGTGAATGGCATTTTAAATGGTGATCTTTACATTAAGGGCTATGGGGATCCAAAGCTGAATCTGGAGCGATTCTGGCTGATGCTGCGCGATTTAAAAGCAGCAGGCGTTAAAGAGATTCGGGGCGATTTAGTGCTTGATCGCAGTTTCTTCAGCGTAAGCGATGAAAATGCCTCCTATGACGACGATGGCGATGAGCCTTACCGGCCTTTTTTGGTTTCCCCGGACAGCTTGCTGAGCAATTTTAAAAGCCTGCGTTTAACACTCAGGGCCGAGGCGGGCGGCGTGGTGACATCGCTGGAGCCTAATTTAGCCACGGTGCTGATTGATAATCGCCTGAGCAGCAGCCCAGCAGCGTCTTGCGCTACGGCAAAAAACAAGCTCCAGATGGGGGTCGATAATCAAGGCGGCAGCGCCAAAATCGTGCTGAGCGGCAGCATGCCAGCGGGCTGCACGAGCGAGCGTTATTTGGCGCTGCTGGATCATCCCAGCTATACCGCCAGCCTGTTTCGCAGCCTGTGGGCCGAGCAGGGCGGTGTGATAACTGGCGCGAATCGTGCGGGAGTGGTGCCCGCAGAGGCGCAGGTATTGCTGACCACGCGCTCGCCCGATTTGGCGAATGTGATTCGCGATATTAATAAATTCAGTAATAACACCATGGCGCGCCAGCTGTACCTTAGTCTTGGCTCAGCTGAGCCGGGCAAAGATTCGCCAGCAAAATCTTTTGCTGCTGTGCAGCGCTGGCTGAACGGGCGGGGCAAAAATTTTGATGAGCTAAAAATGGAAAACGGCTCGGGCTTATCAAGGCAAGAGCAAATCAGCGCACGGCATCTGGCCGAGCTGCTGGTTGATGCATGGCAAAGCCCCTATGCCGCAGAGTTTATCTCCTCTTTGCCGCTGGTAGCGCTTGATGGCACGATGAAAAAACGCCTTGGCAGTATGGCGGGCGAAGCGCATATCAAAACCGGCACTTTGCGGGATGTGCGCGCCGCTGCGGGCTATGTGCGCGATACCAACGGGCAGACATCAGTAGTGGTGGCGATGATTAACCATCCGCAGGCAACGGCAGGCTTGCCGGTGCTGGATGAAATCTTGCGCTTTGTGCACCGCAGGGTGGCTAAGCAGTGAGTTTGAGCATGCTTACTGCGCTATGACTTGTTGACGTTTTATTCTCCTGATTTTTGGGCTGGTGGCTGCGTTGCCTGGGTCCCGATAAACCCTTGAGGGGGGGGCTAAACGTGTTCGTTTTGAGCCTCTTTCTTAAAAAGCCTGTAGCTACACGTCATAAAAGATTCAAGTTGTGATGTGGGATTTCCTGGGGATATTTCTAATAATGAAAGTTAATATGAAAACTATCATTATTAACCGGAGAATTCCATGAAAGCTTTATTTGAAAAACCGCGCTTTTGCGCAGTCGGGGTCTTACTATTGCTGGGCTTGCTGGCCGATGCCGCCTATGCAGATAAAACCGCCAAACTGCCTGCTTATAAGGTGGATTTAAGCCAGACATCGGTTTCCGGCTTGTCTTCTGGCGCATTTATGGCAGCGCAGTTTCATGCCGCGTTTTCAAGCACGCTGGTGGGGGCAGGGATTGTGGCTGGCGGGCCGTTTTATTGCTCTGGCTCGGCTTATCCTGCGCCGCCATCGGCAACCGTGGCGCAAACGGCCTGCATGAATCCATCGCTAAGCCCCTATGGCCCGCCCGATCCAAAACTGCTGCTCAGCCTGGCAAAAGGTTTTGCGTCTGCAGGGGCGATTGATGCGCTTGATTTTCTAAAGAATCAGAAAGTCTATCTGTTTAGCGGTAAGGCCGATAAAACCGTGGCCACGGCGGTTGTTGATCAAACTGCTGCGTTTTACCAGCTGGCCGGGATGCCTGCAGAAAATATTAAATATATTCAGAGCGTCAACGCAGGCCACGCCATCATTACCAATAACCAGCAAGATGTAGTCTGCGCCGATACCAGATCGCCCTATATCAACGATTGCGATTTTATTCAGTCGCAAGACATCCTGAAGCATATTTACGGCGATTTGCAGCCCGCTGTAACTGCGCTCAGTGGCAAGATTATTCAGTTTGATCAAAGTGAATTTATCAAATCCGGCTACACCAGCATGAGTGACGATGCTTATCTTTATGTGCCTAAGGCATGTGAGGCGGAAACCTGCAAAGTGCATGTGGCTTTTCATGGCTGCGAGCAAGGGGCGGATACAATCGGCAATCTGTTTTATGGCACCACGGGCTATAACGAGCTGGCAGACGCCAATAAAATCATCGTGCTTTACCCGCAGGCCAAGCCCAGCTATGGCTTTTTTACCCCCTATAACCCTAAGGGCTGCTGGGATTTCTGGGGCTATTCAGACCCGTTTAATCCTTTAGCACCTAATTTTTACAGCAAAACTTCACCACAAATGTCTGCCGTGAAAGCCATGCTTAATCGTTTGGGGCAGGCAAAAAACTAATTTAGCGTAAAAACGCCGCTTCTTATTTATCAAGGGCGGCGTTTTATTTGTGGGCAGGGGAAGGCCCGGCTCTGATTAAAAGATAATTTTTAGCCTGAGTTAGCAAGCTTTATCGCCTGAGCTAATCACCTGTTTACGCACCCATACTAAGCCTGATACACCGCCGGGCTATGGATTTCCATAAAGCGCGAGGTGTTGGCCAGCTCAGAAAAGCCAAACTGGGTGTAAAGCGTGTGGGCATCTTTGGTGGCCAGCATAAAGCGCCGCAAGCTCTGTAAATCAGGGTGGGCCAGAATAGTGGCGATTAAATACTTGGCTAAGCCCTGGCCGCGGTGTGCGTCCAGAATATACACATCGGCCAAATAGGCAAAGCTGGCCTTGTCGGTAATCACTCGTGCAAATCCTACCTGGCTGTCGCCCAAAAATACCCCAAAGGCCAGTGAGTTTTGTGTGGCTTTGGCCACCGTATCGCGTGAAATGCCGGGGGACCAGTAAGATTGGCTTAAAAATGCATGAACAGCATCCAGATCAAAACGTTGCGGATCGGTGCTGATGTGGTAATCGCTGATGGGCATGACGGTCCTCCTTGGCATAGTGCTTACAAGTTTATCCCTTTGGCATTTTTTGCGCTTGCTTTGTTAGAAAGAACAGCGGCTGCACGCGTTGAGATAGGGCAAATCTGCACGTATGGCCGCTGTTTGCTGAATAGGTGCTGGCTCGAAGGGGCATAGCAAGGTAAAATTCGGCGATTATTTAAACATCAAAGATTTTGACAGCATGGATAAAATTCTGATTTTGGACTTTGGCTCGCAAGTAACTCAGCTGATTGCCCGCCGTGTTCGCGAAGCGCATGTGTATTCTGAGCTGCATTCTTTTGATGTATCGATCGATTTTATTCGTGAATTTAATCCGACCGGTATTATCCTCTCCGGCGGCCCTAACTCAGTTTACGAGAGCGATTACCAGGCAGATCCAAAACTATTTGAGCTGGGCGTGCCGGTACTCGGTATTTGCTACGGCATGCAATGGATGGCCGAATCGCTGGGCGGCAAGGTAGAAGCAGGCACCGTACGTGAATTTGGTTTTGCTGAAATCCGCTCGCAAGAAAACAGCAAATTATTCGGTGGCCTTGAAGATCGCAAAAACAGCGCAGGTGAAAGCGTGCTGGAAGTATGGATGAGCCACGGTGACAAAGTCACTGCGCTGCCAGCCGGTTTCTCTGTGATCGCCAGCAACGAGGCGTGCCCGATTGCCGCCATCAGCGACGAAGCACGTGGCTTCTACGCTGTGCAATTCCACCCGGAAGTAACGCACACCCTGAAAGGGCGTGAAATGATCAACCGCTTTGTGCTCGATATCTGCGGCGCAAAGCCAAGCTGGACCATGCCTAACTACATCGACGTAGCCGTGGCTAAAATCCGCGAGCAAGTTGGCACAGATGAAGTGATTTTGGGCCTATCCGGCGGCGTGGATTCATCTGTAGCCGCTGCGCTGATCCACCGCGCCATTGGTAATCAACTGACTTGCGTGTTTGTAGACAATGGCTTGTTGCGCCTGAACGAAGGCAAACAAGTGATGGCCACCTTTGCCGAGCACCTTGGCGTAAAAGTGATCCACGTTGATGCCGCCGCTCAATTTATGGGCCACCTTGCTGGTGTAACCGACCCAGAAGCCAAGCGCAAAATCATTGGCCGCGAATTCGTAGAAGTATTCCAGGCTGAATCAGCCAAACTGCCAAGCGCAAAATGGCTGGCCCAAGGCACCATCTACCCGGATGTGATCGAATCTGCTGGCGCAAAAACCGGCAAAGCGCACACCATCAAGAGCCATCACAATGTAGGCGGCCTGCCAGAAACCATGAAGCTCTCCTTGCTAGAGCCGCTGCGCGAATTATTTAAAGACGAAGTGCGCGAACTCGGCGTAGCGCTTGGCCTAGCCCCAGAGCTAGTCTACCGCCACCCCTTCCCAGGCCCAGGCCTAGGCGTGCGTATCCTTGGCGAAGTAAAGCAAGAATTCGCTGACCTACTGCGCTTTGCCGACGCTATCTTTATCGAAGAGCTACGCGCTGCGGTAGATGAAAAAACCGGCAAAAACTGGTACGAACTCACCAGCCAAGCCTTCGTCGTCTTCCTGCCAGTAAAATCCGTCGGCGTAATGGGCGACGGCCGCACCTACGACTACGTGGTAGCGCTGCGCGCCGTAGTCACCTCCGACTTCATGACCGCCAAATGGGCCGAACTGCCTTACGATTTGCTGGGCAAAGTATCTAACCGCATCATCAACGAAGTGAAAGGCATTAACCGCGTTGTTTATGATGTGTCAGGAAAACCACCTGCTACGATTGAGTGGGAGTGAGGCCTTCTT
Source organism: Iodobacter sp. BJB302 (assembly GCF_002735645.1). Lineage (GTDB taxonomy): Bacteria > Pseudomonadota > Gammaproteobacteria > Burkholderiales > Chitinibacteraceae > Iodobacter. The sequence goes on from NZ_PDZG01000012.1 coordinate 78,047, forward strand.
GCAGGAATTGCTTGGTCACTACAGGCAAAGACTGGCACTGAAATAATGAAAGCCCGCGATGCGGGCTTTTTCTTTATGCTGCAATTTTTTCGCAGGCCGCCCGTGCTTTTTGGGCAAAAACCGAGTTTTTATCGGCGGTGAGATAAAGCTGATTCATGGCGCGCGTCATGCCGACGTAGAGTACACGGGCTTGTTCGGACTCTTCGCTTTTTTGATGGGGTAGACTGCCTAAACCAGCAATAGCAACTACGGGAAATTCTAGTCCTTTGCTGGCATGCAAAGTGAGTACAGATACGCCGTTGGTGGCTTCAATTGACCCCGTTTGAACTGGAATCTGGCAGCGTTTGAAGTGCTCGCGAATGGCATCGAGTTGATAATTGAAATAAGCCAAAACGGCCATATCGCGCCATTCAATACCTTGCGCTTGGCATTGCTGAAATTTTCTTGCAATGGTTTCAAGTTCAGCATTAAAGGTTGGTAATTGAATAAATTCAGGCGCTATATCGCGTCGCCCTGCTGTTTGGGGTAGTACGAGCGGTACACCATCTTCTTCTGCATCTTGTGCCGAGAGTAAATCGCGGGCAAATTCATAGGCTACGCCGAGTACTTCGGCGCTATTGCGATAATTCAATTTTAAGATTGTAGTGCGACCACGCGCCTGAATTCCAACGCTGGAAAAAGTGAATTGGCGTTTGCTCGACTTCTGGTAAATGTCCTGAGCGCTGTCATACAGCATCAGCAGGGCATTACTGCATGGGTCGACCATTTGTACGACAAGGCGTAACCATTCTGATTTGAAATCATGACCTTCATCAATCAATAGGGCGGAGTATTGCCCTGCAGGTACCTCATTTCGGTTTACGCCGTCAATTACCCCCTGAATCGTTTCTTCCCAATACTCAGTACTATTAGGTTTTTCCTTGGATTTTGGCAGTAAATAGGTTCGCGCCATTTCCCCGCACCAGCTATGAAATGTTTGCACTGTGACTTGTTGTGACAAACCTTTTTGTGCCATCCAACTTTTTAGTTTTTGCGATAATCCTTTGTTGAAACAAAGAATTAACACGGGCTTGCTTGAATTTTTTGCTAGATATTCGGCACGGTAGCCCAAAATCATCGTTTTGCCTGATCCGGCCACACCATGAATCACGCGATGGCCTTCGCCCAGACTACGTGCCAATTGTTCTTGCTGAATATCCATGACTCGAATTAAATCGGGGATCGCCATTGCATTGGTGTGTGGCTCGCTTGGTGCTGCATCAAATAAACTACCCTGACGGCATACAATCCGCACATCAGGAAATAAATGCCAACGAATTCGATCAATTTTCGGCAGGGTGAGTCGGCAGGGAAAGGGCTGCAAAAACATATCCCAGAGCCGCTTTTGAAAAGCTTCGGCATCTGCCGATTCGGTCATTTCATCCTGGCAAATCACCAAATGTTCGGGCAAGACGTCGGCCAAGTTGGCTTCGTTAAAATCTTTACGTGTGATATTGGCAAGGATTAAGCCGTGGCCATAGGGCATGACTAACTTGCCTGCATATCGACTGGCGGCTGTATTGATCAGTAGCGGGTCTTTTTTGAGCATATCAATCGTGACATTGATAAAGTCTCGTGCTTTCAAAAGTGGATTGACGTCTTTTTTGTATTGACCGTTGAAATCACATTCCACAATCTGCGGGTCAATTCGTAAGATGCTTGATAACTTCCAATCTTTGACTTCGAGTGCCAACAGGCCGCGATGTGGATTGAGAATCAAAAAATCAGGCCGCCGCCGCTTTACCCCCACATCAACGTCATACCAGCAGCAGTAGTCTTCATCGAGTAAAGCTTCAAGTCGGCGAGCAAATCGTTTTTCACCTGAAGTCATTCGGGATAGGCAGGTGTTTAAACTGGGGATGAGCGTTGCCATTCAATATTTCCTGATTGCTACAGATATATAAATATTTCGCAATGATAGGCGTAGTAGTAAGGAATGTCATAAATAGTTTACGTTCTTAATCAGCAAATGCCTGCTTCACCGCATCAACAATCCTTTCACCCATTCCTGCATTCTCGGCAAGGATTGGATATCGCTTACAAAGCTGATTAGACAGCGCATTTCCATTCTGCCGAATACTACGAATAATGCTGTCCAGTTCATTATCCGGCGCTTCTAAAAATTGCTTGATGGCGCTGCGGGCTTGATCGTTGGCGTTCAAGAAATGGGCTTCTTTGCGCATTTCTTGCGTTAGCGTGGTGGTTAGGGTTGAACTGACCCCAATTAGTTGGACAGTATAAAAGCTAGGCGCTCAAGGGCTGGGTTCTGTATTGCACAGGACTCAGCCCTTTTAACTTCAGTTTGATTCGGTCGTGGTTATAGTAATGGATGTAATC
>NZ_PDZG01000129.1 GCF_002735645.1 Iodobacter sp. BJB302
AGGAGCACCATTTGTGATTTTTTAGCGGCAGCCATCCAGCCCTTTAATGTCGATTGAGGCAGATTAAGCCCCTGCGCCACCGACGCAATCGTACGGCCTTGGCGCTGATAAACCTTGCTCAATGCTTTGTGTTTAAAGTCGTCAGAATACGTAATTTTTTGCATGATGAAGCCTATGTTTTTTTCAAGCCCATGAAAATTCAGAGGCGACAACTAGTCTGACATAGGGGGGAATGCCGAGCGGAATCTCAACCTCCAGATTGAGGTTGTCTTCTGGAATCTCCTCTAGGCAGAAGATTTTGCCCACGAAATGAATTCCCATCCGCCCAGCACGTCCTTTGATGTTCCCATGCGTAAATTTGTCGATGCTGTGAATGCCATCGCGGTTGTCATAGATCACAACATTTTTCGCGACCGTATTGACGCCTTCGATGATTGTAGAAGTGCAGAGCAAGAAACGTAGTTTTCCCGCGTTGAACTGGTCGGCGGTGTATTGTTGAAGCGCCCTCGGTAGGGCTCCAAAATGTAATCCGATACCATTCTTAAGGGCAACGGTGTAATCCCAATCAGCATCAAATTCTTCGCTGACCCAATCAATATGAGGATTCATCGCCGGAGACCCATGGCCGAGCCTGATCAACTCTCGTGCCACAAGGCCCGCAACTGTTGGTGACTTGCAGTAGATGATGGTAGCGCCGGCACACGCACGCACGATGTCAGCCAGCGCGTTGAGTTTGGCTTCATAATCATTCGCTTTAATGCCGAAGGTTTGGACATCGAGCGCGACCGTATTGAAGTCGGTAGAAACGAAGGTATGCGGGTATCCGAGTCGTTCGAGGCCACGAATACTATTGACAAACGGTCCGGTTAGGTAGAACTGCTTGGAAACCTTGAGCAACTTGCTTAACGCGATGTTGAGTTCAATAACCCGCTCATCATGGTAGTCCACAGTACCATTTTTAAGTTCCCTGAAAGCCAGCTTGTAAAACTCGTCTATAACGAAGAGGTCAATATTGACGATGTCATCTCGCTCGTTCACTCGCTCTTGTGTGAGTACATAGACGACCCAGTCGGAGTGACACTTTTGGGAGCTGTGATGAATGATCTGATACCGGTCACCGAACCGCTCTTGCAACCGGCGACGAGTCTCGTCGGCAAGGGCCACCGTTGGAACAACTAGGACAAGTCGTTTCATGGTGCCCAGACCAACCAGCGAATCCACAATGGCACTTTTGCCCATACTTGTCGGTGCACTGAGCACCACGTTTTGACCTGATTTCAACAGATCAAATATGCGGAATTGCATCGAGTGGAAAACAAAACTGTCAGAGAATGGTGTCTGATACAGATCCAACACCCTAATGTCGTCTAGGGAGAGGTCGGTGAATTCTTTTTTCAGGTATGGGAACAGGCCTGATTTTCTAACCATGTTTTTCAGAAGAGTATTATGCTCGCTGAACCGCTCCCGAGCATCAAGGGCACGTACGATCAAGTCTCGACCCAGGTCATATGAAACAGGGTTGGACAGAAGTTTGTTGATCGCGGACAGGTATTTGAAGGATGAAAAGCCCTCATCTTGTAGGCTGTGTTTTGCTTCTTCATAGACTGATGTCATAACACTTCCTTCACCTTGTCCTCGACCATTTTGATTAACCGTTCAAGACTCGGAGCTGGATAGATGAATATTTGGATGCAAAGATTCGCGAACGGCGAATCTTCAACAAGGTCTGCTGCGAATTTCTCGAACAACTCTATTGTTTCCTGCTCTAGTTTATCCTCGTGCCCAGATGTTTCAGGGTCGGTAAGCAGATACGAGTCGTAGCCAACAAACAGAACAAAAGTGAAGCGATCAAGATGAGCATCGAAGGGCTGACTGCCATCGAGGATTTCATCAATGTCATGGCGAAGAAGGTAGTCATCATCTTTGATGTCAAGGATCTTTCTGCGCGCCGTATCGAAACACTCCGAAATGTCCTCATACAGCCGATCCCGTATCTCAGGCAGCCTTACGGCAATGTCGCTATCTGTTACCAACTCGCTGAAACCAATCCAGAGCTGATCACCTTCAGGGGCACGACGGACTATGTGCACATTTTCAAGAATTTTCTCTGGTCCAGGTCTGTCCACGTACAACATACAGGGTATAGGCTGGCTTTCATGGTGTTGCCGTATCGTGGCGTGCAACAACACGCGCCCCAGAAATTTGTTAACGTCATGGAGAGATTTGAAAACGGACGTCCGCAGTCGCTCTTGTTTTTCTACAAGTGTTAGCTTATGAATATCAGACAATTCTTTGGGCCGGAGAAAGACCTCATCCAACCATTGGTAAACGTTGTCCACGATGTGCTTGTAGCGATATTTATTAAGTGAGTATTGCTGATGCAAAACCTGCCCGTTGCGCTTAGCACATGTTGAAGCCATGGGCGCTCTGAATTGGGTAAGGATATGGGGCAGGTCTCGTTTGACGTAGATTTTGCGGCCTGATTGAGATTGGTCGTCTTCAACACGCAATTTGAACCATTCAAGAAGGTCTGTTCGAGTGTAAGACTTGTCATCAACACTGTGGATGCGTCGAGAATGCTCGCCTTTGCGTGTCACGGTATCGAGGATGCTACACCATAAATCTTCAGCAATGCTTTCAGAACTGAGAATGACTCCATGCAAATCTTGGGAGGCCATTCGTATATTTTTGATCCCCATGAGCTCCAGCTCGCGCAGGGTGTGATATACCTCCCAAGTCGCCGCATCTACCCAGTTAACGACACAAACTCCCGACGCGGTCTGGTAATTCATTGTGCGCTTGTTAAGCTCGTCGATCAGTTCCTGCCGACCAACTTTACCTGTCCGGGCTTTGGGACTGATCGTCAGGTACTCAAGGGTTTTGTTTACCTTGTCCTCGGTGACGATCGAATATCTTCGGGACAGGCCGACCCCAGATTCGCATTGCATCGACTTGTGCAATATCGAACTACCGGCGATTATTTTCTTATTCGCGCCCTTGGAGTTTTTGACGATGTCAGAAATGCTCCAGCGTGTTTTCTCTGTACTTTTCACCTGCACAAAATTGACGCCCCCGTCAGAGACGATGTCGATATCGTCAGTGACTTCGCAGCGGACACTTCTGATTGTCTTGTCACGAAGCATTCGGGTGACATGGTAGGCGGCAACACAGTCCTGAAATAGAAAGCCGTGTTTGGCGGCGACCCCGCCTGAATCAATTGATTCCATTTTGACGTCCGTAACAATACCCCCAAAATTTATAGGAGTTTTATGACATAGTCCATACAATTAACGTAATTTGGTCGCCTAAATGCTCATGGAAAGTGGCTGTGCAAGATCGCACATCCTTCCTAGGGGCTTTATAGTTCAATCGAGCACACACAAGTATTAATCTGGTGAGCTCACAGTTTAATATGTAGTGGCGCAGCAGTTTTCGCCATCCCCAAAGCGGTTTTGACTGTCCGCTATGCCGAACAGCTCTGGAGTGGAATGAACTCAAAATGATTAAGGCCGCAACCTAATGGTTTGCTGCCTTTTGCATTTCACTTCCTGGTATAGACAGATTGGCCAAACTGGATTTTCCAGTTTTATTGTGAAGACGTACTTTGTCTCAAGCTTTGGTGCCCATATCTTCAGGTGCCCCTCACTGGTCGACGATAACGGAAGGTGCGTCAGGCAGAATGGAACTATCGGCGGAGATGGCAAAATTGCCCGTGAATGTAATTGCGACGGCAATGGCGAGTTGGTGGAGGTGAAGTTTAGTCATGGAGATGTCCTTTAACGATCATTCGTCAGCCACTTGCTGACGTGTCGTTATTTTTATCTTTTTTAATTTGGAATAAAATATATAAAAATGCAGAAGCATCTGTTCCATTTTAGAAAAGATTGAAGGGGTATCCATGGTAGAGCTGGCCGATATGCGCCTTTTTGTGAGCGCGGTGGCCTGCGGCAGTTTGTCTGCGGCGGGGCGTGAGCTGGGTTTTTCGCCGGCGGTGGGTAGTAAGCGATTATCGCGGCTTGAGGCGGATTTGGGTGTGCGCTTGCTGCAGCGCAGCTCTCGCCGCTTGGCGCTTACGGAGGAGGGGCTGATCTACTACGAACGCTGTCAGGCGATTTTGGCCGAAGTGGCTGATGCGGAGGCAGCAGTGAGCAGTGGCCGGCAAGAGGCACAGGGAGTGTTGCGGGTGTCCTCACCGGTAGCGTTGGGGCGCCGATGGATTGGGCCAGCCTTGGCCGAGCTGGCAATGATGGCGCCAAGCTTGACCGTTCAGTTGACGCTGACAGATCAACTTGTCGATTTGATTGAAGGCGGTCTGGATTGTGTGGTGCGCATTGGCGGCGCGCCTGATTCGCGGCTGATTGCGCGGCATCTCACAAACAATCGCCGTGTCATTTGTGCAGCACCAGCTTATTTTGACCAACGGGGCATGCCGCAAACGCCGGCGGAGCTTGCCGCGCATGATTGTATTGTGATGAGTCGAAGCGGGGTGGCCCATGCAGACTGGCGTTTGGAGCAGCGCGACACGGGTGTGCAGACGACCGTGAGGGTTAAGGGGCGATTTGCGACAGATAATGGTGAACTTGCCCATGACTGGGCGCTTGCAGGCTTGGGCTTGGTGCGTCGGTCTGTTCTTGATGTGGCAGATGAGTTGGCGGGGGGGCAACTGGTGGAGGTGCTGCCACAGTGGGCGGGTGCGGACGCTCCTGTGCAGGTGTTGTACGCATCGCGCCGCCATTTGCCGGCGAGAGTGCGACTGTTTATCGATCATCTGGCAGAGGTGTTTGAGCGGGTCGCAGTGTAGTTCGGTGGGCTTGCGGGCTTGTTTATATCATGTTTATCCCTTCAGTAGCCCTAAGCGTCCGATTCTAAATATATAAGAATTTGTTTTTGGACTAACCTTTTTCAAGTTAACTTATGTGATCATGGTATTGGTCATGACATTGATATGTGGGGGGTATAAGTCGCTATTGTAAAAGGAATTTTTCTTCTCGCAGATAATTGAGTGGGAGTGATCCTGTTTTAGTTGTTTGTTGAGTATTACAAACACAAGCAAAACCCCAGCCAGTGGCTGGGGTTTTTTATTTTGCAATGAAAATGTATTAATATAGAATCTTGCTTTATGGTCTGGTGGTTTTAAAACTCCTGATTATGTCTCTTGCTCAATTAAGGCTTGAAATACCCCTCTTGGACAAGGTTTAGCCTGCATCACGGCTTTGAGTAATCGAGGAATCAGAGCGCACAGGTCTGCTCGACGATTGAAACGGTAT
>NZ_PDZG01000130.1 GCF_002735645.1 Iodobacter sp. BJB302
GTTTTGATACCTGCTTCGCCAGTTAAATATTGCTGAACGACAGAGAGCTTGAATTGCGTTGAGTACTTGGACATAAAAACACCCCAAAAATATGGACGGGTGTCCAACTTTTGGGGTGCAGTTCATTGATGGGCTTTTTTTCGGTATAGATTTGCAAGTCTGGGGTGAACACACGGTTTGAATGTTCATCTGCCAGAACTACTCTTTAGTTATCCAAGCCGCTTTATCCATAGACCAGACCGCAGTATCCATCTCATACCAGCGCTCTGTGCCGCGATATTGCATGCCTAGTTTTTTCATAACATGGGCCGATCCATGATTATCCTGATGGCAGACGGCATATAAGGAGTCTGCTTCCAGTTTGTCAAAAGCAAATGCGGCCATCGCTTGTGCGGCTTCTGATGCATAACCCATCCCCCATTTGTCTTTACGCAGGCGCCAGCCTATTTCCAGAGGATTGGCCGGGTCACGCCCCAAGTGTTGTATGCAGCCTGCACCTATGATTTCATCGCTGTCGGTTTCGATGAAACTCCACCAGGAGAATCCGTATTCTATCCAGCGGGCCTTGACGCGCTCTATCATTGCCCGAGTTTCTGCAGGTGTCTCTGGTTTGCCTGTGATGTATTGCATGACTTCAGGCTGACTATTCATTTTGAACAGCCCGTCAAAATGGTGGTCGCTGATTGCTTCGAGGCGCAGGCGTGCAGTAGTCAGTATCGTCATGATCAGTTAAGACGCCATAGAATGATGGTTTAAATTTTGCGTGTTTCCTGATGGGCATCGAAAAAAGCCATCACAGGGCGGCAGGAGTTTTAAGCGATGACTTCTAAGTCTTCGAGCGGGTGTTCCATCGTGACATCGTTTTCGGTGGGGCGGCGGGCTATCCAGCGGACTTTGACCAGGCTTTTTGTTCCGCCAAGTGGCACAAACACATCCAGTACGTAGCCTTTGCGCCGGTCCAGCAGACGGCCAATTTCGGGTTTAAGGTACTGAATCTGGCTTCTGCGAAACTGAACCGTTTGTTTTACTTTAATCATCTTGCTCTTCTGTATATTTATTAATGGGCCCATGGCGCGGTAAAACATCATGGGCTTTGTGTCAGCTTTTTAAACGGTTGTTATTTTCTGTCTGTATGTAAGCATGACAAATATATTGATTGATGCCAATAGAATTTTGCGGGAGTGCCGCTTCAATTTTCAGCAAAAAACCCATCCTTGGATGGGTTTTTTTGTTTTATGGCTTGGTTTTTAAATAGGTTTCCAGCCACTGATCCTGCTCCCACAGCATTTGCATAATGGATTCGCGGGCGCGGTAGCCATGGCTTTCATTGGGCAGCATGACTAAGCGAGCTCTTGCGCCCAGGCCTTGCAGCGCCTGGTACATGCGCTCGCTTTGCACGGGGAAGGTGCCGGAATTGTTATCCATTTCGCCATGAATTAAGAGCAGCGGGTCTTTGATTTGATCTGCGAAATTAAAGGGGGCCATGGCCTGGTAGACGGGCTTGGCTTCCCAGAAATTACGGTCTTCGGATTGAAAGCCAAAGGGAGTCAGCGTGCGGTTATACGCGCCGGATCTGGCGATGCCTGCTTTAAACAGGCGGGTATGCGCCAGCAGATTGGCCGTCATAAATGCGCCGTAGCTATGGCCGCCGACGGCGATTTTATTACGATCGGCGACACCCAGCTTAACCACGGCATCCACTGCGGCTTCTGCATTCATGGTGAGCTGCGGCAGATAGTTATCGTTAGGCTCGGTTTTGCCTTCGCCCACTATCGGCATGGCGGGGTTGTCGAGCACGGCGTAGCCTCGGGCCAGTATGGCTTGCGGGCCGTTGTAGCTGATGCGGTTAAAGCGGTATGGCGATTCGCGCACCTGGCTGGCAAGCTTGGCGTTTTTAAATTCGCGCGGGTAGGCCCACATCAGCATGGGCAGCGGGCCATCGCGTTTTGCTTCGTAGCCTGCGGGCAGATAAAGCGTGGCATCCAGCATCACGCCATCTTTGCGTGGGTACTGGATTTTTTGCTTTTGCACGTCTTTAAGCTGCGGTGTGGGATGCGGGAATTGGGTGAGCGCACGGCTGCTGCCTGCCAGGTCTCGCAGGTAGAAGTTGGGCCTTTCGGCAGTGGCTTCGCGGCTGCTGATAAAGCGGTTCTCATCCAGCATCGCCACGGGGATTTCATAAAACGGGGCTTGCGATTGCCAGAGGCGTACTGATTTTTTGCTGGCTAATTCATAGCGGTCCAGAAAGGGCCGGTCGCCTTCCGGGCCAGCGCCTTCACCAATCAGATAAATAGCCTTGCCATCACTTTTAATGATGTTCTGGCCATAGGCGTTTTTTGCCAGCACCGGCTCGCCCGGGTCGGCATAGCGGTCTTCTGATTTGCGGGCGACCAGCAGCTCAGGCGCTTGCTCCGGGTGATCGGGGTGGATGCGCCAGGTGCGGGTATCGCGCGTTTTCCACCATGCTTCTTCAACCAGTGCCAGATCGCCACTTCCCCATTGCAGGGATGAGGCACGCCAGGCCAGCTCGATCAGCTTTTGTGGCGGGGCGGTGAAGGGCGCGCTTTGCTGGAAGATCGCATCGCGTGTTTTTGCTTCTGTCGCCGGATTGCCGCCATCTTGCGCTTCCAGCCAGGTGAGCGTGGCGGGCAGATCTTTGCGCCATGCAAAATCACGCGGCTCTTTGGATACGGCGTCGTTGCCCGGCGGGATACGATCTTGCAGCGGAAGTGCCACTGTTTTAAGCAGCTTGCCCTGCTTATTCCAAACCTCTACTGCCTGCGGGAAGTAGGAAACCGGCAGCAAATAGGAATAGGGGCGGCGCAGCGAGGTGGTCAGAATCAATTCACCATCAGGGGACGCGCTGGCGGCCAGCAGGGTCAGTGGCTGGGCGATTTTTTTGATTTCGCCTTTCAGGCTGACAGTAGCCAGCTGGCTTTGCAGATGCCAGTCGAGCAGATCGGCGTCGCTTGGTGTTTTCAGCATATCGGCGTAGGTGCGGATCGAGCTTTTAGCCCCTGGCTGGCTGTCCTGGGTATTAGGGCCACTGGGGGTGAGTGCCGCTGTGGGGGCTTTTCCAGCCGGCTTAAGCTGCACCAGTAATTGCTCGCTGGCGCTCAGCCAGCTAAAGCCTGCTCCGGCAATCGCGTTGATGGGCTCTTTAATCAAAGGCCTGGCGCTGGCTTGGGCCACATCAATCAGCCAAAGCTCCACGCCTGCATCGCCCCAGCGGCTGAAGGCAATCCAGCGCTCATTGGCCGACCATGCCGTATCTGCAATCCTTGCTTCCTTAGGCAGGCCGCTGATATTGCGGCTCAGTCCGGTTTTGATATCCAGCAGGCTGGCACCATTGGCAAAATCAAAGCGGCTTTGGCTGCTCATTCTTGGATTGATACGCAGGCCTGCGAGCTTTAACTCGGGCTGAGCCACATCGCTGATGGCGGGCAAACCCGGCATGCTGAGCAGCAGTGCCGTGCCGTGCTTAGGCCCAAGGCGGAATAAGGGGCCACGCGGGGCGTCGACAATGGCTTGCAATTCGGCTGGCGGGGTTTGATAGGCAGCCATGGTAAGAGGGCTCATCATCAGGGTAAGTAGCAAAAGTAGGCGCATAGGGTCTTTTTCAATAGCTTATGGGCGGGGCAATCGCTGCTTTGGGCAGGTTTTGCATCTTGTGCCCCACTGTAACACAGTGGTTTGTAAGTATATTGAAATAGTATCGGGTTGATATATTGACGCGTTTTAACACTGTTTGAACTTCATATTATTGCTTAGTTCTGTTTTGCGGGCCCGCTAATGGCAAGCGAATACGAAAGAGGCTGCCTTGGCCTGGTGTGCTGTTTAAGTCTATGTGGCCACCGTGGTCTGTGATGATTTTCCATGCCTGAGAAAGCCCAAGGCCTGTGCCGCTGCCTACGGGTCTGGTGGTGAAAAATGGCTCAAAAACCCTGGATTGCTGCTCTGGTGCTATGCCGCAGCCGTTGTCCTCAATTTCTATCCAAACCCAGTCCTGATTACAGCCTGTGCGCAGGTTGATTAATCCTTCTTCGCCAACGGCTTGTGAGGCATTCGTAAGCAGATTAAGAAAAACTTGATTGATCTCTGCTAAATGGCATTGCAGCAGCGGGATATTGCCATATTCGCGCCGGATGATGGTATCGGGGCGTAGCTTGCTTTGAATCATTTGCACCGTGCTTTCAAGGCCTTTGTGCAGATCCGCCATTCGCCAGCTTGTTTGTTCGATTTGAGAAAATTCTTTCAGATTTTGCACAATGTCCCTTACCCGCCGCAGCCCATCGCGGGATTCATTCAGCAGCTGCTGGCTGTCTTCCCGCAGATAGCTGATATCTTTTTTTTGATAAAGCTGCCGGATTGTTGAGAGGGTACCGGCGGGGAGTAGTGATTCGGCAGCGGTGTAGGCGTCGAGTACACTCAACAGATCGTTGATATATTCACCCATGATTCCTAAATTGGCGCTGACAAAGGCGATAGGGTTATTGATTTCGTGGGCAACACCCGCAGCTAACTGGCCGACTGAGGCCATTTTTTCACTGTGCAGCAGCTGGCTTTGGGTCTCTTGCAGTTTTTTGAGCAGGCTGTCCTGGGCTCGGTTGGCGCGCACCAGCTCGCGTTGTTTGTCGGCCAGCTCCTGATTTAAGGTGAGCACGGTTTGAATAAGCTGCTCGCTTTCTTTTACCTGATTATGTCTCTTGCTCAGTAACCCTTGATTTAGCCATTCGCGCGGCGTAAAGTGAACGAACGTTCTACTTTGCGGAGATGAATCATGCCCATCAATGGCATCCAGATGCAAAAAGGTTTGTCT
>NZ_PDZG01000131.1 GCF_002735645.1 Iodobacter sp. BJB302
CGTTTTGATACCTGCTTCGCCAGTTAAATATTGCTGAACGACAGAGAGCTTGAATTGCGTTGAGTACTTGGACATAAAAACACCCCAAAAATATGGACGGGTGTCCAACTTTTGGGGTGCAGTTCAAGATTGCCGGGCTTTTCCTTAATAAGCTTCCTCTTGCCGCACTACAGGCTTAAATTCCGCTCAAAATTTACCAGATCTGCCCCCGGCTTCAGCGTGTAAAGCTGGGCCATGCGACCGCCTGATGGGATTTTTTCTTCGCTGATTTCAAAGATGCCGGATGCCTCGATCCGGCGCATCAGGCTTTTTCTTTGTATGGGTTTTTCAATAATGGCTTCAATCACCGATTTTAACTGGGCAATGGTAAATTGCCCGGGCAGGCAAAATACAGGTGTCATGGAGTACAGCGTTTTTTGCTGCAAGCGCTGCTTTGCCATTTGAATAATCTGCAGATGATCAAAAGCCAGGTTTGTTTTTTCCAGATCATTCACCGCAATCCAGCTGGCTGATTCAACGCTGCTGATTTGGGGGCTGACATCCTGCCATGCCACCAGAGCAAAGTAGGCAAGGGTGACACTAAAGCCGCGCGGGTCCCGGTCTGGCCCTGATATGACTTGTAATTGTTCCAGATAAGCGGGTTTTAAACCTGTTTTGGCTTCCAGCTTACGGCTCGCTGTGGCATCGGTATTGATATCCTGCAGTACGTCAATAAAGCCGCCTGGCAAGGCCCAATCGCCTGTAAATGGTGCTTGGGCGCGTTTTACCAGCAGCACCATCAGCTGCCCGTTTTTTACCGTAAACAGCACGCTGTCAACGGTGAACAATGGATTTGTATATTCTGTACTCATTAAGCAGCCTTGCTTGTGTCTCTGGGACATTATAAAGCATATACCTTAGCTTGTTTTGACGGATCTCTATGCCGCAGTGATTGACATAGTGTCACAGAGACACTAATATGCTTATCACTGCTTCAGTATTTAAAAACATTTTCAGCACAGTCTTTTAACCGGATGCAGTCTTATTGGGTGATCATGATGGAAGGATGTTCTAGTCGTTTTTATTTACCCCGCACAGAAAACATGGGGGCAGAATATAAGCAGTTTCAATTTGGCGCTGGTGAAAATCATTTTCAAATATTATCCCCGGCCAGCCGCCATGCTGAAATTATGTTTCGCTACTCAGGTGATCATTCCATTATTCAGCTGCTTTTATTAACGGATGCTTTAAAGCGGCATGGCGCAGAAGTGATTGACCTTTATATCCCTTATTTCCCCGGTGCACGGCAGGACAGGGTATGTAATCAGGGTGAGGCTCTTTCTGTAAAGGTATATGCGGACATCATTAATCAGCAGAATTTTAATCGGGTATTTATATTTGACCCACATAGTGATGTGACAGCGGCCGTATTAAATAAAGCGCAGATTGTAAAAAATCATCAGCTGATTACGGAGGTGATTGCAGAAATAGCAGAAGAAATTGTATTAATCTCGCCCGATGCAGGGTCAAATAAAAAAATATTTGAATTATCCGTTCAGCTGGGGGGCCTTGAAGTAATCAGGGCAGATAAAGTGCGGGATGTGAGTAATGGCAGGATTATTGATACCGAAGTGTATTGTGATCATCTTGGCGGAAAAACCTGTGTCATTATTGATGATATCTGTGCCGGTGGCCGCACCTTTATGGAATTAGCTAAAAAATTAAAAGCTAAAAACGCTGGCAGAATTATTTTAATTGTTTCACATTATGAAGGCGTGGCAAACGAGGGTGATTTACGCGCTAGTGGTATTGATGCTGTCTTTACGACCAATAGCCTGAAAAATATGATTAGTACTGATTTTATTAACGTAAAAGATATCTGGTCATTTATGCCTATTCAAGGAGAATCAAAATGAACTTAAATCCAGTTACTGCGATTGATGGCTATAAAGTGGACCATCGCAGACAATATCCTGATCAGACTGAAATTGTATTCAGCAACTTAACTGCCAGAACCACACGCAGAAACTATACCGATAAAATGGTGTTTTTTGGTCTGCAGTATTTTATTAAAGACTTTCTGATTAAACGCTGGAATGCTGATTTTTTTCAACAGCCTAAAGAAGCCGTTATCAGCCGTTTTGAGCGCCGTATTAATAATTATCTTGGCCCGAATAATGTGGGCACTCAGCATATTGCAGATTTGCATGATCTGGGCCATCTGCCAATTAAAATCATGGCGCTGCCGGAAGGATCGGTTTACCCGCTGCGTGTGCCTTGCCTCGTGATATTTAACACGGATGAGCGTTTTTTCTGGCTAACTAATTATCTGGAAACGATTCTTTCGACCAATGTCTGGGGAATGTGTACCAGCGCAACAACGGCGCATGAGTATAAAAAAATCCTCACCCGATATGCCTTAGAAACCGATGGCAGTACTGATTTTGTAAACTGGCAAGGCCATGATTTCAGCTTCAGAGGGATGTTTGGTGCAGAGGCCGCAGCAATGAGTGGTGCTGCCCATTTATTAAGTTTCACCGGCACGGATACCATTCCGGCCATTGATTTTCTGGAAGATTATTACCTGGCCGATAGCGATAAGGAATTGGTGGGCGGCAGCGTGGCAGCCACCGAGCATTCGGTGATGTGTGCAGGGGGAATGGAAAATGAATTAGAAACATTCCGCCGCTTAATTGAAGATATTTACCCGGCCGGAATTGTGAGTATTGTTTCTGATTCATGGGATTTCTGGCAGGTGATGACTGATTTCACCGTGCAGCTGAAAGATAAAATTATGGCCCGTAATGGGAAGGTGGTATTCAGGCCTGATACCGGATCACCAGTAAAAATGATTTGTGGTGATGCCACAGCACAGCCAGGCAGCCCTGAATATAAAGGTGCAATTGAATGCCTGTGGGAAGTATTTGGTGGCACTGAAAGCAGTAAGGGCTATAAACAGCTTGATCCGCATGTGGGTTTAATTTATGGCGATTCTATTACCATTGAAATTGCTGAAGCCATTTGTGCAGGTTTAAAAGCCAAAGGCTTTGCTTCGACCAATGTGGTGTTTGGTATTGGCAGCTATACCTATCAGTATGTCACCCGTGACACCGATGGTTTTGCGGTAAAAGCAACGTTTGCAAAAATTGCCGGGGCTAATAAAGAAATATTTAAAGCGCCAAAAACTGGTGATGGTACAAAAAATTCGGCCAAAGGTTTGGTGGCTGTATATAAAAACCAACAGGGCGAGTTTTATTTAAAAGATCAGGCCAGCTGGAGCGATGTTTATAACTGTGAGTTTATCCCCGTATTTGAAAACGGGAAAATCTTGAATGAAGCCAGCCTTGCAGAGATTAGAGCCAGATTAGCTGCAAATTAATGTTAGGATTGTGAGTGTTATAAGATAAAAGGGTGAGCCAGTCTCTCCCTTTTTTTTAAGCGCTGTTATTTCATTGATTCATTACAGGAGAAAGCGATGAATTCGTTTCAACGTTTGCTGTTAGGTGCAATGGTTTTAACTACGTTTCAGGCCGGGGCGGCAGCGCCTATGGTAAAAACTTCGGCACCAGGGTTTTATCGGGTGATGCTGGGTGATTTTGAAATAACGGCTTTATCAGATGGCACCGTTTCTCTGCCGGTGAGCAATATCCTTACAAATACCAGCAAGACTAAAGTTGAAAAAACTTTGGCAAAGTCTTATTTAGCTAGCCCATTAGAAACATCTGTGAATGCCTATTTAATTAATACCGGCGAGAAATTAGTTTTGGTGGATACCGGTGCGGCGGGTTTATTTGGCCCAACGCTGGGGCATTTTGGCGAAAGTTTAAAAGCCGCAGGTTATTCGCCTGAGCAAATTGATGAAGTCTATATCACCCATTTGCATGGCGATCATATGGGCGGGCTGATGGCGGGCGGGGAGCTGGCTTTTCCAAATGCCATATTGCGGCTGGATCAGCGTGATGTGGATTTCTGGCTGAGCCAGGCCAATATGGATGCAGCACCTGCAGACGCCAAAATGTATTTCCAGGGCGCAATGGCTTCGGTGAATCCCTATATCAAAGCGGGAAAGCTGAAGACGTTTAATGGCGATACAGATTTAATTCCCGGGGTTAAAGCCGTGGCAGCGCATGGACATACTGCCGGACATAGCATTTATAAGGTAGAAAGCAAGGGACAAACGCTGGTGCTGTGGGGTGATTTAATGCACGTTGCCGCTGTGCAATTTGCTCAGCCCGGTGTAACGATTCAATACGACAGCGACAGCAAGGCGGCGGCTAAAGAGCGTAAAAAAGCCTATGCAGAAGCGGCTAAGCAGGGCTATTTAATCGGCTCTGCTCACCTTTCTTTTCCTGGGCTTGGGCATTTGCGGGAAGCCGGTAAGGGCTATGAATGGCTGCCGGTGAATTACTCGCCGATGTATGGGAAGTAGTGAGAAGGATTTACGTAAAAAAGCCGAAGCAATGAACTGCACCCCAAAAGTTGGACACCCGTCCATATTTTTGGGGTGTTTTTATGTCCAAGTACTCAACGCAATTCAAGCTCTCTGTCGTTCAGCAATATTTAACTGGCGAAGCAGGTATCAAAA
>NZ_PDZG01000132.1 GCF_002735645.1 Iodobacter sp. BJB302
ACATTAGAAAAACTCCCGACTTGGCCCAATAGCCGAATTGACGAGCTGCTGCCATTTGTTAAAGATCAGAACCCACAAGATAACGAAGGCTAAAGCAGCTGGCTAGGTGGGAGGGCTGAGCGCTTACAATCAAACTAATCTGACAATCCGGCCCGAATCAAACTGGGGACTGTCAGATCAGGTCTGAATTTCTACAATTTATGCAACAGCCCCCTCACCGATTAACTTGTCAATACCGTCAGCTTACTGCGACAGGATTGCAATTTTCTCTAATCTGAACGGTCAGCGCATCGAGCTGGTTGAGCTTTTGAAAGTGCTCATACACGTTCTTGCCGACCCAAATCGCCGCAGCTACAACTACACCTACCAATAGTGACGGGATGATGATAGGGATGAGAACGGGCACTGTTACTGCTGCGATTACGCCCGCAGTCAGACCCGCCGCTATAGCCCCTCCGCCGAGTATGCGTGGCCAAGTCGGCTTGAACGCCTCTTTGAAGCCCTCGCGAAGTTTTCCTGAAAATGTCAGACTCTTATCAGAAATCTTATCTAAAATTGTTTTATTCACCGCATTGATTTTATTGCTAAGCGCGGTTGGCACCCCCTCGCTCCCAAGCCGTTCTTGCGCTGTAATCTTGCTTGCGTCTTCTTTCAGCTGCTGAGACAGCTTTAATAGTTTTTCAGCGTGTTCAGTCGATATATTTATCGAACTCTTATGAATAGAACGCTGCCAGAATGATTTCTTGACTTGAGCCGGCTCTAACTTAGGCAGCTTATCGATTTCTTCCTGAAGCAAATTAAATACCGTCATATCATTAGCCAAGGTCTTTTCATCGATAGCTGCTTTTAATTGAATTAGCGGCTGGGATAATGCTTTTGCCAGATCCTGACTCAACTCACCAACATTGCTCTCATCAACGAATTGCTTAATTTGATCTTCAGCATGAGCATAAAGATCACGTAGACTCTTATTCAGCTTGACAACATTATCTGCGGTGCGTTCTAAACTTTTACCCCCGAAATATTTTTCAGCATCAAAACCTGCAACAGCACCAGTTATATTCGTTACGTATGTCTCTCCATAGCATTTCACTATGTTAGTGATGACGCTTTGATGACTTTCTCTACAAATACTATCAATTTGACCTGATAGTGGATGTTCATCTTTTAACCCACTAGGGAATATATTTTTTGACCCTTGTGTTTGTTGGGCGTAAGCCCCATGAGCTTTTTTGAAATCCTGATCGACTTTTGATTTTATTCTTCGGGCAACTGTTTCCCCGCTATATTTCGAATTAAATTTATTTAACTGATTCATCATGGCGGTTAAAAATTTGCTCCCCCCCTGCTCAGCATCGCTTTCAAATCGTTCAATCCGGACGTCCGTTTGGATCCTATTAAAAATACGCTGCAAATGTTCTTTTACACCCGTGTCCATCAAAGATAACGAATTTTCAGCGCTAAGCTTTTTTGTCTTAGATTGTGCCGCTCCGATCTCATCATCTACTCTGCCATAATGCGCTACCAATTCTGACAAAGCGTCATCGGGCATTCTTTTATCATGATTATCCAGGTCTCGATAGAATTCTAATACCTTGGTCGCTGTTTCTTGCTTCATCGCTACTACAGTTGATTTTCCCGGAGCATGCATACCAGGCGCTGCTGCTAGCAGGACAATCTTATCAATCTGTTCTCTCGGCAGAACATTCACCTTGGCATCGACGAAAGAGAAATTTCTAAACAATCTACCGAATGAACTTTTTCCCGAATCATGGCCGCGATTAACTCCATCCCATAATTCCTGCATTTGTTCAATTGTGTTAGGCTTAACGCTCACCCAACGGATCTCAAATCCTTTTTCCCCTTGTTCTATCTTGATATATTTACTTACGGCCGGATCTTTAATATCCTTTTTTATCTTTTTGATATGGCTTGCAATTTGATTCTTTAATTTAAAGGATTCACCATCATAGCGCAAATACTCATTTAACAATTGAAGGAAGGCGTCAGCCACTCCATCCTTCAAAGGCCTTTGTGTCTCAACACGCGAAGTTGCATTTTCCGTAGAATGGGAGGAATTAGGCTTATCCACCACACTATCTTCTGCGAAAGGATTTAAGCTTTCATTATAGGTAGCAATACTGGCGCTCGAGCTCGAAGTTACATTTTCCGTAGAATTGGAGGAATTAGGCTTATCCACCACACTATCTTCTGCGAAAGGATTTAAGCTTTCATTATAGGTAGCAATACTGGCGCTCGAGCTCGAAGTTACATTTTCCGTAGAATTGGAGGAATTAGGCTTATCCACCACACTATCTTCTGCGAAAGGATTTAAGCTTTCATTATAGGTAGCAATACTGGCGCTCAAGCTCGAAGGGACGTTTGACACTCCACTTGCTGGAGCTGGGACTAAATCCGAGAATTTAAAATTGTGTATTTTTTTATAAAGGGGGCTCGTGATACCATGCCGTTTTTTGAGTACACGCAGCATATTGTCCAGATCCTGCTTCGTGGCTTGTTCGCCTACCCATTTAACCGTATCCTTTCCATTCTCTTTTTCCACCTTAATTAAAGAAGAAATTTTAATATTTTCTGCTATATCTTTTTTAAGTTTGTCACCATGCGCCGGATTATCTGCAATGTAGGCATTTAATTTAGCTATGAATTTGTTTGCACTATCCGCATTTAGACTCATTTTTGGGCTGGACTTGGCAGGAGTGGAATTTGTATTTCTTACTCCACCTATCATAGTAGAGAGACGAGCACCAACATTCGATCCTGCCACCAATTGTTGCGCACTGACACCACTTGGTGAACTTTGCAGAGCTGGGGTAAGAGGCATTATTCCATTCCTTTTTCATAGTTCAATAGATTACACAGCAATGTGAGTCTTTCATGAAATGACTCGATCACGGTTTCCAGACCCTCCTGTCTGGTCCATTCCACATCCACCAATCCTTTCAACTCATAGCCTTGATCGGTTTTTGCTAAAATCAATTGCCCGGTTTCAACGCCATCCATCCCTTCAGTCAATAGCTTCAGCACCTTCGATGCGGCATCTTCCATATTCTCTTCACATACCGAACTCAAAGCGGACCATATCCACAGCCTGTCGTTGACGATCGAGATCATCAGATCAGGAGTGTCCTTCATCTCAACGATAATCGTCGAATGACTGTCTAAGCCGTGCAGTTTATCCTGCGAACATCCGATGGAAGTCAGAGCCTGCCTGACCAAGTCTTCCAAACTAATAGCGATATTTTCAGAAAAAGAAAGTACATTCATAAATTAATCTCGTGAAGATTTTTTGGGGAGATTGCCGAGGGGCTGCTAGGCGATCGATCCAAAACGTTGGGCGTATTATTGTTAGTGACAGGCATATTTGATTGATAGCAAGTGTTTTTGTTGCGTAATAGATACAACCAAACAACTTTTATTTTGAGAGTTAAAGACTAAATATTACTCCTCGGTGTAGGGGGGGCTTGTAAAAATCGATTTAAATTGGCAAAAAAACAGATAAATTAAATGCGTGTAAACAAAGGCTTGGCAATCTCGGTAATCCCCCCATTTTTAAGGCTCTGTCTGCATTAATAGTTGAAAAGGATATTTTTTCCTATCGCCTGCTCAATCCCTGATTTTGCTGTGATATTTTTGCCTGCACGGTCTAACCATCGCCGCCAGCCTAAATAGCTTTCTAAGTATTTGGTGGCTACGCCATGAAAACGAGTCATCCAATTTTTGAGTCGACTATCATATGCATTCACATTTTGCACATGATAAGCCCCTCGAGCACGGATGCCTTGGCTGAGATTCACGGCACAGTGGCTGAGGCCTAAGTGTGCTGTTGCCAAACGATAGGCCGCCGCGCCATCACTGCACAGCATGACATCAGGAGCCAGAACAGCAGACAGTACCGGCTCGATACTCTTCGTATTCGCAACGAGTAATTTAAAATCGGTGGTAACTCCTTGCCGATTACGTAACACCAAAACGGGGACTTGATCTTTGCCCGTACCTTTTTTTCGGAGCGCATGCCCGCGCCGATGTACGGGACGTGGAAGACCGGTAATTGTCAAGATAGTTGAGATGTTTTTACGATTTAAGCGACCTGTAATTCCTCGCTTGTTTTAGGCTCAATGACCCGATCCGGGTTCAATTGCACTTCATCTTGCCAGCTCCAGTTCCGAGTCGCATTACGCCACCGTTCTGGACGTGCCAAGCGGGCTGCTTGGTAGACGGCATGGCGTTTTTCTAACAGCGCTTTGTCCTGCCCTTGATGCCGCTGCGACGGAGTAACGAATTGAATGCCGCTGTGCCGGTGCGTATGGCTGTACCAATCCACAAAGCGCCTGACCCATTGCCTTGCTTCATCCAGACTGGCAAAGCCTTTATGCGGCCAGGCGGGCCAGTATTTCAGTG
>NZ_PDZG01000133.1 GCF_002735645.1 Iodobacter sp. BJB302
CTCGGAACTGGAGCTGGCAAGATGAAGTGCAATTGAACCCCGACCGGGCTATTGAGCCTAAAACAAGCGAGGAATTACAGGTCGCTTAAATCGTAAAAACATCTCAACTATCTTGACAATTACCGACTTCGGCGCTTTGATCACACCAGTTCAGCGCTGCTTTAATTTCCTGCCACATCAGGGCGTTGAGCGAATTGGCTTTTTTAGGGCGATTCAGCGTGACAAGGGCGATGGCGTTGCTGACATTCACTTCAATCGTTTCGTATTGCATGGGGCGTCCTTTTTTAATAGAAGCTTGCAGTGGTATTAAATTGTTGTGAAAGGCTTAATCGCGCTTTTTAGGCAACCACGCCCAGACCATTTCGCACTGAATAGGCGCTTCGCCAGATTCATCGCTGATCTCTACATTTACAGAAAAATTACCTTTTTCTGTGCTGTGTAATAGCTCGATTTGCTCATTGCTTAAGGTGGCCACGGCACGCATATCGCCCTGCGAGCGTTTCTGGTAATCCACATGCATGGATTTAAGCAGCAGCAGTTTATCGTCCGGCACATTCATGCCCATCACAAAGCCGGTGCTGGTTTCGGCCAGCAGCGCCATCGCCGCAGCGTGCACGCCTTTAATATGGTTTTGCACCTTGCGGCGGTTTTTAATGGAGACAACCAGCCGCGCCGCGCCGACTTCTTCAAACTGCACTGAGGCCGTGGCTAAAAACGGCACGATGCGGCCAAACAGGCGGGTGAGAATAAAGCTGCGTAAGCCTTGTGGTAGATTGGCCGTTTTGGCGGCAATACGGCTCATTTTATTGAGTGGGCGGGTCATCTGGGTGGCCTTATCTGGCTGGAGTAGAAGATAAAATAGCAAGAAACCGCGCCGCTTGTGACCGGAATATCCCGCCTTTACAAACGATCGTTTTAATGTAGTGTTTTGTCGCAGAGCTTACGGTGGTGTTTTAAACGCAATAAGCTGGTCAGGGTGTGGCGAAGCAAGGCAGGGCCGCTCCGTTACATTACGCTTGCTCTGAGTTGTAAGGGTTTGACTCCAAAGTACTGGTAAAAGCGACTGCTAAAGCGGGAGGCAGAGGCATAGCCGCATTGGCTCGCTATTTGTCCAATCGGCTGTTTGCTGGTTTGAATCATGCCTAGTGCGGTATTTAATCTGACTTGCTCAAGTATTTTGCGAAACGAGCTGCCCTCCTGCCCAAGCTGGCGGCGCAGCGTGGATGGCCCCATTTGCAAATGCTGTGCCATCTCTTCCACCGTCCATTCTTTGCCTGGCTGAAATAAAACCAGTTGCTGAACCCGTGTGACGACGGGGGAGTGACGGTCAATAAACAGTGCGCCGCCCAATCCTGCAAGCACCAGCCCCAGCAATAAACCCAGGGCCCGATGTTCTAGCAGCTCGATCACTTCGCCCTTCTGGCTGGCGGTAAAAAGCTCATCCCATAGTTGGGCAATGACGGGGGTGAGCTTGGCGCATAGCGCCGTGGATTGCAGAGCATGGACAGCCTCAGGATAGGCGCTGCGGCAAGCTTGCATGATCTTTGGGTCTAGTTGCAGCACTTCGCAAACATAGCCATGCGCATCGGGCTGATTGGACAGGCTCATTTCCATACCTGCGGGCACAATGACGATGTCTCCGCTGCGGGCAATCTGCGTTTGCTCGTTCAAGTAAATATGCTTGGCGCCATGGCGCACCCGCATCAGCGTAAATTGCAGAAAGCACACTTTGCGTAAGGACTGCGTGGCTTTGGCCTGAACAACACACTGCTGAATACTACGGCTTGTAAGCTGGCTCATTCAGGCTTCCGTTTGATTAATTGAGGATCGTTTGGTTAAGCGCGGAGCCAGCCTGCGATCTTATTTTTTTCGCTGATACGTGGCGATCAGTTGAGCGGTGCCTAGCTTGTGTTGGTTCAGCATATAGCCAACTAATGCACCGCTGGCTTGGGCATCAAGAGGCAGCTGTTCAATATCCAAAGCCCAGATGGTATGGATATAACGGTGAGCGGGGTCTCCGGCGGGTGGGCATGCACCACCAAAACCTGCTGAGCCATAGTCGGTACGTGTTTCCAGTGCGCCCTTAGGAGTACTGCCCGTGGCTACAGATGTCGTATTTGCCGGGATGTTAATCACACTCCAGTGCCACCAACCGCTGCCCGTTGGTGCGTCTGGATCAAATACCGTAATGGCAAAACTTTTGGTTCCTGCTGGCGCATTTTGCCATTGTAGCTGGGGGGAGAGGTTTGCTCCGCTGCAGCCAAAGCCATTAAATTCTTGCTGGGCCGACATTGGTGTGCCGGCCTTGATATCTGAGCTATGAACACTAAAATCAGCGGCAAAAACAGTTTGGCTAATCAGTAAGGCGGTTAATAGCATGGCTTTCATGGTGAGGCTCCTTGTAGAGCCCTCATCATATAAAATCTTGTGTGTTCATTTTATCCTTAAACGCTCTATTTTTAGCTGATTTCGCTCTGATCGTGCCATTTTCGAATAAAAGCAGGTTCGATTGCCGATTCGGCTTTGGGCAAAAGCGGCTCACTTTGCATCAAGTTTACAAAGCATTCAAATACAGTGAAGCCTCTTGCGAAGGCAAGGCGCGGCGGCCAAATGCGAGCACGGCATCGCTGATCCGCTTGGCTTCCTGCGTTTGTTTTTGCCAGTGATGCCAATACAGCGGGATATGAATACGCTCGCTGCTGGCCAGCTCAATAATTTTGCCTGATGCAATGGCAGGCTTGG
This sequence comes from Iodobacter sp. BJB302, assembly GCF_002735645.1. GTDB lineage: Bacteria > Pseudomonadota > Gammaproteobacteria > Burkholderiales > Chitinibacteraceae > Iodobacter. The sequence continues at coordinate 2,743 of NZ_PDZG01000133.1, forward strand.
CCTGGGCGTAAGGAATTGCTGCGTAAGCCAGGCCAAAGCACACCGCATCAAACAGCGCATGGCTTTCAGGAATCTGATGGCAGGGGAAGTGATCATCCATAATGCCGTAACGCTCACCTAACCAGCGTTTGTGCAGGGAATCGCGGTTGCCAAAAATAGCCGTTGGCGCATGCATCAGCGCGGTTTGGGTAAAACCCTGGGCGAAATGGCGCTCTGCAAAAGCAGGCGTTGCCACAAACACATAGGGCATGCTGCCCAGGCTTTGTACGGCGCAGCCGGTTACCGCGCTGGGCTGGGTGCTGATGCAGCCCGCCACATCGCCAGCGCGGAGCAAATCCAGCGTATAGCCTTCGTCATCAATCACGCATTCCAGCAATAAACGCTCGCTTTCTAACAGCGGGGCCAGCGCATCCAGTAAACCAATCGCCAGGCTGTCAGCATTTACGCCAAGGCGCACGCTCTGCCAATCCTGCTCCTTAAAATCGATTTGCTCGGCAAGGGCTGCCTCTAATTGGCGCACCTGGCGAAAATGCACAATCAGCTTTTCACCCGCGCGCGTGGCGTGCACCGGGCTTTCACGCACCACCAATACTTTGCCCAGTTTTTCTTCCAGCGATTTAATGCGCTGCGATACGGCCGACTGCGTTAAAAACAGGCGCTTGGCAGCCCGCTCAAAACTGCTTTCACGCACCACCATGTCCAGCGCTTCAAGTAATTTGTAGTCAAGCATCAGTTTGGCTTATGCAACATAAGAATTGCTTGTTTTACCATAAATCAAGCATGTGTTTGAATGCTAAATAACAAGGGAATACAAAACAGTTGTTAACTAAAGAATAAACCGCTGCTTAATGATTTATCCGGATGATGAGAAAATGAATACCCTATTAAATGATGGAACAACACTAACCATACGCCAGGCTGATTTAAATGACTTGCACGAAATCTGGCGTTTATGGGGCGCATGGGCCTTGTTTGATGAATATCGCCAGCATTTTAATCAAAAGGCAGATTTAGAAGCAGGGCATCAATACTTGGTAGAGCGCTTAAAAGCAGGCGATTCCGTATTGTTTACCGCATGTGAAGGCACAAAAACCGTTGGTTTTGCCCAGCTGTATTGGAATTTATCTTCATTGCGTATGCAGAAAACATTGCTGCTTAATGATTTATTTGTAACCAAAGATGCCCGTGGCCGTGGCGTTGGCCGTGCATTAATCAAAGCCGCAGAAGACTTCGCCGCCACGCATCATGTGGGCTATATGGAAATGGAATCTGAAGCGAGTGAAGCCAAAGCATTAACGCTGTATCAGGATGCTGGCTGGAAACCTAATCGTAATTATGTGGTTTATGAGCGCCAATTGCGGGCGGCATAAGCAGAATGTTTGTCGTTTTTTAATAAGCATAAAAAGCCACGATTGATTGAACTGACCCCAATTAGTTGGGCAGTATAAAAGCTAGGCGCTCAAGGGCTGGGTTCTGTATTGCACAGGACTCAGCCCTTTTAACTTCAGTTTGATTCGGTCGTGGTTATAGTAATGGATGTAATCCACGATGCCTTGCTCTAGTTGCT
>NZ_PDZG01000134.1 GCF_002735645.1 Iodobacter sp. BJB302
CAAGCATTTTGCTTAAAATGGCATCTTTACGAGCCTTGGGAATACGCGACATGATAAGTAACCAGCCCCCTGAGTAAGTTGGAATCCCTGAAAAGGGAGTATCTCAACTATCCTGACACAGGGGGCCTGAACGAATCCTTCAATCCCTGCATTCGACGCTGCGGCATGGGAGCCCTGCGCAATCGGATCATCCACGGCAATACCGGAGGTCAGCGTTATTGAGCCTCCGTCGCTCAGATAATGTTGACCAATCAATGCGACGCGCACCTGACTGAGTAGTTTATCTTGCAAACCGCGAAGGAAATCGGCCGGCGTCATTTTTTCAACTGGTGCCAAAATGACATTGCCTGCGGCAACGACGATGGCATCAACGCTGCCTAACTGATCGAACAGCGCGCTCACACTGTCATCGCTGGTGATGTCAACCAGATGATCACCCCGTGTGCGACCGACACGAATGACTTCGTGTTTGCCGTTACGTGCAAGTTCATCCGCCACAGAACGACCAACATCCCCACCGGCACCGATTACGACGATATTCATAAAGCACTCCTTTTCGAATTTAGATTGAAACGTCATCATTCTTCTCCGAATCACAGAAATCATAAATGTGCTTTAATTGCTAACACTACTAACTCTTGGTTTGTAATATGGATAGACTTCGTGCCATGGAAACCTTCGTTGCCGTCGTTGAGGGAGGAAACTTCACCGAGGCAGCGCAGCGCCTGGACATATCCGCTGTAATGGTTGGCAAATACATCCGCGAGCTTGAAGAGCGTCTCGGTGCGAGGCTGCTGGAACGTACGACACGACGCCAACATCTAACTGATGCCGGTCGTGTTTTTTACGAGGATGCAAAGCGTGCACTCGAACATATTCGTATCGCAGAAACGTCAGTCGAGCGACTACGTGAGTCCCCATCTGGCACTTTGCGTATTAGCGCACCGATCACTTTTGGAGCCTGTATCATCGCTCCGCTGGCCGCGACATTCAGGCAGTTGTACCCACTTGTGCGCGTGGAGCTGGAGTTAAGCAACCGCAAAGTCAACCTGATTGAGGAAGGTTTTGATCTGGTGATCCGCATTGGCGAACTGGGCGATGACGATCTGATTGCAAAGCCGTTGACCATGTACCACATGGTGATCTGCGCTTCGCCGAACTATCTCGCTCAATATGGGTATCCGGAGACACCACAGGATCTGAGTGCTCATCACTGCCTATCTCATTCAGTATGGAATGGTCGTAGCAACTGGAGGCTCGAGGATGGGGGCAATCAGCGCTTAGTGACAGAATCTGTGTTCACTTGCAATGACGGCAACGGCTTGCGCATGGCAGCAATCGCAGGTGCAGGATTGTTGCTGCAACCGGAGGTTCTGGTGGCTCATGATTTGGCAAGTGGAACGTTGGTACAAGTACTGCAAACCTATACACCCAAGCCCCACCCTGTACATATCTTGTATCGACAAGACTTGCGTCCCCTGCCAAAGCTCACCCGATTTGTCGCACATTTGCTGGAGCATGTGCCAGAGCGAAAAGTGCCCTAGTGCGCTTTCCCCTCATGATAGGCCGCATGAGAAATGATCTCTGCACTAAGGTGTGTTCAACATTTGGTGTAAATTGGACATTGCTTTACCTGTGGTAATCCTTCCATTTTTAAGCTCACATAAAAGTAGGGGCCAGGTATGTAATGCCAGTTTTTGTTTCGGGGTGATACCACCCAATCCCATATGTTGCAGTTTCTTGTTCTTTTAATAAGACTTTCAAAATAATCACAAGCCAGCCATCCATAGTGCTGGTGCATAAATATTGTTGCGGAGCGACTGAGCCCTTACATTGGATCAATGTAAAAGCTTCCGCCGCCCCCTCATTTACTTTTGACAATGCGTGCGGGAGTGCCTGCTACTGTGGCATGTGCAGGCACATGGTCAAGAACAATGCTGCCAGCAGCAACGATGGCACCTGCTCCAACTTCTATATTCCCCAGAATTTTGGCTCCGGCAAATAACACAGCACCTTTGCGAATCTTTGGATGCCGGTCACCACGATGCTTGCCAGTCCCTCCTAAAGTTACTTCGTGAAAAATAGACACATTGTCTTCAACTACGGCAGTTTCACCAATGACCAAGCCGGTTGCATGATCCAGGAAAATTCCTGAGCCAATACTCGCCTTAGGGTGAATATCTACCCCAAAGTTCATGGATATGCGCAATTGCAACATCAGTGCGGAAAATTGAAACTGCTGTTTATTCCAAAGCATATGTGCTACACGATATGCTTGCAGCGCAATAAATCCTTTATTAAAAAAGAACACCTGTAACATGCACAGAGAGGCTGGGTCTCGCTCACAAAATGCGCCTAAGTCCCTGATGGCTGCTTGGCATATTTCTTTATGTTCTTCTATGGTGTTGAGTAACAGGCGGTGATACAAGGTATTTTGGGCCTGATCGGGAAATAAATAGTGGCAAAGCATGGCAGCCAAGGCTGATGAGAAATTATTGGTGTTGCCCAGCACTTCCTGCATAAAGAAAAATACGACAGGTTCACTTTCTTTTAGTTCTGCAATTCCAGTCTGTAGTCTTGCCCAAAGTTGTTCCTGATTCTCTGCAGGGGCAACCTGAAATCCAATGTTTTCACATTTCATATCTGACTTTCCAGACGGTATGACTTATTGATTGACGGGCAGCCTATTCCCGTTTCTTAAATAGGCCGCCCTGATTTATGCTGTATTACTTTAAACAGAGGCCTCAGCGGCTTTCTGTTTTATACCGTTCCTGGCGGGGCTTCACCCCAGCCCCATTTAGGTACTGTTACACGGCATGATGGCGGAGCATCAGTTTGAGAGTTTCTTTGAGCACGGCGTGAGCCCCATTCTACGTAAGCGGTAAACGCTGAGCGAAACTCAGGATCTGCCGGCAAGCCGATTTCATCCGCAGTTTCCATTAGCAACGTTACCCAGCGAGCACGCTGTTCTGATTGTATACAACGGTTACGGTGCATACCTATCATGGTTTTGAATCCACCTCGTTCATCGGTATAACGGGGCATGCCGCCAAACACTTCTTCAAACCACATAGCTAAGTGCTCCGCATGGTTATCAGGAACGTGCTCAAACATTGGGGCAAGCACAGGATCTATTTTTGTTTTTGCGTGAAATGTTTCTAGCAGATGGCGTAATACTGCACGCCCTCCCATCCACTCAAACAGAGTTGGAGTATCAAATAAGGCATGCTCATCGATTTGTTCCTGGTCAGTCATTGGTGTTGCCACATCGGATTCTGTATACATTTTTTTTCCTCAAATATGAATAAGAAAGCATGCTGCTACCTGATGCCACCCCTGAGAGATGAATTAACTTAACTCTAGGGAGGTGATGGCTTTTATGTGGCTGACCAGTTCTTTGGGGGCGTGGCCTCGATACATCCGGAATGTGTGGAATATTTCTTTTAAGCCATAGTCACCAGCCATCCGGATGATGTCTGTTGCTGTTTCAGGAACATCCAGCGTAATGCGGCTGCCCAGCGGGATTTCTGCTAACGCGCCATTAAAAAGCGTATTCATTACGTAGTCGTTTTCTGCATAAAAAGGGCCCAGCCGGTAACCCGCACTGGAGCGCCTGACACCAATCAGGCCGTTAATTGCCGAGGAGTCCCGGGTAAGTATCCCCATTCTCCCGGCACCCTGAAACCAATTACTCAGTAAACGCTCACGCAGTACGCCCACACAAGTATGGTCATAATGGATCACTTCATTAATGTTGCTGTGTGTTACTGCTTCACTTATTTCCTGCTGCTGTGGCCGGTGAGTCAGTATTCCACTGAGGCGTAAAGTGCGGTAATGCGTTTTAAATCCCCATTTTTCGTAGTTGCCAGCCTGGACTGGCATACCATCCAGTGCGATGGTACGTTCTCCTGCATGCGAAATTGCCGTTTCCCATAGCCTTAGCCCCAGCCCATTGCCCCGTACAGAAGGGGCGACAAGGTAATGCCCAAGGTGAGCATAATGATCGTCAAAGTTAACAATAGAAATCGCTGAGACCGGGACCCCGTCCAGAAATCCCATGAAAAAACCATGTTGATCCACGTTAAAAAAATGGCTCTCATCCTCCTTACCCAAATCCCATTGCTCTGTAAGCGCCTAGCCCTCCCATCTAAACGCCCTTTCCTTTTTTCGTCATGCTGAGGTTTTTATCAAGGAGGATTTATGGGGGATTTGCAGACGCGGCGCGGGGAGTGGCTACTGCGCGTGGCTCAGT
>NZ_PDZG01000135.1 GCF_002735645.1 Iodobacter sp. BJB302
GTTTTGATACCTGCTTCGCCAGTTAAATATTGCTGAACGACAGAGAGCTTGAATTGCGTTGAGTACTTGGACATAAAAACACCCCAAAAATATGGACGGGTGTCCAACTTTTGGGGTGCAGTTCAAAATTCAGAGGCCTTTTTATTTCTTTATAAAGAAGAACCTACAATTTGCCATTTCTCATGATGCTCTCTGATCAGCTGAACAGCGTCTTCAATCGTATCGACCACGATCGGAATCTGCATATCCACTTCGCTGGCAAGACCCGCATTATTTTCAACCATATAGCGGCGCGCCCAATCGACCTGCTCGTGCCACATCTCCCCCACTAAAATCAATGGCGTGTCATAAAGTTTACGCACCTGAATCAGCTGCCATACCATCGATAATTCTAATAAAGTACCAATTCCGCCGGATGTAACAATAAATGCATTTGAGCGCAAAATAAAATGATGCAAACGGGAAAAAAATGTTTTGTGCTCATAAACTTTGCCCACAAAATCATTCACATTTTGTTCAAAATCTAAATCAACCCTAATGCCTACTGATGCTTCTGGGCGATCCGGAGCTCCCTCCCTCGCTCCTTCATTTGCAGCCTGCATCAAGCCGGGCCCTCCGCCCGTAACAATACGGCATCCCATTGCCGCTAATTCACTTGCCAGCTGTTTAACCGCTTCATAAGCGGCTGATCCATCCTGAATACGTGCCGAACCAAAGATAGTGACATGATAATCCGGCGTATGCGCAGGACGTAAGCGCGCCAATTCATCAACAACGTCCCAGAGCTTAAGCACGGCATCACCCACAATATCCAACGCCTGCTCATCATCAATCACACCTATTGGCTTATTATTTGGATTTATCATTTTTTTTATCCCATACAGCAAATTAATAATACAGAGCGAATTATCACAATATTTATTGTGGATAAATATATCTCTCCAAAAATCATAATATTCTCAAGTCATTATTTATTTATCATTAAAAATACGACCGATAAAGAATGGCTTGACTAAAGTATATACACATAAAAATAATTAACCAAAGTACAATTACACGCGCCATTTCACTCATATGATCAGCTCAGATGCAAAATACAGCCATCACAGCAACAGAGACTCTCTCCGTAAATCAATTACAAAGCCAATAAGCCCAGCATCTTCGTTTAACAGATAAGGCAGAACAAGCACCTGCAGATTTTATTATTGAGTCTAAACCGTCGCGAATATAAGCCCATGCAATTGCAAATACCACGCTTATGGACCTTGCCTCTGCTGGCTGAGTATCCATCTGTGCAGAGCTCTCTCATATTTTGCAAGACACTGCGCAATACGGAATAAATCCGGAGGATTACCCAGAAAAACGGCACCCAGAACACAACCCGCTGTGGCTCAGCCCTTGTAAATACGCATTACTACCCTAACAATAATCACCGTTATGCCAAGCTGCACATTCGCTATACTAGCGCTTTAAGGAGAGTTATTTTGCAATTAGAGCATCTGGTCGCCGTTAATGACCCATCCAATGATTTTATCCTGAACAGAGCAGAGCTCTGGAAGGGCTTAGTGCTTCGTGCAGAAGCTCCTGATCTGTTTATGGCACATATAGATAGTGTAGAAATTATTGAACGCAGCGATGTGCATTTACTTAGGAAAATCATCATTGGCGCCTTGCACATCCAGGATCGTATCCATCTGCTTAATGAAGCACATGTGCGTTATGACACCGAGCCGGGTGAACAACATGCCGGTGGCACCCTGCTGATGAAAATCGAAGAGCCGGAAACCAATATGCTATTTGTTCGCTTTCATTATCAAACGCCGATGAACGATCAGGGCGAAGAAGAAGAGTATGCAAAGTTCCTGAAAGCTGCTTGGCAACAAACGGATTTGGAAACGATTCAAAAAATTAGAGAATTGGCCGCAGAAGGCCGGTTAAATACGCCGGCCAGCCCAGCCTAAAGCGTAGTAAAATCAATTTCGCCGACATGATTGAACACATAATCCGGTTTATACGGAAATTGTTCGATCATCTCGGTATTTGATACGCCAGAAAGCACCAAAGCAGTTTTCATACCTGCCTCCATACCTCCCACAATATCCGTATCCATTCTGTCACCAATCATCAGCGTATCTTCGGGATGCACGCCCAATTTACGCGTCGCCAATGTCATCATCAAAGCATTAGGCTTACCCACAATATAGGGTGTCTTGCCCGTAGCGGCTGAAATTGCCGCAAGGATTGTTCCCGCAGCAGGCTCGCTCCCGCCTTCAACCGGATCAATCATATCGGGATTGGTACCAATAAATTTAGCGCCCCCGTCAATAAAGCGTACCGCTTTTTTCATCTGATCGAAATTAAAGCTGCTCGATTTTGCTACCACCACATAATCCGGCTTACTTTCTGAAATAGAAAAGCCCACATTATAAAGCTCGTTAATTAAGCCTCCGCCACCAATAATAAAAACGGTAGCGCGCTCTTTCTGGCTGCGCAAAAACATCGCAGTAGCCATGGCACTGGTAATAAAATTCTCTTCACTCAGCCCGTGAATACCCAGCGCTTCAAGCTTTAGCTTTAAATCGAGCGGGGTTTGTTCAGCATTATTGGTTAAAAATAAAAACGGTAATTTACTGCTTAATAAGCGCTGAACAAACTCATTTGCGCCAGGGATTAATTGTTTACCGCGATAAATAACGCCATCCATATCAGAAATAATACTTTTAACCATGTCCCTCTCCTTATAAATATATTCCTGCTTTAAGCTTACTCTGACTGCCATTTTATTAACAGGCCAATACGAAACACATCGTCTTTTACCGGTTATAAAAAAATCATGAAAACTAAGAATTTTTAAGGCACAACCTTATTACAAGCTTATTCAGACTAAATCAAACTTATTCATTAAAAACAAGAAGATAGCACCATTCATAAGGTAAATACTGCCAAGTTAATCTAAGCCAAATTTTTATCTGAAGAAGCTCGGTATAATCGCGCCTCTTTAAAAATTCAAACAGAACTTAATATGTCTCAGACTCTTCATACGCATGATCAAACCGCCAATCCAGCCCCATTAGGATTACTGGGCTTTGGCATGACAACCGTACTACTGAATCTGCACAACGCAGGTGTAACTGAGCTCAGCTCAATGATCTTAGCCATGGGCATTTTCTACGGAGGTATTGCTCAAGTGATTGCGGGCCTGCTGGAATGGAAAAAAGGCAATACCTTCGGCACCGTCGCATTCACTTCCTACGGCATGTTCTGGCTCTCGCTGGTAGCCCTGCTCATCTTACCCAAGCTGGGCCTCGCAGAAGCAAGCTCAATCAACAGCATGACCGCCTACCTCACCATGTGGGGCATCTTTACAGCATTTTTGTTTGTTGGCACGCTTAAACTCAATAAAGCGACCCAATTTATCTTTGGCTCTCTTACGGTTCTTTTTGCCCTGCTCGCCCTTGGTGATTACACAGGAAATCCTATGATCAAGCAATTAGCAGGCATTGAAGGCATCATTTGCGGTACATCTGCTATTTATGCAGCAATGGCTCAAATACTGAATGAAATGTATGGAAAAGAAGTAATGCCGCTAGGCTAATTGCTTACATGGCTTTTTCTTCAGAACAAACAAAAGCCCCAATATCAAACGATATTGGGGCTTTTGCTTTGAGCAAATATTATATTTACTCAACAAAGGGGTGTCTGGTAATGACCTACTTTCACACAGGTAATCTGCACTATCATCGGCGCTAAGGTGTTTCACTGTCCTGTTCGGGATGGGAAGGAGTGGGGCCACCTTGCTATGGTCACCAGACTTTAACTGACACCTGCTCATACGGCTCAGCAAGTAATTTAATCTAATCTATTGCAGTAAAAAACAACTGCTTCACTTATAGCAAAACCCCCGCCTCTTTCGAGTACGGGGGTTTTGTTTACTATGTCTTTACTACGAATGGGGTGTCTGGCAATGACCTACTTTCACACAGGTAATCTGCACTATCATCGGCGCTAAGGTGTTTCACTGTCCTGTTCGGGATGGGAAGGAGTGGGACCACCTCGCTATGGT
>NZ_PDZG01000136.1 GCF_002735645.1 Iodobacter sp. BJB302
CTCGGAACTGGAGCTGGCAAGATGAAGTGCAATTGAACCCCGACCGGGCTATTGAGCCTAAAACAAGCGAGGAATTACAGGTCGCTTAAATCGTAAAAACATCTCAACTATCTTGACAATTACCGGGTGTAAGTAACCATGCTTTGAGCTTGCTGTTGATTGATCTGTTTTCGATTGCTGGTGCAATGCGCAGCGCTTATGGTCTCCTTAGAATCTAAATGGGATTAGGGCTCGCAAGTAGCCATCTGTTTTTGCTTAAAAAAAAGGCCCCGAATCAGATTCGGGGCCTTAAAAGCTGCCGTGACGCAGTTCTTAGTAAGCGGTTTTTATAAGTGCTCGCCGTTTACAGCGCGCTGTGGCGCAGTTGTTCTAGGATTGCCGGGTTTTCTAGCGTAGAAATATCCTGAGTGATTTCTTCACCCTTGGCGATATTTCTGAGCAGGCGGCGCATGATTTTGCCTGAGCGTGTTTTAGGCAGATTGTCGCCAAAGCGGATTTCATCCGGCTGAGCAATTTTGCCGATCTCGTGTGCTACCCATTCGCGCAGCTGCTTGGCTACGGCTTTACCTGCCTCGCCTTCAGGGCGATCACCCTTGAGCACCACAAAGGCCACAACGGATTCGCCCTTGATATCATGCGGCTTACCTACCACTGCGGCTTCTGCAACCAGCGGATTAGCGGCCAGAGCCGATTCAATTTCCATGGTGCCAAGGCGGTGGCCAGAAACGTTTAGCACGTCGTCGATGCGGCCCATAATCCAGATATAGCCGTGCTCGTCGTAATGCGCCGAATCACCAGCGAGGTAAAACTTGCCGTTAAATTCTTCCGGGAAGTAAGTGCTCTTAAAGCGTGCGGCATCGTTATAAATGGTGCGTACCAAAGATGGGAACGGGCGGGTAATCACCAAGGACCCGCCTTTGCCAGGCTCTACCGGCGCGCCGGATTCGTCCACAATCGCCGTCATAATACCCGGCAGTGGCAGAGTGCAAGAGCCTGGTTTGGTGGCCACTGCACCTGGCAATGGGGCCACCATATTGGAGCCGGTTTCGGTCTGCCACCAAGTGTCTACAATCGGGCAACGGCCGCCACCGATGGTCTCGTGATACCACATCCACGCATCAGGATTAATCGGCTCACCCACTGTGCCCAAGAGGCGCAGGCTGGATAAATCGTATTGTTTAGGCAGCTCGCCACCCAGCTTAATCAGGGAGCGAATCGCGGTAGGCGCGGTGTAAAAGGTGGTGACCTGATGTTTTTCAATCATCGCCCAGAAGCGGCCAGCATCCGGATAGGTTGGCACGCCTTCAAACACCACTTGCGTGGCGCCGATGCCCAGCGGGCCGTAAGCAATATAGCTGTGGCCGGTAATCCAGCCCACGTCGGCCGTGCACCAGTACACATCGTCTTCTTTGTAATCGAACACCCATTTCATCGATACTTGTGTACCAAGGAAGTAGCCCGCGCTGGAATGCTGAATGCCCTTAGGCTTACCTGTGGAGCCGGAGGTATAGAGCACAAACAGCGGATCTTCGGCATTCATCCATTCTGGCTCGCATACATCAGGCAGGCCTTTAACCAGCTGATGCCACCACACATTATTGCTTTCGCTCCAGTGATCCGGCTTGGTGCCGGTGCGCTGGAACACAATCACTTTTTCGACGGATTCGCAGTTGCCAATGCCCAGCGCTTCGTCTGTCATGGCTTTCAGTGGCGTGGCTTTGCCGCCGCGTACCGATTCATTAGCGGTAATCACAATCTTGGCCGCAGCATCCTGGATGCGATCACGCAGCGCGCCCGCAGAGAAGCCGCCGAATACTACCGAGTGAATTGCGCCGATACGGGCGCAGGCCTGCATGGCGATAATGGCTTCAACGGTGTGCGGCATATAGATCACCACGCGATCACCCTTCACCACGCCAAGGCTCTTCAGCCCATTGGCAAACTGGCAAACGCGGTGATACAGCTCGCGGTAAGTTACGCGGGAGACTGAGCCATCGTCTGCTTCAAAAATAATCGCTACTTTATTCGCTTTGCTTTCAAGATGACGGTCGAGGCAGTTGTAAGACACATTCATTTCACCGTCTTCAAACCACTTGAAGAATGGTGCATTCGATTCGTTTAATACCTTGGTAAAAGGCTTGCGCCAGCTGACTAACTCGCGGCCCAGATCGCCCCAAAAGCCTTGATAATCGCTATTGGCTTTCTCGCAAAGGGTGTGATAGCCCTCCATGCCGGATACATTTGCTTTAGTACGGAAATCGTCGGAAGGTGGAAACAGACGGGTTTCCTTAAGTACGGAATCAATGCTGCTCATATAGGCTTCCTTCTTGCAGAGATAGTCAGATAAATCGGATCAAACCCAGAGTATCAGTGGGGGCTGTCGCAAGGCCAATCGTGTTTTTTGATGGGGTGAATCAGAAAGACTGATGTGAGGGTTTTTGCGTGGCAGGCTGATTTTCGCTGGCGTGGCTTCAGCTGCGAAAGCCTTGTTAAAAGTGTGGCTGAAGCTACTCCTGCGGGATTTGATTGTGAGCTAACAAGCATCTGTATTTACTGCTCTGCCCGCTCTGCAATCAGGCTGTAGCTGAGCGGCAAGCGGGCTTCGTTTTGCTCTAATGCGGCGTAGGTTACTGATATTTCATTTGGGTATTCTGCAAAGTGGCGCAATTGCAAACCCTGCTGCAGGCAGCCGCCAATAATATCGGAGAGGGTGTGTGGAAACCAATACGAGGGTGCGCTGCCTGTGCCTTCGGTATCAATATATTCAGGCAGCATTTCATCAATAAATGGCGCTTTACGGAAATAAGAGCTGTCCATTGCGTGAGGAGGAATGGGATTAAACATATCCAAAATAGGATGCTGCTCATAAATAAATAACTGCCCATTTGGCTTTAGCCAAGAATGAATCAATGCCAATAAACGCGGTAAATCGGGCATCCAGCCCAATACCCCAACGGTGATATATACCAGATCAAAAGAGCGCTGGTATTGATTTTCTAGTGCAAAAACGTCGCTGCAAATAAATTCGATATCCAGCTCTGCATAGGCAGCCAATTCTTTTGCCTGCTCAATAAATTGATCAGAAATATCAATCCCCACGCAGCGGCCAGCACCGGCGCGTTTGATGCTGCATAGCTCCTGGCCGCTATTGCAGCCAATTTGCAGTACGTCTTTGCCATTGAGTGGAAACCGGGTAAACAGCTCTTTTTCTACCGCATCAAAACTTGAGAATTCTGGGTTTTTTATGGCGCTAAGCAGCTCGCTAAAACCTTCTTTCTTATTTATTTCGGCAGTTAAATTCCACATCGCCCGATTGACTTCTGTGTAGTTTGTTTCTTCTGTCATCATTTTTCTTTAAATTTTTTGGAAGGGTTTAAAGTTTGTATCGGATACAAATTTTTGATTTTCCATATTTTTTCATACTGAACCAGTTTTAGTTTCTATGTTGCATATGCAAAATAGGAAATGGCTTGTCCATGCCATCAAGCTCAGAGCGACTGATGATTTTAAAACCCATGCGCTCATAAAAACGAATCGCCTGGGTGTTTTGCTCATTCACATCCACTTTGCTTGCCTGATGATGAGTAACGGCATGGCTTAAAAGCATACTGCCGATTCCCAGCCCTCTGTGCTCGGGGGCGATAAATAACATATCTATATTGCCTTCGCCCAAGCCAATAAAACCAGTTATTTTTTCCTGATTATCTTTGGCGCATTGCAATGAGACTACCGGGAAAAAATCACTCAGCATTTTTGATTTATAAAATTGAATATCGTCTTCAGATAAAAAATCACCTGATTATGTCTCTTGCTCAATCTCCTTGCTCAAACCACTTAAAAGGCCTAAGGTGAACGAACGTTCTTTTGTGGAGTGGTCGTCATGGCAATCAACCCAATCCAGATGCAAAAGGGGCTGTCGC
>NZ_PDZG01000137.1 GCF_002735645.1 Iodobacter sp. BJB302
ACTGAGCCACGCGCAGTAGCCACTCCCCGCGCCGCGTCTGCAAATCCCCCATAAATCCTCCTTGATAAAAACCTCAGCATGACGAAAAAAGGAAAGGGCGTTTAGATGGGAGGGCTAGGCGCTTACAAGAAAGCTGTATAGAAAGTGTAGATCTTTGCAATGAAATGTCATTCCCCAAGCCATCACGGGCAAGCGCTTGTACAATACCGTTGCATAACAAACCAAGGGTAAATAATGTTCAGGTTAATGCTGGTAGAAGATGATACGAAGCTGGCTGCACTCATTCAGGAGTACCTCAGCAGCTATGAGTTTAAAGTAGAGATCATTGGCCGCGGAGATACGGCACTCGCCCACTATAAGGCGACTCTGCCCGATATTATTGTGCTCGATCTGATGCTACCTGGCTTAGATGGCATGGTGGTATGCCGACAGATTCGTGAAATCAGCAATGTGCCTATTTTAATACTGACCGCACGCGAAGATATGTTTGATGAAGTTTCCGGCCTTGAGCAAGGTGCAGATGATTACGTAAACAAGCCGATCCAGCCCCGCATTCTTTTGGCCCGCTTACGGGCACTATTAAGACGCGGCGCAGGAAAGCAAAGCAGCCCCAATGCCCCGCTTAGCTTTGGCGAGCTGGAAATATCTAAAACAGACCGCAGTGTTCGCTGGAAAAATGAAACCTCTACTTTAAGTAATTCAGAGTTCAAACTATTACTCTTATTAGCCGAATCCGCCGGGCGTGTTTTATCGCGTGATGATATTTTAAAATCCATGCGCGGTATTGAATTTGATGGAATGGACAGAAGTATCGACAATAGTATTTCGCGATTACGCCGCAAATTTAATGATCACGATTCAGAAAAAATCAAAACGGTATGGGGCGAAGGCTATTTATTCAGCCCTTCAGCCTGGGAGTAAGCCACGATGTGGAGAATTTATTTACGCATTTTTGTATTAATTACCGCCGTGACCATTTCATTAACGCAAGTACTCAGCTATCTGACCAATCAGTTTTATGCAGAGCAAATAGAGCAGTTTTCTATCAAAGATGCCAATGCGCAAATTTTTCTGGTTGAACAATATCTGGACAATAGTGTTGGGCAGCTTTGGCTAAGCCGTTTTAAAAATCTACAAAAAAAATCCAATCACAGTTATGAACTTATCCCGCTTGAGCGGGCAAAAGCTTTAATTTCTCCACGAAATCTGCAAAGATTACTGGATAAAAAAGTAGTTGTAGATTTCAAAAGCGAGGCCTATTTCCGCCGGGTAGACACAGATAATTCAACCTTTTCCGGCAGCTCAAACCAAGTCATTTATGTTACAGACAAAGAAGACCGCGATCCTATAATTACGAAAATAAAACGATTTCAATACAGCATTATTTTTTTACTTCTTCTGCTTATCTGCGGTATCTGGGCGCATCTGCACTGGCGTGAATTGCAGTCTCTTTCTAAAACAGCAAATGAATTTGGCTCAGGCCTTTTATCCAGCCGGGCCAAAGCCAGAAAAAGCGCCATAGTCTACCCTTTGGCACAGTGCATGAATTTAATGGCTGACCGGACTCAACGATTGATTGATTCACAGCGTGAATTACTCCATTCCGTTTCCCATGAATTACGAACCCCAATTGCACGGCTGGAATTTGGCCTTGAGCTGCTTAAAAACGAAGCAAATAACGATCAGCTTGAGCCGCGTTTTGTCTCAATGGAAAACGATTTGCATGAGTTAAATGATTTAGTCAGTGAATTATTAAACCTGGCAAAGATTGAGCAGCAACAAGCCTTGCCCATGCAAAATGTAAATACAGCGGAGGCCCTGCATCAGGTCATCAATTCATTGAGCCATCTGTTGCAAGAGAAAGAAATGAGCCATTCACTGCATTCAGAAACCAGCACCATATCCGGCGATCCCAAATTGCTGATGCGTGCACTGAGTAATCTGTTACGTAACGCGGCCAAATATGCCAATCAAAAAATCAGAATATCCACGCTCAGCAATGCCAGCGGCGGGGTTGATATTACGATTGAAGACGATGGGCCAGGCGTGCCGGAAAACGAGCGCGAACATATATTCGAGCCCTTTTATCGCATGGACTGAAGCCGTGACCGGGCAAGCGGAGGCTTTGGGCTGGGATTAGCCATTGCAAAAAAAGCAGTGACTTTACATAAAGGAAGGATTTGGGTGGATCAATCTGATCTGGGTGGCGCACGCTTTACGATCAGCCTGAGCAGCCCGGCTTAAAACCGGGCTTAAGCAGCGGCCAGCTGAGGCACCCAGCGGATAGCCTGAGGTACAGGCTGGGTGCTAAGTGCATCGGCCATCACCTGTTTGGCGCAGCTGGTGCACTTGCCACAGCAGGTAGCAACCGCAGTTTGTGCTTGTAATTGGGCAAATGTGCGTACGCCGCCGGCCACAGCTTTGTGGATGGCTTTGTCAGTAACACTATTACAGATGCAGACGTACATGGCAGCTCTCAGACTGATAACTGTTCTCATTATAATTGAAAACAAGTCCTTGCCAAGTGTTAAATAACACCCATTCTCAAAAAAAACATATCACACTACAGCCAACAACAAGCCAGATAGCAGGCACAGATCTGTGAAAGAAAAACAGCACCTTGAGAGTTTTATTTCTTTCATCAATTAAATGGTAATAATCCCAAAAAATGTAAGTAAATAATGCCGCCAGAGTATGATGCCGTTCTAACTTATACGCAGCATGTCTGATCACAATGCCAACGCTTGCTTCTTCCCCATTTGCAGCCCATCAAGACGCTTTAAATTTTCCACCCCCTTCACCGGAACATTCGGCCCGGCGCCTGCATGAAACCCTGTTTGCACTTCATCAGGAAAACGATCCAAACCGGCTAAGCGCTGCACTGCTGCAATGCTTTGAATCTGCCCTGGCGCTTTTACCCAGCCTTGAAAAGCCCGGTCATGCTGATGTGCACACCCGACAACTCAGCCAATGCCTGCTGCAGGAGCTGATGCAGGGGTTTATCCGCACGGCCTTACTCAGAAGCAATGAAACCGGCCTCTTTACCAGCAGCCGCCCCAGGCTGGAAGCCTTTGGCCATGCTTTAGACAGCGCATGGCAACTGGCCTGCCTGTATGCGCGCAGCAGAACCCCTTTGCCACCAGGCTTTTGGCGCAGCTGCCATCAGCTCTTTACTGATATTCATGCACTGGGCTGGGCAAAACGCAGCCTGAAAAATGGCAGCACACCCGGCACGCTTTACCGCAAAATCATGCTGCTGGGCATCAGCGCAAGCAATCGTCTTGAGCCACAAAAAATGGCGATTCTGTTTAAAATCATTGCAGAAGAAGCACGCTTTCTTGACCTGGTGCAACTGGATCAGCCGCTTAATGAACAAGGCGCTTTTGTATACCAGACTAACCTTGATGAGGCCCCCCGCTTTGCCCAGACACTGGCTGGCGAAGCGCGGCAAGTTTGGTGGACCATCGAAACCCAGGGCATTCTGAAGCAGCTGGGCAGCAGATTGCAACTGCTGCTGAACCACCACGAAGACCGCCACCATGAAATTCAGCTGATTGGTCGTTTATTGCAAGAATGGACCGCACCACCAAGGCGGCAGCACTTTCGTATCCGCAGGCAAAATGGCGAACAAATTCATCTGGTCAGCCTTTGGGACCGTTGCTGGGATCTTGCCGCGGGTCATATTGATGAAACCGCCCCGGAGCCCAATGCTGTTCACTTTATGATTTTTATTCCCCAGTTATGCCGTTGATTAAGAATTTCCGTGCCTTTTCTACTTGCAAAATGCTTAGTTCGTCGTTTCACAACCCGCGGATTACTGCGTCCTG
>NZ_PDZG01000138.1 GCF_002735645.1 Iodobacter sp. BJB302
GAGCCACGCGCAGTAGCCACTCCCCGCGCCGCGTCTGCAAATCCCCCATAAATCCTCCTGCTTGATAAAAACCTCAGCATGACGAAAAAAGGAAAGGGCGTTTAGATGGGAGGGCTAGGCGCTTACAAAGCATTAACCGACATGCAGATATTAAGCAATGCCAATAAAGCACAATTAGCTAGCCTTGATCCAGCCAGAGATAAAATATACATCCTTGGGCATGGCGGGCCAGGAAACCCTTATCTACATTCCACTCCTTGCGATAAGGAGGAAAAGATACCTCCAGGCTACTTAGCGGAAGAACTGAAACTAGGTGGTTTATCAAGGAATTTCCGTGACTTCCGCCTTACTAGCTGCAATAGTGCCGATGCGCGTGAACCTTTATCATTCAGCCATGCTGATTTACGCGCGGCCACCCTGCCCAAATTAGGCCACCGATCCTGGTTGCTATGTGGTGCTCAATCAGAAGCTAAAGTAGCTTTAGCTCAAACTTTCTCCGAGACTTTATCACTACTCGGGTTTAACAATGCAGAGGTAACAGGCTATCACGGATCGGGAAAAGTATTCAGCCTAGCAAATTGTTCAACGCAGGAAATTAAAGGGGATATAGCAAGGCGCTCTAGCGTAAAAAGTACCTATAAGGCAGATGAGCTTGGGCATGCGCAAATCATCCAAAAACATTCTGTTCCCCCCCCTGTAAGAGCCTATAAATCTTTCTGTGCAAACACCTGTGGAATTATTGGTGTTTTACACAGAAAGATCCTGCATCATCTCCATTGAATCGAAGAGAGAGTTGCCGAGCTAAGTCTGGTCTTTTACTTCTGAATATCCATTCCTCGAGTTCTGCCTATGTACCTTAATTTCTCTTCCTCCCACAGCGGATATTGTCGCTCTATTAGTTTTTCAAAACTCTCCTGCGCTAGCTTACGATTAGTTTGATTATTGAACACAACAAAGTTCAGCATTGTTACAAAGAAATCCTTGGCAAAGGAGTCCTCTTTATCTAGGCCCACTTTTTGACAATCAAGAAAATATTCAGCTTCAAGGTGAACAGCAGATTGTTTAGTAACCAAATTCTGAGCCAATTTTAAAAACGAATCCTCCCCAGATGAGTTTTCATATAAACAATCATTAGATAGTTTCTCCCACCTTGAGCTTTCATTGATCCCTTTTAAATTCATGTAATGCATCATTGGTGCGCTGAGGCTGTTCTCCCCCCAACGTTCTAAGTGCACATGAGTAGCCTTGCTATTTAGCTTTCCTCCTACATTGACCGTAAGGCCTGCCGCCGGGGTAACAATTGGAACGGCACCAGATAATTTAGCGATCCGCTCTGTAGTCACCCGAGTCAATTGCAGCTGATACCCTTTGGCTGCATGAGGAAAAGCCTCTGCTTGCTGATAATTAGGCTGAAAAAATCGAAACATCACTTTAAGACTACCCTCCAGCTCAAGTTGTAAGCTCATTTTACTCATTTCGGCATTTAGTGTATCAGCACTAACACCTGGTAAATTAATTTGCTTAGCCAGTGCTACAGCAATTTTATTCAGGCCACCAGCATCCAATACCATGCCTGCTGTAAGCGTTAGCGTCAGATCCCTATAGTCCCCTGCACGATACAATTTGTGATGAATCAAGCGGGCTTCCGTATATATTACTTTGCCCCCTGCCCCAAGCGCAGGAATACCTGCAGCTAAGTTAAGCTCTACAGTCCGTGAGTATTTCTTTACTTTTATAACGTCAGTAAAGCTTGTTTTTTGAGCAAACACCTTTTTGTCAAAGGAAATGGGAGGAGAATATAATTGATCACCCAAGCCCTTTAGTCGCGCCAACACAGCCTCGTGCGAATCGCATTTCGTAACTTGATAGAGAAGCAAAGCATGCAATTTACATAAATCAGCGAGCACATTTTCTCGGGAGGTTTTGAACTCTCTATCCCACATCACCTCACATTTATTTTTTATTGACTTACGATCACTTGAAGATGCAATGTCAATTTCATAATCATATTGCTGTACTTTAAGGCAGAAATTCTTGAATTGATGATCAAGTACATCAGTTGATTTATTTAGATCCACTTCAGAAACAGGTTTTTTATAAAAAAACCAAGACTTAAAAATGGGTCTTACTAAAGGAAACCTTTCATACGCAGCCTGCTCCCCTGACTTCAGTACAAGCTTCAGCCGCGCTCGCTCCAAATCCTTAGCTTGGCTTTCTATAACATTTTTCAGCGTAACTGGCACTTCTATATCAAGGGTGGTTTCCTCGATATTTCCACCTACACCGACACTAAATCCAGCCGCGTTAACACCGAGCGTACCTGCCAACCTCAATGTACGAGCACTTGCATCAAAAGGTGGGGCAGTAGATTTTTTTCCAATGATTGACTCATTCTGATGAGAAAGCTCCACCACAGTATGTACGCGAGGAGGTGTAGTACGAGCATCCGGGATAAGCTGATCTATTTTATGCTGTAATTCTGGTGTACAACGCAAACCTTTTGGAATTGTGTGAGCAGTTGAAGTACGCTGCCTATTAGGATCTGTAGGCATAATATCGTGTTTAAAAACGAAATTTGGGGCTAAACCGTTATCACGCAATGAAGTAATACTGGATTGCTGATTGACTGCCGTCTGGATGATTCTTGGATACCTTGCCAACTCGTTTTTTTTAACCAAACGAGCTAATAACCCACGATTTTTTCCTGAGCTCTGTTGGCGCGAACCACTGAGAGACTTGTCTACCTTTCTATGCGCATAGTGCTTAATGCTATTATATTCATGTGAATGAGTGACTTGAGCTACGCCTTCTGCCTTTGAGGCAAACACCCCTGCGACCCCCCTTCCAAAAACCCCAAATGAAAATTGTTTCGCAGTAGTAACGCTACTATCATCGTTACTCTGCATAGAACAAGCAAAGCCTCCCTTAATCCCCCCTTCTGCTTTGAGCCCTATTCCTGCCGCTTCTGAACCGAACCCAAGCCCCAAAGATAGCTCACCGCCCCTTTCTTGATATGTACCAGGTCGATTATATTCATGGCACTCCTCCTCAATATGACTAAGCGCTTTCATGCGACATAGCTCAGCCCACTTAGCCTTTGTCTCCACCTCTAAATGGCGACTCAGTGAGGTTAACTCCCTTGAAAACCCCTCATTACGATCCTTTGAAAACTGCTGCCTCAATTTTTTGAAGTTAAGTGAAAGTACGGCATAATCCTTTTCCCCTAACTCGCCTCCTCCACTATTAAAAACAGTGTCAACATCCTTAATAATTAATCGACATTTTTCCTTGCTTGCTAAATCCATGTGCTTCATTTTCTCTGTTAACCGATTCTTTAAGGCATCCCAAAGATCAAAGCTGTTTTGCACATCGTGGCTATAATTTTCTTCCGACAAAACACATTCAACGCCAATTAGAGGCAACCTTGACCTCGAACCCGACATTGAAGAAGAACATACATTTAATATGGGGTTCTTTGTCTCTACAGATAAATGGGTAAAAGGCATGTAAAGTCCTTATTTCACGATTAATTTATTTAATAGTGACTCAGTCCCCCTCATTTTTAAGTGCGACTAAAAACAGGGATTAGGAAATAACTACCGATCACTAAACAAAAAAATACTGATGCTACAGATAAATAAACTCACTCTCGGTAATTGTCAAGATAGTTGAGATGTTTTTACGATTTAAGCGACCTGTAATTCCTCGCCTGTTTTAGGCTCAATAGCCCGGTCCGGGTTCAATTGCACTTCATCTTGCCAGCTCCAGTTCCGAGT
>NZ_PDZG01000013.1 GCF_002735645.1 Iodobacter sp. BJB302
AGCAAGCATTTTGCTTAAAATGGCATCTTTACGAGCCTTGGGAATACGCGACATGATAAGTAACCAGCCCCCTGAGTAAGTTAGAATCCCTGAAAAGGGAGTATCTCAACTATCCTGACACAGGGGGGTTCTGGACAACCCAGCGCTGAAGAGGTTGGTCGAGATCACAGAGACCTACAAAAGCTTTAGCTCCTAAAACTGCATGATCGACTTTAAGGCACTGACTGCTTTCGGAACGCAAAATGATCATATCAGTACTTTGCTGTGTTTGTGCCCGGACGTTGATTGTTAAAAACAATCCCATCAAAAGAAAAGCAAAACGAATAACTTCCATGCAATTCCCCTTGTGACTAGGCTCTGTTGACGTTTCGTTCACGGCAGTGAATGAAACGTCAACAGAGCCTAAATGTAATTACAACAATTTTAATTAAATTATCCTGATTATGTCCCTTGCTCAGCCAAACGCTCATACGGGCGAGCCTTGATTTAGGCGTTCAGCATACGCAGAATCTGAGCACACAAATCAAAGCGCCGATTATATCCATACTGTATTTCAGCCAAGTGATGAACCACGTATTTGCTATATTTGAACGCGTGGCAGATTAACACAGCGTAAGCGCCTAGCCCTACCATCTAAACGCCACTTCCTTTTTCGTCATGCTGAGGTTTTTATCAAGCAGGAGGAAAGCAATGAAGCAATGAGGGTAGTTATTACATTTGACATAAGACAAAATATATTATCGTTATAATCAAGTTAAGTTGATTACTTTTTTCAAGTTTACTACCAGCCCTTTTGGCCAAAAATATTATAATTATTAAATATAAATTCAAAAATAACAATTAATATTTAGATTATTTAAATAATTAACCACCAAATATTTACCGCAAATACAAAATTAAAAAAATAACAAAAAATCTCCAACAAATAAATAAAAAACCAATAACAAAAATATAAATTAATTTTTTAAAAAACAATCCACCACCCATGCTAATTAATATTTATTAACACAAGAAATTACTCTGCTAATTTTAACCAATAAAATTAAAATACAGTAAAAACACCACACCACAATCATACATTCTTACCATCAAAAAACCAAATAGATTACTTCATTGTTTTTTATAATTTTTTTGAATAAAATGCCAGCAAATCCCTTTTAATATCAATTTTCACAGCAGCAACACGTCAAAGGAGGATGTTTTATGAAGAGTCGTATTTTGGTGGTGTTGGTGATGGGTATGCTGTTAAGTGCTTGTGGCAAAAGCCGTGAGGAAGAATTAAAAGAGCAGCATAGCAAGGGCGCAGAGCTGGTTGAAGATAAGGCGGCCATGGCCAAGGGGCTGGGGGATGCGCTGCAAAAAGATGGTAAAGATGCTGCGCGCAGTCTTACTCAGGGCATTGGCGGTGTGGTAAAAGGCATGGCTCAGGGCGTGGATTCATTAGAGGCTGATTTTAAGATTCAATTAAGCGACAGCGCTAAAAGCCAGCAGATAAAAGCCGAGCGTGCCGTTTTGCAGGAAAAAAATGCAGAGGGGCAGAAGGGTTTAAAAGTCTATGTGCAGAGTACGCAGGCTTTTAAGGGTAAATTACAATTACGGGCTTCAGATGATAAAGGCTCAGAAATTGGGCGCAGCCAGAAAGTAGAGCAAAATCTTGCTGCTGATGATGCAGCCTATGTTGATTTCAGATTTGATGCAGCAACCCCGCTAAGCCGTGTCGCGCAGTTTACAATCTACGCCATTCAATAATAAAAAAGACGCTTATTTTCTAAGCGTCTTTTTTATTTGATCATAAAATTGCTTTTGTCGCTGTGAGCGGATAAATCTCAGGGTCTGTTGGCGTTTCCTTCACAATTGCGCTGCGCCGTAAAACAGAGCAAATGCAGCGCAATAAATGAAACGTCAGTGCCCCCTAGTACCAGATACGGATATAATTTTTAGTACTATTTGGATAGGATACCAACTCCTGAATAACGTAACGTATGCCGTTTAGATCTCTGAGCTGATAAAACTGCATATTGCGAAAACCCGTATTATCCAGTGTGGGCAGGCTTTGCCCCATGGCTAATTTATTCAGCTCTGTCACTGAAAAGATTTCTTCGATCTTATTGCCATTTTTAATGCTTGCCCCGCCACTTGCATCAAATACCATTGCCCTTCTGCTGCCTTCTTCTGAACAGCTGCCACGCTCATAACGCTTGCTCAGAAAACTTTTGCCTGCAAACAGGCTGCTGTCGTACTGGCGGTTTGCAGCGGCATTAATCAAAAAATACTGCTGATCAGGCGAGCATAAAGAAATAAAATCCATTGCCGGATTAGCTATACCTTTTGACCCATTACCTATATTTGCGCGTGATTTTTGATCTGCATAGAGCAAGAAATCAATACGATTACCACTTATTTGTTCAGAGCCGCCGGTAAAGTTATCCCCATCCAGATTCCACGGACGGCCAGCAGTAAAGATAAAACCCAAGCTGCCTTGCTTAGATTGAAAATTGCGCTTTTGCCTATCCAGAAAGACCTCACCATTTGTACTTTTTACTGTAACAGGAATCGCATTACTTCCGGTTTCTGGCTTATAAGAGAGGTAGTTCTTCGGCCCATTCCAAGGATCAGGAGCAGGTGTGGTTGAATCGTCAAATATTCCCCCTCCTCCACAGGCTGAAAGTAAAACAGCGCATACCGCCGCTGCTGCTGTGGAGATAGAAATTGGCCTCATGTTTATTACCTTTTATTATCAATTTATTGCGGCCTGATCACATTGACCAAAGCTGGTGATCCTTTGCATCTTTTATGCTGGCCACGATGAATAAGCAAATTGATCAAACCAATATGCTGAAAAAATACACTTCAGCATTAGATGCCAGTAAAAAAGTGAAGTTCAGGCAGTATGACTTTATACCGGAATAAATAGCCCCAAAAAAAGCCGCCAGGTATTATCCTGGCGGCTTTTTAATTGGGGCTTTATTTGGGCAAAAATAAACCGGCTGTTAACTGCGCCAGCGGCTTTTTGCCCAAAGTTTTTGCTCGGCTTCAGTCATAAAGCTCCACGCCACTACGCGGCTGATTTTATTGCCCTGGGCCATATCCAGCGTTTTAACCTGAATCGCGCCGATTCTTTCCAGCGCCTGATATACCAGCGGCAGATTATCCTGCTTGGAAACCAGGGTAGAGAACCACAGGCACTGCTGCTTAAACGGGCGGCTTTGCGAGATCATGGTGCGTACAAAGCGCATTTCGCCGCCTTCGCACCACAGCTCATTACTCTGGCCGCCAAAATTGAGTACCGGTGGCGGCAGACCTTTGCCCTTGGCGTGGCCAGTACCTAAGCTGCGTAATTTGCGTCGTGTGCCACCCGCAGCATCTGCAGCAGAGGAATGAAATGGCGGGTTGCACATGGTGAATTCAAATAAATCGGCTGGCTTGATCAGGCCTTCAAAGATGTTTTCTGCATCGGCCTGGTAGCGGCAAACAAGACCGTCTTTTAAGACTTCATTGCGCTCAAAAATCTCATAGGCATTATCCAGCGCCAGGTCATCGGTATCGCTGCCGGTAAACTGCCAGCCATAAGCCACTTTGCCCAGCATGGGGTAGATGGCATTAGCGCCCACGCCAATATCCAGCACCTGCACGGCAGCGCCACGCGGCACCACGCCTTTATTGCTGGTGGCAAGAAGATCGGCCATGGTGTGGATATAGTCTGCGCGGCCCGGAATCGGCGGGCAGAGGTAGCCTTCTGGCAAGCCCCACTCTTTAATGCCGTAAAAGTGGCTGAGTAAGGCACGATTCAGCGTTTTTACTGCCGCCGGATCAGCAAAATCAATCGATTCATCGCCGTAGGCGTTCGGCGCCACAAAGGGAGCCAGATCGGGGCAGCTGGCAATCAGCGCAGGGAAATCATAGCGGCCGCGATGCGGGTTACGCGGGTGAAGATTATTTTTTATAGCGGGGAATTCTTTTTTTTCAGACATTGTAGCTGCTGCCGTACGGGGTAATCATTGGCCGAACCTTAACAGAAATGAAGGCTTGCCAATATGTAAACCGGCATTCAGATCTGTTGGGCGGGATAATCGGAGGCGTAAAACTCAAAAATGGCCACTGCATTCGTGCGGCAATGGCTTTTGCATATTCGCGGAGGCAAGCTCCGCGAATTTAATCTTTATTCAGTGGCCAAAAATGGTCGCGTTGCAAAATTCTGGGCTATTTTTTCCAGCTGGCGCAAGGTATCGCCACGCAAGGCGTGAATGCCGTTATCACCTTGAAAATTAGCGCGTACTGCGGCAGAAAAATGCTCGCGCAGCCATTTACTGGTTGCCTCAACGGCTTCATCACTCTCTGAGCCTTCAAACCACATGCTTTGTGCGTGTGCAGGGTCGTAGAATATGGTTGAGTGCACATCCACCAAGGGCACTTTCACTGCCGCTTTATCGCTCCAGCGAACACAGGCCAGTAATTGCACACTACCCTTTTTACCTGTTGGTGTTTTAACGACCCAGATGCGATCGGGGAAGCTTTCGCTCAGCTCGGCCAATTTGCCGCGGGATGAACGAAACCAGCCAATATGCCCGGCAGCCATGTCTGCTTTTACATCTTTCCAATAGTACAGAACATCCATATTGAAGACTTCCTTAGTTCGTTAAATACTTGCATCGTTTGCAGGCCGGATTGGCAAGATGAATCAAACCTGGCTTATTTAAATCCCTAAGCGCGGGTTTAATCCCTCTGTTTTTAATAAGGCAACTTTAAAAAGCGTCAACCAATCCAATGACAGCCGGATTGTGTTGTTTAATCATCAGAAGCCTGTGCCCAGACCTTACAAATACGGTGTAATTTTGAAGCATTCAGTCATACAAACAGCGACTTGCTAAAGAAAATTTCAGATCAGTGTGGAGAATTTACTTGTTCAGCCACAAAAACAACATTAAGTTTATCCCATTATTGGCCCGATAAGCAGATCAATCAGTGCCTATAATCACGATAGCAGCTTATTGAGCCTGCTATTTACTGATATTTAAATCAGCCCATTCAGTTATCCGGCATGAAACTCTGGCAACACTTTGTTTTAAAAGTATTTATTTACAAATTAAATCCAGTTATCCATCGACACATATCGATCATCGGAGATTCAAAAGTGAAGAAAATATTACTGAGTTTAAGCCTGTTGGCACTGACAGTAAGTAATGTATGGGCCGGAGAGGCCAAAATCACATGGCAAAACCCTGAGAAATACAGCGATATCCGCGCCTCGCATGAGCGTGAGGATCGTTTTCAAGAAAGGCTGTTTAAACATTTTGATAAAGTATTTACCGATCTGGCTGCGCAATTACCCAGTGATGCAAAGCTGGAAATCACAGTAACAGACTTTGATCTGGCCGGTGAGATTAATCCCCGCCCTGGCAGCCGGTATAATGACATTCGTATTATCAAAGAAATCTACAGCCCCAAAATCACATTTAATTATGTCTTTAGCTATAAAGACCAGATTGTTTCCGGTGCAGAAAACTTGCGTGATTTAAATTTTATGTCGGGCGTGGGCCGATCCAGCCAGAGAACAGAATTTGAATACGAAGAAAAAATGATCAGAAAGTGGTTTGCCAAACTACAAAAGGATCAGACATTTCCTGCTCAGTAAATCCCCCCGGGGGCTAAGCTGGCAACAAATCCCGCTATGGTAAATCTTCATTCCTTGGTTTATCAAAAAGAGCGCTAGGCAACAGGTTTTTTGCCAAAAACAACGGCAATAGCAGCCTTAGCAAATACATAAATCAATACAGCTCAATTCTCCCCCAGACGCCGGGGGGGGGAATTGGCCATTTATTTTAAAATAATGTCGTGGTCTGTAACGTCCCAGGGCGGCTCACCGTAATTAACCCCTTCCTGTATGGGCAGTGGCTTGGTGGCGGGTTTTACAGGCGAAGAAGCGGCAGCAGGCGCTGCATTTACATCTATCCATTGCAAAAATGGGCTCAGATCGGCCTTATCCACGATATACCACACTTTTTTAGCCGCATCCCAGCGTGCGCCCAAAGCCTTTGCGCTGTCTTTTTCAGCAAAAGGCACTTTTAAATTCACCCGCATGTTTAATCGCTCTTTAGTATTTTATTTAATCTGATAAAACCGCTTAAATCAGTTTTAGCTAAAAAATTAATTCCTTGCTTATTTGCTGGCTTAATTGATTTAAGCCTTCAGCCAAAGCCAGTACCAGCGCCTCGTAGCCTGCACCTTCTTGGGCAACTTCAAGCTGAAAAGACGATTGCATCAGTAACTTTTGCGCTGCATTTCGCAAATACCAGCGCCCTGCCAATACGGCTTTGCCATCATCGCGGCCATTAAACTGCGTTATTTCCAGGCTTAGCGTATTCACTCTGGCATCAGGCGCCGATCCCAGCCAAAGCTGGCCGGGTTGTTGCTGCTGCATTCTGGCCACAAGGACGCGCTTTATACCTTCTTGCAGCCTTTCTGCCCATAAGTTTTGCTGGGCCAGCGTAATACCCACTTCGCCCTGCTGATAAGCAATGCCTCCCGCTGATAAAAAATCAGCCAGCCGGATATCCAGCAGTACTACCGGCCGCTCTGGCCCGGCTGTCTGCTGCGGGAGGGCAACATCGGGCAGGCGATAATAACGGGTAACGGGCACGCTGCTGCACGCGCTCAGTAAACACAGCCCGATCAGGGCGACACGCAGTTTCATGGCTTGGCCCCTTTCGGCTGAACATCTTCCTGCTTGCGATCAAACAGCAGCACATTTGGTTTTTCATTCAGCGTACGAATCACGGGCCTCGCCTCTTGTAATACTTGATTTAAGCTGCCTAGGGCACGGTTTAATTCGCCATAGGCGGGCGATTGCCCGGAGAAATCATCCATGGTGCTGCGCACGGTATTTAAAGTGTCCTGCACCTTGCTTAAAGTATGCTGCAACTCTTCAGGCAAGCCTTGTACCTGGGGCTGACGGGCAAAATCATCCAGCGTTTTAACCAGAACACGGATATCACCAGCAAGCTTGCCGGTTTCATCCAGTGTTTTATTACCCTTTTCCAGCACGCCTTCCAGCTTCAGGCCATTGAGCTTATCAAGCAAGGCAATAACTTTGTTTTCAATTTGGGCAAGACCACCATCGCCGGTAGGCAGTATGGGCAGGCCGGCGTATTTATCCAACACTTTTGCCTGCGGCTTGCCACTAAAATCAACGTCAACATATAAAGAACCCGTCAGCATATTGCCATTTTTAAGCTTTAAAACCATCCCACTGCCCACCTGGGTGGCAATGACTTTACGCCAGTAATCATCGCTCTCGTTTTCTGCCCCAGCAGCCAAACGCCCAAGCTCTAAATAAATCAGCACAGGAATGCCATGATATTTGCGGGTTTTATTTTCCAGCTTAGGAATGGCATAAGGCACCGCAGCAACCGTACCAATCCGCAGCCCCCTTAGCTCCACCGGAGCGCCGGGCTTTAAGCCGCGCACCGAGTCACTAAAAAGCGCGATATAAGGCAGGCGGCGCTCAAACTGGCGCTCCAGCGAGCTGGCTTCATCAGAAAACAAAGTAAACGCACTCTGATCTTTAACCTGCTCGCCCAAGGGCATATTTTCCGGCACACCAAAAGCAACGCCACCAGACAATACCGATTCCAGCGAGCCAGCATTGAGCTTAATACCATCTGCACTGAGTGCCAGCTGCACACCACTGGCCACCCAAAAGCGTGAGTTCTCTGTAACCAGACGATCATAGGGGCGCTGAATAAACAGGCGGTAATTCATTTGCCGCTGCTCTGGATCAAACTCAGCTTTCTCTACACGGCCCACTTCAAAGTTCTGATACAAAATCGGGTCGCCCACACTCAGTACCTTCACGCTGCGGCCAGAGAGCTGCAAGCGCAGACCCGGCACATCGGCAGCCGTCACCGGCGGATCATTGAGCACCGTAAAAGCGCTTTTCATATTGCTGGATTTGCCCGGATTAAGCTGAATAAAAGAGCCGGACAATAGCGTGGATAAGCCACTGATCCCGCTGCGATCCACCCTTGGCTTTACCATCCAGAACTGGCTGTCTTCGTTTAACAAGCTACCCGCTTCCACATCCAGCCTTGCCGTAACGCGCACCCGGTGGCCTGAAGAATCAAGCTGCACATCGGTCACCTTGCCCACATTCACCGAAAGCACTTTGACGGTGGTTTTGCCCACTTCAATTCCCTCGGCATTAGGCATGTACAACACGATTTCCGGCCCCTGATGCCGCCATGTATCAAACACCATCCATGCCCCCAGCAAAAGCGCGGCAAACGGCACCAGCCACACTAAAGATATCCTGCGCAGCCAGCTTATTTTTGCCTTGGGTAATTCCACCTTATTTTCTGCCTGCTCTTCCATACGCTTTATCCTGTCATGCTTGGGCCTTGCCCATAAACGTGCATCCTGCTGATTTAAATTTGCTGGCTTACGGGTCTGCCCTGCTCTGAGCATCCCAAACCAGCCGCACATCAAAACTCAATGCAGACAACATGGTAAACACCACGACGCCTGCAAAAGAAACCGCGGCCACGCCGGGAAATACCGACATCAATTTACCCATATGGATTAAAGCCACCAGAATCACTACCACAAACACGTCCACCATAGACCAGCGTCCAATCAGCTCGGTGATGCGATAAAGCCGGGTGTAGTGCAGCGCACTTCTCTTTGATTTGCCTTGAGCCGCAATACACAGCACCACGATGGAAATAAATTTCACCAGCGGCACCACCACACTGGCCACAAAAATAATCGTCGCCACAGGATAAGAGCCCATACGCCACAACAGCAGCACGCCTTCCAGAATGGTGGAAGGCGTACGCTCGCCAAAAGACTCTGTAATCATCATGGGGTACAGGTTGGCAGGCAGATAAAGCAGCATGGCGGTAATGAGCAAGGCCCAGGTCATTGATAAGCTGTGCGGGCGGCGATCATAAAGGCGGGCATGGCAGCGCCCGCACTTCCGGGCTTGCCGGGCATTAAAAAAGCCGCACACGGTGCAGGCTTTTGCCCCATTCATTCTGAGCTTTTGGGCGGGCAAGCCCGCTAATTGATCCAGCTGAAAACCAAACCAGTGCACATCAAATACGGTAACGGTTTTAATCAGCGCTAGCGAAAACAGCAACATGGCCCAAAATGATAAGCCAAGGCCAATTTGCGCCAGTGCGGCCAGTTTAATCAGGCTGACCAGAATACCAATCACAAAGACATCCGCCATCATCCATGGCTCCAGCCGTATGGCCAGCCGCAGCACGCTGCGAAGCCCGGGCCAGTGCACAGACCATTTCAGCGCCAGCGATAAATAAATCACTGCACATAAAAAAAGAGCGGGGGTCAGCAGCACACAGCTCAGCAACACATTGGCCACAATGCCAAAATCGGCCTCGACCAATGATCTGGCGCTGCTAAAAAAGGTCATCTGGCTTTCCACACCGGCAATATGCAAATTAAGCAGGGGAAAAGCACAGCTTAAGATCAGTAAAATAAGCGTAGTCAGCGCATAGGCCAGCGGAGTATCAAAGGGATGCGGCGGCACACTGCAAAGATGATGGCCACAGCGTACGCAGCTTGCACCTTGCCCGGCGCGCAATTCATCCATATTTTGTAGTAAATCGCACTGAGCGCAGTGTATTTCATGTGCAGGCAAACCCGGCTCCTGCTGATCCAAAGATCGTGCAACAGCGTACTGCCTGGTAAAGCGCTTCAATAGAGATTTAAATTTTTCTGACAAATTGAATCAATACCCATAAAAATCAGCACGGATGCCTGCTGAAAGCCTGCCTAATCTGCCCTATATGCATAAAAGGCAGATGACAGGCTTGCAAAGTAAGCGTCGAAGTAAGCGTCGGTACTGGCTTATTTTTTATTCAGATCGCTATTCACCATATATTTAGCCCCATTCACAGTGGCTTCGGCGGTTAAGCCATTTTCGGTGAATTGATAAACATAGACATCCTTCCCTAAATGCTTAGCACCGGCAATCTGCCCCCCTGTTTTACCTGCCTTGGCAGCTGCGCCGGCCTCACCACTGGCGCTCCAGCCTGAGGTTACAAACTTGTTATAAGCTTTATTGCTGGTAAACACCCAAACCTCGCGGGTTTCCTTCGCCCCCAGCCCTAAGCCTACCTTACCCTGCAGCATATCCATATAGGTACGTTTTCCGCTGGCAACAGCTACCCCGTCACCCCCGCCCGCCCCTACAAAGACAGCCTGAAACCCGCCGGTGCGAAATACCGCATAGGCTGATGCTTTAGCAATCTGCGATTTTGCACTTGGGAATTTTTTATAAACCTGAGCCAGCGTGTCTTGCGCCGCCTGATCAATTGCTGCCCTGCGCTCTGCAGGTGTTTTTTGCTCAGCAGATGATGCGGCGCTGTTTTGTTTTACCGCTGAATCGGCCAGCACAGGTAAAGCAAGCAGTGAACTCACGGCAAATATAATTGATTTTAGTTGCATAATTAAACTCCTGATTTCATCAAATTTAAGAAACTTACTTACAAAAATTAATCGTATTTAAGTATTTAATAATGATTCAGTTTTTAACTATTAGCCCCAGCATCAGCAGGCAGACACGCTAACATGTTTAAAGCGATTACCAGTTAATCACAAAAAATTAAAAAGGTATGTCGGTTAATCCCTATATACGGCGTAAATATGTCACAAAGCATTCAATCTGCACATCCATTCATTGTGCAATAAATAGCTTTTATCTGATAAAAAAGGAAGGAAAACATCTTAAATAAATCAAAGATACGGCACTATTAATATAAGAATAGCAATCAAAAAAATACTGACTATGATTAAATTATGCTTATTCTTAAAACCATCAGCCTGACGAATATATTTTAAAGAACCAGATTTATTCATCCATTTAAAAAAAATGGAATTAACCTTAAAACACACTATCCCCGGTTATTTTGGTGATTACGGGAGAGCATGTAAACCCTTAATTTCCCGCGATTAGGCGCAACAAAGCCCCCGCTTTTCTTATAAAAACGGGGGCTTTGTTATGAGGCTAAATTAACGGTTTGGCTGTGGCGTTAAGCGCAAATAAGGACGAATCGCTTTATAGCCTTTAGGAAAGCGCTGGGCAATTTCATCTGCATCCTGCAGGGAAGGAATAATCACCACATCGTCGCCATCCACCCAATCAGCAGGTGTGGCTACTTTGTGATGATCCGTCAGTTGCAGGGAATCAATCACACGCAGAATTTCATTAAAGTTGCGGCCTGTGCTGGCTGGATAAGTCAGCGTTAAACGGATTTTTTTGGCCGGATCGATCACAAACACGGAGCGCACAGTGAGATTGGCCAAAGAATTTGGGTGAATCATGTCGTAAAGCTCGGCCACCTTACGATCGGCATCGGCCAGAATCGGGAAATTAACCGAGGTATTTTGCGTTTCATTAATGTCGTTAATCTAGGCCACATGCGATTCCAGCGTGTCTACGCTGACCGCCAGTGGTTTTACATTACGTTTTTTAAATTCTTCAGCCAGCTTGGCGGTCTTGCCCAGCTCGGTGGTGCAAACCGGCGTGAAATCAGCCGGGTGTGAAAACAGCACCACCCAACTATCCCCCGCCCATGCATGAAAGCTAATCTCGCCTGCAGACGATTGCTGTGTAAAGTCGGGAGCTACATCACCTAAACGCAGTGTCATTTGATCATTCCTTTGATTAAACAGCATCAGCAACACGCCTTGCTTTGCCCTGATTCTACCTAAAGTTTTAAAAACAAAAAGTAATATATAATAATATCATTATTACTTTTTGTTATAAATTTTAAAACCCTTCATGCATAAAACTTGCAGCAGCCAAATACCACCAAGCTCATACAACCCCATCAATATAACAAAATACTATATAAATGTAAGTTTTAATTACATATTGATATTTAATCATTATGATAAATTGAAGACAGCAAAAAAGCATTGCTCCCAACACCAGCTTTATTTAAGCCAGTCAACTACGTAAGCCATTACTCAGCCGCATGGTTATCTGCAGCAGCGGCCTCCTCCGTCATTTTTATGAGCTGACAAACTGATGAATTTTAACTTTGATGGCTTTCTGAAAAGCTTTCCGGAAATCGCCCAGGCCCTGCCCATTACCCTGCAAATTACGCTGACGTCCATGCTGGCCGGGCTGTTGCTGGGCACCATACTGGCACTGCTGATCCGCTTTAAAATCCCCGTGCTGGCACAGCTGGCCCATGTTTATATCTCTTTCTTCCGCGGCACGCCGCTCTTAGTTCAGCTGTTTGTGCTGTATTACGGCCTGCCGCAATTGTTTCCGGTATTTAGCGCCTTGCAATCAGTGAGCGCCGCGCTGATTGGCCTGAGCCTGAATATGGCGGCCTATTTATCTGAATCTATACGCGGCGCACTTAATGCAGTTGACCGCGGCCAAATGGATGCCTGCTTATCCGCCGGAATGAGCCGCTTGCAAGGCTTATATCATGTGGTGCTGCCCCAGGCGGCCAGAGTAGCCGTGCCCTCGCTGGCGAACAGCTTTGTTGGCTTACTGAAAGAATCCTCCTTAGTTTTTGCCCTTGGCGTGACCGAAATTCTGGCCCAGGCCAAGCAGTATGCCTCTTTAACTTACTGCTATATGGAGGCTTTTTTAGCCGTGGCACTGGTTTACTGGGCGATTACCGTGCTGTTTGGCGCAGCACAGCGGCGGCTTGAAGCCCGGCTGAATATCCCTTATCAGCAAGGAGCCAGCGCATGATTAAGGTTAGCGGGCTGAGTAAATCATTTGGCAAACAGGCCGTTTTGCAGCAAATCTCATTTGAAGTGCCACGGGGCGATGTACTGGCGCTGATCGGCCCGTCCGGCGCGGGTAAATCCACCCTGCTGCGCTGCCTGAATTTATTAGAAACACCCGATACGGGCTTACTGCGTGTGGGTGATTTAAATATCGATTGCAGCCAGCGGGTGCCAGGCAAAACGCTGCAGCAATTACGCCAGGCTACGGCAATGGTGTTTCAAAACTACAACCTGTTTAAAAACAAAACCGCGCTCGACAATATCGCCCTGCCCTTAATCAGCGCCAAGGGGTTCAGCCGTTCAGAAGCCAGGGAGCGGGCCTTTCAGTTACTCGAGCGGGTTGATTTAACGAAACAAGCCAGCCAGTACCCGGCCACGCTTTCGGGCGGATAGCAGCAGCGGGTGGGCATCGCCAGAGCTCTGGCGCTGGATCCTGAAGTGATTTTATTTGATGAGCCCACCTCATCGCTGGATCCGGAGCGGGTGGCCGAAGTGCTGAGCGTAATCAAGAGCCTGGCGCACCGCGACATCACCATGATTATTTCAACCCATGAAATCAGCTTTGCCCGCCAGGTTGCCAATCAGATTTTATTTATGGCCGATGGGCAAATTATCGAGCGTGGCCAGGCTAAAGCCGTGCTGGATGACGCCAGCCACGAACGCACCCGCCGCTTTTTGCAGCAACTGACCCCTTCCCCCGTGATTAGCTAAGGAGTTTTTATGTATCTGCCTCACTCGTTTATGTACGGCATTGCAGCAGTCAGCCTTGCCATCAGCCAGAATGCGTTTTCTGCCGACGCTAACAATGTATTGCGCGTGGGTACCAGTGGCGATTACGCGCCTTTTACATACAAGGAAAAAGGCGCAGTAACAGGCTTTGATATTGCTGTTGTTGAGGCTGTTGCCAAAAAAATCGGCTA
This sequence comes from Iodobacter sp. BJB302, assembly GCF_002735645.1. Taxonomy (GTDB): domain Bacteria; phylum Pseudomonadota; class Gammaproteobacteria; order Burkholderiales; family Chitinibacteraceae; genus Iodobacter. Next base: position 13,692 of record NZ_PDZG01000013.1, read on the forward strand.
TCAGGTGAAATGGGAAGTCGCAGATTTTGTCGGCCTGTTTGGCCAACTTGATTCTGGCCGGATTGATACTGTCGCCAATCAGCTCAGCATTACCCCAGAGCGCCAGCAGAAATATCAGTTCAGCCAGCCCTATGAGTTTTCCGGCGATGTTTTTGTAATTAAACAAGACAATAACAGCATCAAAAGCATTCAGGATCTGGCTGGTAAAACGATAGGCGTGGGCTTTGGCACGGCAGATGAGCGTAAATTACGCAGCCTGCTGGCAGGAAAAAATGTCACCATCAAAACCTTTGATGAAGATCCTGTTGCCGAATTAAACGAGGTGGTTTTAGGCCGAGTGGATGGCTATTACAATGGCGCGGTAGCGGTACGTACCGCCATTGGCCGCGCCAAACTGCCGCTGAAACTGCTGGGTGAGCCTGCTGCCTATGACGAAATTGGCCTGCCCTTTGCACGCAATGCCCGTGGCCAGGCGCTGGCAAGCAAGGTAGACGCAGCACTGGGCGAGCTAAAAAAAGACGGCATCTTACAAAAAATCTCTTTGCAATGGCTTAAAGCCGACGTCACTAAAAAAAACTAAGGAAGCCAGATGGGAATCAAACGCCTTAACCATGCCGTGCTGTATGTGAGCGATGTAGCGCAAAGCAGCGCTTTTTATAAAGACACACTGGGCTTTAAATTCAAACCCAGCGATTCACCCGATAAAGCCGTTTTTAGCCAGGCAGCAGAATCAGATAACGATCATGACCTGGCATTATTCAGCAAAAACCTGGGGCAGCAGCGCGCAGGCGTGTTTCGCTCGCGCTATGAAGCAGCCGACCCAAGCGAGCCGCCTGCCGGTCTTTATCACCTGGCATGGGAAGTGGACAAACTCAGCGAATTAAGCCGCATCCGCGATTTACTGCAGGCCCAGGGGCGATTAGGTCTGGAAGAAGACCACGGTGTGCACAAAAGCATTTATGGCCATGATCCGGACGGGCTCTTATTTGAAGTGGCCTGGTTTGTGCCGCCGCATCTGCTTACAGATGAAGATAAATCACAAACAAGCGGAACGCTTGATCTGGAAAAAGAACTGCAGCGCTTTGCAGAGATTGCATAAATACACGCCGATTTAACATGACGCCCGTTTGGGCAAAAATCCGGCCCACGGAATGTTGCCCAAACAAAAAAACGGCGCAGAATAAGCAGTCTATATTCCCGCCCCCGCTGGCCCGGAAGCATGGCAGCTTTACGATCTGGATATCGATCCGGGCGAAATCCACGATCAGGCCCAAGCCCGCCCCGATATCCTGGCGGAGCTGATGCAAGAGTGGCAGCAATATGTGAACGAAACCGGCGTACTGGAAAACATCCCCACACCACCTCTGCTGTAGTACACCGGGCTTTGCCGGGGTTTTATCGCCTGGCAAAGCCCTCTGCCCTTTGGACAAATATCCTCAGGGCGATCAGCGCAGCCTTTACCATGACCAGCCGGGGGCGCTGCTTTACACAAGAAACTGCATCAAACGCCCTGAGGCGCAATCTGTTCAACTATGGGCATAGTCATTTCGATAATGCGCTCAAAGCTAACGGCTCGCGTATTGCAGGTGCCATACAGCACATTGCTGCCCTCCATCACAATGGCTAATAAATGGATCAGCTCATTGATCGCCAGGGTATTGGCTGCGGGGTATCTGAGACTGACTAAAGCGGCTGATCTTTTGATCATGGCATCATAAAACGCATCCACTGTCTGGCAAATCTGCTCATCATGCAGCGCCATCGCCCATAGCTCACGGAAAGTGCGCGTCGTTTCATTTTGAATGGCATCCATCATCATCCAGCGCACCAGCCCCCTCAGGCCTTCTGCATAGAGTTGCCCTTCCGGGGAAAGCGATTCTTCCAAATGAATAAAGTATTTCTCCAGTATTTTCGCAACCATCGCGTTGATTAGCTCATTTTTACTAGGGAAATGATAAGTCAGATTGCCCGGTGAAATTCCCGCCGCTTCGGCCACCCTTCTGGTTGTAAATTTGGCATTGCCAAACTCAATCAGCACCTGCTGCGCGCACTCAAGAATATGGTTAATCGTATTTTGCGAAACACTGCTTTTGGCCGCATCGCCTGGCAGATCCGGCGACCTGGATTTTCTTTGTATTGACATCAAACAGCCTCTTTATTCGGTACTTTTTTGCATTGACCTAATTAGTTCAAGTGTACTAAATTAGCGACAAATAGTTCATCTGTACTAATTTTATCGCTAAGCTTTTTGTTTGGCTAGGTGAATTGCTTTGCTTGACTACTCCACAGCTTATAAAGAAGGCTGCCCGGAGTTAAAAAATGACTTTCCAGAGGATAAATATCATGCGAATCAAAACACTATCACTTGTACTGTCTATGGCACTCATGGGTGGGGTCAGCGCTGTTTCTATTGCAGCTGGCGGTGGCGGGGTGGCAGCAACAGACCCAAATGCAGCGCTGGGCAAGCACTTTGATGCAAAAGGCAAGATGCCTTCCCAGTACACCAAAGCGCTGATCGAAGCGCAACGCAGCAGCCTGCCATTTGAAGATACGCGTGATTTTGAAGAATCCAAAAAAGGCTTTATTGCCGCCCCTTCTTACAAAGAAATCATGGCTGATGCCGGCCACGTCGCATGGAATATAGGCAGCTATGACTATCTGCTGCAGGGCAAAGACTTTGACAGCATTCACCCTTCCCTGCAGCGCCAGGCCATTTTAAATATGGGCTACGGCCTGTATGAAGTTGTGCCGGGTAAGATTTATCAGGTACGCGGTTTTGACCTCGCGAATATGACCATTATTAAGGGTGACACCGGCTGGATTTTATTTGACGTGCTAACAGCCAAAGAAACCGCCCGTGCCGCGCTGGCCTTTGTGAATGAAAAACTGGGCCAAAGGCCGGTTGTGGCTGTGGTTTATTCACATTCACATGGCGATCACTTTGGCGGCGCTCGTGGTGTGGTTGATGAAAAAGATGTCATCAGCGGCAAAGTTCAAATTATTGCTCCTGAAGGCTTTATGGAACATGCCATCTCTGAAAACGTGTATGCCGGCAATGCAATGACACGACGCATGCTGCTGACCTACGGCACGCTGTTACCACGCAGCCCATTTGGTCACGTTGATCAGGCTATTGGTAAGAATGTTGCCGCAGGCGATTTGGGTTTGATTCCGCCAACCCGCACGGTAAGCCAGGATATTGAAGAGATCACCGTTGATGGTGTGCAAATGGTGTTCCAAAACACACCGGGTACCGAAGCACCTTCAGAAATGAATACCTACTTCCCGCAGTTTAAAGCCTTCTGGGCGGCTGAAAATATCACCGGCACCGTACACAATATCTACACCCTGCGCGGCGCTTTGGTGCGGGATGCGCTGGCATGGTCCAAAAACATCAATAACGCCTTGTATTTGTTTGGCGATAAAACCGATGTGATGTTTGCTTCGCACAGCTGGCCGCGCTGGGGTAAAGAGCGTGTGCAGGAAGTCATGCGCACCCAGCGTGATATTTACGCCAATCTGAATAATGAAGTGCTGCATCAGGCCAATAAAGGCGTCACCATTAATGAAATTCATAATGTGTACAAACCGCCGCAATCGCTGCAAAACCAGTGGGCGGCCCACTCTTATCATGGCTCTGAAGAGCACAACAGCCGTGCGGTGCTCAACCGCTACCTTGGCTATTGGGATGCCAACCCGGCTACTTTAATGCCTTTATCGCCGCGTGATTCTGCCCCGCTTTATGTGGAAATGATGGGGGGCAGTAAAAAGATTATGGCCAAGGCCAAAAAACTGCATGACCAGGGCAAGTATCTGGAAGCCGTTGAAATCTTGAATAAGCTGACACTGGCAGAGCCAAAGAATACTGCGGCTAAAGATTTGCTGGCCGATGTATATGAGCAGCTGGGCTACCAGAAAGAAAGTGTTGCCTTAAGAAACAGCTTCCTCGCCGGCGCCTATGAGCTGCGTAATGGTATTCCGGAAGGGGCTTCTCCAAGTGCAACCAGCCCGGATATGGCGCGTGCTATGTCCACTGATCTGCTGCTGGATTATCTGGCCGTCACCATGAACAGCAAAAAAGCAGACGGCATGAAGTTCAAGATTAACTTTATCACTCCGGATAATGGTGAGAAATACGTGCTGGAAATGAGCAACTCCACCCTCAGCAATATTAAAGGCTTCACCGCAAAAGATGCGGATCTGACCATCACCATCAATCGCAGTGACCTGGAAACCTTTATCTCTGGCAGCGCCACTTTTGAGCAGCTCACCCAAAATGGCAAAGTACAGCTGACTGGTAATACAGCGGTACTGAAGCAATTGATGAGCACCCAGGAAAAATTTGACCCTCGCTTTGAGATTCTGCCGGGCACTAAAAAAGCCAAATAAAGCAGCAGGCTGATTGATGTGAAATGATTACGCAACCGCCGTTCTCAGCCCAGGCTGGAGCGGCGGTTTTAATTGAGTGCGCAGGTAAACCCTGCAATCAGGAGTTGTTTAATGAAACCCCAATTATTAGCATTATTACTGGCCGGATTAAGCGGCAGCAGCTGGGCTGGCGGGCTGTATTTGTATGAGCTGGGCACCGAAGATGTGGGCCTCGCCGGGGCGGGCAGCGCCGCACGAGCACAGGATGCCACAACGATTGCCACCAATCCGGCGGGTATGACCCTGCTGGAAGGCGATCAGCTGACGATTGGCCTGCAAGGTTTATATGGCGATGCCAAATATCAGCAGGACGGCCGCGGGGCATTAAGTGGCAATGAAGCGGGCAATGTAGTGGGCTGGTTTCCTGGCATGAGTGCTTTTTACAGCCACAGCGTGGATGAGCAGCTGAAAGTGGGGATTGGCGTATATGGCAACTTTGGGCTTGGGCTGGATTTTGGTGACTGGTCGGGCAGCCGCCTCATTAAAAAAAGCACCTTAGTCGGCATGACCATTCAGCCAACCGTTGCTTATAAAATCAATGATCAATGGTCTGTTGGCGGAAGTATTAACGCCAATTATGGTGTCTTTTCATTAACACGCAGCACACCCGGCGGCGATGTGGAGCTGAACGACACCGACTGGTCCACCAGCATCAAACTGGGGGTTTTATATCAGCCTGATTCCGCCACCCGCCTGGGCCTCTCTTACACCAGCGAAACTGAATACAATTTCAACAGCAATATAAATAACCCGCTGGGCGGGCAAATCCCGGTGAATGGCAGCATCAATGCGCCTCAGCAACTGATGTTCAGTGCCTTTCACCAGCTGGCCCCCCAATGGGCGGTGATGGCCAATCTGGGCTGGCAAAACTGGGGAGCGTATAACGATAATCAGCTTTGGCTCGGCAATAATGAAGCGCCCAATGCAGACCGTATGCAAGACACCTGGCATACCGCGCTGGGCCTGCAATATCAGGCCACGCCTGCATTACGCTTAAATACCGGTATTGCCTATGACAGCAGCTTTTACAAAGACCAGCAAAACACCTCGCTGACCATGCCATCCGGTGAGGCATGGCGCTTTGGCTTTGGCGGGCAATATCAGCTGAATAAAACAGATAGCTTAGGCGTGGCGTTTGAGTATGTGCATTTTGATAGCTCTTACGTACAAAGCCCTCTTTTAAGTGGCGCTTATCATTCCCCCAAAATGTATTTCATCACTGCCAATTACAGCAAAAAATTCTGAGCGATTCATTCTTTTGCTCAATAAAGCCAAATCTGTAAACGCACAGATTTAAAGCATAAGCCGGGCCTGTCATTTAAATTGGGTATATCTATGTGCCTGATGTGTTACGCCAGAAAAATACCCATTTCGATCATCATGAATTGTTAAAAATAACAGGCCCGCTCTGCTCAGCGCTGAATTGATCTAAGCCCATTTTTCATAAGCTGATTGTTTTAGAAACGCCGCGATATCGGGCGCGTAATAAAACCATCCAGCAGCAAATCATCCTGTTATTCCTATTACAAAATAGCAGCGTGCTGCTGGTGCAGCAGCACAAGTGCATGCATGTGCACGCTTTTTGTCATTTGACGAATGACTGCGAATTTTATCAATTTATCCAGAATGCTTGAGTGGCAGCACCCGACCCACAGCGGAAGTGATCTGTAGGTTGGTGTTGGGCTGCATTTCATTTAGCCCAACCTACGCACTGCCTATTATAAAATCTGCAATGACCTAAACAGCCCTCGATGAACAATTATATTTTCTTTCATATTTAGTCGAGCCTCTTTATTCTTATAACGAAATACTTGATGGCTTGCCTGTTTAGGTTGGTTACCTATGACGCTGAAATGAAACAACATTTGTAAGACAAATTGGTAGTCTCTGGTTTTTATTAATCCTTGATTGACTGCGTTATCAAACTCGACCTTAAATTCCTCTATTTTTAGGGTTTGCTTTCTTAATATTGTAAATATATCAAGTATCCTGTGAATGTCTGGAATTATTCCATGTATTTCATCTTCCAATTCACTTCTTAAGTAATTTGAAAAAGATTTGTCGCTTTCGTTTAAGTAATCAGGTTTTATCATTAGTGAATTATTTTCTAATGCAATTCCTGCACAAACCTGTAAAAAACGAATGTAATCACGAGGCCTAAGGAGAGAGCTTCTTGTTATGTATTCAAACGGGGGCATGCCTCTTAACTGTTTGTGACCATATTTTACCAGTCCACGAATAAAAAGCTGACTCCATACGCGATCAAAATTTTGTGGTTTTGCATTTGGATCAATTGCCCTTGCAATTCTAAATGCTAAAAGATTTTTTATTGATGCCTCATCCCAATCAAGATCTACTTTATAGTCGATCCATTTTGTTTTGTCTGGATCTTGCATTATGTCATATATGTCATCACGAATAAAAATAACAGGAAAAAATTTATGATCTTTAAAACGTGCTCTAATGTCCTGAACCGCTTTAAATAAACTAGTCAATAGCTCGGTGTATTGATTGTACTTTTCTAAAGCAACAATGTCTTTGTAGTCTTCATCAAGCTCGTCGAACATAATTAAATATTTATCTACGCCGATTTGATTAAAAAGAAACCTCTCTAAAATATCAACGCGTTTAATCCAATTATCTCCATCAAACTCAACTGTTTCTTTGTTGTTTCCGAAACCGATTCCGCTCCCTAGGATCTTCAAGTCGAATTTAAATCCTGTCCAGCGCTCAACGGCATTTGGAAGTGCATTCTCAATATCATCATTAAAAATATCACGTAATTTATCTCGAGAATCTAGATCAATACTTGGGTTGTTTTTCATTAACTGGCAGACTGTTGAGTAAATTACGTATTTCCACAGTGTGATGTATTGATTAGGAGCAGTAAACCCTTTGTCTTTAAGTTCGTATAGTTTATTGAATGGAAAATTTTTGAATGTCAGCTTTTGTGCAAAGTAATTGGGTTCTGAAATAGAATTCAAATATTCACTGATCGCGGTTTTTCCTGTTCCTTTTCTTCCGACTACGTATAATTTTTGTCCTTTTAAAATTTTATGCACTATTCTTGTGTGATAAAAGTATCTCTCATTATCTTCTAATTTTGCTTCTAGCTTCCAATTTTCTATTTCTTCCAGTAGCTCAATGCTCATTTTTTTCTATCCAGGTGGTTTATAATAAATTATTTTTTGTGCTTTTTGACTATCATATTAATTCTGAATGAAGCTGACTAATGTTTGTTTATTAAAAATCTCACTACATTTTTTGTTTTTATCATGACTAGTACGTAGGTTGGGCTTGGCAAGCTTAGCGCCAACCTACAAATTCAATTTCCGCTTCTGGCCGATAGCAGCCCGTCGCACAGTCTACCCCAATCATTACAACAGCGCATTAGCCCTTGTGTAATTATCGCGCAATTGCTAAGTGGGGTGGTGACATTTCATGAATTTGGTGGATAAATTGGGTAAGATTTCGAAATATCTGTAAAGCTCGCATATAGCCGTCTTTTAAACCTGCTGAATATAAGACGCTTGCTTAATTCAGGGAGGGGGCAATCATTCATATTTCAATTGCCTTTCGTAGTTAGATACAAAAACACCCCAAATCCGGGACGGGTGTCCAAATTTGGGGTGTGTTTTTAATACGCCAGGGCAGGCTCTGCACGAATCAAATTGCCAGATTGGTATTCAATGCAATCAACAATATATGAATAGCGATGATGCGAAAATTCGATGTGTGCAGATATACCCCGGATTGATTTAGCCACTAGACGGGATAAATCCCTCCTAATGCCAGGTGGAGATTAACGCGCTGAATCAGGCGCTCGTTTTGTATACGCAGCATCGACATCTGGCTGTTTGCCAGATTAAGTTGCAATTGTTGCAGCTGATAGCGATCGCCCTTGCCTACTTTAATCATCACGCCTTGCAAATCGATCAGCTTTTGCTGATCGGCTAGTAAAGCAGCCAGCAAATCACCGCGTTCAAGCAGCTTTTGCTCGGCATACAGGCCCCCTTCAATTTCAGCCAGGGCATTGAGTACCGTCTTGGCGTAATTCACCGTGCTTTCCTGCTGCTGCAGCGTTTTAACTTCTACCTGCGCATCCAGCGCGCCACCGGTAAAAATGGGAGCAAGCAGACGACTATTCACGCCCCAAAGCGGGTTGCTTAAGTCTTTTTGCAGCACCAGCAGGCTGTTATCCAGCACGCCCAAACCCGCCATTAAGCTGACAGAAGGAAGTTTGGCTTTTTTAGCTGCTTCCACCTGATAAAAAGCAGCACGAAAGCGGCTTTCGGCGGCACGGATATCAGGGCGTCTTTCGGCTAAATCAGAAGGCAGGCCCACTGGAATCGGCTGCAGCTCACGGGGCAGTGAATGAGCCACCGCCACTTCTGCCGCTGGATAACGGCCTAGCAATACTTCCAGAGCTCGCCTCGCCGAGCTGAATGCCTGCTCGCTTTGCAATAATTGCTGGCGATAATTCTTCAGCAGGATCTGGTTATTCAACACATCCTGCTGGGTATTGCGGCCAATTTTTTTAGCGCTTTCAATCAATGCCAGCTGCTTTTCTGCCAGCACCACCATAGACTGCACCAACTGAATCTGCTGCTGAGCTTCGGCGGCAGCCAGCCAGGCTTTGACCACAGCCGCCGCAACAGACTGACGGGCATAGAGGGTATCGAGCTCTGCAGCCACTGATAATTCACGGCTTGCCGCCTGACTGCTGCGTGTTTTACCCCAAACATCAATCTCCCAATTGGTGACCAGCGCAAGGCCATTCATTGCCAGCGACGAGCTGGGAATCGTTGCATCCCCTGCCTGCCCACCCACGCCTAAGGTTGGATAAAGTGCGGCTCCGGCGGCTTTTACTGCGCTGTGCGATTGCTCCACACGTAAAGCCGCCAGCCGCAGATCAGGATTATTCTGCTGAGCTTCACGGATCAGTTGCAACACTTCAGTGGGTAATGCAAAACCAAGAGCCGCTGCATCAAATTCACCTGCACTGCGGGCAAATTTCCAATTCGCCGGAAACTGCAGCTCTGCCAAAGCAGCCTGCTTCAGGGCGGCGTGATCGGGGGCCGGGGTAATCGCGCAAGCTGCGAGTGTGAGTGCACAAAACCCGGCCAGCCCTAATTTAATCATTTCTTTTCTCATCAGGCGCATTCCTTAGTGCAGCTTCAGCACAAGATAATTCACCTTAGATTGCGCACGAATCATCACCATTCTTAACAAATGCAGCGCAGCCAGCTTATCGGTATAAATGGCAGCACCGCCGCGTGCACCCATCGGTATAAACAGGTTTTCATCGCCTTCACGTGGCTCTATCGTCAGCTTGACAGCATATTTTTGCGGCAAAGGTGCAGAGAGATATTCAGCAGGCGTATTAGGAACAACGCCTCCCTGAACCAGCTGCCCCTGACCATTTGCCCAGACAATTGAATCCACTTTTGCATGCACAACATCGCCAGGCAGGCTTTTAAAAGCTATTTCAGCCTTATCGCCCGGATTAACATAGCGCAGCTCGTTCTGCTCAAAAAACGCCAAGATGCGCTGCTCATGTTCAACAAAGCTCAGCGCAGGTTTAAAGGGCATGCTCACCAGATAATTACCAGGCCGCACGGATACATTCACGGCATAGCCGTCAGCGGGCGCACGCACCACTGTAGATTGCAAATCATAACGCGCCGCTTCCAGCTGAGCCTTGATTTGCGCCACGCTGGCCAGATCAGGGCCTACCACGCCTTCTAGCTTGGTCTGAATCTTGGCTTCACCTGCTTTGGCATTGGCGACAGCAGATTCAGCTTTTTTAACTTCGGTTGTAAAGCTTTCAACATCAAATTGCGGGCCCGCCCCATGCTTAGCCAGCTCGCGCGATTCGCCAAGGCGTTTACTCATCAGATCAAGATGTGCCTGTGCTGCAATCAGATTGCTTTTGGCGCTATCCAGATCCTGCCACAGCGTTTTCGAAGTTGCCGTTGCATCGGCCAGCTTGGCTTCGAGTTCTTTGACTTTTAAGCGATAAGGCGTGTTATCGATTTCCAGCAGCACCTCGCCTTTTTTGATCAGCTGATTGCCTTCCACTGCAACACGGGTCACCGTGCCTTGCACGCGGGGAATCACCTCAACCACATGATTAATCACGCGCACATCACTTGATGAAGGCGTCACCACATTAATGGTAAATATAATTGTGGCGGCCAGCGCAAGCGCGCCAGTCACAGCCCCCACCTGCGTTTTGATATTCCACGGAATAATTTTTAGTTTGATACAAAACAGCCAAACCAAAAAAGCATAACCACCAATGATAATTTCAAGCACGGGTATCTTCCTCGATCAGAATGGCCTCAGGCACAGGCGCTTGCTTCGCCAGAATTAACTCGCGCTGCTGAGTTAAGCCTTCCATTTTTTCTTTTAACAGCAGCAGCTCATCATCCACGATGGCAAGATCTAAAGGTTTATCGCTGTGCTCGCCGTTGGGTTTGCGGAAAAAATCATCGTGTTTATCCGTGCCATATGCCTGTTTATAAGAGGTGGGTTTGGTAAACGCCCATAACCACGCAAGTGGCCAGAGCAAGCCACCAACCGCCAGCGACAACAGGCAAAGCACCTGAATGGCGTGCTTTTGCGGATGATTATGTTTTTCAGCAAAGACTTCCGGCAGTACGTGTACTTTCCAGAATAAATATATGGCCACAATGGGCACTGCAATTAAAACAACCCAGACCATTACATCGGCAATGGCTTCTTCCATGCCGGCCATAGCCCAGGCAGATGTGGGCAAGAGCGATAAGAAGAGGGCTACCCCTCCACTACCAACCCATCGTTGTAGTTTTGGCATATAAGTCCTTTTCTTTAAGTTAATTACAAATACTAGCATAAGACAAAATTAATGCATTATTCATCGTTTTACCAAATATAAAAACTTTGTTTCTAGACAAATTTTTTGAAAAAAATAAAATTAATTTTTATTAACTTTAAAAAATGCATTAATTTCTTTTTTATAAAAATATATTTAATTTCGATGGAGATGAAATTTATAAAAAATTGATGTCTGGTGTTGCATACTCTGTTGCATGGCTAAACGCTGAAAGTTGTGTTCCTAAAAAAATAGAAGTTATTTCATCGTCAGGCCCTCAGGGTTTAATAAATGGTGGACTATTCACCAAACATGCCTGCGTGCTCACTGTTTCTTTGGCCATGGTGAAATTTAGCTGGCTTGCAACGCCGTATATTTTAAAAAAACACGCAGCGCTTTTTATGCAGACTGATGGTTTTATTCTGCCAGCTAAAAATTTGGCTCAGTAAATGAGCAGTACAGCCACCTTATTTATAAGGTTTATGCATATTTTTTACATATGGATAGATTGAAGGGCCAGCGACACTTTACGTGAGCCGGTTAAAAAATAAAACTTCTTTGCTGGTTTTGGCATAATACAAAACCTTGAGTATTAAAAAACGCTACCATCATGTCCCAAACTCATCAGCTGATCACAACCCTGAAGCGTTTGCTTAAAGTAAAAAACGTAACGTATGCGCAGCTTGCCCGGCATTTAGAGCTGAGCGAGGCAAGCGTTAAGCGTCAGTTTTCCCGGCAAAGCATCAATTTGCGCACTTTAGAATCGATCTGCAGTTTCATCGGTTTAGAGTTGGATGAGCTGGTACTGGCGGCAAGCCAAACGCAGAGCAAGCTGACCCAGCTAACAGAAGCTCAGGAAAAATACATCGTGGAAGACCCAAAACGGGTTTTGGTTGCCGTGTGTGTGCTTAAGCATTGGACAATGGATCAAATTGTAAGCAGCTACACCCTGAGCGAATCAGAATGTATTGGCTATTTGTTAGAGCTTGACCGGCTTGGCATGATTCGTTTGCAGCCAGAAAACAAGGTTAAGTTGATCATTGCAAGGGGATTTTCATGGCTTCCGGGTGGCCCGATCCATCAATTTTTTCGCTCTTATGTTCAAGCCAACTTTTTAGAATCTGATTTTCAAAGCTCAAACGAGCTCATCCGTTTTCAGCAGGCCACCTTAAACGAAGCTGAAACCAAGCGCTTTCAGCAGCGTATCAGCCGATTACTGCAGGAATTTTCCGACTTACACCAGGACGCGCTCAACGCTCCTGATAATAGTGAGCGTTTGACCATGGGTTTGCTGATTGCCATGCGCCCCTGGGGACCAGAGATATTTGATGCACTGAAGCGCCAGCCCGCTTGAAGCAGCTGCGTGCCTTATTCAGCCCAAGCCCGGCAGCTGTGATTAACAATATTGCTGCAGCCTGCTCGCCGGTACAGATTGCGATAAAAGCAGCTTTATAGATTGTAAAGCTGGAATTGATACAAGCGTAAGTTAAAACGCCAACGAGATATTCAAGCCTCACTTCTCCATTCAGGCCGTACCCAAACGCCCAGCCAACACCCGCTTTCCCAGCCATTGCACAGCGCTGCAGAGCAGTAAATAAACCAGCGCAATAAAGCCGAAGACTTCCAGCGGGTAGACTTGCTCGCGGCTGTTGACTTGGCTGGCGACGAAGGTAAATTCGGCCACGCCAACGATATAGGCCAGCGAGGTGTCTTTCACCAGCACCACCCACTGATTTACAAAAGAGGGCTGCACAATACGCAGGGCTTGCGGCAGGATGACGAGGCGCAAGACTTGATAGCGGTTCAGGCCGCTGGCGTGAGCGGCTTCCCACTGGCCATCCGGCACGGCGCGTATGCCCGATTGCACGGTGTAAGCCAGATAGGCGCCAGAAACAAGCGACAACGCGGCAATCACGGTGAGCACGCCAGGGATATCGATGCCAAAGGCAATCGGCAGTAAAAAGTAGCACCAAAAAATCAGCAGCAAAACCGGAATAGCGCGCAGCAGCTCGCAGACGGCCAGCAAAATTCGCCGCAGCCAGCCCTGGCTTAGCGTGAGGCTGATGCCCCAAACCAGCCCTAAAATACTGGCGAGGATGGCGGCGCTGGATGCCAGAATCAGCGTCAGGGCGATGCCGCCCAGCGGGCCGTTGGGCCAAGCGCCGACAAAAAAGAACAGCAGATTATTGCTAATTACGGCGGTATTCATGCCCACCTCCGCACAGGTTTGGCCACGGGGCCAGCTAAAGTGCGCTGCACCAGCACAATCAGCAGCACATAGAACACGCTGGCCACGGCAAAAGACTGGAATGTAAGCAGGGTTTGGGCGTCGATCTGGCGGGAGCGGTAAGAGAGCTCCATCACGCCTATCGCCATGGTGAGTGAGGTGTTTTTAATGGTGTTCAGCCATTGCCCTAACAGCGGTGGCCACGCGGTTTTAATCGCCTGCGGCCAGACTACCCAGCGTAAAACATCAAGTGGGCGCAGCCCCAAGGCCCGGCCAGCATCCCACTGCCCCTTCCCTACGGCATTCATGCCAGAGCGGATATCCTCGGCAATAAACGCCATAGCATAAAAAGATAAAGCCACCCACGCGGCGATAAACTCAAACGAGGGCAGCCCAAGAAAAATATCCCCGGCCTGCCAGAGCACATGCGGGCTATTGAGCCAGAGCATCCACGCCTCGGGCAGCAAGGAGCCCACGGCAAAATACCAGAACAGCACCTGCACCAGCAGCGGGATATTGCGGATCAGATGATGTGGCAGTGCCAGAATCCGGCTGCCTGACTGATGCCGGGCAATACCCAGCAGCACGCCAGCAACAGTGCCGGTGAAAATCACAGCCACAGAAAGTAATAAGGTAATCAGCAAGCCTAGGCCCAGCGTCAGAATATGCGGCCAATCCAGCCAGCCATTGCCCAGCCATGCGGGGGGATTCATTTCCCTTACTCCAATAAAAAAATGCGCAAGGGCGAACCCTTGCGCTAAAAAATGTCGATACCAGGAGATAAAACAATGTCTAAAACGCAGGTAAAGCTCATTACGGTACTTCCTGCTTCATCCGAAAATTACAAATACCTGTTTACTACGCCTACAAAAAAATACTTCCAGCGACCTTGCAAACACCATGTTTGCAAGGCTCAGAGAGAGAATCGCTTAATTAAACCTTGTCACCAATCTTAAAATCACGCGGTAAGGCTGCGCGGCTTTTTGGGCCAAACCAGTGATCGTAAATCTTTTTCGCCTGGCCGGATTTTTCCAGCTCCAGCAAGGCGTCGTTCACCTCTTTGCTCAGGCGCTCTTCGCCACGCGGGATGCCAATGGCCTGATATTCACGCGTTAATGCAAAAGGGGAAATCTCGTATTTGGTTTTGTCCGGCGCGTTGGCCAGCAATGCCAGCAGCTTGGCGTCATCCTGGGTAATGGCTTGCACATTGCCATTACGCAGCGCGGTGAAAGCTAAAGGCGTATCGTCATAAGCCACTACAGGAGTGCTTGGGTATTTTTCGCGCAGCAGGGTTTCCTGCGTGGTGCCTTTATCTACACCGATACGCAGCTTGGCGATATCTTCAGGAGTTTTAAGCACACCTTTTCTGGCGATAAATTTTTGCCCGGTGGCAAAGTAGGGTGTGCTGAATTCAACCTGCTTACGGCGCTCTTCGGTAACCGTAAAGTTAGCTGCTACCAAATCCACTTTATTTGCAGTCAGCAATGGGATGCGGTTGGCCGGATTCGTTGCCAGCAGCTCCAGCTTTACGCCCAGCTTTTTAGCAATCGCCTGAGCGATTTCCACATCAAAACCCACCAGCTGGCGGCTGGTTTCGTTTACAAAGCCAAAAGGCGGGTTGCTGTCAAAAGCGGCTACACGGAGTACACCCGCTTTTTTGATATCGTCCAGCTTATCAGCCAAGGCTGGGCCGGCAATAGTTGTAAGGATCAGAGCTAGTAATAGTGAGCGTTTCATGATTTATTCTCTTATCAATTTTTATTGAAAACTGAGGTGAATCTTGGATTTAAGATTCAGAATTTGGTAATCAACCGCAATGAATGCATCATGCCTGATGGTCTAAATATTTAATAAGACTTTAAAATTTGATTTATATAACTATATTGAATATTAAATCCCCGCGATCTTTACACCCTGATGAGATCCGTGGCTTTAGCTGATCTTGCGTAAAATGCGCTCAAAGCGCTTTTTTGATACAAGAATCATGAAAGTTTGGATCATCCGTTTTGGCATAAGGAGAATATCCAGATGCGATTTTTATTAGCGGCAGCGCTTCTGGCCCTTACAGCATGCAAGCAACCCAGCCAGCCGGTGCAGGCAGATCGCAGCCCTGCTTCTGCCCCACTTACATTGCTAAGCAAAGTGAAAGATATTCCCGCCGGAATCAGCATTCAGGGCAAGCTGCTGCAGGCATTACGCTGGCAGGATAAAAGTGGCGATAATCTGCTGTTGCTCAGCCAGGCTGAGGGTGATTTTCAGCCATCAAAAGATGGATCTAATGATGTGCGTGATGCACATGTCTACGCGGCCCATTACGTACTCAGTGCCGGTAAACCAAGGCGGCTATGGCTGCTTCAGGACGGTGTGGAGCAGTGCATGTTTGATGTGGCTGCAGCATTTGATCCGGCCGCAACCCGCGTGGCCGATCTGGATAGTGACGGGGTAATGGAAACCATACTTGGATACAGCCAGACCTGCACCAGCGATGTCAGCCCGCATAGTTACAAGCTTATTTTGCATGCAGGCAAGGCTAAATACGGGTTGCGGGGCACAGACCGTTTCGGTGTGACATGGCGGGATGAAGATACAGGGCAGCTGTCAGGTACTCCACTACTTGCTGACTGCAGCCTCAGCAGCCAGCAAGCTCTGCTTAACAGCAAGAAGACAGCGGGCTTTGACGAGCTGCCTTTACCAGGCTGCTACGCAGATGAAAAGGATTTTGCCGGAGCGCCCCCGGCTTTTCTTCCCGCCATGCGCCAGCAGTGGCACAAATTGATGCAGCAGCAGGATGCAGAGTGGCGTAAGAGCCTGTAAACAAGGCAGGACTAGAAACAGCAGCACATCCCAAAGAAGCAGAACACTTTTCTTCCAATATAATAAGCAAACCCTAAACACGCTTTATTCAGGTACGAAGCTGTGTGCGGGCCGATAAACAAATACTGTCACCTATACTTCTGATTACTTTGTCAATTCATTCAAATATCTGACACAAGGAGTTAGAAATGCCTTTTAATATCAACAACCCAATCAATCAGGGAAACGGCCCTTTATGTGGTGCGGCCTGCGCTGTATTTGTCTCACACTGGCTGGCAAATCAAGATCTGAATATCCCAGTTGATCCAAATGTTCTGCTGGGGGGGACGGTTGCCGATGAAATCCGCTTGGCCATGGACGCCACACGTACCTGCTCTTGTACTGATAACCTTGGCAGCACACCCGCCAATATAGCGGCTTATCTTAAAAGGCTGCACCCCCATGCACGGATTTACGCCCCAACAGAAATGCTAAGCAACTGGTCTACCCGCCCCTGGTACCCTGCATTACGCTTAGGCTTACAAACAAGCTGCAATCTGAATTGGTCCTGCGGCTGCGCTTGTGCCCTTCCGGGCGGGGTTTTAGGCGTTAATTATCTGACCATCAGCATGATCAGCAAATCCCTTGCATGCCCGTTATTCTCAAGCGCTTATTACGAAGGGCACTTTATTGTGCACACCGGAGTTGACCGTATTATGGATCCCAATGGCGTGATCCTGATCGGCCCCAATAAAGACCAATACCTTTCCGGCGGCTACTTCAGCCGGGGCTGGGCATCAGTCGGGCTGGATCTGCATATCTACAGGTAAGCCCCTGCCTGCTCTATGCAATAGAAATAACCCGACCTTGGCGTATCCGTCACATGTAAATTTACAAGAAACAAGATAAATAACGACAGATCAGGAAAAAATAAAAAGAGAAAAACAAGAAATTTGCCTAGATTTAAGGCAGAAGAGGAAATACATCAGAGCAAAAAAAATCAAGGTAAAGTGTAAGCTTAAACCACTTTTTCATGCAGTTTAAATTCAGCCAGATAACCGTAAACCTTGATTTTATTGATATTTAGTTGGTGCGCCCAGTAGGAATCGAACCTACGACCTTCAGCTTCGGAAACTGACACTCTATCCAACTGAGCTATGAGCGCACGACAGGAAGGACCGCATAATAACGTGTTTATGCGCCCCAGTCTACGTGCAGGCTTTGTTCCTTGCTGCAAAATGTCGGTATAATCACCCTCAATCGTATATGGTTTTATTTCCAACTCATGAACTTACATAAAAAGGGATGACAATGAGCGGTAGCAGCGTGAAAGCGTCAAAGGGCATTGCTGGCATGATTCTGGCGGCAGTGATTGGGGTGCCGCTATTTGTTTATCTGCTTATCAAGCTGTTTACGTCAGGCAGTGGTGTTGATATCACTCGCTCGACCATGACGACTGAGGCAGTTTCAGCGCGCTTGCAGCCAGTGGGCAGCATCAAGATTGTAGATGGTGGCCCTCCCGGATCAAAAAGCGGTAAAGCGGTTTACGAAGCAGTCTGTGTTTCCTGTCATGGCACTGGCCTAGCCGGTGCACCAAAGTTTGCTGATGCTGGTGCCTGGGGTGCCCGTATTTCTAAAGGCTTTGAAACACTCTGGACTCATGCGATCAAAGGCTTTAACGCCATGCCGGTAAAAGGCGGCGCAGCTGATTTAACAGATGATGAAGTCAAACGTGCCGTGGCTTATATGAGCAATGCAGCCGGCGCTAAGTTTGAAGAGCCTAAAGTGGAAGGCGCAGCAGCTGGCGGCGCGGTTGACCCTGCGACTAAAGGTAAAGAAATTTACGATTCAGTATGTATGGCTTGCCATGCAGCGGGTCTGGCAGGCGCGCCTAAGTTTGGCGATAAAGCAGCATGGGCTCCACGCTTGAAAGATGGTGTTGACAGCGCGATTGCAATTGCAACAAAAGGCCTGAACGCGATGCCACCGAAAGGCGGTTATAGCGGCTCTGATGCAGAATTTACTGCAGCTGCACAGTATCTGATCAATAGCAGTAAGTAAGCTTGCTGTCTGGAAATAAAAAGCGGGCATTGATTGCCCGCTTTTTTTGCCTTACGAGTAATAATTTCCCTTGTTGCTTCCCCTTGCTTCACCGAAAATAACGGCTTGTCTATGCCATTGGTTTAATTCGGCAATCGCTCGTTTAAATCTGTATGGCCCGCACCGTATTTCTTCCGGGTTTCCGATATGGTGTGATCTGTCAGCCCGTGGTGTGCAAGGCACTTTTTATGTTTAGTTATTGGTTGGTATTAGGTGTTGCTGTATTTACTGAGATTGTCTGGGCTTTATCACTTAAGTATGTTCAATTAAACCCCAATCCTTGGGTAATTGCAGGCTCTGTTGCCCTTTCGTTTTTAAATATGGCGCTGCTGTCTTATGCAATGAAAGGGATACCTGCAGGTACTGCGTATGCAATCTGGACAGGCCTGGGTGCTGTGGGTGTAACAATAGGCGGGATTATCTTGTTTGGTGATCCGCTGGGCTCTACCCGAATTTTCTTTTTATGCCTGATTGTCAGCGGCGTAGTCGGCCTGAAAATGGCGAGTTAATCATAAAAAAAGGCCAGCTTAAATAAGCTGGCCTTTTTGCATGGCGTTTACTCAGGCTTTTGGTACTGCAGCCAGAGTATCAACCAGCAATTCCCAGAAAGAAGCCACAGAGGCAATTTCAACGCGCTCATCAGGGGAATGTGCTCCGCGAATGGTAGGGCCAAAAGACACCATATCCATCTTTGGATAAGCAGCGCCCAATAAGCCGCATTCCAGGCCAGCATGAATAACCTGAACTTTTGGCTTTTCACCATAGCGCTGCTGATATACGTTTTCTATAAGCGCTAAAGCAGTCGATTTCAGATCAGGCGTCCAGCCAGGGTATTCGCCTTCTTCTTCAACCAGGCATCCCCCCAAGCGGCCCACTGCAGTAATGGCATCGGCCAGCTCACGCATGCGGATATTTTTGAGCGATCTCACCATTAATACGGCCTCAAAGCGGCCATTATCAACACTGACCACACCCAGATTATTTGAGGTTTCTACTACGCCAGGTAAAGATTTACTCCAGCAGCGCACGCCATGCGGCAGTGCCAGCAGCATATCCAGCGCCAGACGTGCATGAGCGGCCACCGGCACCAGATCGGCCACAGATGGTTTGAGGGCAATAGATAAATGAGGATCGGTGCCAGCTAATTCATCACGGAATAAAGCCTGATGACTATCCACAATTTCAGCCAGACGCGGGGCATCGCAAGCCGCTACCGAAATTTTAGCAAAGGCTTCACGCGCCAGGGCATTGCGTAAAGTGCCGCCATTAAATGAAACTAATTTGGCCTCAATATCACGGCAGGCTGCATTAATCACCCGTGCCAGCAAGCGAATTGCATTACCGCGCTCAAGGTGAATATCTACCCCTGAATGCCCGCCCACGAGGCCGGTTAAAGAAATTTCAAACACATCAAAGCCAGCGGCAAGAGGCTCGGTGCTGAGTTTGCGCGACAGGCTGATATCCACCCCGCCCGCACAGCCAACGTAAACTTCGCCCCATTCTTCGGTATCCAGATTCAATAACAACTGACCTTGCAATATGCCCGGTTCCAGCGCGCGCGCGCCGGTCATACCGCTTTCTTCATCGATCGTCAGTAAAACTTCCAGCGGGCCATGAGGTAAGTTGCTTTCCAGCATGGCCAGTGCTGCAGCCACACCAATTCCATTATCTGCACCAAGGGTTGTCCCCTCGGCATGCACCCAGCCCCCCTCAATACGGGTCTGGATAGGATCTTTCATAAAATCATGACTATGGCTGGCATTTTTTTGTGCAACCATATCCAGATGCCCCTGCAGTACCACGCCTTGCCTGTCTTCCATGCCCGCAGAGGCTGGCTTACGGATAATTAAGTTTCCGCCCTTATCCAGCTGTGCATGCAAGCCACGCGCTGTAGCCCAGGCCTGAATATGATCACGCAGGGCCGATTCATGCCGGGATGGCCGTGGAAAGCGGCAAATCGTATCAAAATGACACCACAATAGGTTTGGAGCAAGATCAGTAATTACCATGATTAATCTCAGTCAATGACAGATACAGCAAATTGCCGGGCAGGCAAACGGGGTTATAAAGAATTTCTAAGCAATCTGCGGCGACTTTGGATAATAAGTATGCAAGGAGGCCCGTTTGTTTTCTAATAAATAATTTTCTGAAAACGGTCTGTTTACAAAAAAATGACAAATGATACAGGCCATTTATATAAAAATCAGGGAGTAAATGATTAATTACTCTGAATAAATGCTGCTAAAAATCAAGAATCACAACAACGGCCCCTGGCTCTGTTTTAATTGCAAATTCTTCAAAACAACAGCATGCCACAGACGAAATGGTTCGTCATGCAGAAAAAATGCTAAACATTCAACAGAAAAAGAACTTTTACCAGACTGTATTTTCCCTTGCAGCCAATTGACAAAAACCGGATGCAGAAATCGCTGATTCAATTTCACTTTATATCTGTTTTATTTATTTTTCCAGCCAATAAATTCTTAAATCACTGAAGAGACAATTTATCTCAGAACCTGCATAAACATTATTATTCTTATAAATGATGAGCATCCGCATTAAAAAACCATTCTCTGATAAATCGCTGAGCAGCCTGTTTATTCATCAAAAAGCAGGCGCGCATTATATATGAAGCGGCTTTCCATTTAAAAGAAGGGATAACAGACACTGCTAACATCTCATGACAAGTGGTATTATCAGCAGTGTTTTTCACAGGATCAGCCCGGCCATTGGTGATCCTCTCAGAAAAACTAGGGGGCTGCTTTTTTAGATTCCCCTATTGCAAAAAAACACACCAAACATCCATTTTCACTGCAAAAAGATCACCTATGCTGTCTGGCCAAGGTTTATTTCTCTCCCTCATCGCCTCGCTGGTTTTCTCTGTATTAGGCTGGTACAGCACTCAGCTCACTCCTCTTCAAGGCTTAGACATTTTTGCTTGGCGCGTAGTCTGGACTGTCCCGGCTATGTTGCTGCTTTTAGCCCTGCTAAAACATGGTAAAAAAATGCGCAGCACCTTGCAGCGCTTCAGGCACGAGCCGATTTTGTGGCTGGCTCTTCCTGTAAATGCACTTTTACTGGCCATACAGCAACTGATGTTTATGTGGGCTCCCCTAGAGGGGCGCCTGCAAGAAGTATCACTCGGCTATTTTCTATTACCGCTTGTGATGGTGCTGGTCGGTTTTTTTATTTACAAAGAACGCCCAAGCAAATTGCAATGGCTGGCTGTTTTTTTTGCACTACTCGGTGTGATGCATGAATTATGGCTGACGCGCGCTTTTTCCTGGGTAACTTTAGTAACCGCGCTTGGCTACCCGCCTTATTTAATGATACGACGCGCCTTACACCTCGACCCGTTTAGTGGTTTTTTAATAGAAACCCTGTTTATTTTACCCGTAGCGGCGCTGATGATTTATCTGCACCCTGCTGCAACAGACGCCCTGCACACAACGCCCATGCTCTGGGTTTTATTGCCCTGCCTTGGCATCATGACGGCCACAGCATTTGTGTGTTATTTAATGGCCAGCAAATTACTGACAATCGGCCTGCTTGGTATTTTGGGCTATGTTGAACCGGTTTTACTCTTTTTTATCTCGCTGTTTGTACTTGGAGAGCCCTTCAGTGCTGCAGGCTTAGGGACTTATATTCCAATCTGGCTGGGTATTATGCTGACCTGCTGGCAAAGCGCACACACCCTGCACCAGCAAAGAAAATCCGGCATCAACATCAGTGCTCAGGAAAAAAAAGCTCCTGAAAACGGGCATTAAACTGAATCATTCTTTAATTTAATCTGCTTATCAGATTTGGATAAAACCATATTCGCATCTGTTTAAAATCCACATATTAGAAATTACTTACGTAGTACGTGTTACATAAACAATTGTTTGATTTGCATAGAATCCTGGGCACTCATTCGGCATACGAAACCATCCCTGATCGACTGAGCTCATTTTAAATACGCCTCAGGATTCTCTGTGTTTTCAAGCATTGCAAAACTCGCCCCCAAGCAAACCATACGATCACTTTTCAGCGTAAGCCTTATACTGACAATCAGCGCATGTGGCGGCGGAGGGGGCGGCAGTGATGCGCCGGTCAATCCTGGCACACCGGGCAATTCTACGGGGCTGGTAGGCACTACCCCACCCCCTGTCGTTCCCGTACTTCCTCCTGCATCACCTTTTAACATCGATACCATCAGCCCCCTTGAAGCGGGCGAAGGTGTCACGATTATGATCAGGGGGCTTGGCCTGTCTCAGGTCAAAAAAGTATTAATTGATCAGGCAGAGCTGCCATTTAAAGTTATTTCCGACCAGCAAATTGAAGCCACCATTACTTCTGAAGCCCAATCAGGCGTAGTCACGCTGCAAAAAGAGGGCTCTGTGATTCAGTCTGCCCAAAAAATCACCATTGCAGGTCCTGGGGTCGACACGCTTTCAAGCACAGAACTTAACACCGGCGATACGCTGGTGCTGAGTGGCAAGCAATTAAATCAGGTAAAAAGTATTCGTCTGGGCGGCGTGATTCTGCCTAAGGTCAGCCAGACTAATAATCAATATATCGTCAGCATCCCTGCAAGCGCACGCTCAGGGTTTATCAGCCTTGAAGACAAAAACGGCGACATGATCACTCTGGCGCAAGCCATTCAAATCTGGCAAACCGTTGCCCAGCCTGCTTTGCTACCGGCTGCGGGCTTACCCGGACAAACCATCAGCCTGCAAGGCCAAGGGATTGAGCAAATTGAACAAGTGATATTTGCCAATAAACAAACTGCGGTTATTCGCAGCCGCAGCGAAGGCCAGCTGAGCGTAAGCGTTCCTGACAATGCACAGAGCGGCCCGATCACACTGATCTGGGGGAAACGCAGCTTACAAAGTAATACCCGTTTTGAAGTGACGCCCTTAGTCAGCGTCAGTGCCATGAGCCCTTTAAGCGGCCAGGCCGACAGCCAAATTACGCTTTCTGGCCAGGGCTTAGACACGGTGACGAGTGTGAGCGTGGCAGGCATCAGCGCAAAAATCATCAGCAAAACGCCCACGCAGCTGCTGGTGCAAATTCCTGCGAATGGCAATGGAGAAGTGGTATTAAAATCGGGCACGCAAACGGTATCTGCCGGCAATTTTAAATTAGTTGTTCTTCCGCCAACCGTAGTGGCCCCGGTGAAGCCAACCATTAATTTAGAAAGCGTAGCCGTAGTACAAAACTACTCACAATTAGTGGGAGAAAGCTATCAGCGGCTGGTACTTGGTAAAACGACAATTGTTCGTGCCAGCCTCACCACCAGCGCCAATAAGCTGAGCAGCCCGCGCGTATTGCTCAGTGCCACACTGAATGGCGTTTCCCAGGGGCAGCCCTTAGAAATGAGCGGGCCGGCTTTTGTGCCTTCATCCGTTGCCCGCAACCAGCTTGATCAAAGTTTTAATGTAAAACTGCCTGAAAAATGGATCAAACAAGGGCTGAACCTGCGGGTAGATGTCGATCCTGATCAAAAAGTAAGCAACGGCTCCAGCAAAAGCATCAGCCCGGCCGTGGGCTTGGCCACGAATATGGATCTGGTGCTGGTGCCCTTACAAATTAATAACGATGGCAAGGGCAACCGCATTAGCGCCAAAGCGCCTGATGAGGCCTCTGTGCGGCAAATGCTGAGCAGGTTATTCCCGCTGGCTGGAAGCTCGCTCAAAATCAGCTTTCGCAGCCCGTATACACTGACCACAGTCAGCTCCACCACAGAAATGAAAAGCATTGATGAAGCAAACACAGGCTCGGCAGGCTGGAGCCGTGCTCTTTCAGAGCTGAGCCAGTTACGTATCAAAGAAGGCAGTGGCCGTCACTATTATGGCCTCGTGCCAGACCCCAATTTTAGCGGCGGCATTGCAGGGCTTGGCTATGTCAATCCAACCAGCTCAAGCAATGCAAACACCACGGCCATTGGCCTTGATGCAAATTACGATGAAGATTTAACCACTATGGGCCACGAGCTTGGCCACAATCTGAGCAGACCCCACGCACCTTGCGGTGGCGTAGGCAACCCAGACCGCAGCTTCCCTTATGCGGGTGGAAAAATTGGCGACACACTGCCTTTTGATCCAACAAGCAATCGCCTGCTCACACTGGATGAAAATAGTAATTCAGACATCATGGGCTATTGCAATGGCAGCTGGTTCTCTGACTACAATTACGCAAAGGTTCAGGAATTCCTAGAGCAGCATAACTACGCTCTTGCACCAATGGCAGCGGGATATTCTATCCCAATGAAGCTGATGGATATTTCTGGCAGCATCAGTGCAACAGGCGTGAGCTTTGATCCGATCACCCTTCGCAGCGGCAATACCAAAGCGGTTACCCAGGGCGATTACGAGCTGCATTTAATTCAAAGCAATGGCAAAGCGATTATTCAGCGCTTTAACCCGGTTGAAGTTGCCGATGCCCAAGGCGCTGTAACGCACTTTTTTGTCAGCATCCCCCAAACAGGCGCTTTAACAGGCATTGAGGTATGGCATAAAGGCAAGAAAATCGGCAGCCAGCAAGGCCAGACACGGGCGGGTGCAATGGCCGGAAACCCAAGTGGTGCAAAAGTACAGTGGCAGGAAATAGCAGGTAAGCTAGTAATGAACTGGGATAGCAAACGCTACCCTTATTTGAGCGTGATGCACCTTGGGCAGTCCCGCCAGCTGCTTGCGCATCAGGTGCAAGGCGGAAAAATAGCGATTGATCTGGCAGGCGTTCCTGCCGGGGGGCAATTTGAACTATCGCTGTCTGATGGTTTAAACCCAAGTTTGATTCGATTACAGCGCTAAAAAATATGGCCGGTTTTAAACCGGCCATTTTTTATTTATCTGGTTTTACGCCTTCTGGCGGCCAGTAATCCCAACACGCCCATCCCCATCAGGGCATAGCTTTCCGGCTCTGGTACTGCAGCAATATGAATATTATCAATGGCAGAATATGCAACGCCTGTTTCAGAAGTAAGCACAATTTTGCTTAAGCCCGCCCAGTTAAACACTGCATGCGTGGGGGCAGTTGTCGTTGAAAAAACATCCTGAGTAAAAGTCAGCGTATCGCCCACATAACCCTGAAAGCGCGTAATGCCGGATTCATAACCTTTGGTGACGTAAAGATCAAGCAGCGTAAATGCCGTATCACTGGAAAAAGAGGCCGCAGTGCCACCATCGTTGTAAGCAATATTTGGCCCGGAAACCACACCCGCCTCAAAGCCAGAGCCCGGAATATATGCCCCTGCTAAAGAAGCAAAATTAGACCAGTTAAAGCCCGCATAGCCATTTGCAATCGGGGCACTATCTGGCCCCAGCGTATCAAAATCAATCAGCTGAGCGGCCGCAGGTGCAGATAATAAAGCAGATAATGCAAATATGCCGGCTAGTGCAAAAGATTTAAAAGTATTCATGGCCCCTCCAGAAGATTACGCTAATATATTTATAAAGTTACATATAAATATAAAATCAATTACTCTTATTGAAATATCATAGCAGCAATTAATTTTTTACCATCTGAATTTACACATTGAAATATAAGCAATGACTTATGCAAGCAAAAAAAAATTTATGACAAAATATTAAAAAAACAAAAAATGCTAAGCAAACTGAAATGTATACTCAAAGTCCCTGGTGGTCTTTTTCCCCTCAGGTACTTTGCCGCACGCAACCATCTTGCCATTCTTTTATGATTAGACGGTTCACACTGACATGGCACAAATTATGAAACGTTTTACCCTGCTAAGCCTGCTGATGCTGAGCCTTGCTCATCCATGCTTTGCCAGCCATTGGCGGGAATTAGGCAATACGCCCAATGGCAATCTGATTTCTGTACTTGATACCCAAATTCGTAAAGGTGACATTATCACCACCCGTATTCGAAATGATTTATCCGAGCCTAAGCAAACAGAAAATGGCCATATCACCCGCATTGAGGCCGATTTACAAATTAATTGCAGCAAAAAAACAGTATCTCCGATTAGAACCTTTTTATTTGATGATCAGGGCAGCGCAGAGCTTTCTGTGAATTTACGTGGCGGGCGGGATTTTATCAAAAAGAACGAAGACAGCTCTTTTGGTTTAGCCATTAAGGAGTTGTGTTAAAAAACATACGCAGTAAGTTTATTGATTGTGATTCGAAATAATTGGTTAGAGTCAAAAAAGCTTTTTTTAACTAACGATATGCGAAAAAAGCTATTTTTAAACCATAGATAGCACGGTATTATCTAAGCATCGCAACACATCGAGAATCTGCCATGCGTTTGATTTCATCGCTTTTTGTTTTACTCTGG
Source organism: Iodobacter sp. BJB302 (assembly GCF_002735645.1). Taxonomy (GTDB): domain Bacteria; phylum Pseudomonadota; class Gammaproteobacteria; order Burkholderiales; family Chitinibacteraceae; genus Iodobacter. Next base: position 40,377 of record NZ_PDZG01000013.1, read on the forward strand.
GCTGTTACCGCAGAAGCCAAGCCGCTCACGGTATGCACCGAAGCCAGCCCGGATGGCTTTGATGTTGTGCAATACAATTCACTGACCACCACCAACGCATCTGCTGACGTATTGTTTAATCGACTGATTGATTATGACGCCGCTACCGGTAAGCTGGTGCCCAGCCTTGCAGAGAAATGGGAAATCAGCCCTGATGGCCTGAGCTATACCTTTACCTTAAAAAAGAATGTCTCTTTTCATAGCACCGATTACTTTAAACCTACACGCGCGCTCAATGCCGACGATGTGGTCTTTACCTTTAACCGCATGCTGGACAGCAATCACCCCTGGCATAAGAGTGCGCCCAACGGCTATCCCCATGCGCAAACTTTTCAATTACCCAAACATATCAAGGCCGTTAAAAAAATAGACGCACAAACGGTGCGCTTTGAATTAAACGCGCCCGAAGCCACTTTCTCTGCCCTGCTCACCATGGGCTTTGCCTCGATTTACTCGGCCGAATATGCCAATCAATTGCTGGCAGCAGGCAAAACTGGTGATTTAAATACTAAACCAATCGGCACAGGGCCTTTTGTATTAAAAAGCTATCAAAAAGACAGCACAATTCGCTTTGATGTTTCTGCCCAATACTTTGGCAATAAACCTAAAATAGATAAATTGATTTATGCCATTACCCCTGATGCCAGCGTGCGGGTGCAAAAATTAAAAGCAGGCGAATGCCAGATTGCGCTCTCACCCAAACCACAGGATGTATTGGCGGCAAGGCAGGATAAAAGCATACAAGTGATAGAAACCCCTGCATTTTCTACCGCCTTTATTGCTTTTAACAGCCAGCACAAACCTTTTGATAATGTAAAAGTGCGCCAGGCACTTAATTATGCCTTTGATAAAAAAGCCTATCTAAAGCAGGTTTTTGACGGTACAGCCACCGCCGCAGATGGCCCTTATCCGCCCAATACCTGGAGCTATATCAACTTAGAAGATTACAAATATGACCCCGCTAAAGCAAAGCAATTGCTGGCGGAAGCAGGGTTTCCCAATGGCTTTTCCACCACTATCTGGATACGCCCGGCAGGCAGTACACTTAATCCTAATCCACGGGCAGGCGGGGAATTACTGCAGGCTGATTTGGCTAAAATCGGTGTGAAAGCCGAGCTGAAAGTAATTGAATGGGGCGAGCTGATTAAACGCGCCAAGGCCGGCGAGCACGATCTCTTATTTATGGGCTGGAGTGGCGATAATGGAGACCCGGATAATTTCTTAACACCGCAATTTGCCTGCTCATCCGTAGAATCAGGGCTGAATTTTGCCCGCTATTGCGACCCGCAGCTGGATAAGCTCATTAGCAATGGCAAAAAAATAGCCGATCAGGCGGCAAGAGCAAGGCTTTATGAAACAGCGCAAAAAATCATTCATGATCAGGCATTGTGGATTCCATTAGCGCATCCAATTGCCGCTGTGCTGACTAAACCCAATATCAGCGGCTATAAAATCAATCCATTCAGCCGCCAGGATTTTAGTAATGTGATTGTGAAGTAAATTTTATGACATCAATAAGGGCGGTTAAAACTCATTAAAACAGAGTTTTAACCGCCCTTATTTTTCAGATGAAAAGTATGAGCGTTGGGTGCTTGGTCTATAAAGACAAATAGCAGCTATCTGGAATGGGGTATAACCCAATGGCATTACTATTATTTGGCAGTTTGCTGATTGTCTTTGGCTTATTAGCGGGTTGCCTCTTACTGATCGCCCCGCTCGGCATTCTTGAAATCACACCGGGAATAGGCCTTTGGCTCTTATTCCCTGTCTTTAGTATTGGCGGATATTTTCTGCTGACGCTGACGCCCCGCTTTGCAAAACTGCGGCTGCTGGCCTGGTTTTTATCCAGCTTACTGCTTTTACTGGCTGCAGCCGCAGCAGCCGAATTAATGCTTTATGCCAGCACGCTGATGCAGCCTGCGGGCAGCACGCTGATCTTGTGGTATGTATTAATCATTGCAGGTGGCTTGGGTGTGGTGGCAACCGGTGCTTTTGATCTTAAAAAACTCATTCCCAAACTGCGGCGCAACAAGCCTGAGCCGCCTCCACCGCCGCCCGCTCCGGTCAGCCCCAAAACCAAACATTAATCCGCGGACTGTAAGGCTGACAACTCGGCCTCACTAAAGCCTGCGGCCCTGCGCGCATCTAAATTAAACGGCCCTCGCTGCTTTGCAGCTTGATATTGCAAAGCCAGCTGCTCATAGGCCGCAATCGTATCCAAACCCCGCTCTTCACACAGCGCCTTATACCAGCGATTGCCAATGGCCACATGGCCCACTTCATCCCTCAGGATGATATCCAAAATAGCAGCGCCAGCCTTATCACCACAATGCCTGAGCCGGTCCCTGATTTGCGGCGTCACATCGAGGCCACGCGCCTCCAGAGTACGGGGCACCAGCGCCAGCCTTGCCAGTAAATCATCCCTGGTTCTTTCTGCCATATCCCATAAGCCGTTATGCGCAGTGAAATCGCCATAGGCGTAGCCCAGCGTCAGCAGATGGTTCTGCAACAGCTCAAAATGATAAGCCTCTTCACGGGCTACCTTCAGCCAGTCGCGGTAAAAATCTTCGGGCTGGCCGGCAAAGCGCCAAAGAATATCCAAGGCTAAATTAATCGCATTAAATTCAATATGCGCCAGCGCATGGATCAAAGCAGCATGCCCTTCTGGCGTGCTGATTTTACGACGCGGCACATCCACAGGCGGCACTAAAGGCGGGCGATCACTCAAGCCCGGCGTTTGTTCTGTACTGATAATGTGTTCATCGCAAGCAAGAGGGTGCAGATCTTCGATCGCACGCACAAGGGCGATTTTATCCTGGTGACTGGCCATTTGCAGCGCGAGCAAGGCTTGATGGCGGATGGATTTCATAACAGGCAACGATAAGCAAAGAACGTATTCTGGACAGTCGGGCGTGGCTTGGCAAATAGATCGTCTGTGCGCCAGCTCTCAAAAAGATCTGCAGACACAGAGATCAGCACTTGTAGTTTGGGTTAGCGGTCTGCGTGTAAGGTTTACCTCACTCAGCGATATATCGTGTAACCCAACGTTCTTTCAAGTGTTGGGTTAGCTTATTTACATCGCTTACAACAGCGATGTAAATAAGCTAAACGCAAGCTGCATTTATACTTAATGCAGCTTAATTCTTGGTTTGCTCACACGATCAATGTATTCGCCCCATGTGGCCAGCCAGGTTTTAAACCAGCCATTCACCGCCACCTGATGCTTTTTATAGAGCGACCAGTACATCATTTTGGCAAACTGGCCCTCGATAAATACGCTGCCCCTGGCGATGCCGCCCATTAAGCTGCCCACGGTGCTGTATTCCCCAAGGGAAACCAGCGAGCCGTAATCCTGATACTTAAACTCTGGCAGGGGCTTACCCGCCAAATAAAGCGGAATGGTTTTCGCCAGTAACATCGCCTGCTGATGCGCGGATTGCGCGCGCGGCGGCACCGTGGCGCCTGCATCGCCAAGCGGGCAGGCTGCACAATCACCCAGTGCAAAAATACTTGGATCACGCGAAGTTTGTAATGTGCGGCTGACTACCAGTTGATTCAGACGATTGCTCTCCAGCCCGGCGATCTCTTTCAGGAAATCTGCCGCTTTAATCCCCGCAGCCCAAACCACCAGATCGCTAGGGATAAATTTGCCTGAGGCCATTTGTACCCCGGCAGCAGACACATCCACCACCCGCTCGTTGGCGTGAATTTCCACCGCCATTTTACGCAGCTCAAGTGCCACGGCATCTGATAAGCGCTCTGGCAGGGCCGACAATAATCTTGGCGCGGCGTCCACAATCACAATTTTTAAATCGCGCTCAGGGTGAATATTGGCAAAGCCAAAGCTGCTCATAATGCGCGTCGCCATATGCAGCTCGGCCGACAGCTCTACGCCTGTGGCACCGCCACCAATAATAGTGACGGTAAAACGCCCTTCACCAGCCTGTTTACGTCTTGCCTGCGCGCGTAAGCAGCTATTAATAAAGCGTTTATTGAAGCGCTCTGCGGCCTCCGGGGTATCGAGCATAATGGCGTGGTTTGCCACACCCGGTGTGCCAAAATCATTGGTCTGGCTGCCCAGCGCCATGACCAGCGCATCGTAAGCAATGGTTTGCTCAGGCACCAGCTCGCTGCCGTCTTCCTCATCCAGCGTTGGGGCCAGCACCACTTGCTTTGTTTCTCTGTCCAGCCCTGTCATGCGGCCAAGGCGAAAATCAAAATGATGCCAGCGGGCCAGCGCGATATATTCCAGCTCGTCAGCATGGCTGTCTAAAGTGCCTGCTGCCACCTGATGTAAAAGGGGCTTCCAGATATGAGTGCGTGCCGCATCGATCAGAGTGATATGCGCTTTGCCCTTGCGGCCCAGCTTTTCACCTAATTTAACCGCCAGCTCTAAACCACCAGCACCTCCCCCTACAATGACGATGCGTTGCAATGCAGTCATAGCCATCCTCCCGTTGATTAACTGCCCTTATTATGCGTGAAGCTGTCATGAAAAGGGCATGTAAAACAACCATTTAAAGAGGCTTGATTACATGGGTGGAATACGCTACTTACAAGCGCCAACTAACCCTCGCGCCCTGCCCCCATGTGCGCTAAGCAAAGTCAAAACCACGAAGTCCCCTGCGCTGCGGACAATCGAGTCGGCGGCGAGCAGGATTGGCTCGTTCCTCGCTCCCAAGCGATCCCCCGCCCCGCTTCTTCCTCGCTCCGGCGTGTTTCAATGGGACGATAAAAAGCCCTATGTAAAGAGCGTGGTTGTTATGTATTTCGCTGTTCGCTAATAAAAAAACAATTTGGTTAGCACATAGCCCCCACCCCCTCTCCACTAAAGAGAGGGAAGCTAAAAATAGATACCTATAAAAAAACTGATTATTCTCTTGGTTTTCTCCGTGTCCTCTGTGCACTCTGTTGTTCAAGATTTGGATTTTGTTCAAATAATTGAAACCTAAGCCACCAAATAATTGAAACCTAAGCCACCAACACCCTCGCCTCGCCCTCAGCAAGCTGCCCGATCACCGCAGCCTGTGCAAAGCCTTGTGCATTAAATAGCGCCATCACTTCATCCACGGTTTCAGCAGAGCAGGCCACGAGCAGGCCGCCGGAGGTTTGTGCGTCGGCCATGATGCGCTGCTGCCAATCCGGCACTTGCTCGGCAAAATCCACATGCAGCCCAAAGCTTGCTAAATTACGCTCGATCGCGCCGGGGCCTATGCCTTGCTGAGCAAAACCAACAGCGGCAGAGAGTAGTGGCAAATCATTGGCCACCACATTGGCAGTCAGTTTAGCGCCACGGCAAACTTCTAAAAGATGGCCAAGCAGGCCAAAGCCTGTTACATCGGTCAGCGCGTGCACGCCCGCCAATTTAGCCAAATCACTGCCGACTTTATTGAGCTGCGTGGTGGTATCAATCAGCTGCTTATAGCCGGCCTCATCCAGCAGGCCTTTTTTCATGGCCGTGCCTAAGATACCGATGCCTAGCGGCTTGCCTAAGATCAGCACATCGCCCGCTTTGGCATCGCTATTTTTTTTAAGCTGCTTAGGATGCACCAAGCCCATCGCCACGAGGCCATAGATCGGCTCGGGAGCATCGATCGAATGCCCGCCCGCAATCGGAATACCCGCATCGCTACATACCGCCACGCCACCGGCCAAGATTTGCTGGATATCTTCGATCGGCAGCAAATTGACGGGCATGCCGACAATCGCCAAAGCCATAATCGGCGTGCCGCCCATGGCGTAAATATCAGAAATCGCATTGGTGGCGGCGATACGGCCAAAGTCAAAAGCATCATCCACAATCGGCATAAAGAAATCGGTGGTGGCGACCAAGGCCTGCTCATCGTTGAGCCAGTAAACGGCGGCATCATCCGAGGTTTCAGTGCCCACTAAAAGCTTGGGGAACATGGCCGCTGCGGGTAGCTTAGACAGCATTTCTGATAAAACGGCCGGGGCGATTTTGCAGCCGCAGCCACCACCATGCGATAAAGACGTTAACTTTGTGCTCATTACATACTCCTGAACAAATATTTATGGCCTACCTTATCAGCCTGCCCTTACTTTGACGAGCGCGGGATAAATGCAGTAAGCGCGGATTTATCCACGGCGCTGGCACGGGCGTGGGACAATTCAACTAATCGCGAGCCTAAAGTGAAATAACGTGAAAAATTTATTGGTAAGCTTGGCTGACCTGCCCGCCTTTGAAGAAATAATCGATGTACGCACCCCGCTTGAATTTGCGGATGATCATATCCCCGGTGCAATCAATGCCCCTGTGCTCAGCAATGAAGAGCGCGTGATTGTTGGCACTCTTTATAAACAAGACCCCTTTGCCGCCACAAAGCTGGGCGCGGGCCTCGTTGCCAAAAATATTGGCGTTCACCTTGCAAGCACTTTTAAAGACAAACCACAAAACTGGAGGCCGCTGATTTACTGCTGGCGTGGCGGCAAGCGCTCCGGATCGATGGCCACCTGGCTTAACCTTATTGGCTGGAAAGCCCGGCAATTAGAGGGTGGCTATAAAGCTTATCGCTGCCAGGTATTGCAGCTTTTAGAAACACTGCCTGCGGCTTCACGCTTTATTGTACTGGCGGGGCACACTGGCTGCGGCAAAACCCGTTTGCTGCATGCGCTGGCCCAAAACGGCGCACAAACGCTGGATCTGGAGGGCCTTGCCAGGCACCGAGGATCTGTCCTTGGCAGCTTTCCTGCGACCAGCCAGCCCTCGCAAAAAAGCTTCGACAGCCAGCTGATCCGCCAGCTTGCTCGGTTTGACCCTGCCCGGCCGGTATTTGTGGAGGCCGAAAGTAAACGCGTAGGCCAAATCCAGCTGCCCGCCAGCCTGATGCTAGCCATTCGTGCCGCCGATTGCATCCTGGTGCAAGCCCGCTTTGAAGACCGGATCCGTTTTTTATGCGATGACTACGCCAGCCTGTTTGATTACCCGGCCAACTTTAAAACTAGGCTGTCCCGGCTGGTTGAAACGCATGGCAAAGTGGTGCTGGCACACTGGAACGAGCTGATCGATGAGGGCAAAAAAGCAGAGCTGTTTGCTGAGCTGATCAGCAAACACTACGACCCAGCCTACAAACGCAGCAGCCAGAGTAATTACCTCAAGCTAAGCGATGCAAGGCCGCTGCTGATTGACCCATCGGGTGATTTAAATGAGTGTACAAGGCAATTGATTATGGATTTAGCAGCGTAAAACGAAAGGGGAAGCCAGAGGCCTCCCCTTTTTGCATCCCAAAATACTCAATATCTATAACTTAAACCGCTGTACCGACTGATGCAGATGAGTCGATAAGTTTTGTAAATCTTGTGCAGAGCGGGCGCTAAGCTGAGTTTCCTGTGCTTCAGCCTCTGCCCTTTGGGCAATCTGCTCCACCGCTTTAGCGATTTCTGTGGTGGCCATGCTCTGCTCACGAATCGCACTGCTGATGCTGTCTACCACGCTGCGCACCTGCTCTGCTCCAAGCCGTATTTCTTCAATTGCGGTGCCTGCTTCATTGGCCAGCTGCACACTGGCGTTGGCCTGCTGCACGCCATTTTCCATTTGCACAATGGCTTCGCGGGTGCCGGTTTGAATCTGCCCGACCATGGCGGCAATCTCAACGGTTGACTGGCTGGTGCGCTCGGCCAGCTTGCGTACTTCATCGGCCACCACAGCAAAACCACGGCCCTGCTCGCCCGCCCTTGCCGCCTCAATGGCCGCATTCAGCGCCAGCAGGTTTGTCTGATCGGCAATGTCTTTAATCGTGCCCACAATCGAGGTGATCTTGTCAGACTGGCGGCCTAATTCTTCGATACTAACTGCCGAGCCTTTCACCAGCTCAGCAATTTTATGCACCTCGGATGTTGCCCGATGAATCACCACCGCCCCGCGCCCGGACATCTCTCTGGCGTTTTCAGCCAAGCCACGGGCATCACTTGTGTTGGCGGTAACATGATCAATCGACACCGACATTTCTTCCACTGCCGCAGCAATCGAGGATGCCGATCCGCTTTGCTCATTCGAGCGCCGTGCCACTTCGGCTGCACTCTGGCTCAGGCCGCTGGCTGCCGCGCTCATTTGCCCGGCACCGCTGATCACCTCAGCAATCATGGTGCGTAAGGTTTGCTGCATATCCCGCAAACTGGCCATCAGGCTGTCTTTATCCTCCGCTTTACAGGCCACAAGCTGATCTAAATGGCCATTGGCCACACTTCTGGCCAGCGCCACCGCAGCATGCGGCTCGCCGCCAAGCAGCTTAAATAATGAGCGCCCCAGCATCAGTAAGGCCGTCGCCACAAAGCCCATCAACAACAGACCCAGTGGCAAAATCACCCATAATTCGCCGTGAAACGTAGCATCGATATCATCAATATACACGCCGGTGCCTATCACCCAGCCCCAAGGGGTAAAACCCTGCACATAGGAAATTTTATCCACCGGCTCGGTACTGCCTGGCTTACTCCACTGATAGCTAACAAACCCAGCGCCAGTACTTTTAACCACCTGCACCATTTCCAGAAACAGCGCTTTGCCATTCGGATCTTTCAGCTGCGATAAATCCTTACCATCCAGCTCTGGCTTCATGGGGTGCATCAGCATTTTGGGGCTAAGATCATTCACCCAGAAATACTCTTTTTTATCGTAACGAATCGCTCTTAAAGCCTGTAATGCCGCCGCTTGAGCTGCGGGCTGATCCATTTTTCCATCGCGGCTCTGCTGCTCAAAATGCGCCACGATTGTTTGCGCTGCCTCGGCCAAATTTCTCACTTTATCTTTACGGCTGCTCAGCATTTCATCTTTAAAATGTGACAACAACAAACCGCCCAACAAAATAAAAGCCAGCAAAGTAATCCCTGCCACCCACACCAGCCTGGTGCGTAAAGTCATGCCAGCTTGCCCCATCATTACATCCCCCCGTGTTTATTATTAATTACTTATTCACTGGATTATGCCGATGTAAGGATTGAAAGAGTCAGTCTTTCTATAATTTGTTGTAAATCTACGACTAAGAGAAAGCACGTACGGCAGGAGCAGCCACAAATCTTCATAGATAATCTTGACGACCGTATTTTAGAAAAAACGGCCCTCTGCACTGCGAAGCTGCTGAACCAGAGGAATAATCTGCTTCCAATAATTGGAAATAAAATAATTCCAATAAGGCTTCTGCAGCCAAATTCTTAAACGAAACCACGGTGATTCGCGGCGAGCCGCAAACAGGCTGCAGCGTGCAAATAAGCAATCAGGATCAAACCCAGCCCACTCCCCAGTAATGCTGGCCAGATTAGCTGAAACGGCTGGAGCAACCTCATAGTCATGAATAGCACGTACCTCTTCCATAGAATATGGCGAAGAAGCAATAACCCTTGCAATGTATTCAAACTGAAAATCTTGCAACTCTGTGTCCAGCCAAAAATCTGACAGCGCTTCCCACACGGGTGCACGTATAAGTAAATCTTCCGAAGAAAGCCCTGCCCCCATCTTTTCGTCACCAATAAATAAATAATTAATTAATAAGTAAACGATCTTTAGAAGATGACCTAACCCTTATCCACACAAGCCGCTATTCCACCTCAAGCCTGTAAGCCCCCATCCACCACAAGGCTATGCCCCACAACATAAGATGCTGCAGCGGAGCTGAGCCAGAGAATGGCATTGGCAATTTCATCCGCCTGGGCAAGCCTGCCTATTGGAATCGCCTGGGCCAGCTGCGCCTGATGTTCAAGTAACTGATCCTCTGTCAGATGTGCTGTTCTGCGCGTGCGGCGTGGTGTTTCAGTTGCGCCCGGGCAAACGGCGTTAATCCGCACGCCCCGCCCGATATATTCTTTTGCAGTGGAGCGGGTCAGCCCGATCACCGCGTGCTTGGCGGCGCTATACATGGCCGCAGTCGGTGCGCCGGATAAGCCATTCACCGATGACACATTCACGATCGTGCCGCCACCTGACGGCAGCATCGCTTCAATCTGATATTTCATGCAATTAAACACACCTAAGACATCGGTCGATACCGCACTGTTTGCCATCTCAAAGCTCATTTCATGCGTGGCGGCAGGCATAAAATCGCATGCGGCGCTATTAACCGCCGCATTCAGCTGACCAAAATGCTCCACAGTAAAACGCACCAGTGCTTCAACTGATAATGGATCACTCACATCACAGCCATAAAACACAGCCTGCCCCATGGCGCGAAGCGCTGACTCTGCCGCTGCCCCTTGCTCACTGTTTCGCGCGGCCACCACCACCTTAGCGCCATTTTTCAAAAAAGCTTTTGCTGCAGCTAAACCTATACCGGTTGTTCCACCCGTAATAAGCACCACTTTGCCGTGAAGACTTTGCATGGGATCACACAATGACATTGAGATCATCAGATTATATAAGCGATAGCCAGGTTACACAGGATACAGATGAGCATATTTACCAAATTGCTCAGCCCTTAATACTATATGCAGCTTATTTAAGTACAGAAAAAACAGCTGACTAATAAATATCGCCATACAGCCCCTTAATATGCAATGATCATCACACCCGAAGGTAATAAATGATGCGCAATAAAACAATACATTTAATAAAAACAATGGCACTACTGGGATGCATTAACCCATTAAGCCATGCAGCAGAAGACACAGATCAGGCCTATATTCAAAAAACAGTCAGCACGGCAATCGCCCCCATCCAAAAAGAATTCAATATCCCCGGAATAGCGGTTGCAGTGAGTATTGATGGCAAGAATTACTTTTATAATTATGGCGTAGCATCAAAAGAGGGAAAACAAGCAGTTAGCAAGGATACATTGTTTGAAATTGGCTCGATTAGTAAAACCTTTACCTCCACACTGGCCTCATACGCCCAAATCAATGGCCAGCTTTCTTTTAGTGATAGCGTCAGCCAGCATTTACCTGATTTACGCGGCAGTGCCTTTGATAAGGTCAGCCTGCTTAATCTGGCCACACACACTGCCGGTGGCTTGCCACTGCAAGTGCCTGATGAGATTAAAAACAATGATCAGTTGATGGCCTATTATAAAAACTGGCAGCCTGAATATGCTGCAGGCACATATCGCGTTTATTCCAATCCCAGCATTGGCCTACTCGGCGTAATTACCGCTAAAAGCATGAATACTTCTTTTGAAGATGCGATTGAAAAGAAGTTATTCCCTGAGCTGGGAATGACAAATAGCTATATCAATGTGCCCGCAGCACAAATGAAAAATTACGCCCAGGGCTATAATAAAAAAGACGCACCAGTCCGGGTTAACCCAGGTGTTTTAGCATCCGAAGCCTATGGCATAAAATCCAGCCCGGCAGATATGATTCAATTTGTGAATGCCAATATGCAAATTGGCAAAATAAACCATAAAGTACAACAAGCGCTGATCAATACTCACAGCGGCTATTTTAAATCCGGAGCACTAACCCAAGACTTAATCTGGGAGCAATACGCTTATCCGGAAAAATTAAGTACTCTATTAGAGGGCAATAAAGATGCTATGGCCTATCAGGCTAATGCGGCCAATAAAATCAACCCGCCTTTAGCCCCACAAACTAATGCATGGATCAATAAAACCGGCTCCACCAATGGCTTTGCTGCCTACGCGGCATTTATTCCCGCCAGGAAAATAGGCATTGTGATCCTGGCTAATAAAAACTACCCAATTCCATCACGGGTGACGGCGGCTTATCAAATACTCGGACAATTGGATCAAAATCCAAATCAATAAACACCGGGCCAATTGCTGTCAGCGATACAGGCAGGATATTTTTCAAAAATGATCATCCAGTATTTGCTGACAGCCAGGCCAATACCGCCACAGCCAAAAGTGCAATCCACCCAGGATGGCGCCCTTTTGTACCCACAAAAACAAGAAGAGCGCTCCCAAAATTAGCCGCCATCACTGCGCTTAAAATTAGTGAACTGGAAGCCGGGTATCCCATGGCAAGGCTGAGCAAAATACCTGAAAAAGCCCATCCAAATACGGATGCCAGATGCCAAGTGGCCCAGAGAATTCTGATATGCCGCTTGCGCAGCGGCGGCGCCCCCTCTGAGGGAACAAACCCACCATGCCGAACATGGCGAAAAATCAGCATCTCGCCCATCAAAGAATGAATCACGCCAGTAGCCGCAGCAACGACAGCAGCAAGCAAAAGTGAGGTCTGCATATCATCCTTATTAAGCGTCAGAGCTTAATCGCCGTTAAACCAAATCCGTGTCAGCCACGCCAAGCATCAACTCATGCTCAACAAGTATGCAAAAAAATGGAATCTTGGAACACGGAGTCAAGATGAGCCCTAGCAATAGCTTACCCACTCTGAATTAGCATTTCATTGCGTAATAAATCTTTGAGACATATACGCAATAAATGCAAAAGTCTGAGCACATCGCTAACCCAAAGCCCTAAGCCTGCCATCCCTTTGCAATAGCAAAGCTGTCTTCAAACATCTCATAGCTTTGAATTTCGCCATCCAGCACCACAAAGCGCATCACAAATGCGCCCTGATAAGCATGGCCATTCTTGTATTGCCATGCAAAATGCCCGCGGGCCAGGGCTTCGTTTTCACCGTCATACCAGCGATCAATCACAAATTGTGTGGCTTGCCCGGCTGCTGCGATCTGCTTCAGGCATTGCTCAACTTCGGCGCGCCCCTCCCAATGCCCGGCCCATGGCACAATTTGGCGGTCACCCGGAATATGCCAGGTTATGGCCTCACTTAAATAATCTAAAGGCGGCTGACCAGCAATAAAGCTTGCGACAAACGCTTTGGCAACGGCCAGAGGAGCCAGTGGACGGCTTGGTGCGTGGTATTGGGCAAAGATTTCTTTTGCTGCAAACACGGCATTGAGCGCCGCAGGAAAGCCCGCATACACCGCAGTCTGGATCAGCACCTCGATAATTTCTTCGCGGCTTAGCCCCACATTTAAGGCGGCTTCTAAATGTACTTTTAGCTGCGGCGCTGCATTGCCCATGGCGGACAACATGGCCACCGTTGCCAGCTCTCTTTGCGCTAAAGTCAGGCCGGGGCGGGAATAGATTTCACCAAAGGCAAATTCGATAATATATCGGCCCAGATCGGGCGCAATATCACGCAAGCTATTAACCACCCGCTCGCCTGCCTGATCGTCTACTTCTTTGAGTTTTTTCCAACCAGATAACTGCTGCATGCCATTCTCCCTGAGTGAAGAGCGCATTCAGCAACACACCGGCACGGCCGGTAAATACAGTTGCTAATGCTGCTCTGAAGAGAGTGACGCTTCCATTTGCTGATAAGTGGCGATTTTGCTGTGCAATAGCGAGAGGTTTTCCTGCAAGCTGGCAATTTGCAAAGCCAGCGCAGCAGCGTGCGCTTCCAGCATCTCACGCCGCGGCTGCACACTGGCCAGCGTTTGCCCTTCCCGCCGTAAGCTGGCGTAGCGTTGCATATCAGCGATGCCCATGCCGGTAGCACGTAAACGCAGCAAAAAATCGATCCAGCGTAAATCGTCCTCCCGATAACGGCGCTGGCCATTTAAAGCCCGCGGCACCGCATCGATCAGGCCAATTTTCTCGTAATAACGCAGCGTATCCATCGATAAACCACTGCGTATTGCAACTTCAGAAATGGATAAGGTCACCATGGACATCAGCATAAAAGCTGGAGTGCACTCCAGCGCAAGCGAAAAGTGAGCAGGCCGATATATCAGGCAGGAAACCGTGGCCCCTGCAGTGCCAGCGTGCCGCTGCGCCCTGCCAGCTCGCCCATTTCTACGCTGTGATAAGGCAGGCTGGCGGTGTCGAGGGCATTAAACAGCTCAAGAGTTGAGACCAGCTTATAGCCTTGATCCAGCCAGCCTTGCAGCAGGCGCTCAAAAGTAGGCAGTAATTTCATGCCTTCCAGCTCGGCGTGCAGGGTATAAACATGGCCGAATTCTGGCTCTGCGGCGGTGAGTTTGAGCAGGTGTTCGTGCACATTATCTGGCGTTAAATCACCCACGCCGATCAATTCATCCAGCGTTGGCAAGGTGGTGGGCAGCTGCACGCAGCGCACTGGCTCGCCTTTTACCACAGGCCAAAATGGATGGGTGCCGCGCGTATCTGATGCGTAAGTTAAAGCCATGCGCTGCTGGTGGCGGTAGGCTTCCGGATTCATTTGCCAGCCTGCCGCGCCGTGGGTTTTGGCTGGTGTGCCGAATACTTCGGCAAAGCGCACAGCGGCTAAATCAATTTGTTCCCTCGTCCATGCGGCGGATTCACCTGCTACATAGTCTTGCCATTTGATGTGATCCCAGGTGTGAATGCCGACTTCAAAACCACCTGCTGCCACACTGCGCAGAATATCAGCGCAGCGGCGGCCAATATCCGGGCCGGGCAAGAGCGTGCCGTAAAGCAGGGTTTGAATACCGTAGTGCTCTACCACCGAGGTGCGTGATACTTTTTTCATAAAGCCGGGGCGGAACACGCGTTTAATGGCGCGGCCGGTGTGATCTGGCCCCAGGCTGAATAAGAAGGTGGCATCTGCGCCCAGGCGCTGGAGTAATTCTACAAGGCGGGGCACGCCTTCACGCGTGCCGCGGTAGGTATCGACATCAATTTTTAAAGCGAGAAGTTTCATTCAGATGTTTTTTTTAATGAGTTTGTGGGACAGAGGCGGCTGCTTGCTGATCATGCCTTTTAAGCATTTCTTGCTGCATCGCGGTGAACTGCTGGCGAACCTGATCACGCATGGTATCAAGAGCAAAGCCAGCAAGCAGGCTGGATTGCGGCTGCCATTCTGCGTGATAGCTTATCATGGTCTGCCCTGGGGCTGGTTTCAGTAGTGCGACACTTTTATAGGCTTCACTGCCGCCCACCGATGTCGCGCGAATTTCACTGAGGGGTTTTAAATCGATATCCCGCACCGATTCGTAATGATAACTAAACAAGCTTAAAGGCACGCTCAATACCTGGGATACGCGCAGGTGATTGCCCGATTGGCTGACAATATGGCTGCTGATTAATTGCGGCAAAAACTGTGGCATATGTTCAAAATCAACCATCACTTGCCATGCCTGCTCTTTGCTGACCGGCACCGTGAATTCGGCATCAATTTTGACTATATCTGCGTCTTTACGCGCATCTACCCTGACCTCGCTGGCCACTGCAATCGAGCTAAGCAGAAGTGCTAAAAACGCAAATTTCATCGAATCACCTTTAATATGAACAAGCCCAGCTCATACATCGCCCCCTGCTCTATCTGGTGGCAACGCACTACTTTCACTCTTACCGCCAGAGGCTCTTTGGGCCCTGCCCCCTCCAGCGGAGGCATCACAAATAAATCAAATTTTTCGTCTGGCCTTGGCACATAATTGGTTTCCACCGTTAAACCTGTAACGCTTAAATCTGTGCAGACGCCATAATACGCAGGCCCATAATCAAGCGGCCGGATTTTAACTTTACACTCAACGGGCACACGTAATGCATCCCGTTTATTGTGATCACTCATACCGGCTTTCATGCAGAAAATCCTGTTGGATGGCGACCGAAAAATAAAGAATATCAGCTAAACTTATTTCATGCCGTATTCACAATCTTAGTTCGAGAATGCCCCAAGGAGGAGTGATCATGTCGGATATTTCTGCAATTAAATCCTACGTTGTAAACCTGAACCAAGCGCTAAAACAGACCTCGCAACAGACCTCGCAACAATTGGAACAAATTGCCAACAGAGTCTCTAAAAAATCTGAAGCTGCCACGGATGTGGGCTTGGCCAGCATTCAACGCTCAAATGCAATGAATGAAGTACTGGGTGAATATCGCAATAAAATCGATACTTTTGCTTAACAAACAGTGTGCCAGCTGCAGAGAATACGCGGCCAGAATTGCCTTACGGCCTTGTAAAATACGGGGTTAGCTATGATTACCCGCCATCATTAAAAGGCGCACCACAAAATAGGGTGCGCCTTTTAATGTTTATACATCCCGAGTGACACGCAAGACTTCTTCCAGCGTGGTTTCACCTTCCAGTACCCGGCGCACACCATACTGACGCAGGCTAAGCATGCCCTGGCTGCCAGCGTAAAGTTTGATTGCCTGCTCGGTAGCGCGCTCGTGCATCATGCTGCGGATATTTTCATCGATCACCAGCAATTCATACAAACCACTACGGCCACGATAGCCGCTCTGCTTGCATTCAGAGCAGCCTACAGCGCGGTAAACCGGCTTGTCGCTGCCTAATTGCTCGGTGGTTAAAGTATCTGGCGTATGCAGCTGACGGCAAGTTGGGCAGAGACGACGCGCTAAACGCTGGGCCAGTACGCCTAATAAAGACGAGGCCAACAAAAAAGGCTCGATGCCCATATCCACCAAACGCGTTACCGCGCTTGCCGCATCGTTAGTATGCAGGGTCGCCAAAACTAGGTGACCTGTTAAAGAGGCTTGTACGGCAATTTGCGCGGTTTCTAAATCGCGAATTTCACCGATCATCACCACGTCCGGGTCTTGGCGCAAAATAGCGCGCAGCGCGCGAGCAAAAGTCATATCAATCCGCGTACTGACTTGAGTCTGCCCTACGCCATCCAGATCGTATTCAATCGGATCTTCTACCGTCATAATATTACTGGAGCTGGCATCCATACCGCTCATCGCGGCATACAGCGTGGTGGTTTTTCCCGAGCCGGTTGGCCCCGTCACCAGGATAATGCCGTGCGGCTGAGCGAGTAGTTTTTCTAAAGTAGCCAGCGTATCGGCAGCCATGCCCAGCTTGGCTAAATTCAAACGACCCGCCGATTTATCCAAGAGCCGCAATACCACCCGCTCGCCGTGACCTGTCGGCAGGGTTGAAACCCGCACATCAACCGGGCGGCCCGCAATCCTTAGCGTAATCCGTCCATCTTGCGGCAAGCGTTTTTCGGCAATATCTAGCCCCGCCATTACCTTGATGCGGGAAACCAGCGCCGCGTGCAAGGCGCGTTTAGGCTCGATCACATCGGCTAAGCGGCCATCAATCCGAAAACGCACCACCGAGCGCGTCTCGAACGGCTCGATATGCACATCAGAGGCGTTTTCACGCAGCGCTTCGGTGAGCAAGGCGTTAATCAGGCGAATAATCGGCGCATCGTCTTCGGTTTCGAGCAGGTCTTCGATTTCGGGTAATTCTTGGGCTAAGCGCGACAAATCGAGGTTTTCTTCCAGATCGTCCACCACCATCGCCGCACCACTGCCCTGGCCAAATAATTGGGACAGCTGCGCTTCAAACTCCGCCGCATCCACCACCGAAATATTAAGCGGCCTGGCGGCAACACGGCGTAATTCGTTCAGCGCAGAAAAATCACCGCCTTTGCGAAACAATACCGTGACCGAATCGGCCTCATGGTGGGCATCCACCACGCCGCGATCACGGGCAAAATGATAGGGTACTAAACGGCTCATGGTTTAATGGCCGGTTCGGTTGGAGCCAGTGGCGTGGCTTTGCGGGCATCGATCACTTCGGGCAGTGCCACCGCAGGCATCTCAGGCAAGAGCGCGCTGGATGGGCGCTCGAAGCGATTTTGCTCCGCACGTAAATACTGGTAGCGATCAGAAGATAAATTACGCGTTGCATCCGCATCCCTCAGCACAACAGGGCGCAAGAAAACCATCAGATTTACTTTCTCTGATTTACGGTCTTCATAGCGGAAAAAAGCCCCCAAATAAGGGATATCGCCCAATAAAGGTACTTGGCTGCGCTTTACCGTCACCCTATCTTCGATCAGGCCGCCCAATACAATAATCTGCCCATCATCGACTAGGACTTTAGAATCAATCGAGCGTGTTTTTGTTGCTAGGCCAGCACCATCGGTTAAGACCGATTTATCGATGCTTGAGACTTCCTGATACACCGTCAGCGTAATACTGCCGCCTTCCGATACCTGAGGGCGAACGCGCAGTTTAATACCGACATCTTTACGCTCGATTGAGACAAAAGGATTGGCATTTGCACCTGATGAAGCCTGAGTACCCGTAATAATCGGGATATTCTGCCCAACCATAATCTTGGCTTCTTCATTATCTAAGGTCATTAAATTAGGCGTGGAAAGTACATTGCCATCGCCACTGTCTTGTAGCGCCGAGGCCAGCACACCCAGCGTAGGCGTGCGGCCATTCACCGGATTGCCATTTAAAATGCCAAGACTTAAACCGCCAGGGATCACCGAAGGGTCTTTGGTTGCAATCCCTTTCAGCAGGGAACCTAAGCCATTTAATGATGCAGCCCCCACCGCCGAAACATTCTCATTTCCCCCTGCCAGCAACCATTGCACACCAAATGCGCCTGCTTTAGACACATTCACTTCAGCAATCATCGCTTCTACATAAACCTGAGCACGACGAACATCCAGCTTATCAATCACCGAGCGCAGATTGTTATAGATATTATCCGGAGCGGTAATCACCAAAGAATTGGTCATATTGTCGGCCTGAATCATCACATTCACGCCACCAATCTGAACATTTGCCGCTGCCGATGTTGGCGCGGCAGGTGCGCTGGCTGGCATTCCACCCGACGGGCTGGCTGTCATGCTGCTGCTGGATGTTGTCGTTGAGGAAGAGCCAGAATCCTGCCCTGTCATAATCCCCTTTAAGGTATTGGCCAGCTTGGCCGCCTCAGCATTTTTTAAATACACCACATGGATATTGCCACCTGCTGCGCCTTGGCTATCCATGGTTGCCGCCAGCTTTTTAATTTGCTGAGCATGCAGGATGTTTTCACTGCGTACCAATAAGCTATTGCTGCGTAAATCAGGCACTACCACGCTGCGCTTTACACCTTCGGCCAGCGGCACGCCCTGATTAACGCCCTGCACCATGATTTCTGGCATCAGGCGGCCCAAGTTTTGCGCCACATCGATGGCAGATGCGTATTTAAGTGCAACCGAAAAAACATCCGAGCTGCTTGGTTGATCAATACGCTCAATAATTTCATTTAAGCGGCGGATATTATCGGCGTAATCGGTAATCACCAGCGTGTTGCCGCCAGGATACGCAGCAATCGTATTATTCGGACTGATCAAAGGGCGCAGAATCGGCACCATTTGCACGGCGGATTCGTATTTAAGCGGGTAAACCTGCGTCACCATCCGGTCCCCTGCCAGCTTCATGCTGCGGTTACCGGTATTGCTGTAATGCTGCTTGGCATCGGCCTCTGGCAATACTTTCACCACACCGCTTGATTCAACGGCGGTAAAACCTTGCTGGCGCAGCGCCGATAATAAAATCGGAAACACCATTTCTTTGCTTACCGCCTGGCTGGACACAATATTGAGCGTGCCTTTCACCCTTGGATCGATGACAAAGTTTTTACCTGAAATTAAACCAATCGCTTTAATGGTTGATTCAATGTCAGCATTAACAAAATTAAGCGTGACCTTATCGTCGGCAGCAAGGGATAACTGGGAGGCTAAAAGGCAGGCTAGTAAGAAGGGGCGCAGAATCATGGGATTTAACAACTCAAGGCTGAATAAGATATTGCAAATTGACCGAGCTGCCGTTGCGAAGCACAACGAGCAACACTTGGGGCTGCTGACTAAATACGGTGTAAATCAGAGAAATATCGGCGACCTGGGCCAGATTCTGGCCATTAATCGTTTTAATCACATCGCCATTTTGCAATTGCAAAAGCCTGGAGAAAGGCTGAGCAGCGATATTATCAATCTGGATGCCTCCTTCGCGATAGGTAGAAAGCCCCTTCGCCCAATCGGCTACATTAGCGCCTTGCATCGCGCCAGCCAGCTGGCCACGAGAAAGAGAAGTCTGTGTTGCAGCTGCAGCAACAGGTGCACTTGGAGCCGCTGTAATACCAGAGCCAGAAACAACAGGGACAATTGGATTATGCCCTTCCAGCATCAGCGTTTGGCGGCGGCCATTATCATCCAGCACCACATGATCGCTGGCAATTTCCAGCAGCTTTATATTGCCCTGCAGGGTTTGACCTACCTGAGCGGCCACCGCACTGGCCTCCAGCCCTGTAAAAATAGCCGCGCCATATCCTTTCTGGCCAGCAATGACCGCTAACAGCTTGGCCTGAATCGTTGCCGCAGCAGCAACCTGCCCACCCTCGGCGCCAAACCAATCTTGAGCAGCAGAAAAATCCTGAGCTTTTTGAGCAGAAATTTCAGCAGGTAAAATCAAACGCAAAGCACTAGGGCCAGGCTCAAAAACACGCCAAAACAAGCCTGCTAAAAGCCACAACAGGATGCAAAGTAAGGCTGGCTGTACTTTTGCTATAAGAGTAGTGATATGAGACACACGGAAAGCTTTCACGAAGGCAAGGTACTTTGCACAAATGGGAATCAACATTTATACCGCAAACCCCAGTAACTGACTACCGCATAGATATTTCATTCAAAAAGTGTTGACACGATTTTTTCGGCGTGATCTAATGCGCACCTCTTTCGAGACAGGGCAAGCAGCTCAGTAAGCAGAGCCGCTGTCTGGTTGTAAAGATTTGTTGTTTTAGCGGGTGATTAGCTCAGTTGGTAGAGCGTCTGCCTTACACGCAGAATGTCGGCGGTTCGACCCCGTCATCACCCACCACTAACATAGCAAGTTGCTTAGAAAGAAAATAATGATGCCGCTGCGGAGTGGTAGTTCAGTTGGTTAGAATACCGGCCTGTCACGCCGGGGGTCGCGGGTTCGAGTCCCGTCCGCTCCGCCAAGCAACATCATTATTAAGTTTTAAATTGTTTTACAGATGGGTGATTAGCTCAGTTGGTAGAGCGTCTGCCTTACACGCAGAATGTCGGCGGTTCGACCCCGTCATCACCCACCACTTAGTCGAATAAGTGTGCAGTAAAAATTAGTTATGCAAAGAGGAGTGGTAGTTCAGTTGGTTAGAATACCGGCCTGTCACGCCGGGGGTCGCGGGTTCGAGTCCCGTCCGCTCCGCCAACTCATAACTGGTTAGTTGTAAAAGATTTACAGTTTCACAGATGGGTGACGCAGCTCAGTTGCTAGAGTGTCTCCTTGTACGTTTGATGTCTTGTTGAGCGTGCCAAATGATTTACAGATGGGTGATTAGCTCAGTTGGTAGAGCGTCTGCCTTACACGCAGAATGTCGGCGGTTCGACCCCGTCATCACCCACCAAAAGCGTGATGTAGTAAAGATTTAAAATATACCGCTGCGGAGTGGTAGTTCAGTTGGTTAGAATACCGGCCTGTCACGCCGGGGGTCGCGGGTTCGAGTCCCGTCCGCTCCGCCAAGTATTATTGTTGTTCAGTGGGTGATTAGCTCAGTTGGTAGAGCGTCTGCCTTACACGCAGAATGTCGGCGGTTCGACCCCGTCATCACCCACCACCTACCTTATTTTTGCCTTTCCCCCAAATAATAAATCCTTTCTCATTTATTGCATTTTTTTTCACCTAACTGAAAAACAATGTCGCTATTATTCTTTTATATCCCAATTAATTGATCATTTGTTGTTTCACAACCACTATTTTTTGTTTTTTTGCGATTCATTCATCGCAAATAAGAGATTCAACCGCTAAACTAGCAGCCTCTTAGCAAGGTGGTCACAGCATATGAAATCTCCCCTTGCCATGATCGCAGCGCTATCAACGCGCATGATCTGCCTTGCACTGGCTGCAGGTATTTTGGCATTGCACTTTCTTTTAGCACAACAGCCAAGCCCGATGGGCTATGCGCTTGAGCTATGGTTTCTTGCCTGCGCCCTCGCCCTTTTTCTTCGAAAAAAGCAGAAACGTATTTTATCTAATCCAGATACAGAAACACGGCTTGCCGATGATTTTTCGGCATGCCTGCCGGATTTAATCTGGTGCATCAGCTTTGCTAATCGCAGTGTTAATCCGCTGAACCACAGCTTTGCTGATATTCATCCTCAGGCCACCGCCGAAAATAAAAAAATATCCAGCCTGTTTCCAGCCCGAATCTCCCGCCAGTACCTGGAAGCCTTAATTTCTGTGCAAAGCACACAAAAGCCACAAACCTTTGAATACCAGTATGGGGGCAATGATCAGGTTAAGCGTTATTTTGAGGCCCGTTTATTACCGCAATCCTCAAGAGACTGCATGGCCGTTATTCGTGATATCACACATATCAAAGATACCGAGCAGGCATTATTAAACCAGCAATTGTTTGTGCATCAAATTATTGATTCCAGCCCTAATTTAATTTTTGTGCGGGATAAACACGGGCGTTTTCTGCTGGTTAATCACGCAACACAAACGCAGCTTGGCCATGAGCTTTTAGTGCAATCGCATATGGGCTTAGTTGATTCACCCCAGCCTTTTACGCTGGGTGATGCAGATGTACTGGAAAAAGGCGAAACAATCCGCCATTTAGATTCGTGGCTGATGCCGGATAATCAGGTTCACTGGTTTGATATCACCAAACTGCCGATTGTGCGCGATGAAAATACCTATATTTTGTCCATTGCAATGGATATTTCGCATTTAAAAAGCACAGAAGCAGCGATGGAAGATATCCAAAGCCTTATTCGCAACGTAGCCGATGCGCTGCCTGTGTGCTTTGTATTAATTGAACAGGGCGTGATTACCTTTGCAAACCAGGGCGCTGAAGCTTTATTGGGCCAGACCAATAAAGAACTCACCGGAAAAACACTGACAAGCTTAATCGATCCCAATGGTGATTCCAGCAATTATCAGATTATTGAGCTGACTAATATGGCAAACCAGCTGGTGATTTTTAAATAATACCCGCTGAAACCAGCCCGCAGGGCGCAAAAAAGGATGTGAGATCTTTTTTTGCCCAAGCCTGAAAACAGCCACATCCTGCGATGTGGCTATTTTTTTATGCAAAAAATGCAGAACACTTCATTTTGAATCGTATTGCCATCCCATTCATGCACATGCCACACCTGCAAAGGTTTAAGTCCCGCCGCCCGCCTTCAGCAACAAATAAATAATATTAAAAATATAAATTGGTCACACTCAAAAAAAACTTAATGGGGTACTTAGAAAACTTAAGTTTTTTTTAATCCGCAGGTCACCCCTCCTCCTTATGCTAAGCGCCATAAACAGCATTCAATATGCTCAGAAAATTGATTGATTTTTTTTAAATCCATCGTTTTACACGCGCCCGAGGAAGATCACTCCAATGTCTAAAAGTATTTATTTATCAATCACGCTGGCACTCTCCAGTACCATGATCAGCGGCTGTAATTCTTCTGAAGATACCCCTCTCAGCACAAACCCCGGCACACCAGGCAGTGTAACCACCCCCAGCCCGGTGCCTCCCCCTGTTGTCACCCCCACACCCGTGCCAGAAAACCCCAATCCAACGCCCGATCCTGTTCCCACGCTGGCCCCGGTTCCAAGCAATGTCCCCACCTTGCCACCGACACCCGTTCCGACTACTCCTCCCAGCCCCACTCCAGTACCAATACCCACTCCCGTTCCGGGCACTCCGGTGATTCCTACACAAATACCGCAGCCTCCTCTTGGGCCTGCCACTAAAAAAGCATTGCTGATTGGTGTGGATGGTATCCAATACGATGTTCTGCTTGATGCACTCGCAAATAAGCAATTAAGCAATATTGCACAGCTTAATTTAAGCCCAAGCTATGCAGGCGGAATTGCAGGCTCTGCCACTCAGCAACAAACACTCAGCGGCCCGGGCTGGGCATCCATCTTAAGCGGGGCCTGGGCCAACCGCCATGAAGTGCGCTCTGATTACGCGGGGCAAGTATTCAAAACAGATTCAGTATTCAAACAATTAAATCAGGCCCAGTCCACCAGTATTGCCAGCTGGGGTACCTTAAATAAATTATTAAAACTGGATATCAATACCGGGCAATTAAGTAATGTAATTGATTGTGCAGGTTTTGACAGCTGTGTGGTTTCATCCACCCAAACTGCCATTAACAGCGGCAATTTTAATTTAGTGGTTTCCAATCTGCACGCCCCGGAAGAAACAGCATTACACAGTGGCCTTACAAATGATTACAAACAAACACTAAAAACATTAGATCAACAAATAGGCGTTTTAATTGAAACCATTAAAAAACGCCAGGAACAAAACAATGAAGACTGGTTGCTGATCCTGACCTCCAGCCACGGCCTGAGCGAAGGAGGTAACAGCGACGGGCTGCCAAGGCCTTCAAATCAGGCAGGCTTTATTGCTATCAATAAACCCCTTGCTGAAAAAGTAGCGGGCGTGCCACTTAAAGCCCCGGCAAATATTGCAGATTGGTATAGCTATGCCAGCCAGGCCGATATTGCACCTACTCTGCTGAATTATTTAGCAATCAGTAACACAGCCGAAAACCATAAAATGGATGGTGTTTCTTTATTAGAAGCCCCTGCGGTTAAACAATTACAAGCCCGTGCCAACCCGGACCGCAGCAGCATTACCCTTAGCTGGAAATCACAGCAGCCTGTGCGTATTTATCGTAATGGCAAGTTAATTAAAGAGCTGCCGGCAGGTGTAAATAACTTTACGGACAATGCTTTGGATGTTTCCAAAAACGGCTTGTATAAGTTTAATTACACCTTAAGCGTAGGCAAAACACTCACCTCTTATCTGGCTCAAATTGACTATATAAAACCAGCCACACTGGATGAAAGTATTTTAGTAGGCTTAGCCCAGTATTTCTCTTTAGACAGCACCCTGAACGCCAATAAAACTAACCCAGCCTTAACAAGCTTTATTGCCGGGCGTGCCGCCAATTATGTAAATGGCCCATTTGCAAATAAAGCCCTGCAATCAACATCCAATGGCAGCACACCGGCCTGCGCCAGCTGCGATGGAGGGTTTAAAACACCTTTAGTCGTTGATTTCACCAGGAACCCAAGCTTCTCTATTGGCTTTTGGTTCCGCTCTGATGCGCTGCGTAATGATGTGCCGGTAATTGCCAATAAAGATTATAAGAGCGGAGCCAATACAGGCTTTGCCTTTGGCCAGTATTTAAACAGCATCAAATTTAATATTGGTGATGGCAAAAACCGCGTTGATCCGCAGCTTTCATTTACCGCTAACAGCTGGGTTTATTTAGTAATGAGTGTGGATTCAATCAAGAAAACCGCACAGGTGTTTATTGCCGATCCTAATCGCCCGCTGCAAACAGCAACAGCCAATCTTTCCGCTTTTGATTTAAGCAAATTTACCGGTCTGAATGTTTTAGGGATTAATGAAGATGCACAGGGCAATTATGTAACTGCAGGCAAAGGCGGCACAGCAGGCTCATTTGATTACAGCGATTTAGCCATCTGGAACCGGACACTCAGCCAGGACGATGTTTTAGGCCTTGCCACGACCGGTAAATCACTTAAATCGTTTAATCCTTAATCAATGGAAAGCATGATGCACATCACCCGTAAACGCTTGCTGAGCCTTGCCAGCAGCCTGCTTTTGCTTGGCCTCGCCGCATGTAACAGCGATGAATCCCCCGCGAAAGATAGCGCAAAACCTGCATCTGCTGCGGCAGCGGCAGCGGCGGCTTCCGCAGCAACAAGCTCTGGCAATCAGCCCCAGCCGCCCGCTTTGCACTGCGCCCCTTAATTGAGCAACCGGCTCGTCTGAAGCACAACAGGTTATTTATAAAATGAAAGCAATTAATCGCAGAAATTTCTTAAGCCTTGCGGCAAAAACAGCGGGGGGCGCAACGGCGCTCTCATTTATCCCGCCTAGTATTATGAAAGCACTGGCTATTCCGGCGAATTCCCAAACCGGCACAATCAACGATATAGAGCATGTGGTGATCCTGATGCAGGAAAACCGCAGCTTTGATCATTACTTTGGCACCCTGCATGGCGTGCGTGGCTTTGGCGATAAGCTGCCCATTCCTCTGCCTGGTGGCAAATCGGTCTGGAACCAAAAAGATGGCACAGGCAAAGAAATGCCGCCATTCCATCTGGATACCCGCCTCACAAGCGCCCAACGCGTACCCGGCACGCCCCATTTAATGCCTGACGCACAAAGTGCATGGGCTGGCGGGCGCATGGATGAATGGCCCAAATTTAAAACCCAGTATTCGATGGGCTATTACCGCCAGGAAGACCTGCCTTTTCAATTTGCACTGGCCAATGCCTTTACCATTTGCGACAGCTATCACTGCTCGTTTCACGGCGGCACCAATCCAAACCGCCTGCATTTGTGGACCGGCATGATCGATCCAACTGGCAAAAACGGCGGCCCGGTGATTAATAATGACGGGGAAAGTAAAACGTCCCCGGCTGAATATTCCTGGACTACCTATCCGGAGCGGCTTGAAGAAGCCGGTGTCAGCTGGCGTATTTATCAGGATGCTAACGATAATTTTAGCGATAACTCGGTGGAAGGCTTTGCAAACTTCCGCCGCGCCAAACCAGACAGCAGCCTGTGGCGAAATGGCATGTCCACCTGGACCATGGAGCAATTTGCCACCCACGCAGCTGGCGGCACCCTGCCGCAAGTTTCCTGGCTGGTTGCCCCCGCCAAATACTCCGAGCACCCCGGCCCATCCAGCCCGATCCAGGGTGCGGAATACACGCAGCAGGTGCTGAACGCACTTACCGCCAATCCCGATACCTGGAGCAAAACGGTCTTGTTTGTGATGTTTGATGAAAACGACGGCTTTTTTGATCATGTACCACCACCTGCCGCCCCTGCCAAAAATGCCGATGGCAGCTTTGCGGGTAAATCAACCGTAGATACCCAGCTCGATTACCACACCAACGGGCAGATTTATGGCCTGGGGCCGCGCGTGCCCATGTATGTGATTTCCCCATGGAGCAAGGGCGGCTGGGTAAATTCAGAAGTATTTGATCACACCTCGGTGATTAAATTTCTGGAAAACCGCTTCGGGGTATTCGAGCCCAATATCAGCCCATGGCGACGTGCAGTATGCGGTGATTTGATGTCGGCATTTAACTTTGCCGCCCCCAATGACACTACCGTGCCGCCCATGCCCAGCACCAGCCAGGCCGATACGATTGTGCTTAACCAAAGTAAATTACCTAAGCCTGCAGCGCCGCTGATACCGGTATTACCAAGGCAAAACCAGGGAACCCGGCCATCCCGTGCCCTGCCTTATGAATTACACACCAGTGGCCGCAGTGAAGCTGCCAACGGCAAAATGTGGCTAATTTTTAGTAATACCGGCAAGGCAACAGGCGTGTTTCATGTTTACGATCAGCTGCATCTTGATCGTGGCCCTCGCCGCTATACTGTCGAGCCAGGCAAGTTGTTATCAGACGATTGGAATACCACGGGCGATCAGGGCTTATACGATTTATGGGTGCTGGGGCCAAATGGCTTTCACCGCCACTTTAAGGGCAACACCAACAGCCAGGATAATAATCCGGAAATCCGCGTTTGCTACGATTATGTAAATGGTGATGTTTACCTGCAGCTGCAAAACACCGGCAGCAAAGATGCAGCACTCACCATCACCGCCAATGACTACCGCACCGATGGCCCATGGCCTGTCACCATAGCCCCCGGCGCAAATGCAGAACACTCGTGGCCTTTATACGAAAGCGGCCACTGGTACGACTTTAGCGTAACAGGCAGCAATGACTTTGTACGGCGCTTTGCCGGCCGGGTAGAAACCGGAAGACACTCAATCAGCGACCCGACCAATGCAGGAACAGTGATGAGATACAGAAAACGAGCCAGTTAAACCCCATCATTTCAACAGCCCTCAGGGGCTGTTTTTTTATGTGAACAAAACCCAAATCTTGAACCACAGAGTTACACGGAGAATATCCTGAGAAATAACTCATCTATTGTGTGCCATTCATATTCTTTATAAATATCTGCCTTAACGCGCCTGCGTCATTACGCCTGAACACGCCCTAAGCTAAAGGCTCAATATGCCGTAAAAAAGCGGCAATTAAAGGCACTTTTTCTCTGTCTTTCAGGTAATAGAGATACTCATAAATCAAAGGACTGGTTTGTCTGAATGGCAAAATACTGAGCGCCGAATGATTGGGCACTTCACCTTCAGACATAATGCTCGCGCCAAAGCCATGAATAATCGCTTGCCGGATGGCCTCGCCATTGGCAATACACGAGCTTGATTTGGGCTGAATCCCATGTTCCTGCAAAAATTGCTGAGTCAGCTTTTGTGTTTCAGAGCCTTCTTCACGCAATAAAAGATGGACCCTAGCTAAATCAGCAATATCTAGGTCTTTTTGCTTAGCCAATGGATGATCGCTTCTAATGGCCAAAACTAAAGGCTCGGCGGCAAGTAAAATACAGTTTAAACGGGCATCTTCTATTTTTTTTGAAGAAACGGTTAAATCAATTGCGTATTCATTTAATGCCTTTAGCATTTCCTTAGAATTACCAAATTGCATAGAAAGCTGGATTTGTGGATACGCCGCATGAAAATGAGCAATGCTATGGCTGATAAAATAAGGCCCAGTTGCGCCAATACGTAAATTACCCTGCTGAGCGCCTCCTGCATTTCGCAGAGTAAAATCAATATTGGCTTCTTCCTGCAATAAGCGCTCTACCATAGGCATCAGGCGAATGCCTGCATCGCTGAGTACCCAGCGTGCGCCGCCCCGGTAAAACAATTCAATTTGATAAATCTCTTCTAACTGGCGAATTCGTGAAGTAATGGTTGGCTGGCTTAATTTAATCTGCCTTGCCGCTAATGCCACACTGCCCTGACGGGCCACTTCAAAAAAAGAGCAAAGTAATTCGCTGAGCATCATTTCAATTTTAAATAAATAAACACCCAGAGTTTAGGTCGGGCTGATGACAATCAGGCGACAAGATCATCAGATTATTCCCGATATTATTTAAAGCCAGCCGCTCTTGCTATTTATCGCCTTAGCATCATGGGGCCAGCATGGTAAAATCGCCGCCTTCTTATCTGTACAAGCTTAACTCCAGCGATGAACCCCACGGCATCTAGTTCCACTCCAGAGCAAAACTACAACCAACAAATTGCCGACACGCAATTGGTAGACAGAGGCAATCTGGAGCGCCTGCTGCATCGCCTGAATCAACGGCAAGCCAAACAGCAGCCTTGCGATAAAGAATTGCGTGAGCTGGAAGCGGGTATTGCCAAATCGCTGGCTAAAAGCGAGCAGCGCAGAAGCCGCCTGCCCCGCCCGGAATTCGATGAAAATCTGCCGGTTAATCAGCGTAAAGACGAGCTAAGTGAAGCGATTGCCAAACACCAAGTTGTAATTGTATGCGGTGAAACCGGCTCGGGTAAAACCACCCAGCTACCGAAGATTTGCTTGGAATTGGGCCGTGGTGTGCATGGCCTGATTGGCCATACCCAGCCGCGCCGCCTGGCCGCCAGATCGGTCGCAACGCGCATCGGCCAGGAATTAAAATCTGAAAACGCCGTCGGTTTTAAGGTGCGTTTTACCGATAAAACCACCGATGCCAGCTATATCAAGCTGATGACAGACGGGATTTTGCTGGCCGAAACGCTGTCTGATCCCTACCTCTTAAAATACGACACGATTATTATCGACGAGGCGCACGAGCGCAGCCTGAATATCGATTTCTTACTTGGCTATATCAAGCAGCTGCTGCCCAAGCGCCCAGAGCTGAAAGTCATCGTTACCTCCGCCACCATTGATGCCGATCGCTTCAGTCAGCATTTTGCCGGTGCACCTGTCATGGAAGTCTCTGGCCGCACCTTCCCCGTGGAAGTGCGCTATCAGCCACTGCACGCTGTAGATGAAGACGATCAGGAGCTGGAAATGGAAGAAGCCATCGTCCAGGCCATTGAAAACCTGTGGCGGCACGATGGCAGCGGCGATGTGCTGGTGTTTTTGCCGGGCGAGCGCGAGATTCGCGAAACCGCCGAAGAGCTGCGCAAAGCCAAACTGCGCGACGCCGAAATTCTGCCACTGTTTGCACGGCTTTCTAACGAAGATCAGCAGCGGATTTTCAGAAGCGGGAGCAGTGGCCGCCGTATTGTGCTGGCCACCAATGTGGCCGAAACCTCGCTCACCGTGCCGGGCATCCGCTATGTAGTGGATTCGGGCCATGCGCGGATTAAACGCTATTCACCGCGCGCAAAAGTCGAGCAATTACTGGTTGAGAAAATCTCCCAAGCCTCGGCCCGCCAGCGTTCTGGCCGTTGCGGCCGGGTGGCTTCGGGTATTTGCGTGCGGCTTTATGATGAAGCTGACTTTAATAACCGCTCCGAATTTACTGATCCGGAAATCGTTCGCTCGTCTTTAGCAGCGGTCATCTTGCGTATGGCAGCACTCAAACTGGGCCATATCGACAACTTTCCTTTCCTGGAAGCGCCATCCAGCCGTTTAATCAGCGACGGCTATCAGCAGCTGCGTGAGCTGGGTGCGGTCGATATGGCAGACCAGCTGACCCCCATTGGTAAGCAACTCGCCCGCCTGCCGGTCGACCCGCGCATTGGCCGTATGCTGCTGGCCGGGCGTGATGAGCATTGCCTCGCCGAGATTCTGATTATTGCCTCGGCGCTATCGGCGCAAGACCCGCGCGAGCGCCCTTTCGACGCCAAAGAAGCCGCGGCCCGCGCCCAAGCCAGGTTTGTGGATGATAAATCCGACTTCCTGTCGTTCTTACGCATGTGGGAATTCTTTAACGAGGCGCTGGATAATAAAACCAGCAATCGTCAATTGATTAACCTTTGCCACGAGCACTTTTTATCCTATCTGCGCCTGCGCGAATGGCGGGATTTACATCGCCAGCTGGCCGAAATTTGCCAAGATATGGATTTACAGCTGAATGATTTAAAAACAGCGCCGGGCACGCCAGAGCAAATTTTAAAAGCGCTGATGACCGGATTGCTGGGCAATATCGGCTTTAAGCAGCCGGAAAACGACGAATACCTGGGCGCGCGCGGGATTAAATTTAATATTTTCCCTGGCTCCGGCCTGAAAAAAGCACGACCAAAATGGATTATTGCCGCCGAAGTGGTTGAAACCACCAAAATCTATGGCCGCTGCGTGGCCGCTATCGAGCCGGAATGGGTGGAGCGCATCGCCGCCCACCTGGTGAACCGCCATTATTTTGATCCGCACTGGGAAAAAACCTCAGCGCAAGTGAATGCCAGCGAGCGCGTTACCCTCTATGGCCTGCCGATTGTGCCCAAACGCCGCGTGCATTTTGGCAAGATTGATCCTGTGGCATCACGCGAGATTTTTATCCGCGAAGCCATGGTGAACTTTAATTACAACAGCCGCGCCAAATTTTTTGAGCACAATAAGACGCTGATTCTGGACGTGCAGGATTTAGAACATAAAGCCCGCCGTCAGGATGTGCTGGTGGATGATGATGCGTTATTTGCGTTTTTTGACGCCAAAATTCCAGCCGATATTGTGAATGGCGCTGGCTTTGAAGCATGGCGTAAGCTGATTGAAAAAGACAATCCCCAGCACCTGTTCCTGTCCCGCGATGATTTAATGCAGCACGGCGCAGCTGCGGTGACAGAAGAGCAATTCCCAGAATTTTTCCGCCTGAACGACGCCAAGCTGCCGCTCTCTTACCGTTTTGAGCCAGCCCACCCGCTCGATGGCGTGACCATCACCCTGCCGCTGCATCTGTTAAATCGCGTGAATCACGCTGTTTTTGACTGGCTGGTACCGGGCATGATTCGCGAAAAAATCACCCTGCTGATTAAATCACTACCAAAATCCATCCGCCGTATTTGCGTGCCGGTGCCGGAATTTGCCACCAAAATGCTGGTTGAGCTGGATAAGGCCTCCAGAACCGAGCCGCTGCTACCGCAACTGGCGCAAGCAGTGGGCCGTGGCGCGGGGCTGATTGTGCCCAGCGATGCCTTCAACCCCAAGGATCTGCCGCCCCATCTGCAAATGAATTTCAGAATTGTGGATGATGCAGGCCAAGAGCTGGCGCAAGGCCGCGACCTGATTGCACTGCGTGCCCAGCTGGGTGAAGCGGCACAAATGACCTTCCGCGATGCGGCGGACGACAGCGTCAGCATCGAAAAAACCGGCATTATGAAATGGGATTTCGGCGATCTGCCTGCCAAAATCAATTTCAAACGCCAGGGCCGCTCGATTACCGGCTTTCCAGGCTTGGTACCAGAAGAAGACGCAGTGGCGATTCGCCTGTTTGATACCGAATACGCCGCCGCTGCAGCGCATCGGGACGGGGTAATTTGCCTGCTGAAATTCGAGCTAAAAGACCATGTAAAACAGCTGCCTAAATCGCTACCGACGTTTAACCCGCTGGCATTGCAGCTGCGCGGTGTATGCAATGGTGACGAGCTGATGGATGACATCGTGGCCTGCATTTGCGATCGCGCCTTTATTGGCGAAGACGATGCGCCGCGTAAGCCAAAAGAATTCGACAGCCAGAAATCCCGCGCCAAAGTACGCCTGCCCTCGGTACGTGATGCGGTGATGCGCATCCTGGCCGAGCTGACCCAGGAATACGTGGCACTGAATAAACTGATCGCCAAACCATCACCCTTTGCCAGCGCCATGACAGAATTACTCGGCCAGCTGGTATTTAAAGGCTTTTTACATAAAACCCCGTGGGAGCAATTACCGCGCCTGCCCATCTATGTAAAAGCCATGCGCATCCGCGCTGAAAAACGCGTTGCCAATCCACAAAGAGACGGCCAGCGCGGTGCGGAAATCAACGAGCTATTTAAACGCTGGGAAGCCGAGATGCTGAAATGGGAAAAAGAAGGCCGGGACACCACCCCGCTTGCTCCGTTTCGCTGGATGATAGAAGAACTGCGCGTTGGCCTCTTTGCTCAGGAGCTGAAAACGCCTTATCCGGTATCGGTTAAGCGCTTAAGCAAAGTGTTTGAAGATTTAACTAAACACTAATCAGTAAAAAGGCCGGCGAAGCACCGCCGGCCTTTTTACACGCTGCCTCATTGCTTGCAACAGCCGCCGCGCCGCAGCTGAATAGACACTTCAGTTTCACTTTGATTCAGCGTACTTCTTTTGCCAATTTAAGCAATTGCGCACTCATCACCAAACCTACCTGATTAGCCTGTGAGCGGTTGATTTTAAAGCTGATCCGGTTTGGCTCGGTCACAAGGACAATCATCGCTTTTTCTTCAAATGCTTCTGCATTCTCACCAATCACTAAAATAGGTAAAGGCAAAACCACCGCCAGATTAATCCGCTCTTGTGCTCCAATAAAAAGCACATTGCAGTCTGTTGCCGATTTCACAGACGACACCTTTACAACCTTAACCGGATTACCATTTATTCTTCTGTCTTTAAATTTATCCAATTCATCATAAATACCTCTAGCCCCTAAAACACAAAGCAGGGTTTCTTTATTCGGCGGCAGTGGCCAGGTTGTAAATTGAGCAAAGCGAAAAATAAAATTCGCTTTTAATTCTGTTTCATCTGCAGCAGCCCATACGCGGGCAGAGAGCAGTGAAAATAACAGCATCAATATCAGCTTAGCCATTATTAATACCTGATATTGATTTTAAGCCGAATATCACGACCATCTTGTTTTAATGAAAACCGATCAAAATTAATATACCTTGTCGCCTCCTCATACGATACATCAGCAAGATTATGCACAGAGAGTGATACAGAGCAGTCTTTGCTGATATCGCCATTCAGCGCAATATCGGCCAGCCATTGTTTTGGCAGCTCACCAAAGAAAATCTCTCTGCCGCTGATATATCTCAGCTCAGTGGCTAATTTCCAGCGGGAGTCAGCAAAGGGCAATAAAAATTTGAAATTGAGCATATGCCGTGGCGAATTAAACAAGGCTATATCATTACCAATTTCAGTTTTTTGTAATGAATAAGCCAGTTTTGCCTGAATTCCAGCCTCAAACCGCTGCTCCAGCTCAGTTTCAAAACCCGTACTGACTACTTTTTCTAAATTCGTATAAACCAGACCATAATCTGTAGCCGCCTGACCAATTAAATCATTCATTTCATAGTGATAAACAGATCCATTTAATTTAGTACTGGGTGTTAAATAATGCTCGGCCACCAGCTCAAGCGTTGTAATTTTTTCTGCTTTTGCTTCAGGGTAGTTAATGGCGGTATTACGAGTTTGCTCAAAAAAATTAGGATTTCTAAAGGCAGAGCCATACAATAATTTAATATTTGTTTTATCCAGCGGGTTCCAGATCAAACCCAGCCGGGGATTAAGATATTCACCATATTCAGTATGATCGTACCTTGCCCCCGCAATAAAAATAAACCCATCAGCAAAATTGTATTCATCCTGAGCAAAAAAAGCGTAGTGGCTGGAGGACTGCTCTATTGGGCTTCCTGCATTGAAGCCCTCGGTGTAGTTATTCCAGAATTGCTCAGCATTCACCCGGCCTTCCACACCCAATAAAATTTTATGCCCGGGCAGCTGATTATATAAAGCATGCAATTCGCCATCCCACCAGCGGCCCTTTGCATTTTCTTTATCTACAAACATCGTTTCAGAATTATAATAGACTGGAAAAATTCCTTTATATTCTTCCTCGTGGTAACTCAATCGCGCCTGCATATTCCAATCAGAAAACAATTCAAAATCATAGCTTAAGCTGATTAATGAGCGCTGACTCTCATTTAAAGATGTGCCATTTTTAATACTCAGCACAGGCGAATCAGCGGAGCCAAATAAAACTGGATTGGTTTTTTCCCTGCTGGAAAATACCCCGGTCAGCTGCAAGCCATCCATTGATATTTTAGTAAAGAGATAACGGCTTAAATCGCCGTCTGTAACCGGGTCTCCATTAAATTCCGGTGCTGGAACAGCGTAATCCATATAATAAGGATGGCTGGGGCCGCCTCTGTAAAACTGGCTGGCCGAAATTAAATACTCAAGACCATTATCTAAACGATTCGCCATACTGGCACGTAATTTACTGGTATTAAAGCTTCCATATTCAAGCGAAGCTTCTGCACCACGCAAGCTGGCCGCACCGCGCGTTAATACATTGACTACACCTAAGAAAGCGTTATTACCATAAATAGCTGATCCCGGGCCGGGCACATATTCTACTCTGTCGATTAAATCCACATCGAGCGGAAATTCATTTCCCACAAAAGCACTATCAAATACATTATTATTTAAACGAATTCCATCAATTAAAATCAATACGCGGGTATTGTAATCGCCCGGAATAGCCACACCGCGGGCCCCCAGAAATGTATTCTGCCCGTCATAGCTGGTAAACAGGCCAGGCATACTGCGTAATATTTCCCCAAGGGTGCGATAACCAAACAGCTGAATATCATCACGGCTGATCACCCGGACTGCCGATGGCGCATTTTTAACCCCCTGAGAAAATTTAGATGCCGTTGAGACATCCACATTATGAGGCGGGTTAATTAAAGCCGTATCGAGCAAATCCTCAAGGCTGGGACCGCCAGAATCTGCCCGGGCAAGACTGAATAAAAATAATAGCGGAAAAAGATATCTCATTTTTTTTCCGAATAAACACAGAAAGTATTTTTGCCTGCCTTTTTGGCCTGATACATAGCCAGATCAGCATAGTGCAGCAAGGTTTTTGGATCATCGCTATGTAAAGGACAGCATGCAATACCAATACTGACCCCTACCGGCATGACTTCACCATGAACAATAATCGGCTGCTTTACCCCGGCTACCAGTCTTTCAGCTAAAATCTTAGCCGCTTCTTCATCCGCAATTTGCGGCAAAATAGCTGCAAACTCATCCCCACCCAATCGGCAAGGCATATCAGTACTGCGCAAAATATTTTTTAAGCGCTGCGAAATAATAGTCAGAACTAAATCACCGGCCTCATGCCCGAATTGATCATTTACATATTTAAAGTTATCTAAATCAATAAACATAAGTGCTGAAAACTGATTCTCTATAATAGAACGCCCCACCGTTGTTGCCAAAGCCTGATGGAAATAATGGCGATTAGGCAGCTGAGTTAAATTATCATAATTTGCCAGAATATCTAAACAGCGCTCTGACTCCTTGCTTTGATTCAATTCTTCTTTAATATCGTTTTCCCATTTCTCTATTTTTGCTAGCATCTGATTAAAATGAAAAGACAATCTGCCTAACTCATTATTACTGATATAACTGGAGCGCAGGCTGTAGTCGCGCTGTAATGCGACATTCTCTGCAACAGTAGACAGCTCAAAAATAGGAGCCAGTGCCCTGACCTGCAAGCGGTTTAAAATAATAGAAGCCGTGACAATCGCAATCGCCGTTAATACCAGGCCCAATAAAAAGAATTGCAGTGTTTCTCTGTAAACTGCATCAAAACCAATCTGTAATTGCACCGCGCCCAGCAACTCACCATCCAGCGATACCGGCACCAATACTGCAATATGATCAAAAGACATATCCGTCAGAGGCTGATTAGAAATATGAGTAAACGAAAAGAGCTGGCTGTCCTTATGCAAAGCGCCCCAGTCAGCAAAAATTTGGTTTTGCGTATTTACAATACTTAAATAGGCAAGATCTGGTGTAGTGATAAATGAGTGGACCAGGGTCTTGGCTGCTTTCTGATCGTTAAAAACCAGCATGGGTGCAATATTTGCAGCCAGAATATTGGCATTGACAATGGCCTCAGTTTTTAAACGCTGCACGGCAAGATAACTATAAGAAACAGAAAACAAGGCAAGGCAAACGAGCAATGTACTTGCGATACCAAGCACATTCAGCAGCAATAATTCTTTTGCCAGTGGTAGATTTTTAATTCTGCTCTTTTCCATTTAAAGCCTTATTCATGTGCCCAAACATACTGCGATTGCCACATTTTTACACAAAGAGGCTATCGATGCTGAAATATAGCGCACTGGCTGATTTATCCTAAGCGACTGGCAAATATTTATTAAACAGGCTGACCAGTGATTGCATTACAAGGCAGATTTTCTATCAATAAGCTGCGCTAATAAGGAAGTAAATCCCGCCATTTGATCCATGCCCGTTGTGCGCTTATCGGAGCATTGAGCGGCACCATTACAAAAATACATTCCCTCTTACGTAAATTAAGTAACAATGGCATGTTATAGTCAACATAATGTAAGGAGAACCCATCTGATGAAAACCCGTTTATTTGCAATTGCGCTCTGCTTTGCCGGTATCACGCATGCACAAGCCGCTGCCGTTACGCCCATCACAAAGCTTGAAGTAATTGATGTAAAAGCCGGAAACGGTAAAGAGGCCACAACAGGCAGCACGGTTACCGTGCATTACACCGGCTGGCTTTATGATGCTAAAGCCGATAAAAATCACGGCACGCAATTTGACAGCTCAGTAGGCAAAACACCTTTCAGCTTTCCACTGGGTGCAAAACGCGTCATTAAAGGCTGGGATGCGGGTGTGGCAGGGATGAAAACTGGCGGGAAACGCACGCTGATTATCCCCGCTGAAATGGCCTATGGTGCGCGCGGTGCGGGCAATGTAATCCCCCCCAATGCGCCCTTAGTGTTTGATGTTGAATTGCTGGATGTAAAGTAATTTACACCCGGAAAAAAAGCAGGGCCGGTCATGAGGCCCTGCCTTTTTTATATCTGCAACTATCAAACTGATACACCCTTCGCCTTATTTGGGTAGCGCTTTGCAAAACGCTCTTCCTGCGGATAGGGGTAAAAATCTTCAATAAAACCCTGTTTAATTCTGTCTTTTGCATGCTGCCAAAAACGTACGGTAAGTAAATCAGCGTGATGCTGCATAAAGATTTTTTTAACATCCGGGCGGCCTAACAAAAAAGTGCCGAATTCTTCCGGATACACTTCATTCGGATTGCCGCTGAACCAGGTATCACTGCTCATTTCAAATTCTGGTGCAGGTGGGGGTGGAATACGGCGGAAATCACAATCCGTCATATACTCAATTTCATCATAATCATAAAACACCACCCGGCCTTCGCGGGTCACACCAAAATTTTTAAACAGCATATCGCCAGGAAAAATATTGGCAATGGCCAGTTCGCGCAGCGCATTGCCATAATCTTCAATCACGCTGGCAATTTCTTCATCATGGCGTTTCTCTATAAAGATATTCAGCGGCGTCATCCGCCTTTCAATATAAAGATGGCGCAAAATGACTTTATCTTCGCTTTCTTCTAAAATGGATGGCGCTAATTTACGGATCTCATCTAAAAGCTCTTCATTAAAACGCGCTTTGGGTAAAGCCACGTCCGAGAATTCTAATGAATCGGCCATTCGCCCAACCCGGTCATGCTGTTTCACCAATAAGTATTTGGCTTTTACAATCGCCCGGTCTACCTCTTTGGGTGGTGCAATCACATCCTTAATTATTTTAAATACAAAAGGAAAAGATGGCAGGGTAAATACAATCATCACCATGCCCTTGGTGCCCGGCGCAAACACAAAGGAATCAGTGGAATGCCGCAGATGATGAAATAGCTCACGGTAAAACATCGTTTTACCCTGCTTGCCCAAACCCAGCATGGTGTAAAGCTCGGCGCGTGATTTATCCGGCATAAGCTTTTGTAAATAGCGCACATAGGCCGATGGGACTTCCATATCGACTAGGAAATAAGCACGGGATAAGGAAAATAAATGGCTGATTTGCCATGGCTCAAACAGCGCGGCATCCAGAAATAGTTTTCCTTCTGCATCACGGCAAAGCGGCAGGGCAAAGGGGATTTCTAAATCTTCATGAATGGCTTTGCCAATAATATATACCGCTTTATTGCGATAAAAAGGCGAGGCCAAAACCTGAATTTGGGTATTCAGTGCAAACTCTGGCCAGCGGCCTAGAAACTTGTGCAGGGCCCGCAGCAGGCGGCGCACATCACGCTCTAAATCTACAAAGGGCAGCTCAAAATTAAAGTCAGTAAACATATTGGCCAGCGTCGCATTCAGCCCTGTCTGAATAGGGTAATAGCTGCGATAAATAGGTGGCTCTGATTCTATATATTCAGTGGAGACGGCCGGGCGATAAAAAATAAAATCATTATGAAAATAAGTGCGGTGCAAAATACGGCAGCATACCGAATTAAAAAATGTTTCAGCCAGCTCAGGCTGCTGATGATTAATCAGTAAACCAATAAAATAGAGTTTTACTTTAGACCATGTCGCATCCGGCAAGCTGTCTGCATTAAAATCCTGCTTAAGCCGGTCTGCCGTTTCTATGACACGCAAATCATAAAAAGCGATTCTGTCGCGTACTTCTGCACGCTGAGCATGAAAATCACCCTCAATAAAATGAACTTTGGCCTTACGGCTGGATTCCCTGAATAAACGATAGTGCCAGTCAAAACCTTCCTGCAGGGCAAGCGCAATTGCGGCGACTTCCCAGTGATCAGGGTTAGGGCTGTCTAGGCTGGAATCCAGTCTTACGCTATTCATTGGCATAGGTACTTTCCTTTTAAATAAAGTAACCTTTTATTTGCATCATCAGATGATATTTACATATTTATAGACAATATCTTTGCCGGCAGCGCATCTTTAGAAAAAATGCTCTTTTTTTACTGCAATTTCAAAGTTTTAAAATGATTGAATCAAGATACACGGTTTATTTTTTCTGCTCATTATGTAAATCCCTAAGAAAAAAGCCCCCGGTATATGAACTGACCCCAATTAGTTGGACAGTATAAAAGCTAGGCGCTCAAGGGCTGGGTTCTGTATTGCACAGGACTCAGCCCTTTTAACTTCAGTTTGATTCGGTCGTGGTTATAGTAATGGATGTAAT